>CAZTCR010000042.1:0-23176 GCA_964612185.1 uncultured Eubacteriales bacterium
GATTTCTCTCATTTTTTATTTGGTTTACCTATTGACTCTTGATAGCTGGCTACATACGGTACGACAATCCCTTCACCGCCGCGGCGGTCCCCTTCCCGTTTCACATAGAATGACTTCGTCATTCATTTAAAAAAGCTAAAGCTTTTTAACGGGGACGCAAGGCAGAAACGACCGCTTTGGCTCTCCTATGTTAGGAGAGCTGGCGCCGAACGGCGGCTGAGAGGTAGAACAAATCCATCCGAACATAAAACCAGCGCCTGTAAAGTAATTTAACTTTACAGGCGCTCCCGCTTATTTAACCCGATTTTATACGATTCCCTGTGCCATCATCGCATCCGCAACCTTGAGGAACCCGGCGATATTCGCGCCGACCACAAAGTTGTCTTCCGCGCCGTATTCTTTGGCGGCGGTGGACATGTTTTTATAGATATTGACCATGATGTTTTTGAGTTCGCAATCCACTTTTTCAAAACTCCAGCTGCAGCGTGAGCTGTTCTGGCTCATCTCCAATGCGGAGGTGGCGACACCGCCGGCATTGGCCGCTTTACCCGGGGCAAAGAGGACCTTGTTTTTGATAAACACTTCCGCCGCTTCGGCAGTCGCGGGCATATTGGCACCTTCCGCAACGGCGACGCAGCCGTTTTTAACGAGCGTAAGAGCATCCGACTCATCGAGTTCGTTTTGTGTGGCGCAGGGCAGCGCGATATCGCAGGGCACTTCCCACACATTGCCGCTTTCAAAATACTTGGCGTTCGGGCGGTAATTGAGGTAATCCTTGATTCTGCCGCGCTTGACTTCTTTGATTTCTTTAACAGCCGCAACATCAATGCCGTCAGCGTCGTAGACATAACCGTTGGAATCGCTCACGGTGACACATTTACCCCCGAGCGCGTGAACCTTTTCAACCGCGTAGATGGCCACATTGCCCGAACCGGAAACAACCGCAGTCTTGCCTTTGATGTCGATTTTGTGGTCCCTGAGCATTTCTTCCACCAGGTAGACCAAACCGTACCCGGTGGCTTCATTCCTGACGAGCGAACCGCCGTAGGTAAGCCCTTTGCCGGTAAGCACGCCTTCGTACAAACCGGTGATGCGCTTGTACTGGCCGAACATATAGCCGATTTCTCTGCCGCCTACGCCGATATCGCCTGCGGGCACATCCGTATTCGCGCCGATAACTCTGCACAAGGCGGTCATAAAGCTTTGGCAGAAGCTCATCACTTCTTTGTCGCTTTTGCCTTTGGGGTCAAAGTCCGAACCGCCCTTGCCGCCGCCGATGGGCAGACCGGTGAGTGAGTTTTTAAATATCTGCTCAAAACCGAGGAATTTGATGATGCCGATATAGACGGAGGGGTGAAAACGCAAGCCGCCTTTATACGGGCCGATGGCGCTGTTAAACTGCACGCGGTAACCGCGGTTTACCTGCACCTTGCCGCTGTCGTCCACCCAAGGGATTCTAAAGGTGGAAACCTTTTCCGGCTCCACAAGGCGTTCGAGCAGCGCCCATTCCTCATAAACCGGCTTTCTTTCGATAACAGGTCGGATGGAATCAAGCACCTCAACGGCTGCTTGTACAAACTCCGGCTCGTTCGCATTTTTTTCTTTTACGGATTGAATAATTCTGTCAACATAGTTCATTTGTTTCACTCGCCTTTCAAAAACTAAAATAGTTTTGGTGCAACCCGTAAAATCGGTTGCACCCGTGGCACCTTTGCCTTGGTATTATTTTACTGCGGTTTGATTGATTTTGCAAGTATTTTTTTAATTATTTCATAATTTCGTTGTTTTATACACAAATATAGTCAATTTTGACATTTATTGCAACAAAAATGAGCTATTCCGTCATTTGCTCCGGCTTCAAGCCGTTTTCTTGTTCACTGTCGCCCTACACCCCGTGCCGCGCTTTATTCGCGGCTTTTGTTGACATTTCCCCTTACAAATAATATGATATTAAAAATAAATGCTGTACAGAAAAGTGTAGGAAGGGTCTGCGATATGGTAACCATCGCGCAAATCAGCAGAATTGTTCTGCCCGTTTTGGGCGTTTTCATATTGAGTTGGTGTCTTTTTTCGCTGTTGCGCAAGCCGGCCAAGAACGCAACGGGACTCTATTTGCAAAATGCGGCAAACGGTGAAATCTTCCCGCTCAAATACGGTGAAAACTCGATCGGCCGCAGCAAAACCTGCGACATTGTTTTTAATTATCCGACCGTATCCAGGCTTCACGCGGTGATAGCAGAGAAAAAAAAGGGCTGGTATGTAACAGACACGCGCTCCACCACCGGCACAAATGTCAACGGCGAGGCCGTCAAAAAGCGAATCTTTTTATTCGACGGCGATATCATCACACTCGGCGGGCTGACCCTGGTCTTTTGTGTGGAAAGTGATACGGCGGATATCCCGGTTGCGAGGTAGGGCGAACTGAGTTCGCCCGAAATTTTCCGCAGATTTATTTACCCTTTGTTAATATTGCGTCTGTTTCTTTGGTTGTAAAAACCAACTATAATATGGTATAATTTTTTGAATATTTGGTAAGGGACGGATGGTCCGATAAAAAACGGCGGGCGAACCCAGTTCGCCCAACACAGCGAAGGATCCGGGGTAAAATGATTTTACCTTGCGAAAGGACATTGATTTAAATGATGTCAAACCTCAAAACAGCCAAAAGAATCGTTTTTAAGGTCGGTACTTCCACCCTGACTTATAAAACCGGCAAAACAAACATCCGCTGCATGGCAAAACTTGCCGCAGTGCTCGCCGACCTGCACAATGCCGGGCAAGAGGTCGTGCTGGTCACCTCCGGCGCCATCGGTGTGGGCGTGGGTAAACTCGGGCTCAAAGAGCGGCCGAAGGACACCCCGGGCAGGCAGGCGGCGGCTACGGTGGGGCAGTGCGAGCTCATGTTTATGTACGACAAGTTGTTCGGCGAATACGGGCAGATTGTCGGCCAGCTCTTGATCACCCGCAGTGATATTGAAAACGGGGAACGCAGAACCAATCTGATTAATTCCTTTGAAAAGCTGTTTGAATACGGCGCTATCCCGATCGTGAATGAAAACGACAGCGTCGCTGTGGAAGAAATTGTCTACGGTGATAACGACAGCCTTTCCGCCAATGTCGCAAAACTCGTCAAAGCCGACGCATTAATCATCTTAACGGACATTGACGGCCTATACAGCGCCAACCCGCATGAGGACAAAGACGCGAAGCTGATCCCCGTTGTGGAGGAGATTACCGATGAGATTCTTGCCCTGGCCGCGCCGAGCAGTTCAAAGCAGGGCACAGGCGGTATGATTACCAAACTCCAAGCGGCCAAACTCGCCACCGAAGCGGGTATTGACACCGTTGTAATGAACGGCAGCGACCCCGGGGAAATATACAAGCTGCTGGACGGGGAACAAGTGGGGACATTCTTTTCGGGACAGATAAGATAGTGGGTGGCGGAACACCCGCACCCGCCTGTAGGGGACGCGTTTTGCGTCCCGCGAATCCCCGGCAATTCCCATCCTTTGGAGGGGAATGATGAACCGCAAGACCGAGGATTTTTAATCATAAAGGATGTGTTGTCATATGCTGAAAATGGAAGAAATCGGACAAAATGCCGTTAAAGCCGAGCGGATAATGGCGACAGCGCGCGGGGGATTGAAAGACGCGGCGTTGAACGCCATTGCTTCGGCACTTATCAAAAATGCCGATGAAATCATTGCGGCCAATCAAACCGATATTGAAAACGGCAAAGTGGCGGGGCTCACGCCTGCTCTGTTGGACAGGCTCGGCCTGGACGCCGGCAGAATAGAAGCGATGGCGGACGGTGTTGAAAAAATCGCCGCCATGGACGACCCTGTCGGCAGAATACTATCCGGCTCTTCCCGCCCGAACGGGCTGAAAATACAAAAGGTGAGCGTACCGCTGGGTGTTATCGCCGTCATCTACGAGGCGCGCCCGAATGTCAGCGTGGACGCGGCGGCGCTGTGCCTGAAGGCCGGCAACGCCGTCATCCTGCGCGGGGGCAAAGAAGCGATTCATTCCAACAAAGCCCTTGCGGCCATCATGCGCGCCGCTGTCAAAAGTGCCGGTTTGCCGGAAGACTGCGTGCAGCTTGTGGAAGACACCGCGCGGGAAAGCGCGAATGAACTGATGAAAATGAACCGCTATATCGATGTGCTCATCCCCAGAGGCGGCGCCGGCCTGATCAAGGCGGTGATGGAAAACTCGACCATCCCCGTGATTGAAACCGGTGTGGGCAACTGCCATGTTTATGTGGACAGCGCGGCCGATATCGATATGGCGGCGGATATTATTTTTAACGCGAAAACATCACGCCCATCCGTCTGCAACGCCTGTGAAAGCATCCTCGTACACAAGGATATTGCCGAACTCGCGCTGCTGGCCATCCATGCCGCGCTTGCGGAAAAATCGGTGGAAATCCGGGGCGACGAAATGGTATGCGCGATTCTGCCCGGGGCGGTGCCCGCGGACGAAAGCGACTGGGGCACGGAGTATTTGGACTACATTCTCTCGGCAAAAGTAGTCGCGGACATGGACGAGGCGATTGAGCACATCGCGGCATACGGCACAAAGCACAGCGAATGCATTATCACCGGCGATTACACGGCGGCGCAAAAGTTTTTGAACAGCGTTGACGCGGCGGCGGTCTATGTCAATGCGTCCACGAGATTTACGGACGGCGGGGAGTTCGGCTTCGGCGCGGAAATCGGCATATCCACCCAAAAACTGCACGCGAGAGGACCCCTCGGGCTCAACAACCTGACAAGCGAAAAATATCTGGTATACGGAACCGGGCAGATTCGATAACACGCCCCTTCCGGCGGAATGGAGTTTACGATGGCGGACAATACACCAATCGAACATCGCAACCGAAGAAAACGCAAGCACCGCTGGGCTTTCCCGCTGGGGCTCGCGATTATCCTGTTAGCCGCCGTCGGCACGGCAACGCTGATTTTTTTTGCTGCGGACGCGGTAAAAAACTTCACCGGAAAAGGCGAACTGAAAGAGGAATATACAAAATTTCTGACCCAGGTAGTCCGGAATGATCCGCCGTATTTTGACGATATCCAAGATGCCGATCAAACCTATTTGCTTGACGCGGCCATCTGGGCTTTTTTGGCGGACGAAGGGCTGAGCAAAAAAACATACAAATATTCCGAAACGGATCCGATTGGTTACATTGTACCCGTCAATGACATAGCGTTCTTTTACAAAAAACTGTTTGGCAGTGAATTCCCGCCCGAATATGATTCGGTAGTCGGTCAAGGCTACACCTTTATCTATGACAAGGCAAAACAAAGCTATATTATTCCGCTCACAGGCATCGACCCCATTTTTATCCCGCGGGTAGAAACCATCGATAAGCAAGGTGATTCAATCATCCTAATTGTCGGTTGTTTATCGGCCGACAAATGGAAACTGAACAAAAACGGCGAATACACCCCTCCACAGGCAAACAAATATTTAAAAATCACGCTCCGGCAACCGGATGACGAAACCGGCTACTATGTCAGTGCCATACAGGCAACCGAGGCGCCGAATACTGCGGACCCCGATAAAAAGGCTTCAACCACCGAACCGACCACCGCGCAGCAATTTACGACAATACTTGAAACGACATCTGCCGTCGACGGGTCTTCCGCTGAAACGACAGATGAAACGGGCGATACCGCTCTCGAGGGCACTACAGATGCCGCCGTGGCAGAAACAGCGGGATAAACACATAACAGCAACGGGGTACAAGGATGTATTTTTTTGAGCGCACATATGATTTGGACGCGCTTGCCGCGCACAATCTTCATATTCACACGGTGTTTTCTCATTGTGCCAAACCGGAAATGACGCTTGCCGCTATTGTCGAAACCGCGCAGGCAGCCGGGCTTGAAACAATCGCGCTCACGGATCATTTTAACACCGACATTTCAAACAAGCAGTTTCTGCGGCACATCGCATCACTCAAGAGCGAAGCGGAAACACGCTGTGCGCACGTTAAAATATTGTTCGGCGGGGAGCTTTCCGCTTACGCGCCGGGTGAAACACTCGAGAACGAAGCAGTCCGGCAGGCGCTGGACTACAGGCTCTATTCCTGCAATCATTATCATCTGGATTTTTGGGGACAGCCGGGCGATAAAACACCGCGCGGCTACGCGGAATATTCACTGCGGGTGATATCGTCCGTGATTTCCTCCGGCAGCGCCGACTGCATCGCGCACCCGCTCATCGGCCGCTTTGTCAAAGCGTTTGAGGACAAGACGCTCCTCACAAAAGCGGTAACCGACAATGAACTCGGAGCCCTTTTTGAGTTGAGCAATCAATACCTCACAGCTTGGGAAATCAACACCGGAGCGGTGCTCGGCGACCCGGATTTCGCGCGGCGGCTTTGGCACATCGGCAAAGAGGCCGGCGTTGTCTTTTGTTATGGCACAGATGCCCACTTGCTCAAAAACATCGACACCGCCCAACGGTTGGCGGAGATGAAAGAGATCTTGCTGTAGCGCGTACCGGTATTTTGTTCGATTTTTTTTGATGATTCAACGCCCATATTTTCACAGGGAGGCAACGCTTTGCTTAAACTGCTCACATTCCTTAAACCGCTGAAGTTTTTTGCAGCGCTGACAATTGTCTTTTCGCTTGCGCACACCGGGCTTTCACTCCTTTTGCCCCGGCTCCTCGCGTCTATTATCAACAAAGGCATCTCGGAGGAGCGCGTCGGTTATATCATGTTAATCGGGTTTTTCATGCTGGTGCTGTCGCTGATGTCCGCAGCGGCCGCCATTACCTCGAACTACTGCTCTGCCCGCACGGCGACCGGTTTCGGCCGGGCTGTACGCAAGGCGGTATTTTTCAAGGTCGAAAGCCTTTCCCAGTGTGACATTGACGGTATCGGCACCCCGTCTCTCATTACCCGCAACACCAATGACATCAATAAAATTCAAGATATGCTCATGACCATCCTGCGCACGATGATCAGCGCGCCGCTGATGATGATCGGGGGCGCTGTCATGGCGTTCAGCCTCAATAAAGGGCTGTCGTCCATCATGTTTGTTGTTATCCCGATTGTGGTGTTCATCGCCGTACTGGCGGCCAAAAAGATTGTGCCCATGTTTGATGTGATGCAAAAAAAGACGGATATGCTCAACCAGATTCTGCGCGAAAAGCTCGGCGGCATCAGGGTTATCCGCGCGTTTAACCGTTCGCGGTATGAGGACAGCCGTTTTAAAAGCGCAAACCTGGACCTGACCTCGCTTACACTGAAAATCAACCGCATCCTCGCGGGCTTGATGCCCTTTGCCGTCTTGCTGGTATTTTTGCTGACGGTTGCCATTGTTTTTATCACCAGCAGGCAGCTCAACGCCCTTGACGCGGCAAACCCGTTGCAGCGCCTGCAAATTGAGAACACTGTGGGCAACTTACAGGCGTTTCTTGTCTATCTGATTATGATGATCGCGGCTGTGGCAATGGCGGCGGAGATGTTCATTATGCTCCCGCGCGCGGCAATATCCGCCCGCCGCATCAACGAAGTGCTGGCGCTTGAAACCAAGATTAAAGAGCCCGAAACACCCGTCATCCCTACAAAAGGTCCGGACAATACCCTCGAGTTCAAAGGCGTATATTTTTGCTACCCGGGCGCGGAAGCCTCCGTGCTCAGTGAAATCAGCTTTACCGCAAAAGCGGGCGAAACCACGGCTATCATCGGCGGTACCGGCAGCGGTAAATCCACGCTGGTCAACCTGATTCCGCGTTATTATGATGTCAGTTACGGGTCCATCCTCCTTAACGGTGTTGATATCCGGTACATGTCCACGGACGCGCTGCACAACAGAATCGGCTTTGTGCCGCAAAAGGCGTTCCTGTTCAGCGGCACCATTGCGGATAACTTGCTTTTCGGCAAGCCGGACGCGACCGAAAAGGAAATGTGGACGGCACTGGATATCGCGCAGGCAAGCCATTTTGTCAAAAAGCTCAAAGACGGTTTGCACGACCCCGTTTCCCAAAGCGGCAAAAACCTCTCCGGCGGGCAGCAGCAGCGTATTGCCATCGCGCGCGCGCTCATCCGCCGTTCCGACTTTTATGTATTTGACGACAGTTTTTCCGCACTGGACTTTTTGACTGACGCAAAGCTCAGAGCCTCACTCAAAGAAAACCTGCGGGACAGCGCGCTGATTATCGTCGCCCAGCGTATCGGTACCATAATGGACGCGGACAATATTATTGTACTGGATGAGGGCAAAATCGCCGGTATGGGCAAACACAAGGATTTGTTGAAAAATTGCTCCGTTTACCGTGAAATCGCGCTTTCCCAACTGTCGCAGGAGGATTTGGCATGAGAAGACGGGAAAAACAAAACCTCGCGCTCAAAGAGATACGGGAAAAACGCAGGGAAAAATACGCGTCTTACAAGGGCGGCAAGCGCAAACCGGGCGAAAAACCGAAGGATTTGAAGCAAACCGCGCGCAAATACTTCGCCCTGCTGCTGCCGTATAAGCGCATTATGGCTGTTGTGCTCGTGTCCGGCATCCTCGGGGCGGTCGTGAGCGTAGTCGGACCGATGCTGTTGGGGGATGCCGTTGACGCCGTGCAGACGGAGGTCAAGCAGAAACTGCTCGGCAAGCAAATTGATATGCGGGCAATCCTGATGATTTTGCTTTCTCTGCTGGGCGTTTACGGCACAAGTTCCGTGCTCACCTTTATACAGCACTATACCATGGCCGGCATCACGCAGAAAGTCGTCTGCTCGCTGCGCGAAAAGATCAATGCCAAACTTTCTAAAATGCCCCTGAAATACTTTGACACACACGCAAAAGGCGATATTATGAGCCGCATGGTCAATGATATAGATAACATCAGCAACTCCTTCCAGAACAGTATCATACAAATCATCACCTCTTTTGTCACCGCTTTGGGCGTCTTCGGCTGTATGCTGTATGTCAGCTGGCGCATGACCCTCATCACACTCGCTATCGTACCCCCTAGTTTGTTGATGGTTGTCGCGATCACACGCCGTTCCAAAAAGCACTTCAAGGCCCAGTGGGACAGAACGGGCGAACTCAACGGCCATATTGAGGAAATGTTTACCGGGCACAAGATAGTGAAGATCTTCGGCAGGGAAGGCTCTGCCAAAGAGGAGTTTGACGATATCAACGACCAGCTCGCTCTCGTAAGCAGAAAAGCCCAGTTTATGTCCGGCCTGGTGGGTCCCATTCTCGACTTTTTCGGCTATGTCGCGTTCATCATCATCTGCGTATTCGGCGGGATTTATGTCATCAGCGGCCGTATGACGCTCGGCGACATCACCGCGTTTTACACCTACGCCATGCTGTTTATGCAGCCCATTGTGGCGCTTGGCAACATCACGAACAAACTGCAGTCTTCCCTCGCCTGCGCGGAAAGAGTATTCACGCTGCTGGAGGAAGAAGAGGAAATTCCGGAGAACAACACCCGCTCCATCGAAACCGCGCAGGGCAGGGTTGAAATCGAACATGTGGACTTCCGCTATCTGGCGGATAAACCGCTCATTGAAGACATGAATATCAAGGTTGAACCCGGGCAGCTCATCGCGATTGTCGGCCCCACGGGCGGGGGTAAAACCACCCTGGTCAACCTGCTGATGCGTTTTTACGATGTGCAGGCGGGCCGTATCATGATTGACGGCATTGACATACGCGAGCTGCCGCGTGAGAACCTGCGTAAAATATTCGGTATGGTGCTGCAGGATACCTGGCTGTTCAAAGGCACCATCCGCGAAAACATCGCCTACGGCCGTGAGGGCGCGAGTGAGGAAGATATCCAGGCCGCGGCCAACGCGGCGCGGGTGACCCACTTTATCAGCACCCTGTCCGACGGGTTCGACACCGTGCTTGAAGAAGACGGCGCCAACATTTCCCAGGGGCAGCGTCAGCTGCTGACCATCGCCCGCGCGATTTTAGCCGACCCTGCGATACTGATTTTGGATGAAGCGACCAGCTCCGTGGACACACGCACGGAAGTGTTGATTCAGCAAGCGATGAAAACGCTGATGAAAGGCAGAACCAATTTTGTTATCGCGCACCGGCTGTCCACCATACGGGAAGCGGATATGATACTCGTGGTCAATCACGGACGCGTTGTGGAACAGGGCAGGCACGAAGAACTGCTCGCGAGCAAAGGTTTTTACGCGGAGCTCTACAACAGCCAATTCGGGTTTTATGAGGGCATTGCAAACTAAATAAACAGTAAAAAAACAGACAGGGTGAGGGCATAGAGCCGCTCCCTGTCTGTGTGTATTTTGGCGGTCACTTGGGGGCAAGTGTTTGCAGCACCTTGTTTGCCGCGGGTATTGCCCGGTTCAGACCGGTTCTGCCGTTTTCGACAATGGTCACAACGGCGTATGGCATGTCATCACGCAGTGAGAAGCCGACGAACCAGGCATGCGGGACTTTGCCTTCCCCCACCTCCGCGGTGCCGGTTTTGCCGCATATCTGAAGTTTCGGAAACATACTGTCGCCGTAATTGTTCACCACATTGGAACGCAGCAGCTGTGCGAGTTTGCCGGCTGTGGCGCTGTTTAAAGTAATGCCGGGGGCAACTTGCGCGGACCCTTTTTGCGTCACTGTTTTGGCGGGGCTGACAATCCGGTCAACCGTATAGGGTACAATCCCCTGCCCGCCGTTGGCGATAGCGCCCATGAGGGTTATCATGTGGCAGGGGTTCACCAGTGTATTGTACTGGCCGATGCCCGCCCAGCCGAGGTCTAACTCGTTTGCTGCCGATAAATCAAAAATACTTTTCGCGGTCTCCATCCGGTTTACGGTCATCGACTGATTGAACCCCAGCGCATCGGCCTGCAGCTTCAATTTGCTGCTGCCCAGCTCAATGGCAATCTGCGCGAACGCCGTGTTGCAGGAGTTGTTGAGCGCTTTTTCAAAATTGTTTGTACCGTGAACCGATGGGCAGCTTACCACACCGTTGGCTGTTTGCAGGGTGCCCGTGCAGGTAAATGTTCTGCTGTAAATGTCCGGTATGTTTTCAATCGCGCCGGCCGCGGTGACAACCTTAAATATCGAGCCGGGCGTGTACATGCCCGTCAGGAAACGGTTCAGGTAGACCCCCTCGTATTTTTCATCCGGTCCTGCCGCCATATTTTTCGGTTTGTTGTTGATGTCAAAAGTCGGGGTGGACACCATGCATAGAATCTCCCCCGTCTTGTAGTTGTAAACGCCGATGGTCCCCTTGCTCGTTCCGAGCGCGTTGTAAGCAGCGGCGCAGGCTTTTGCGTCAAGGGTCAGGTAGATGTCGCTGCCTTTGCCGTATTCTTTGAGCAGATAGACGCCGTTGACAAAACTGTAGCCGGACAGTTCCTTTTTATAGGCGGAATGAACGCCGGAGGCAATAAATCCGGCGGCATCCCCCACCGCGTGCAGGGTGGCCAAGCGCAGGGTTTTATCATCGCTGTAAACCCGCTTACCGTCCACACTCTTTGCCAGCACCTCACCGCCGCGGGCGTAAATCGACCCCGCGGACATAATCTGCCCCGCGCTGTACACATGCCTGTTTACGCGGTTGGCTGCCCAGTTGCCGCCGTTGATAAAAAGCGTGACAACGAGAACAGCCATCCCCGCGAAAAAGGCGGCAACCAGCACATACAGTGTGTAAGCGCGCCGGGTTGTATGATTCAATTTGTCCGCCTCCTTGCTTTTTTCCGTTGCCGGATACTTTCTTAGTTCATAACAGGCTGTTCCTGTTCGGGCGGCAATGAAAGCATACCCGCCGCTTTGCCCGCCGGTTTGTAAAACCCCGCGGATTTAATAAAGGCCAGCAAAGCCCAGGAGCAAATCATGCTTGTGCCGCCCCTGCTGATAAAGGGGAGGGTAACCCCGGTGAGCGGCAAAAGGTCCGTGATACCGAATACATTCAGTGCGACCTGGAAAAGCATCATGCCCGCGGCAGCGACAGCGGCAATCGCGTAATAGGTTGAGCTCGCCCGCCTTGACGCGTGGATGGCGTATACGGCAATCAGCCCGTATGCCGCGAGAATGCCCAACCCGAGCAGCAGGCCCCATTCCTCACAAATCACCCCGAACACCAGGTCGGTGGAAGCGGCAAAGACTTCACGCAGTTTGCCCCGGCCGATGCCCAGCCCGAAAAGCCCGCCGCTTGCGGTGTAAATGAGCACACGCGTCTGCTGATAACCGCCGGTGTCCATGTTTTCCCAAACATGGCGGTAAGTCGCGAAACGCACCGCGACATAGGGTCTGAAATACATCACAAGCCCCGCGCCGAGCAGGGCGCCGGTGGAAATAAAAAACAGGGTGCGGATATCGCCGGAGCGCATAAAGGCGATTACAATGAAGGTGAAAAAGAAAATCAGTGCCGTGCCGAAATCCCGCATGAAAAACAGCGCGCCGATACAGGTGACGGAAAACACCAGATACTTTGTCAAACTTTTGGTTGACTGCAATTTTTCCAGTGTGACGGCACCCACAAACACAAACGCGATTTTCACCAGTTCCGACGGCTGAATGGAAAATCCGCCGACCTCAATCCAGTTGAGGGTGCCGTTGACCATCGTAGCCAACGCCAAATTGAGACCCAGCAGCCCGACGGCGGCAAAAGCCACGGGCACGCGCAGGCGCATCGCCGTGTCCGTGTCACGCAGGAGGAGCAAAATAACAACATGCGCGGCAAGGCCCATGAAAACGGCAATCAATTGTTTCACGGCAAAGCCGGTGCTGAAACCCGCGCAAATGACCATCCCGATGCCGGAGAGCAAAAACGCGACAATTTCAAGCTCGAATGTATTCCTTTTGGAAATCAGACGGTTCACGGCAAGGTATGCCCATTCGACGGCGATATACCCCGAAAAAACGCCCAGAAGCGTCCAGTTGACCCCGTCCGCCGCAAAAACAACCGGCAAGGCGGAAAGCACCTGGAATACCGTTGTAAACAGCAGCAGAAGCTGCCATTTCAAGGGATGTGTTTTTTCCGCTTTGTTTTTCACCGCCCCGCCGCCTTTCCCATCCTTCGCCTGTTGAAGAAAGGGGACGGCAACCATGCCCTCCCCTTAAAGATTATATTACATTTTTGTTCGGCCGGCAACTTTTATTTACCGATCAAATCGATTTTCTTATCTTCCGGCAAATCAAGCCCCAGGGTTCCGCCCGGGTTCATGAGGTTGTCCGGGTCAAAATGTTTTTTAAGCGCCCGGTAGATATCCATTTGGTTTTTGCCGATCTGTGCTTCCAGCCAGGGCGCCGTCATCTTGCCGATGCCGTGGTGATGGCTCATTGCCGCGCCGAACTTTTGAATGTTGTCCATAATACCGCACTGGTACGCCAGGTATTCATCGATTTCGCTGATCTTCGCCTCAAAGATAAAGTACAGGTTGGCGCCCTGCGGATAAAAGTGGGACATATGCGTCATGCAGATGGTTTGGGGCCTGCTCTTGCAGAATGCACGCACGCCCTCATACACAGGCATAAAGTTGTCCCAATTCACGGAGCACTCCAGCGTGTCGAGCATCAAACCGTAGTCGCCCATATCCTCGCGCAGGTACGGGTCTGTAAAACGGCCATGCTCCCAGGCTTTTGTGACAACGCCGGTGGTGTACATGGCGCCGTGTTTTTTGCAAATCTTCTTGATTTGTCTTTTAACATTCTTGCTGAAATGCGCCTCGCCCTCCGTAAACCCGAGCATCAGCACACGGCTGCCGTCTTTATAGCCCCTGGCCTTGAGCATCGTGTCAATGGGTGTGTCCGCCACGCCGTACAGCCGGAAGGCCACGGCGGTTTCCTCCGGGTCGGACAGGCGGAAAACGGACGGAAAACCAAACTCACCCTGCATGACCTCGCGCGCGGCATCCACGCCTTCCTGCCAGGTTTTGAACACAAAGCTGAAGCGTTCGCGGTTGTCGGGCATATACTTGAAAATACGAAGTGTCACATGGGTCAGAATACCGAAGGTGCCCTCGTTCCCCATCATTAGTTCGTCGATGGAAGGTCCCGTGGCATTGGCAGGGAACTCATCGCTCTTGATAATGCCGGCCGGGGTCACATATTCCTGGCTGTAAACAATGTCTTCAATTTTACCGTAATAACTGGAGTTTTGCCCTGCGCCCCGGGTTACCACCCAACCGCCGACGGAGGAATACTCAAAGCTCTGCGGAAAATGACCGCAGGTGTAAGCGCGCTTGGCTTTGAATAACTTGACAGCGTTGTTGAGGGTTTCCTCCAGCTTCGGCCCGCTCATGCCGGCTTCAACGGTGATTGTTTGATTGTTTTCACTGAAAGAAATCACTTTGTTGAAGTTCGGGCGCATATCCAGCGAAACGCCCCCGCAAACCGGCTCGACACCCCTTGTCACGGATGAGCCGCCGCCGTACACATACATGGGAATTTTCTGCTCGCAGCAATACGCAACAATTTTAACGATATCTTCCCTGTCGCGCGGATACAGCACGACATCCGGCAGGTTTTCGGCAATGCCCTTGCGCAGACGCATGAGGTCAACCATGGTTTTACCGTAGGCGACCGATAGACGGGTATAGTTGTCGGTTTTTACATTTTCCTCCCCGACGATTTCGCGCAAGGCGTTGATTTGCGTTTCACTCAAACGGATCGGGCTGTCAAAATCAACGGCCTCCAGCCCCATTTCTTTGCCCTGCTTAAAATCCTCATCCGTCATGTCAAAGGTTTCTTTCATCAGCTTGTAGAGCTTGGAGTTGGGTGCCTTGAACGCGGTCGGGCTGCCCCATTTCAGGATGGAACGGTAAGACTTCGCGGGAGCCTCCTGATGATACCATTCGGGGGTAAACGCTGCTTTCTTCGCCATATCATAACCTCCTCATCTTGTCGATTAATCTGTTGATTGCTGCATGCTCGCCGTCGCAATAATCTCTACACCGAAAACATCCGGGAGAATGACATCGCCCGTGTGCAGCCTTTTGCTGACGCGTACATTTCTGATGATCTTCATTGCTTCGAGCATCTTCCCCTTGGGGATTTCGCCGTTTGTTTTAACGGGCAGGCGCGGCATGTCCGCAAAATTGGTACGCACCGTTGTGGTCAGGGAGCGCATCGGATTGGTCAGTTCCGCCTGAGCAAAGCTGATTCCTTTTTTGCACTGCGCGCCGTCCACCTTGATGTTGCCGTTTTCGTTCTCGACCGTTAGCCGGCAGCCGTTGGGACATACGATACAAGTCATGTTCATCCATAGTCCCCCATTGATAATGTTATTTGATTTATTATACCCTGTTCGGGCTCAAAGCTCAACACTTCCATTTCACTGGGCAGCAGACGGCTGTATTTTTTGGACTTGATTGCCTGACCGTTTACGGAGATTTCAACCTTCTTTTTGCGGCAATCTTCCCGGCTGCGGAAATAAAGGGTCATTGCCCCCCCGAACTCCGTATCGTAAAGCTGCGGTACCGCGTAGAGAAAGTCCTTCCCGCTGTAGTCGAATTTTATTTTATTGCTCTTTCCGGGCACAAAGGCGGCCGCTGAAGCGCCTGCCAAAAAACCGCTTTGGGAAACATAGTCCACCAGGTCGTTGACATGCAGCGCGTTGCCGCAGGAAAAAACGCCCGGCACACTCGTCATGAGCGTCTGGTCCACAAACGGACCCCTGGTCGCGGGGTCGATTTCAACCCCGAGTAACTCCGCAATCTCATTTTCCGGCAACAGGCCAACGGACAGAATCAAAGCATCGCACGGCACAATTCGTTTGGTTGCTTCCACCGGATTGAAGTTTTCATCCACTTCGCATACTTCGACCGCTTCCACCCGTTTGCTGCCGATGACTTTTGTCACCGTGGAGGACAGGTGCAGCGGGATATTGAAGTCATCCAAACACTGGCTGACATTGCGGGCAAGGCCGGCAGGCGCGTTTTTAATTTCGTAAACACCTTCCACACTCGCGCCTTCCAGGGTGAAGCGCCGCGCCATAATCAAGCCGATATCCCCGCTGCCGAGGATAACACACCGCTTTGTGGGCATTTCGCCCATAATGTTGACCATATACTGCGCCGTACCGGCGGAAAAAATACCCGCCGGGCGCTCCCCGTGGATAAACACCTGCCTGGATGTTTTTTCGCGGCAGCCGCAGGCGAGCACCAGCGTTTTAGACTGGATAATCAGCATGCCTTGCGCGCTTTGCAAGAGCAGTTCAAAGCCGCCTTCCGGCAACCGGCGTACATCGTTAGCAAAGGCGTTGGTCAGGTATTCGATATGCAGCGCGTAAAACTCATCCAAGAACCGTCCGGCGTATTCGGGGCCGGTCAGGCGTTCTTCAAAATGCACGAGCCCGAAGCCGTCATGGATGCATTGTTTGAGAATGCCGCCGAGTTTCTTTTCGCGCTCGATAAGCATCACCGCCGCGCCTTTTTTGTGCGCCTGAATAGCGGCGGCAAGCCCTGCCGGACCTCCGCCGAGGATGATGACATCATAATTTTTGGTTGGTTCGATCATTCAATCGCAACTCCTGTCGCTTTGGTTCGGGTACGGGTGTCCCGCCCACCATTATTCATCATTCATTATTCATCATTCATTAATTTTCCTGGTTCCAACCGGCGGGATGTCGAGGCGCCATCCCCTACCGGGACGGAAATCCGTTTCCTACCGGGACGAAAAACCCGTCCCCTACTGCTTCCCGCGGCGCAGCCGCGCTTCTCTATTGCTTTTCGGGCGAACACTGTTCGCCCCCTAATCACTAAATACTATATTAGACCCTTCTCCGTTTTTCGTCACTTCGCAGGCTTGCATACCGGTTTGCTCACAGATAATCTGCATCACCAGCGGGGAACAAAAACCGCCCTGGCAACGCCCCATACCGGGCCTGCTTCTGCGTTTGACCGCGTCCACCGAAACCGCGGGAAGCGGCGAGTTAATGGTGTCAATGATTTCCCCCTTGCTGATGCCTTCGCACCGGCAAATCACAATACCGTAGTCGGGGTTTGCTTTGATTGCCGCCTGCTTTTCCGTCAGGGACAGTTTTGCCATCACCGGTGATACGCGGCGGCGGGGATTGAACTGCTCGTTCGGGACAACCTGCATCACGCCGGACAGGACTTCAACCGTTATCTCCCTAATCCGCTCCGCAATCGCCGGTGCGGAAGCCAGCCCCGGTGACTGAATACCCGCGGCGTGAATCAGGTTGCCGACATGCTCCGATTTTTCTATAATAAATTCTTCTTCATAAGTGGATGCCCTGATACCCGAAAAGTAAGTAATCACATCGGCCTTGCAAAAGCCTTTAATGAGCGGCAAATGTTTGCTCAGCAGAACATCCAAATGATCCCGGTTGGTTGTAAAATCTTCCCGCAGCGGCTGCTCATAGGCATCCGGGCCCACGAGCACATTGTTGTCTATGGTGCGCATGACACCGCCGCCTTTTGTGTCAGAAGATGCCATGGAAATATCAATCAGCCCCATCGAGCGGGTGACCAGCGCGCCTTTTTTCTTGTCCAAAATAGCGCACTCGCCCTTGCGGGGGTGAATCGTGAAAAATTTGTCATCCGCCATATCCGCAACAATGTCCGAAAAAACGCCCGCGGCGTTGATGACGGTTTTCGGCCTGACAATGCCTCTGTTCGTTACAACACCCGTAATTCTGCCGCCCTGCGTTTCCATCGACCGGACGATCGTGTCAAGAGAAATTCTGACACCGTTTTCCACCGCGTTGTCCGCTATGGCAACCGTCAGTTTATAAGGGGAAAGCACGCCGGAAGAGGGATACTCGAACGCGCCGACAGCCTTATCCGTGATATTCGGCTCGATTTCGACAAGCCGGCGGCGGGATATTTTTTGCCCTTCAATGCCAAGCAGCTTTTGACGCCGCGCGAGTACGGGCGACAACAGCAAACCGAAAGCTTTGCTTGAATATAGAATCAGGTTGCCGTACCGTTCAAAGGGAACACTCAGGTCGCGGCATAAATCCGTATACAGAAAATTGCCCCTGACATTCATCTCGCCGCGCAAGGTGCCGGGGTGGGAAGCGATGCCGGGGTGAATCATGCCATCATTACGCGACGAAGTTTGCATGGCGACATCGCTTTCTTTTTCAAGGAGCAGGATGTTCAGGCGGTATTTGGACAATTCCCGCGCGATGGAGCAGCCAATCACACCCCCGCCGATAATCAGCACATCGGGAGTGAGTCCTTCAAGCGCATTGTCCCGCACCTTTGGTTCTCTGACCGGGGGGGCGGTAAAACCGGATAAGGTGATATCGTTCCGCACCGCTTTATACCCTGCTTTGGCGGCAAGCTTCCCGGCTTTTACAATCTTGTTCCAATCGTCCAGCTCGCCTTCAAGCCGCACGGAACTGCGCCATTCGCCGCATTCAATGCCGCCGAAGCCATTTTTTTCCAGCGTTTTTTGTATTTTTTTAATTTTATTATCCATAAAAAACCCCGCTATTCCGACCGATAATTTTCAAAAAGGGGTGTTGTTCGGATGTCCGAACATCTTGACAACATTTTATCATTATGCTAAGCTGTTGTCAAGTAAAATATTCTTGTATTTGAAAAGGTGAACATCGTGCTTGACAGCAATACGCGCCTGCCCCTGTATGTACAGGTAAAAAACTATCTGCTGGACTTGATTGTTACCGGCAAAACTCCGGCTGACTCAAAACTGCCGACCGAAAACGAATTGACAGCCCTGCTCGGGGTCGGGCGTGCCACGGTACGCGCTGCGCTGGCTGAACTCGAGCACGAAGGCAAAATTGTTAAACGGCACGGCATCGGGACTTTTGTTTGCGAGCAGCAGAATTCCTACAGTTTCGAGCCCCTTGTTTCCCTCGCCTATTCACTGCGCCAGCTTGGGCTGGAAATTAAAAACGAGATATTGGTCAGTGAGACGCTCAGACCGAAAGGCGAGTTGCTCAAGGGCTGGACAAAAGACATGACCATCGGGCATCTCAAACGGCTCAGAATAGCCGACGGCAAGCCCGTGGCGGTTGAAGACAGCTACTTTTTGCCGGCGCTTTTTGAAACCGTAAAAAAACTCAACCCATCCCAATCCGTCGCCCATGCCATCCTGTCCTATCCGGACATCAACATCAACCGGATTGACCTGAGTGTCGTCGTACGCAAGCCCGTTAAAGCCGAGCAGACTTCCCTGCAGCTGCAGGAAGGAAAAAAAGTCGCGGAAATGACGCGATGGATTTACCGTGCCGGCAGCGATCAGCCTGTCAATTTTGTCCGTTTTGTAATGCCGGAGTCGCTCATGGGTTCGTCATTTTGGGGTAAAAATGAATTGTAAGGCGCCGCTCCGCGGGAAAGAGTCATCATTCCGTGCTGTTTTTTGAGAAAATTAAACGGATTTTCGGGTATTTATGAAAAAATTGCTTGACTCTCCGCATAATAAATGATATTCTATTTCTACCTCTCAAGGAGGGTTCTTTTTTTGTGCCCTGTTTTCCGAACAGAGGGAGGCTAATAAATCCGAAACCGATGGAGGTGCCGTTATGACAGTAAGAATCACCCTCGCGTGCACAGAATGCAAGCAGCGCAATTACAACACCAGCAAAAACAAGAAGAACACACCGGACCGCATGGAGATGAACAAGTACTGCAGATTCTGCAAGAAACATACTCTCCACCGCGAATCGAAGTAGGCGGGAGGAAACAAAATGGCTAAGAAAGATTTATCGCAAGCCGCCGAAAAGGTCGCGAAGGCCGAAAAAGCTTCCAAGGCCAGAAGGCCAAGCTCGGGCAAGGGCAATGTGCTGGCTCGCGCCGGCAAGTCCATCCCGAAATTTCTGAAAGACTTTAAAGCCGAGCTGAAAAAAATCGTCTGGCCGGACAGAAAGACCGTGATTAAAAGCACAGGCGTTGTGCTTTCCGTCGTCGCTGTGATCGGGCTCATCATTTTCCTGATTGACACCGGTCTGACGGAAGCCATCCAGCTTTTGTCAAAAGCGGCATCAAATTTCAATGCCGAAAAAGCATCAGCGTTGGCTGAAGCGACACAACCGGTCACAGAAGCCTTAACGGAAGCTGTAACGCAAGCTGTAACAGAAGCACTAACCGAAGCCACCACAATTGTTGGCGGTTAATACCTTGGGGGGAAAGCAATGGCCGAGGACTCCAGGTGGTATGTCATACATACCTATTCCGGTTACGAAAACAAAGTAGCCAATAACATAGAAAAAATAGTCGAAAACCGCAAAATGCAGGACCAGATTCTTGACATCAAGATACCGACTGAAATGGTTACTGAAATCAAAGATGACAAGAAGCGTGAGGTGGAGCGTAAGCTTTACCCCGGTTATGTGCTCATCAAAGTTGCCGTTACACTTGACAAAGAGAACCGTCCCGTTATGAGCGACGATTCATGGCTGGTTATCCGCAACACGCGCGGTGTCACCGGTTTCGTCGGACCGGACAGCAAGCCCGTGCCGCTCTCCGAAGCGGAAGTTGTCCGCATGGGTGTTGAAAAAAGAAGTGTCGAGGTCAACTACGGTATCGGCGACCTGGTCAACATTGTTGATGAGTATCTGGAAGGTTTCCAAGGTACGGTTGAAGAGCTTGATTTGAACAGAAACCAAGTCCGCGTCAGAGTCATGATGTTCGGCAAGGAAACCATCGCCGAACTCGAACTTGACCAGGTGGAGCCTGCCGTCAAGTAATTCCCCTTTACACCGGTAATTTGCGGGGCAACCCGCTTCAATTACGCCCGCTTCGGCGTGCGAGCCCCGGCTCAGCGTGGGAGGAACGGATACCGCCCGTTAACACAAGGTAATCCTGTCCGCCATTTACCACATTATTTTGGAGGTGCAAACAAACTATGGCACAGAAAGTAGTCGGCTTCATCAAGCTGCAAATCCCCGCCGGTAAAGCAACACCGGCACCGCCCGTCGGCCCGGCGCTCGGCCAGCACGGCGTGAACATCATGGCTTTTACAAAAGAGTTTAACGAGCGTACAAAAAATGACATGGGTTTGATTATCCCTGTCGTGATCACCGTCTATGCAGACCGTTCCTACTCGTTCATTACCAAAACACCGCCCGCCGCCGTCCTGATTAAAAAGGCCTGCGGTATCGAAAGCGGTTCCGGGGTTCCCAACAAAACCAAGGTAGCAACAATCACCGGTGAGCAGATACGAAAAATCGCCGAGCAAAAAATGCCTGACCTCAATGCCGCGAGTGTTGAAACCGCTATTACAATGATAGCCGGCACAGCGCGCAGCATGGGTGTCCGTGTAGTCGACGATTAAGGCTCCCGGGTGGGAGGAAAAATCCGATTTTACCACATGATTGGGAGGAAAAACAAATGAAACACGGAAAAAAATACAATGAAAACGCAAAGCTTGTTGACAGAGCCAAGCTTTACGACCCCGCGGAAGCGCTTGACTCCGCGATAAAGACCGGCACCGCGAAATTTGATGAAACAGTTGAAGTACATCTTCGTTTAGGTGTTGACTCCCGTCACGCTGACCAACAGGTCCGCGGCGCTGTCGTACTGCCCAACGGAACCGGCAAAAAAGTCCGGGTAGCTGTTTTCGCCAAAGGTGATGACGCCAAGGCGGCGGAAGAAGCCGGAGCGGAAATCGTCGGTGCGGAAGACCTTGTCGCGCGAATCCAGGGCGAAGGCTTTATGGATTTTGATGTGGCAATCGCAGCGCCGAACATGATGGGCCTCGTCGGCCGTCTGGGCAAGGTGCTCGGCCCCCGCGGTTTAATGCCCAGCCCCAAAGCGGGTACGGTCACCGCGGAAGTCGCCAAAGCCGTACTGGAAGCGAAAGCCGGCAAAATCGAATACAGGCTGGATAAAACCAACATCATTCACTGCCCCATCGGCAAAGTATCCTTCGGGCCGGAAAAACTGCAGGAAAACTTTGACACGCTCATCGATGCCGTTATCAAAGCGAAACCGGCGGCGACCAAAGGGCAATACATCCGTTCCTGCGTTGTCGCGTCCACCATGGGCCCCGGCATTCGCATCAACACCGCAAAACTTGTCGCAATCGCGTAATTTCTTATTTATTTGTGCTTGACACAGCGATTTTGTTGTGTTACGATAAGCAAGCTGTTCTGACCAAAGACAGCAGGTGCATTGCAAAATGCGTAAAGGGTAACCGCCTGCCGAGGAAAGGAACATACAATGCGCCTTTGCGCAAACATGTATGTTACGCCCTTCCCGCGGTCAAGCAGGAAGGGTTTTTCTTTTTGAAATACCACTATCAATCGGAGGTGAATTCATGCCAAGCGAAAAAGTATTGGAACAAAAGATGAAGGTCGTTGCCGAACTCGCGGAAATCCTCAATGGTTCATGCGCAGGTGTCCTGGTTGATTACAAAGGTATCACTGTGGCCGATGACACCAAGCTCCGTACCGATTTGCGCAATGCGAACATCCGGTATTCGGTTGTTAAAAACACACTGCTGAGCCTTGCCGCGCAAAAAGCGAACCTCGGTGAACTTGATTCCGTTCTTACGGGAACCACCGCTATCGCGACAAGCAAAGACGACTATGTTGCGGCGGCGCGCATCCTTTCAAAATTTGCGGACACGCACAAAAACTTCTCCGTAAAAAGCGGCTTCATCGACGGCAAAGTCATCAGCATCGAAATGCTGACCATGCTCGCAAAACTCCCCTCACGCGAGCTGCTGCTCGCGAGCGTATGCAATGTTTTCAACGCACCCATCGCGGCATTTGCCCGCGGCATCCAGGCTATTGTGGACAAAAACGGCGAAGCCGCACCCGCAGAAGCATAAACAATTATTAAAAATTTGGAGGTAACAAAAATGGCTTCAGACAAAATCAACGCAATTATCGAAGAAATAAAAGTGCTCACGGTCCTTGAGCTCTCCGAGCTTGTAAAGGCTGTTGAGGAAACATTCGGCGTTTCCGCAGCCGCGGCAGTTGCCGTAGCAGCACCGACAGACGGCGGCAGTGCTGCTGTTGTGGAAGAACAAACCGAGTTTGATGTTGTTCTCACTGAAATCGGCGCGGAAAAAATCAAGGTCATCAAAGCTGTCCGCGAAATCACAGGCCTTGGCCTGGCGGAAGCGAAGGCTGTTGTTGACGGCGCGCCCAAAGCTGTTAAAGAGCAAGTTTCCAAGGATGACGCGGAAGCTGCCAAAGCAAAATTGGAAGAAGCCGGCGCGAAAGTCGAACTTAAGTAATTCCCCTTTCCTAATCGAGTAGGAGGCTACCCATTAGTTGAGTAGCCGTCCTCTCACACCACCGTGCG
>CAZTCR010000043.1:0-23114 GCA_964612185.1 uncultured Eubacteriales bacterium
CAACTTTTTTGCAGCTGCTATGCGCAGCTTGCAATGCAATGGATATTATAACATATTATTAAAAATATACAAGCAACAATTCGGTTGACACGGAGGCTGTAAAATAATACAATGTGTGGGAACTGGTGAGCGATGGGTTAACAATTGTTGAGCAATTGTTCTGCTACTTTTCAGCTGCTTTTATATGAAAGGACCGTGCTATGGCAAAATGCCCGCATTGCGGATTCAACTTAAAACCCTGGCATGTCAAGGCAGAGTGCCCCGCGTGCAGTGTGAATATTCCGAATTATGATTGGGTCAACCGGCTCGAGCAGGATTCCGTTGCCGCGGAGGCGGCCTATGGGAAAATGCGGCGGAAGGTTGTGCTGCTCAAGTACGCTATGGCGGGCACCAAGCTGCGTATCGCACGGCTGCCCTTGACCTTTGCGCCGCTGTTTTCGTTTCTTTTGCCGCTGGTCGGTGTTTCTCTTTTTCTTCCCTATTTTGAGGGAGCCGACTCCTACAATATCATCACCCTCACCGGGCAGGTGCTCGGTTTTGACCTTGGCGCAATACCGGATTTTATCGCCTCGCCGGTGCTGGGCGGTGCGATGCTGCGGCTGCTGGGCGCATTGGCACTCCTTTACATCAGTTTATTGTCGCTGCCGCTGGTGAGCCTGATTTTTTTACTGACCAACTTCAGGAACCTGCACAGCAAGGGGCTGTTTGTGACCAATTTTATCGCGGGCGTGTGCATGACGGCGAGCGGTTTGATGTTCGCAAGTTTTTCCGCTTTACAGCAGGCGAGCACCGTAAATGCCTTCAGCGTGAAGGTGGGTTGGGGGCTTTATGTAAGCGCGGGGTTTTTTTTCGCATCCTCCGCCATCAACCTTTTTGTGGCAAAAAGCCCGGTGGATCAAGACGCACTGAATAAAAAGTTTGAAAAGGCAGATGCGGCCAAAAAGTTCTGATTTCCCTGTTAAATATTAGAGGACGGCAGACAGCCGTCCTCTTTTTTTATGGTGTAAAGT
Source organism: uncultured Eubacteriales bacterium (assembly GCA_964612185.1). Taxonomy (GTDB): domain Bacteria; phylum Bacillota; class Clostridia; order Oscillospirales; family Acutalibacteraceae; genus UBA1447. Next base: position 1,011 of record CAZTCR010000043.1, read on the forward strand.
TCTACAACTTGTCAACAAAATACCATACAATCCCCGCCGCTCCGGCGCCGGTTATGATGAAGACCGGGTTTGGCTTGAAAATTCTAAGCAGCGCAAAACAAACAGCAAGCAGAACAATCGATATCAGATTGATTTGAGCAAAAGATTGAGGCAGTGTTCCGCCGAAAAGAGCCAGCAACAGCACTGTGAGGCTTGCGGAGGCAATCATCGCCACAACAGCGGGGCGCAATCCGCTTAAAACGCCCTGTACCCCTTTGAGGTTTTTGTATTTGGTGTAGAAATACGCGAGAACCATTACAATGATGCAGGAGGGCAGCACGCAACCGAGGGTTGCGATAACCGCACCGGACAATCCGGCCATTTTTATACCGACAAAGGTAGCGGCGTTGAGGGCAATGGGTCCCGGTGTCATTTGAGAAATGGTGATAACATCCGCGAACTCCTCCAGGCTGAGCCATCCGCGAACATCAATTACCTGGTTTTGGATCTGGGGCAACGCGGCGTATCCGCCGCCGATGCTGAAAAGCCCGACCTGAAAAAAGCTCCAAAACAGCTGCAGCCAAATCAAACGGACGCACCCCCTTTATGCCGCGCTTTGCAGAGGGTTTCGAGAACGCCGATAACAGCGCTGACTGCCAGAATCAGTAATATGTTGACCTTGAAAAAGTAGGCGGCGGTAAAAGCGGCCATCATAAGCAGTATGGACAAAACACTTTTTTCTTTGAGGATTGCTTTGGTCATGGTAATCACAACATCAATCAGCACCGCCGCGACGCCGATACGCATCCCAAGCATGGCGGCGTTGACCACAGGGTTGGCTTTGAACGAGTCGTAAAGCAGAAACACCGCGGAAATGACAATCAGCGGCGGCAAAACAGTGCCAAAGACCGTTATCAGGGCACCGAACACACCGGCCAGGCGGTAACCGACCAGAATCGATGTGTTCACGGCAATCGGCCCCGGGGAGGATTGCGCGATAGCGACAAAATCCAGCATTTCTTTTTCTTCAATCCATTTGAGTTTTTCAACAAACTTTTTGCGCATCAGCGGCACGATGACATAGCCCCCGCCGAAGGTGAAGGCGCTGATGGTAAAGGTTGAAAGAAAAAGGCTGAAATAGAATTTCGGTGTTTTTTTAATCGGTGTCACCCCGCAATCAATATCCCCTATTATAGCCATCTTTTCGGTAAAACACAACAGCGCAGGCAGGTATTTGTCCATACAAGCAGGCAGGTATTTGTCCATACAAACAACGCTTGAATAATGATACAGATTCCTTTATAATTAGCAGAGAACAAAATAATACGATACAGGAAGTGCAATCATGGCAAAATACGCAATCGGTGTGGATTACGGTACCCTTTCCGGCAGGGCCTTGCTGGTAAATGTTGAAACGGGTGAGGAGCTCGCCACGGCTGTGCTGGACTTTAGGCACGGTGTGATGACCGACGCGCTCCCCTGCGGCAAAAAGCTGCCGCACGACTGGGCGCTGCAGCACCCGCAGGATTACCTGGATGTGCTGGGGACGACCGTCCCGCAGGTTCTGCGTGAATCCGGTGTGGACAGCGGCGATGTCATCGGTGTAGGCATTGATTTTACCGCCTGCACGATTCTGCCAACCCTGGCGGACGGGACGCCGCTGTGTTTTTTGGAAGAATACAAGTGCGAACCGCATGCCTATGTGAAGCTGTGGAAACACCATGCCGCGCAGGCGCAGGCCAACAAGCTCAACGCCGTTGCCCAAGCGCGCGGCGAACAGTGGCTGCAAAACTACGGCGGCAAAATATCCTCCGAATGGGCTATCCCGAAAATCTGGCAGCTGTTGGACGAAGCACCCGAGCTGTATGCAAAGATGGATAAATACATTGAAGCGGCGGACTGGATTGTCTGGCAGATGACGGGCAAAGAAACCCGCAACGCCTGCTGCGCGGGCTATAAAGCGCTGTGGAATAAACATACGGGCTTCCCTTCCAACGATTTTTTCAAAGCGCTTGACCCGAGGCTGGAGCATGTAATTGACGAAAAGTTCGGCAGGGACATTTTGCCGTTGGGCGCGAAAGCCGGCGGCATCACTGCGGAAATGGCAAAGCGCACAGGCCTGAAAGAAGGCACCTCAGTTGCTGTAGGGGTCATTGACGCGCATATTTTCGTGCCCGCCGTCGGTATCAGCAAAGAGGGTGAGATGCTCGCCATTATGGGCACATCCACCTGCCACATGATGATGGGCAAGTCAGAAAAGCAGGTGCAGGGCATTTGCGGGGTTGTAGCGGACGGCATTATGCCCGGGCTTTACGGCTATGAGGCCGGCCAGGGCTGCGTTGGCGACCACTTCCAATGGTTTATCGACAACTGCCTGCCGAAAAGCTATTATGATGAGGCAGCCGCGCAGGGGATAAGTATCCATCAGCTGCTGCGCCAAAAATGTGACCGGCAGCGCCCGGGGGAGAGCGGTCTGCTCGCGCTGGACTGGTGGAACGGCAACCGTTCCGTTTTGGTGGATGTGGATTTGACCGGCATGCTGCTGGGTATGACCTTGCAGACCAAACCGGAGGAAATCTACAAAGCGCTTATTGAGGCGACCGCTTACGGCACAAGGATGATTATCGAAACTTTCCGGGACTACGGTGTGCCGGTTGAAACTTTTTACGCCGCGGGCGGTATCTCCCAAAAAGACCCGATGATGATGCAGATTTATGCCGATGTGCTGAAAATGCCGATTAAAATTGCAGGGTCCGAACAGGGCGGCGCGCTGGGCTCCGCCATCTTCGGCGCATACGCTGCCGGCAGCGAAGCCGGCGGATATGATGATGTGTTTGAAGCCGCAAAGGTCATGGGCAAAGTGAAGGATACCGTTTATACCCCGAACGAGGCTCGTTCGGCGGTCTATGACAAACTGTTTGCGGAATACAAGATTTTGCATGATTATTTCGGCCGCGGCGCAAATGATGTGATGAAGAGGCTCAAGGCGCTCAAGTAGGGGCGAACTTCGTTCGCCCGTGGATAGTGGTTAGTGGTCAGCTATTGTAGGGAACGACCCCTGTGTCGTTCTATGTCGGTGGTTAAGCAGAACAAGGGGGAAATCAATTATGAAACGATACCTATTCTATTTTATCGTCGGCTCGCAGTACTTGTACGGCGAGGATACGCTGCGGCGGGTGAACGAGGACGCGAAAATAATCGTCGAGGGACTCAACGATAACGCGAATATTCCCTGCACGATTGTATATAAACCATGTGTGAAGACTTCCGCGGAAATATCCGCCGTTATCCGCGATGCGAACAGTGACCCGGGCTGCACGGGCGTGATTACCTGGATGCACACCTTTTCACCGTCAAAAATGTGGATTGCGGGGCTGTCCGCCCTGCAAAAGCCTTACCTCCATATTGATACCCAGTTTAACCGGGATATCCCGTGGGGCGAAATTGACATGGACTTTATGAACCTCAACCAAAGCGCGCACGGGGACCGGGAGCATGGCTACATGGCCGCCCGTATGCGTTTGCCGCGCAAGGTAATCGCCGGGCACTGGCAAAACGAGGAATTCACGGCCGAAACCGGCGCGTGGATGCGCGCGGCTGTGGGCGCGGCGGAAGGCAAGCGCCTGCGTGTGATGAGAATCAGCGACAATATGCGCGATGTGGCCGTGACAGAGGGCGACAAAATTGAGGCGCAGTTAAAACTCGGCTGGCAGGTGGACCATTATGGCATCGGGGATGTCGCGGATACCGCAGACAAGGTGACCGAAGCCGAGATTGACGCCAAAATGGCCGATTACCGCGCGTTTTATAAGTTTGACACTGGGGATATAGACACCGTCCGTTACCAGGCAAGGCTTGAAATTGCGATAAAAAGGATGCTGGATGACGGCGGATTCGGCGCGTTTCACACCAATTTCCAGGATCTGCATGGTCTAAAACAGCTGCCCGGGCTTGCCGCGCAGGACCTGTCCCGCCTCGGTTTCGGATTTGCCGCCGAGGGGGATTGGAAAACTGCGGGACTCGCGCGCATCATGAAACGCATGGCACAGGGCCTAACGGGCGGCACGGCTTTTATGGAGGATTACACCTACCACTTTGAGCCGGGCAACGAGATGATTTTGGGCGCGCATATGTTGGAGGTCTGCCCCACCCTGGCTGCCGAACAACCCAAAATACAGGTGCACGCACTGGGTATCGGCGGCAAAGAACCGCCCGCCAGAGCCGTTTTTAAGACGAAGGCCGGCAAGGCAATTGTTGTTTCACTGGTTGATATGGGTAACCGGCTGCGGATGATTGTCAACGACATCACCTGTGTCGAACAGCCTTTTGATATGCCGAAACTGCCGGTGGCAGGTGTTTTATGGAAACCGGAGCCGAACCTCAAAACTTCCGCGGAAGCCTGGATTTTAGCCGGCGGCGCGCATCATTCGGTGCTGAGCTTTGACATCACCGCGCAGCAAATGGCGGATTACGCGGAAATAACGGGTATTGAGTTTATCCATATCGGCAAAGACACGCAAATCCCGGCTTTCAGGAGAGAGCTATTGTACAACGACGCGGTATGGAGAGGAAACAACTGATGCTGGATGCTTTGAAAGAGGCTGTTTATAAAGCTAATATGCTGCTGGTTGAATACGGCTTGGTCCAGTTCACCTGGGGCAATGCCTCCGGTATTGACCGGGAAACGGGCCTGGTTGTTATCAAGCCGTCCGGCGTGCCATACCAAGAACTGACACCGGATAAGATGGTTGTGGTGGACTTGGCGGGTAAAAAAATAGAAGGCGCCTTAAACCCCTCCGTGGACACGCCTACCCATCTCTATCTTTACAGCAGTTTCCCCGGCATCGGCGGGGTTGTGCACACGCATTCCACCTGGGCAACCATCTGGGCGCAGGCCGGCCGGGCAATACCGCCATACGGCACCACACACGCGGATTTCGCCAACGGACCCATCCCCTGCACGCGGGCACTTTCCAAGGTACAGGTCAAAACGGATTACGAGCTGAATACGGGCAAAATCATCGTTGACTGCCTGCGCGACAATATGGTAACCCCGCAGGCGGTGCCTGCTGTGCTTGTATTATCCCACGGGCCGTTCACTTGGGGAACGGACTGCCTGGAAGCGGCCGAATACGCCGCCATCCTTGAAAACATAGCCTTTATGGCAAGGCAGACAGAGGCTATTGCCCGTGTCCGCCCGATAGAACAATATTTGTTGGATAAACACTATTTGCGCAAGCATGGGGACAAAGCAGGTTACGGTCAAAAGGGCTGATTTTATAGCAGGTTATGTGATGTCAGCTTCCTTATCACCGGTGAACGCTTCCAATTGGGTGTGCAAGCTCTCCCATTCTTCCAACAATTCTTCCTGCTGCAGACGCATTATTTCAAGCGCAGCGCTTAATTCCATGACCTTTTCATAATCAGCCGCGGTTTCGGGCATTGTAAGCACTGCGTTGACAGCCGCGGTTTTGTTTTCGAGCGATTCAATGTTCTCTTCACATCGTTTTATTCTGCCTTTCAGCCGCCGTTCCTCACTGTCTCGTTCTTTGCGCTGTTTATATTCATTATTCTTCGGGGGCGCGGCACACTGCGTTTCCCGATGGTCCCCTGCTGTCTTTTCAGCATAATCATCGTAGTTGCCGGCATACACCTCCAGTGTGTCGGGCATCATGCGCAATATCCTTGTGGCAAGTTTATTGATAAAGTAGCGGTCATGCGAGACAACAAGCATGGTCCCCTCAAAATCCAGCAGCGCCTGTTCGAGCGTTTCCCTGGAGGTAATGTCCAGATGATTGGTCGGTTCATCCAACAGCAGAAAGTTCGCGCCGGAGAGCATCAGTTTTAACAGCGCAGCCCTTGCCCGCTCCCCGCCGCTGAGCGTGCTCACCTTTTTGCCTACATCGTCACCCTTGAACAGAAAAGTCGCCAGCGCGTTGCGGACTTGTGTGGTGGTCAACTCCTTGTGCTCGTCCCAAATCTCGTCAAGCAGGGACTTGGTCAGCCCCAAGTTCGCGAGTTTTTGGTCAAAATAACCCGTTATCACATGCGCGCCGAACAGGGCTTTGCCTTTGTCGGCAGCGGTTTCACCGGTCAGCAGCCGCAGCAGCGTTGTTTTGCCGCAGCCGTTGGGACCCAAAAGAAAAACACGCTCCCCGCGCATAATGGTGAAAGAGGCATGACAAAAAAGCGGTGCTCCGCCGTATGCTTTGGCCAAGTCCGAGGCAACAAGCACCTCGTTGCCGCTCACGCGGGCGGGTTTGAACTTGAAACGCAGGGTTTCCTGCCGGGCATCCGGCTTGACCAGTACCGCCAACTTTTTATCGAGCATTTTTTGCTTGCTCTCCGCTGTTACAATATTCTTTTCCCTGTTCCAGCGGCGCTGCTGTTCAATGATACCTTCAATGCGGTGGATTTCCGCCATCTGGTTGGCATAGTGTTTGCGGTCTATCGCCGCTTTTTCCTGCTTTTGCTTGACAAATGCCGAATAATTACCGTCCCACAGCGTTATTCTGCGGTTTTCAATCTCCAGTGTTTTAGTGGTCACCCGGTCTAAAAAATACCGGTCATGCGATATCACCAGCGCCGCGCCCCTGAAATCCCGTAAAAAATCCTCCAGCCATTCCACGCTTTCAATATCCAAGTGGTTGGTCGGTTCATCCAGCAAGAGCAAGTCCGATTTGCTCAGCAGCAGTTTACCCAGGCTGAGCTTGGACTGCTGACCGCCGCTTAACTGCGCGCAGGTCAGCGAAAAATCGCTTTCCGCAAAGCCGAGCCCCAACAGTGTGGCCCTTGTCCTGCTGCGATAAGTCAGCCCGTCCTGCCGCTCGAATTCCTCTGTGAGCAAGTGCTGGCGAACAATGAGCGCGTCCAGTTCCGGCGGGCAGCGGTGAATCTTTTCCGCCAGATCTTCCAGCTCGCTTTCCATCCGCATAACGGGTTCAAAAACAGAAAGCATGTCCTCGTACAGGGTCTTTTCAGACCCCGCGCTGACATGCTGTTCCATATACCCGAGCGAGATTTCCTTTGCCTTTGAAATGGTCCCGTCCGACGGTTCCAACGCGCCGGTTATGAGCTTAAAAAGCGTTGTCTTGCCCGAACCGTTTGCACCCACAAGGCCGGCACGGTCTTTTTCCCCGATATCGAAAGCGGCGTTTTCAAAAAGAAGAGAATCGCCGAACATCATTTTAAGATTATATGCGCTGATTACCGCCATAGCCTACCCTAAATTCTCGTTTCCAATATTTTTAATGTACCGCTGATTTCATACTGCCCGCAGCAGGCCGGAATGAACACGCTCTCACCTTTGGCAAGCGGACATGTTTCCCCCGCGCAAGCAAGCGCCCCAACGCCTTCAAGCACCAGCAGAGACACAAACGAGCCGCAGTCCGCCGTGTCGCCGCAGCTGCCGTCTATGTCCAGCACCGCCGCGTTAAAAAACGCACAGCTGACCAGTTTCGTACGCTTTGCGCCCGGACCGATATCCTCCGCCGGTTCCGGCGAACGGCTCGGACGGTAGGGTTCGCGTTTGGTTACCTGGACAGCATCGTCAACCCGCAGTTTACGCGGCTTGCCGTTTTCCAGCCGGTTGTAATCAAACACGCGGTAAGTGGTGTTGGAATTCTGTTGAACCTCCGCGAGCAAAACACCAGCGCATATAGCGTGCAGGGTCCCCGCTTCAATAAAGAAGAAATCCCCTTTTTTCACCTTGAATTTTTGCACATGGTCAATCAGCGTCCCGTTTTCAATGGATGCCAGGAAATCACGCTCGCTGATTTCCTTTTTAAACCCGACAATCAGCTCCGCGCCCTCATCACAATCCAGGATATACCACGCTTCCGTCTTGCCGTCGCCTTCGCCGATGAAGGCGGCATAGTCGTCATCCGGGTGCACCTGCACGGACAAGTCGCCTTGCGCGTCGATAAACTTGATTAAAACCGGAAACTTGTCCAGCTCCGCGCCGTGTATGCCGCAGATGGTTTTGTCCGCCTCAAAGAGTTCCTGCAGGGTTTTACCGGCATATTCACCGTTTTCCACCGTGCTGTATCCGCCCTTGGTGCAGGAAAGCATCCAAGCCTCCGCCGCATTCTTCGCATCGGTTTTAATCCCATATTCCGTTATAAGCCGCGTGCCGCCCCAAATGTTCGGGGAGACTGCCGCCTTGAGTTTCATCGGGTATAATAACATTGCAGTCATTCCTTTCGCGCCAACTGCCGGTCTCATCCGCCGCGTCCCGGCACGGTCAATATTTTAGCATATCACGCGGAAAAAAGCTATAGCGCAAGGGCTAAAGTCGTTTTCGGCATTCGGTTTTGAAAGGCAAAATTCCCGCCTGAATCCGGCATTTTTTTGAAATTTGCTATTGCATTTCAAGCGATAATCGTATATACTAACACCTGCGTCAAATATCCCGCAAGCAATATGGACGTTTAGCTCAGCTGGTAGAGCTTTCGCTTGACGTGCGAAGGGTCGGGGATTCGAGTTCCTCAACGTCCACCACGAAAGTAGCCTATTATTGATACAATAGTAGGCTACTTTTATATTTTCAAAAGCCTTGAAACTACGGTGTTTCAAGGCTTTATACTATTTGTGGATATACCGGATTCTATTTTATGTTGATATAAAAGGGTTTGTGCACCCTAAATAATTAAATTATGCACACCCCTTCACGGGGCAAAATGCAAATAATTAAAAAGTATAGGCATCGTTAAAAGGTTTAATTACATCATCACTCCACGCCCAGTGCCTTAAACACCGCATCCTCCGCCGACTGATAAAAAATCAAATTAAACTGCCCCATCAGCTCCGGTGGGACGGTAACCATATCCACGGTTGAAGTAATCGGCAGAAGAACTTTTTTCGCGCCGTTATCCAGGCACACCTGCAGGGTGTTGGCAAGTTCGGCAACTTTTATAATTGTTCCGCCGATGCTCAAATTGCCAAGCACAACCAAGCTGCTCAGCACCGGTTTGTTCATAGCCGCGGAGCAAAGCCCGACAAGCGCTGCGAGCGTCAGCTGCGTTGTCATGCCGATGCCGTTCAAATCCTGGATATGCATCAGGTAGTCTTTTGTGGTGGTGCTGATGATACCGCTGATGTTTTTGCTGTTTGCTTTTAGGTAACGAAATGCCGTTTCAAGGGACTCTTTTACTTCTCTGTCCGCACCCGCGCCCGTCCGTTCAAATTTACCTGTTCCGGTGGTCATCTCGGTTTCGATTCTGTAAACGCCGATCATGCCGGATTTGCCGTTGGCAACCGTGTACAAATGACCGGGTTTGCTCATCCCCTCCGGTATCAGCTTCCCGCCGCCCTGTTCCGGCACAGACACGAACTCTTCTTCAAAGCTCTCATTGTCAATGTAGGAGAAGTTCACATCGTAGAACTCCATACCGCCGATTTTCTTAAGCTGTTCTTTCACCCTGCGGCGGCTCTCCAAAGCAAACTTGAGTATTTCCGAAATGTTTTCTTTGGTAAAAACACCGTCCGGATAAATCAGTTTTACAAGACCGGAAACCATTTTGCGAACGGAAATCGTATCCCTTTGGTTCAAATTGTTGCCAAGCTTATAATATTTGTCAAACGCATCGCTGTAGGACACCTTGCGAAGCTCACGAAGCACCTCCGCAAAATAGTCGGTAATAAACCCGTAATCGTTCGTGAAGAAGTTCGGGCGGTATTTTGGAATTTCCCAGCCCGGAATATAGCAATGCATCCGGTCAAAAAAGGCTGTGTCATTCGCCATCACATCCGGAAACGGCTCAAAAAGGTGGGATGTCTTCAGAATAGCATCCACGCTCTGGTTGATGTTGCCGATGAAGACCATTGAAGCGGGAGCGCTCTTTTCTTCTTTGCCCCGGGCAAAGGAACCGGACGCCATATAATCCTTCATAATCTGTACGCCGTCTTTGTCCTTGAAGGTCATGCCCGCGACTTCGTCAAACGCCACACAGTCCCAAAGCCCAACAAGGCCGACCTGCTTTGATGACATATTATAGAAAAGGTTAGCAACCGTTGTCTGTCCGCCGGAAACAAGGATGCTGTTGGGTGAAAGCTCTTTGTAAACATGGGATTTACCCGTGCTTCTCGGCCCGAGTTCGCAAAGGTTAAAGTTGTTTTCTACAAGTGGGATTAAGCGCGCCAAATGCAGCCACTTTGCCCTGTCTTTGAGTTTTGTCGGCTCCATGCCCATACTGCGCAGGATGATGTCAATCCATTCGTCTTTACTGAAAAACGGCCGTGCCTGTTTCAATTCTGTAATATCCAGATGCGGCATTTGAATCGGCGTCAGTTTTTGAATAATAAACGGGCTGCCGCCTCTATTCGCTTCGTCGTAGAAGTATTCAAGTTGCACGATGCACCAGATACCGCCGCAAAGCAGGCGTTCATAGGTGGTGGGGTAACTTTCGGAAACCGGCACATTCTTAATGCCCAAGTTGGAAAACTCGGCTTCATAGGTATCGTTGCGGTAATTCAGCGCAACCGTAATGCGGTCAATCACGGTATAAGTGCCCAACTCCCGCATTTTTGAGATGATTTTCTTGGCTTCGTCCGGACGGACAAAGTTATCCGCCAATATTTGCTTAACGGTTTGCACCCCATCCTCAATGACCTCGTCGTCCAGCGAAGAGCAGTACATTCCAAGCAAATACTCCAGCACATAAACCGGAACATTCGCGCCTTCTTTCAACTTTTTGGTTAGGTCTTTGCGGACGATTTTGCCGTCAAAAAGAGCCCGGAACCTGGCGTCAAAATCCAGGCCATTAAGGTTCTCACCATTAGGACCGAGCAGCGCAATATCAGCGCCTACCGAAGCGCTGGCGATATTGGAAACGCTTGTTTTTCCGGTGTTATCGATTACATCATCCATCTAAGTTTTCCCCCTTAAAACCCAAAGTCGTTGGCGAATGCTATGTCAATGCGGAACTCGAACTCTTCCGGGACATCGGTATCGTTGGTAATGACAAGGCGGTAGCTTTTATTTTTGCCGTATTGCATTTGCTTGAGCGTAAACCTTACCCGGAACACACGCTCAGACGCGTTGTTGTTCGTCCTATCAGCGATGACTGTCTGAGTATCGCTGACTAAAACGCCTTCGTCATCTGCAAAGTGCAGTGTATAGTTGCATGGTTGAACCTTATCACCAACAGGCTGTTTTTGCAGGAAGTCAAGAGAAAACATCAGATTTGACAGTTTGCGGCTTTCTGAAATGAGTGAAAGCCCCGGATTCTGAACTTCTACATACTTCTTATAGCCTGTCCGCATTCCCCTATAGATGATGACCGGCACGACCATCTCTTGCAGGCTGATGCCGCCGTGGACATAGTTTTCACCGCCGCCCTGAATCTTGATGCGCACGGTATCCTGGGGCGCATAACCTTTCATAGGGATGCCGGCAATCGTTCGCTCCGTTTTAACAGGCAATAGGTAGTCGGCGGTCGTATCTACAGCAGTGAGCGCATAGCGTCTGCCCAGTTCGCACACTTCGCCATCAAAGGTCTGACGGCTGATTTTTTGGCTTTCCTCTAACGGTTTATAGGTGTAGAGGAAACCATGGTCAGCAGTAATAAAAATGTTGATGCCGCTTAGGTCGTTGACGATTATCTTTACAATGGCTGTCAGTTCCTCGATAGCTGTATCACAAGCGTCGAACACTTTAGTTTCGGTAGCCACTTTATCGCCAGTAGCGTCGATCGTGTTATGGTAGATATAGATGATTTCCTTGCCGGCAACCAAATCACGCCGTTCCTGCTTTTTCATCTGGAGCAGATCTTTATAGGTAACTGCTACACTGTCGGGGTTGGCAGTGTTCAGTATTACACCTTTCTGTTGGGTGCTAATGGTAGCGTTACCATCAACAAGCACATCCATTTTATCATTCACCGAAACTTCTTTGCCCGGTAGCAGAGCTGCCATACAGAACTTTGTGATGCTTGGGAAGACCGCTTGTACGGCTTCCAGTGTCGCCTTGCCTTTGGTGTTGTGGCTGAGGGATTCGGAGAGTTCGGCGGCGACCTCATAGCGCAAAGCATCGGAAATTACCACAAAAACACGGTTGCCTTTGCTCAGGTTCGGGGAGACATATTGGTGGTAGAATTCTCGTTGCTCTTTTATCTCTGAAACATAGCCGAGTGAATCTAAATCGCCCGCTATAGCTTTTGTCCAAGATAAGGTAAGTTGTTTCAAAAACCACTCGCGATACAAACCCTCCACCACATCGGAACACTTTTTTAAAGCATCCTCTAAGAGGGCGTTCGGGAATTTCAGCGTATTGCCGAAATAATAATGGAAGTGCCTGTAATGGCTGTCCATCTCGAAAGCGTCGATTGTATAGAGTTTCCAGACCTTCGCAGGCTCAACAATATGGAAACCGTCGATATGCTCCAGATAGAACTCCTGCATCTTGGCGATGTAGTAAAGGCTTTCGAGGTAATCCTCCAACAAGGCATACCATGCGGCAGTGCGGCGGTTCTCGACTGTATTGATGATATCCTTCACCTTGATGACATTTTCACCAATCTCGGTAAAGAAACGTTTTAATATACTTTCATTGATTGCGGGGAGAGTGTCGCTCTTTATAAGGATATTTATTTCCGTTTTATCAAAGCGATCAGAAAGGCGCAGTTCATGTTCAACATAACGGCAAATCTCGATTAAGCCGTCGCTGTCTTCGCTGTGCTGCCATTCATGCACAAGCTGATAGCAGTAGGCCTTGCAGGGGTCGGAAATAAACCGTTCCAGGCCTTTGAGCATTGACGGCATTGTCTGCGACAGAGCGGTAATTAGAATGTGTGCGGCAAGGTCGGATAGCGGACGATCCTCTGCATTCACATAGCCGGTGTACTTCTGCACCAGCTGCCAAAACGCTTCGATATTGCCGAATTTTTCTATGTTAATCAGCGCATCGTTGCTTTCTTTTTCAAACCCCGCCAACAGTACGGCGACGATAACATCCTGTGCCGAGCCACCATTTATTCCGCACAGCACCGCCATTATGTCAATGTGAAGCTGCAGTGGTGTTTGGTAAGTATGCCCGATTCTTTTCAGCTTCGCCTTGCGATCTTTGTTGTCGAGGAATTTGGAGTATAGTTTCATGGTCTTGCGCATTGCCGATGACGGCTCGACGAGTAGCTCCTCCATTTGGAGTGACACAAGGTCAGCACGGAAATCCTCGCTATAAAGCTTGATGTCCAGCAGCCAGTCATCATGTTGGTCTTTCTCGTAGGACAGCGGATCGTAGACAAGGTAGTCGCCCGTCAAATCATCAGCTGACAGTAGTTTTTTGACGGCGAAGTTGTTTGACCCGGTAAGTTTAACAACACTCACTCCGTGCAGGTCGAGTTCATCAACTCCATCTGCAAATTCGCCGTCCTCGTCGTGCCAGAAGACGATTCGGCGTTTATGAAATTCAGAAAGCGGCGCGGCGAACCGTTCCGCGAGCCTTAGTTTTATCGTTTCTGACAGCATAGTGTCCTCCTATATCTTCGCCAGAACATCTGTGAAGATCTCATAGTTCTTCTTCACACCGTCGTCGAGGTCAATCGTGATGTTTTGATCGGCGAGGTGATGTACCTTCTCTTCAAAGGCAGTGATTTCTTTCAGTTGTTCTGACAGTTTATCCTGTTGTTTTAACAGCCTTGCGCGTTCCGATCCAGTAGCAGTGTTCAGGGCGGCGGCGATGTGTGAGAGCTGTGTGCGATAGCGCTCCTGCTGTTCGTGGACGTAATCTGTGCGCAGTTTGGCGAGCAGGTCACGTGAATAACGGTGCATATAGCAAAGTGCCTTGAAGCCGTTCTTTTTACCACTGTCAAACAGCCAGTAAATCGGGCGTTTCTGGTATATCTTGCAATGGTCTTTGTAGAAGTCGTTTAGGAAATAATTTCGAATAACTTCACGCGGTGTGCCCTTTCCGCCAAGTGCATCGGCGATATAACGCAAGTTTTCTTCCAACGAATCGGCTCCATAGATGGTTTTTACGAACTCAATAAATCGGCCTAAAATATCATCATCGAAATACTCGTCATCGCAAATAGGTAGGATGTTATCCTTGTCGACAGGATATATCATGTATTTTGTCGCATCCCAATCGCCACCTGCATAGGTAAGCACCTCGGTATCCAAAGAATACCTTCCGACCATGCAACCCACGGCATAAGATATAAAACTCCTTATATTGATAGAAAAATCTGCTTTTCGTATTGAAATATCCCTATCGATCACTTCTTTATCTATTTCAGTAGACAAACCGTATATTTGGGAGAAGCATTCATTCATTTTTTCTTCATTTTGTTTTACAGTACTATACCAACAAGCATTTCTTTGTTCCCAGTTCTTATATGCTATTTCTATCTTATCAGTATCTTGCAATAAAGGATGTTTACAAAATTCCCAAGACTCTTCATATGAGTTCCAACTTTGCTTTGCTATTATAATATTCTCTTTCACTAAATCTACTATTATTTCTTTGTATTCATCGTTAATAATCATAGGTAGATTCCCAATGTTTCCTATTTGGAAATTGACCGTGGGTGCCATTGCGGAAAGCAAGTAAAACCCAACCTTACTAGCAAGAAACCCCAGAATATAGAGTTCTACATCATGATTATCTACGAATAAGGATGAACCCGCTATATCAAATACACTACCATGCTCTTTATATCTTACTCCAAAGTTCTCAAATCCAAACGGAGCCCATGTAATTCCAGGTTTGAAATAGTACGCTTCCCCTGGAAATGATTTGGATTGACCTTGCTGAACACGGTAATTTCTAATTTCACTACCGTTGAATTGGTAATTGACCACAAATTCATTGTTTCCATACCACTTGCAATAATTGCCACCTTTAATGTATGGGAACCACTTCTTCCCACTATTCTCCGCTTCTTCACTATCGTTGGAATCAAAATGAATTTTATTGACTGATACTTCAAACCAATTCCTCACAAAACGGTTATTATCACAAGTAAACAGACCATTAGTAAGGACACCATAATCGCTAACGCTTTGTGATTGATCAAATAATCCGTAGGTCTTTTCAGTAAACCAATAAATAAAAGGCTGTTCTGGAATCGCTTCAAAATTCTTTTGCTTTACATAGTATCTGTCGTTCTTATTATTGAAATTTTCAATTTTGTCTTCTAATTGATAATAATTTGAAAGCCGCAAAAATGTTGTTTTGTAGTCGTCCATTATTTCTGATTTTTCATATACAAAAGATGTAGCCAATACATTAAATGAATTTAACTCCTCGAAAGTTGCCGCTCCGGTATGCATCATCGAAACAAAGCGAGTATTTGTAAGCAGATGTTTCCGCAAATTCTTAAACGTGCTTATGAACATCCAAGTGTGCATTGTAATCATTGCAATATATCCGTACTCTTTTACAAGCTCGTAGCATCTTACCATGAAGGCTGAATACAATTCTGACTTCCCTAGAGTAAAATTTTCTTCAATATACGAGCTTACTCTTCCATTTAAGCTTTTTCTTCCCATATAAGGTGGATTGGTAACAACAACATCATACTTCTGTGCTAAGAGGCGCTTAAAATTCCAGATACGCAAGTCACGATCATAATCGTCAAATATCGTTAGTTGATCAATCGGTTGTTCCGGCATAGCTGGGAGCTTACCCACTTCCAGAAGCGAGCCATACTCCTCACCATCGGAGAACCCGACAGGGTGGTAGACCTGCGGCTTGATGTCCTCGATGAAAATACGACGATTGTGCTGCCGAGCTTTCATCATCAGCGAAAAATAGGCAAGCTGATAAGCCCTACGGTCGATGTCCAGACCATAGATATTTTTTTCAAGTATCAGTTTCGCCGCGTCGCGCTCAGCATAACCCTCGGACGTGTAAATTTGCATCAGCACGTCAAAGGCGTAAACTAATATATGCCCACTGCCCATGCAGGGGTCAATGAGGCAGATGTCCTCGGGTGACCTTACTGCGTTCTCCATACGCAGAACGCGCAGACGCTCTGCGACTTCCGGCGTTTGCTCTGCCTCGTCGAGGTAATATTTCCAGTTCGCTTTCAATGCGGCATTCGGGTGAGACTCAAGCCACAAACGGCCAATTGAGTTCTCCACCATATAGCGTACAATCCAGTCGGGCGTGAAAAGCTGGGTCGCTGCAGGGATTTTCTCCTTGGTGATTTTCACATTCTTTTTGAGTCCGTCAAACACCGCCTGTTTCGGCTCGGTGTTGTAATACTGATACATCCACCCGATAATCTGCACCGCGTCTCGATAATCTTCTTCGGGTATATCCGTTACAAGCCGCCCAAGAACACTGTCCGGTTTCAGAATGTTATTCGGCAGGAGCATCTCCGTATAACTGCCAAGCTTCTCAAACATTTCCGGCAGGGCAGTGTTCAATGCGTTACACTGCGTCAGCAGGAGGTAACGATAGAGTTCTTCTGTTTGGTTGGCGTTCAGCATTTCGGAAACTTTAGATTTGTCCAAACCTTTCAGTTCGAGGTGCAGAACGTCCTTGAGAATTTCGGGGTTGAAACCGCCACTCGCGTCCGAAACCACGCGGACATGGGTTGGCAGATAATCGTTAACCTCCATAAAGCGCAGAGCAACAAAGCGGTTGAACCAAGTGTACGCCACTTCCTCAACTGCCTGCTGATAGCCGTTCTTCTTTATCTCGTGGACAAAGGCTATGCGCTGCCGCTTCTCATTTGCGGACAGCACACGACCTGCGATAACTGCGGCGTTCTCGTCGCCGTAGCCCTTGTCGTTGATGCCGTATTGGTAGGCACGTTGCTTCACCTGTTCGATGAGTTCGTTCCGCGCCCAGATTGCATATTTTTGTATGGCGTTCTTGTTCATATTCATCCCTCGCTTAATTTATCTGAATTCCATCGTTTGCTTCCAATGTGTCGTATAGCTTCTTACGGATACCGTCAAGATAGCCGTCCACGTCCTCTTTTGAGGTCAGCCGTTTGACAGGGAATACATCATAACGGCGTACCTGGGCAATTTTCTGCGGTTTCGGTTTCTCCTCGCCGGGAAGCGATGGCAGAGCCTCGTGCAGAATCGATTCAATCCGCTTGCAAACTTGGTCTTTATAGTTCTGTAACTGGGTAATCATTGCGTCAAGCACGGTTAGGCTCGTGGCATCGGTGACCTTCTGCTTGTATTCGATGAAACGGTCGTCCGACCTCTTCACTTCGTCGTTTGCTTTGCTTCCGACACCCGCGAGCGTGTGGACATCACCCATACACAGCGTGATGACACAGCGTACTTCCTCTTTCTTTTGCTCCAATAGAGCGCCATAGGCATTTTTGATTGACTGCATCAGGTCGGAGAGATCTTTGATTCGCCCATACGGCTTCGGCATGCCGAGGATAGACACAATCTCGCTGATTTTACTGTCGGTATCCGGGTAGGTAACGAAATAGTCGCGCTCGTTTTGCAAATCTCCTTGTAGTTTTCGTGCAGCATCGAAGATGCCCCTCTGGGATTTGAAAAAGGTTTCTATTTCCTCCATATCCTCGGTTATATTACGCAATTCATCCTGCTTGGCAAGCAGACGTTTTAAGAGAGCTACATTGTCATTCTTCTGTGACAGAATGTCACTCATCAAGTCGCGGGCGCTCAGCACCACTTCCTTTTGCGGGTAGCGGTCGTGACTGTATTCAATAAGCAAGGTTTCGTAATACCCAAGCCTTGTGTTGAGCGTGTCTTTAACGAACGTCAGTAGCCCGTCTTCATCCTCGGCGATGCTCATCTGCCCGAGCCAGTCGCGCAGGAAGTTGACAACTTTGCGCATATCGTCCTCGGACGGAGCGATTCGTCGGCTCACGCTTGCTTTATCAATCTCAGACTTTACACGTAGATAGCGGACGAGATTCTTGTCGTCTTTACCCACAACCGCGCCGCCATAACGGATTTCAGTTTTTTGCATCACAATAAGCCTTGCCACAAGCGCGGCAATGTCCACCTCGCGCCAACCATAAGGGATCGCCTGATATCGGCGCTGCATGTCGCCCATTGATACGGGGACATGGCTCATGTGGCGTTCCTCAAGCCACTGGCTGATTTCATTCAGGGCAAACTCGTTGTTTGAACCGCTTCCGGCAAGGCCATTCAGTTGCGGTTCGCTGTTGAGGATTGTCAAAATGTCCGCATCGCTCTCGCAGAATGTGTTTATAAGGTTCAGTTTGGAGTAGACGTTCTCTATCAACTGCTTCAACGACTCATCAAGTTTTGTTTTCGCGTCGCCGAATTTAATTTCGACCTTTTCGCCAAAGATAAAAAATGTGCTGCTGACGATAGCCTTATTTATCTGCGTTTTTGCGCTCTCTTCCAGTGTGCGGGCTTGCGCCTGACGCTTGCGGATAATGTCCTGTATACTCTCCGGCAACTGGGATACATTCTTTTGCTTGATATATTTACGAATTTTCGCGGCGGTTTCGAGTTCTTCAAAATACTGTACTTCGCTCGACAGAAGAACGATCGTCTCGCTGTTAACTTGCGAGTCCATTTTTAACTTCTGCTCGGAAGCGTTGTAGTAATCGCTCGCCACGGTTACAAAACGCAGTCGAACACCGCCGGTAGCAGCGCCGATAATCGTGTCATCAATGTACTGGTCATAGGCAAAGTCGTATCTGTTGTATTTGTATTTTTTTGACGGGTAGATTTCACTAAAAATCGTCTGTCCGATACTTTGAACGATTGTCGCGCTATCCACGGAGGTGTTGCGGATGTCGATGGAAATGTCCTGCTCCTCATCGGTCAGGAACGAGTAGATATCACCATTTCGGGCGACATAGTTCTGCCGTTCCAACCTTTCCAAACTCTCCGCGATTTCACGCCGCAGGGTTATCTTATCCGTGCGGATGTCATCCACCATCAGAATGGTGATGTTGTCGCTGTTTGCTTTGATGTCGTCGATATATCGCACGAGATAAAGAAGCTTAAGGACACTCACATCGAGCTGTTCCAAGCCGTCGTGCTTGTCTGCAGCGGCCTGGCAACGATCAATCACGCGGCGAATCGGGCTTTCGAGGAAGGTATGCACCGTGTCATAGAATTGCGAGAAAGGCACAAGTGTATTCTCGTCTTTATCCTTCACCTTCTGAGCTGCCTCTTGGAAGCCGGAGAGCATTGAACGCTCGCCGCCCGATAAGTGTTTGCCTGCATTTCCATGTTTGCGGATTTCGGCGAGCACCTTCTGAATGATGATGAACTGGTAAGGCACAAACGGATATGTTGCGGAGAATTCTGCGCCATCGGCATAGCCTTTGATATCAAGTACTGCGTTGCTAAAAGTGAAGAGATTTTTAAGAACGGCCCGTTCCTTGTCATAAACCAACCGCAGGAGCGCGTCTGCGTCAACAGTCTTTTCGAGGATACGCTTTTTGATAACCTCGTCCACCGAAGCGGATGATAGGGACAGGCGCGTGTTAAAACGCCCCTGAATCTTTGAAAAATCATCACCGCTGATTTTAATCACCGAGTCAATGGCTTCTTGGCTTGTTATCATCACCCATACTTTGCCGCGGCACTTGTCGCCGACCTCCTCAACGAAAGATTGAAGGTTTATCATCAGATCGCCATCTTCACCAATATACTGGCCAACCTCATCCACGCAAAAAAGGAGCCGAAAATCCTTGCTCTTAGAGTCGACATACTCCTTAATTTCCTCAACAAGTTGCTTAATGCTCATATCCACATTTTCTTCACCGTTAAACCAATTGCGTGCGGCGATTTCGCTCATACCAAGCACACTCTTCAGGACAGACACAATGTCGTCCTCAAAGAAAGCACAGGAAGTTCTGGCTTCTACCCAAGGAGTACCGTTTACATCCTCAAACGCCTTTCGGAAATCCGCAGTCTTGCCGCGCTTATCCACGAAGCGTTCCAGTTTCGCAAGTTTTAGGTCTTCTCCATAAAAGCCAAGGTGGTTATAGAACATCTTTGCAAACACGCGTAGGACTGCTGTTTTATCCTTGTTTAAGGGTCCCTCGATGTCGATATTGAACAGAATCGACTCCGTGGGGATGTTGGTGCACCGGACGACCGTGGCATACATCATTGAATCATCAAACTTGTCCTTGAAGAAGTCTACGGCGTTTCTACCCGCAACCTTCTGATTGGATAGTAGATACGATAGCATTTTCAGGAAGTGGGATTTACCGCTTCCAAAGAAACCCGAAATCCAGACCCCGATTTTGTCTGTCGGATGGTCGATGGCTTTCGAGTAGTTATCGAAGAAGGTGTTGAAGTGGCGGCGGAGTTCCTTCGTGATGATGTACTCTCCAAGTTCCTGCACGAGACTATCTTCGTCGTCCTGCGTCACTTTGATAACGCCATTGATATCACGGGTGATATCCTTTTGGAACATACTTTGAATCTTCATTGTCGTTTCCTCCAATTAAATGAGATTGAACGCGCGGTAGTAGTTTCCGTCATGGAACTTCTCGAACAGCTCTAAACTCTGCCCATTAAAATTACCAGGATAGAACATCACAATCGGTATATCCGAGAATGCCTGCTGCATACTGTCGAGCATCTTGTGTGCCCGCATAAAGGGATGAACTTTACCAACGCCCGTTAAGAACAGCATGTCACCGTACCGGTGCGGTTCATATTTCATCTTGGCAAGGAACGCCTCCTGTGTAGCTATCTTTTGAAGCTGGGCGAGAAGATAATCCTTGCCTTTCTTTTCCTCCATGGATGGTATGGCGCCAAGCACTCGCTTCTCCTCCAAGATTTCAAGCAGAATCTTATACATATCCCGCTCAACAATTCTATAGACATCGGACGGCGTGTTTGCAAGCCGCTCGATGTAGTCGCGTACCATGAGCTCTTGTTGCGGCGCATATTTAAAGACGTGAATCCCCACCTCGTTAGAAAGCCCTTTATTAGCAAGG
Organism: uncultured Eubacteriales bacterium; assembly: GCA_964612185.1. Taxonomy (GTDB): domain Bacteria; phylum Bacillota; class Clostridia; order Oscillospirales; family Acutalibacteraceae; genus UBA1447. Next base: position 21,869 of record CAZTCR010000043.1, read on the forward strand.
AAGTTCGCGTCGGAAATACGCGCCGTTATTCTGTCAAGTTCTTGTTTGATGTCTGCCATATTCACGCTCCTACCTGAAACAGTTAAACGCCGCAAGCGCGGTCAGATCGTTGTTTTCGCGAATGCCAGTTTCCAGTTCCGCACTGATGAAGATGGGGTTCAGCGTGGTATCCCTTACGCTGTCGAGCATCTCCGTTTCAATCAGGCACTTGGTCAGCACCTGCTTTAATTTCGCAATCGTCTTCTCGCTCCAAGCCGCCACGTCATCGTTTTGTTCCTGCAGGCGTGAGAAGAACATGTTGATATCCTTCTGGGTATAAGAAAAGTCTTGTTGGCGGTACTTATCACCGACAAGCCCTTCCATAAACTCGCGGGCAAGGCGGTTGTATCGCATCATTGAGTATAGGTTAATTTGTTTTGCTACTTCAGCCGGCGCGTTTGCTACCTCATAAACCAGCCTATCGTTACCAAGCGAGACAATCCTCTTGTGACAGGCGCGAACGAACTTGCTAATCTTGCGCTCCGTCGGGTATTGGAAGAGATTATCCCGCTTGACGTATTCAATGATATCTTCAATAGACTGTGATTCCAGGTATTGCTTTGAGACAATTCGCATCTCGTAGAAGAGAAACTGTTCAGCAGTCAAGCAACCGTTGTACGGCATAGAATTAACCATAAAGTGTTATCACCATTTCGCGGCTTGTTGGCCTAAATTCTTCATTTGTGGTTTACTCAGTCTCGGCGCTTTTGCCGCTGTCGACCCAAGCATCCACTATTAGATTATATATAATTAATAGAAATATATCACAAAACGCTTTTCATTACAACACAAAAATTGCCAATAAACTCCTCGTGTCCCATCTTGCGGACAGTCCTCGATATATTTTAGAAATTTCAATCAAGGCGTACCAACAGGTGCGTCTTTTTCTATTTCTTTTCGCCCATAACTCTCGGTATATTTTGTGCCCCGAAACACCCCCAGCACAACATATAGCCACTTAAAAAAATACTTTTCAAAGTCCGTTTTTTTGTATTGACAAAGCCTTAAATCGACACTACAATAGTGAACACAGGCGAACAAATGTTCGATATAAAAAGACGGGATATACTTGAGAGAAAGGTGGCGGCGATGAAACGCAAAGTCTTTGTCGATGTGCTTGCGAAACAGGATAAAGAAGGCGTGCTGACGCCGCTCGAAGTGACCTGGGAAGACGGCAGAATCTTTGAGATTGACAGGATTACCGAAG
>CAZTCR010000044.1:0-22094 GCA_964612185.1 uncultured Eubacteriales bacterium
GTGGTGTGAGAGGACGGCTACTCAACTAATGGGTAGCCTCCTACTCGATTGCTTCAGATAGTTCAGCCGCTTTGGCATCAAGCGTTTGCTTTTAAATGGCGATTAGTATAAATAGCAGAAACTTATTAATTAATACAAATAGTTTTAAAAAGTTAGCTTCTTGTTAACAAAATGTAATTATATTGCGCTCGCTATATGCTATGATGAAGGTGCAATAATGTGTAAAACAGGAGTGATTTAAACGGCAGGTAAACACAGCGGTACTCATCATCAACCGAAAATATATGACTTGGATACACCTTCCAATATATATACGGCAACAAAAACAAAAAAATGGAATCAGGTCTTCCGTGTATCGGCAGTACTCAAACAGGATATTCAGCCCGATATCCTTGACCGGGCGGTTAGTGATCTGAAAGAACGCTTTCCGACTTTTTATGTGCAACTCAAACCGGGCTTCATGAATTATAAGCTCATTGAAGTTATGGATACACATGTTGTAACGGAAGAAAACGATTACCCCTGCCAGCCTGTACCGGTCGGCAGCGGGCAGAAACCCATGTTCAGGGTTCTGTATCTTCGTAACCGTTTATCGCTTGAAGTTTTCCACGCCTTAACAGACGGCGGGGGAGCTTTGTCTTTTTTGAAAAATATTGTAGCACGGTATCTTGAAATCCTTGGTGTTGAATTTGATAACACGGACGGTGTGGTTGATTATTCGGAAGAACCGAAAGAGGCAGAAATCGAAGATTCTTTTAAAACCCTCTACAGCAAGGATGTCAAGCGTATCACCAGGGCAGAACCCCCTGCGTATCAATACCGGCCTCCGGTTAAGGCCGATTATCTGAGTATTATTCACGGCCTGATGCAGGTGGATGAACTCAAAAAACTCACAAAAGCCAAAGGCGTCACAATTACAGACTATTTGACTGCCGTTTATATCTACGCCTTTTACCAGGATATGCTGCCTAATAAAAGTAAAAAACAAATTAGAATTTCCGTTCCTGTCGAGTTGCGCCGCCTGTTTGGCTTTCAAACACTACGGAATTGCGCGCTGTACGCAAATATCGGCATCAACGCCAATGACAAGAATTATACTTTTGACGAAATACTTGCAGAAACCGTCATCAAGCTCAAAGCAGGCTTTGAAAAAGAGACACTCAGAAGAATTGCGTCAACCAACACAGCGGACGCAAATTTGGCGGCGTTCCGATATTCACCGGTTTTCATGAAAAACCTGTATTTAAAAATCGGTTTTCTTCTTTACGGTCCCCGCATTGTTACAACCAGCTTTTCCAATTTCGGTATTGTAAGTGTTCCCGAAGGTATTCGTGATCATATCGACCATTTCGAGTTCATGATCGGCAGCACCAAAAACTGCGCAATCAACTGCGGCACGGTAACATACGGCAATTTCCTGAATGTCACTTTTGCGTCTGTGAGCGAGGCAACCGATATTCAACGCCTTTTCTTCACCTTCTTGTCAGAACAGGGTGTACCCGTCAGAATTCAAAGCAATATTCAAACAGAAAACTTGTAGGAGGTTATATTATGCGCTGCAATAAGTGCAGAGTGGATTTGGAAGAACATCATAAAATCTGCCCGCTGTGCCGCGATAAGGCTGTCGTGTCCAATCAGCAAATTGTTTTGAATACCGCGCCTTATCCGGAACAAAAAAGACAAACAAACGAAAAATAACCCCGGGCAGCTGACCCCGGTTGTTTGCAAAACGATACCAACGCTGTAAAACATCCATTCCTCACGGTTGGGTGTTTTTTATTGGTATTTGTGTTTGCACAGTACAGGAAGATTTGTTATAATACTATTCTGAATTAAAACGGTAGACACAATTTTAATCGGCAAGCAAATCTTGCCGCTGCGGCTGAAGCCGCAGACAGATATCTGTAATAGCCATTCCGGCAGCAAAGGCTGCCTCCGCTGTCTTTGGACAACGGCTTAAAAGATAGACTTGTCAATCTTTTAAATGGATATTAGTATAATCATTGATAATGTTTATAATAGGATTACCTTGGCACCGGGAGGTATGGTATGCCCGAAAAAAATCCGGCACAACGAAGCGATTACTGGGACAACGCGAAGGGACTGCTCATTACACTGGTTGTGTTGGGGCATTATCTATATGCCTATCACAACAGTAAAGATCTGAACCTTGCGGGTGCTATAGTCGGCATCATATATGTTTTTCATATGCCCGCGTTCATTTTCATTTCCGGCTTTTTCAGCCGCAGTGAAAATGCGCGAAAATCGGAAACGCTCATTAAACTCGCGGTTGCGTATGTGATTTTTAATTTTTCTATGATGGGCTTTTCATTCCTCCTAAGCGGTGTGAAGATCTCGCTGCTTACCCCGTATTATTCTTATTGGTATATACTGGTTATCATTATTTGGCGCTTATGTATAAATAGTCTGAACCGCGTGAAGGGCATTGTCTTCATCAGCATATCAGTAGCTTTGCTCATTGGTTTTATGAGCGAGTTTACCAATATCCTTGCCGTTGGAAGATTGGTGGCGTTCTTTCCCTTTTTCTTGCTTGGGTACAGGCTTAATCCTGAGAAAATTCAAAAGTTCATTAACGGGCGAAAGTCTTTTGTTAAGCTTTCAGGCTTCATCCTTTCTGCTTTTTCGATTTATATTGCTTACATGGCCACAAAGCTTTTTGATATTTCGCAAACAGATTTTCTCATGGGTGAATATAAGGATGTTAAGGATATAATCGTCAGGTTGGTTATATTTTTTGTTTCGGCTCTTGTCATTTTGTGCTTGGGGCTTGCCATTCCGGTCAAAAAATTACCGATGCTGGCAAAATGGGGTAAAAACTCCTTGACCATTTATCTTTGCCACAGGATATTTACTGTCATTTTTGCAGAAATCTTTCCTGCCCGGCAGTACAACGCGTATTATTTAATCTTTGCGCTGATGGCAACCGCTGCCACATTATTTTTATTCGGCACCGATTATGTCTCGAACCTGCTCAATAAAGTATTGGGCAAACTAACGGGAATTCTTACCGGGGAAAGAGAAAATAGCGATGCCCGCAGTTTGCGGTTGCTGCAAAGCGGGATTGCGTTATGTTTGGTTGGCATACTAACGCTGAGCGCGGCACAGATGTTTTATACAAGTAAAACCCAAACCTCAAATGAAAACGCCGCGTTAACCGACAATATGTATCCGGTTTTTCAAAGTCAGGTGAGCACAAATGATAAAAAGCGTGTTGAGGAAGTTCATGCTTTAATAACAAAGGTTATGTTCGGGGAGCAAAACCTGACGCTTGATCAGCTGCGTGAACGGTACTTCCTCTTCAAAGATGGCTATGCGCGGGAAAGGACAACGCCTATGACGATTACACCTCAACAAAAGACCGGCAGTCTTTATATGAAACTCGCCAACAGTACTTCGGTTTGTTTCACGGGCGACAGCGTTACGCAAGGCAACAAAAACGGAGGCTACGGTTGGTATGAACCGATGGCGGCAGCCTTTCCGGCGTTGACGGTTTATAAGCAGGCGTGGGGCGGCGCCACAACAAAAATCTTGCTGGATAATGCGGATTTGCTTGCCGGGTGCAAGGCGGATTTATATGTTGTTGCCATTGGTACCAACGATGTTCGGTACAGGGATGAGAAGATTTGTGCCATGGATTCAACTGCCTATGTAAACAATCTGAAAGCGTTGACAGAGAGAATTCTGGCAGCCAACCCGAAAGCCACCTTTGTGTTTGTCAGCCCGTGGCCGGCGCTTGAAAATGATACGGTCACAAAACTGCCGGTTGAACAAAGGGATTCAATGCTGGCCGAATATACCGCCGCACTCAAAGAATTCTGTAATGCCCAAGGGCATATCTTTGTCGACCCTGCTACGGAGTTGAAGAGAATCCTTAATTTATTCCCTCCGTCGGATTATTTGATTGATTATATTCACCCCAACGCCAATAAAGGCTTAACATTGTATAGTGGGGCAGTATTGTCATATTAAACAGTGTCGAGTGAATTCAAATTATACTATTGCGGTTTTTTGAAGTTTTCTGTGGCTGGTAATTATATCGGCATAAAAATATTCGTTTTTAAAGGAGCGTAACGGATGGATAACGGTGTTAAAAAAGTTGTTGTAATCGGCGCAGGTCCCGCCGGATTAACCGCCGCCTACAAGCTGACCCAAGAAAACGGCTATCAGGTGACGGTTTTGGAAAAAGAAAATTTCACCGGCGGCATCGCGCGGACTGTTAACCACAACGGCAACCGCATCGATATCGGCGGACACCGCTTTTTTTCAAAAAGCAAAACAGTCATGGACCTGTGGCAGGAGATACTGCCGATGCAAGGCAAACCTTCTGCCGACGATATCATCTTAGGCAGGGAAAAACCGCTTATGCCCGGAGGCCCGGACCCGGAAAAGGCAGACGATGTATTGCTTGTCCGATCCAGGGTTTCAAGAATTCTATATCTAAAGAAGTTTTTTGATTATCCGATATCGTTAAAAGCACAAACCATCGCAAACCTGGGGCTTGCCAAAACAGCGGCAGCAGGTATCGCTTATGTCAAATCTCAGGCTTTTAAACGCAAGGAAGTAACGCTGGAAGACTTTATGATCAACCGTTTCGGCACAGCGCTGTATAAAATGTTTTTTAAGGACTATACCGCCAAAGTCTGGGGTAAAGACCCGAGCGAGATATCCGCGGACTGGGGCGCCCAGCGCATCAAAGGGCTTTCACTGACCAAAGCCGTTTTGTATATGCTCAAAAAACCGTTTGTAAAGAAGGGACTCTCACAGGAAAATATTGAAACATCCCTTATTGATTTGTTTTCGTACCCCAAGAAAGGTCCCGGTCAGCTTTGGGAGGCAATGGCGGAAAAAGTTGAGAAAAACGGCGGTAAAATTGTTTACAACACAAAAGTGACCGGCATCAAAACAGCTCAAAGGGGCTTGCAGGCGGTTGTAACACGCTCCGGCACCGGGACAGATGTGTTTGAAGCGGACTACTTTATATCGTCCATGCCGATTTCGGCGCTTATCGCGGACATTGACTGCGCGGTTCCCGCGGATGTCAAAGAAACTGCGCTCAATCTGCCGTATCGTGATTTTATAACCGTCGGTTTGCTGGTGGACAAACTAAAGATAAAAAACACCACAAAAATCAAGACAATTGCCGATGTTGTGCCGGACTGCTGGATTTATGTACAGGAACCGTCCGTCAAAATGGGAAGGGTTCAGATATTCAACAATTGGTCACCTTACATGGTGAAGGATTTCAAAAACACCGTATGGATAGGCCTGGAGTATTTTTGCAGCGAAGGCGATGGGATGTGGACTATGCCGGACACGGAGTTTATCGACTTCGCCACAGCCGAAGCGGTTGAAACCGGACTTATCGAGGTCGGCAGTGTATTGGACAGCGTTCGAATAAATGTTGGAAAAGCCTATCCCGCTTATTTTGGTACTTATGAGCACTTTGACCTCGTTAAAGAATATCTCAACCGGTTTGATAATCTGTTCTGCATCGGCAGGAACGGCCAGCACCGCTACAACAATATGGACCATTCCATGCTCACCGCCATCGAAGCTGTTGCCGCTATCAAATCCGGCAAAACAGACAAAAATGACCTATGGAATATCAACGCGGAAGCGGAATACCATGAAACAAAAGAATCAGCCGAAAAGGGGAGTGATCGCAATGGCTCATGAGGAAGCGCGTGTGAATGACCTGTCGAAAAGGGGCAGGCGGGCGATGTTTTTCCTGCTGCTTGTACCCTGCGTTTTCGGTCTGGTCAGAAGTCTGGATAGTGATATTTGGTTTTTGCTCAACCATGGCCGCTATGTGTTGGAACACGGCATACCGCATATCGAACCGTTCACCATCCATCAAGATTTTCATTTCGTTATGCAGCAGTGGTTGTCTGCGTCAATCTTTTGGCTCGCTTATAGCGGCTTTGGTGCCATAGGCGTGAAGCTTGTCGTCATGTTTTGCTATATGCTGTCCATTTATATCGTTTATAAAATTTGTATGATGATTTCGGACAATTATTTCATCATTTCTTTTTTTGTTACTTTTCTGGTGAGCATCGCATTTATTTTCTTTATGGTCAGCCGCCCGTATGTGTTTTCAACCTTGATATTCTCAGGTGAATTTTATTTGCTGGAAAACTACCGGAAAACCGAAAATAAGAAATATCTATATTTTCTGCCGCTGCTTTCTGTGTTCCTGATTAACCTCCAAGCCGCGATGTGGCCAATGATGTTTATTTTTATTGCCCCGTATATTGTTGAAACTTTCAAATTTAAACTTAGACCATTGAAAAGTTCAAGTCCGGCAAGAAAACCACTATATCTGCCGGTTCTGTTGTCGGTCGCTGCCGGTTTAATAAACCCTTACGGTGTAGAAGCAATGCTATACTTGTTCAAATCGTATGGTTACGAGCAGATTAATGTTAATATAAGAGAAATGATGCCCTTAGACATCAATTCGGCATTTGGGAAAATTGTTTTGCTAAGTCTTCTACTTGTGCCTATTATATATTTTTCCTACAAGAAGGGCGTTAAAAGCCTCAGATACATCTTGCTCGCCCTGGGCACGGGATATATGACACTATCTTCATACCGTAATCTCTTCCTGTTTGCTCTTTGCGCATACTTTCCGCTGGCGGCATATTTAAAAGACTTTGTATTACCGGTTAAGCAAGAGAATAATCCCAAAAGAACGATGTTCATCCGCCGTTCGCTTATCATGCTGCTTGTGTTGTTGATACCGCTTGCCTTTTACGATGGTTATGAAGCATCAAAACCTAAAAACATCGAGTACGCGCTTTTAAACGAGACCATAGACCGAATACTGGATGACGCTGACGCAAGTAGAGTCGTATTGTACACCGGCTACAATACCGGCAATATGGCCGAGTTTCGCGGACTCCGAACCTATATGGATGCCCGCGCGGAGGTGTTTGTTAAGAAAAACAACAAAACCGCGGATGTATTTGCTGAATATATTGATTTGCAGATGGGGAATGTGTACTATAAAGAAGTGTTAAGCAAATATGGGTTTACCCATTTAATCGTCACACGGGATGACATTCTGTTTACCTATCTGCCTTTTGACGGTGACTATAATCTGGCATATTCCGATGAAATGTATTTATTATACGAACGCAAAGGCTGAAAAAAATCAGCATCAGCTTGTTAATGATTGAATGGAGGGCTGGCAATGTATCTCGATCCGGGCTTCGGCAGTATGATTATCCAGTTTATTATCGCGGCCATAGCGGGCGGCGGTGCTTATCTGCTGCTGATCAGAAAAAAAGTCGCATCCTATTTCAGGGGTAAAAAGCAGAAAAAGGAAGAAACGCAGGAAAGTACGCAAGAAGGAACGGAAGAATAAAATGAGGGAATACAGTTCTTTTCGCGACCCTTCGGGCTTTATCTTCTATGAAGACGGTGTTTTGTACAGGCAAGTGAATCAAAGTTACCGGCAGCAATTTGAAAAGTTGATGGATTCCGGATTGTATGAAAAACTTGTTTGTGAAAACTTGATTGTCAGGCATGAAAGCACCGGCAAAATAACCGAAGAACCCGGTCATTACTGCACCATCAAACCGGACCGGATCCCTTTTATTGCATACCCTTATGAGTGGTCCTTCGGTCAGTTGAAGGACGCGGCGCTCGCGACGCTAAGGATTAACAGGCTGGCAGCCGATTACGATATGATTTTAAAAGATGCCAGCGCGTATAATATTCAGTTTGAAGCAGGCACGCCTAAACTGATTGATACGCTGTCCTTTGATTTTTATGAGGAAGGCAAACCCTGGGTAGCCTACGGACAGTTTTGCAGGCACTTTTTGGCGCCATTATTCCTCGCGGCACAAGTTGACATCAGGCTGCCCCAATTAATGCGCGTTTATATTGATGGTATACCCATCGACTTGGCAAGCAAACTCCTGAAAAACGGCAAAGGGTTCGGCGTAAAACAGCACATTCATTGGCATGCGAAATCACTCTCAAAACATTCTGAAGACGGTAAGTCGCCCGAAAAACTGCGTACCGCGCGGGTGAGCAGATTCAATTATATTGCGATGATTGACAGCTTGATACGCATGGTTGAGCATATTCAACTCAACGGCGTAAAAACAGAGTGGATGGATTACTACGATGCCACCAACTATACGGATAAGGCTTTGACTGAAAAGGAAGCAATTGTTGCCCGTCTGGCGGAACAAGCAAACTGCAGGCGCGTTTGGGACCTGGGCGCGAATGACGGGCGGTTTTCCCGTATCGCACTGGCGCACGGCGCGCAAACAGTGGTTGCCTTTGACATTGACCCGATAGCCGTTGAACGCAATTACCAAAAAGTCAAAAAGGACAAATCAAACATTTTACCGTTGATTCTTGACCTGACGAACCCAAGTCCGGGCATCGGCTTTGCCAACAAGGAACGGCTCCCGGCGGATAAACGCCAAAAACCTGACTGCGTCTTGGCGCTGGCGCTGATTCATCATCTGGCGATAAGTAACAATCTGCCGTTTGAAAAGATAGCCGAATGGCTGGCCGGGCTAACGGAAAACCTGATTATTGAATTTGTACCCAAACAGGACTCGCAAGTGCGCGTGTTGCTTGCCACACGGGACGATATTTTCAACAACTATACACAACCGGATTTTGAGGAAGCTTTTGAAGTATTTTTTGATTTGGTCAAAGCTGAACCGGTACCGGAAAGTGAAAGAACGATATATCTATTTAAGAAAAAGGGAAACACGCATGGTTAAAGTGAAAAAATGGATACTGTTTTACAGCGCGTCGGTGTTGCCGGTTGTACCGATGCTATATCTCTTCAATCAAAATGCGAAGTATTTGTCTTTTGCTCAGGTCTTCATTGCGATTTTGTTGCTCGTCGCGTTGACATCGGCAGCATTCGCGGCATTTAAGGCTGTCTTTCGTTCGGAAATGACAGCATTTTTTGCCTGTCTGATTATGAACATCGTGCTGTTTTCATACAACAGCATGTACTACAATTATTTATACACAAGCAGATACGCGCATGCGGGGCTTTTATTGATTCCGCTTTTATCTTTTATTCTAGCATATATTTTCAATAGATTGACAAAGGGGAGAACACCGGAACATTTGCCTAAAGTTATAGCGTTTATCGTTTCAATCATGCTGGTCATCAATATCTTTAGTGCAGTAACGAATGTATTTGATTCAAACAGAATAACGGCCGCGCGTGATTACAAACTGGATTTTATTACGGACGACACTTTACCGGCGCCGAATGTCTATTGGATTTTGTGCGACGGGTTGCTCGGCTTTGATGCCATGGCGAAGTATTTCAACGAACCGCAGGTTGAAGTGAAAAAAAATCTGTTTGAGCGGGGGTTCGCAATCAATTCGGGTGCGATGCTGGAATCAGGACACTCGACGAGGATTGCGATTCCCGCATTGATGTGTCCGGCGTATACGGACAAATATCTTGGCAGTATTATTACGGACCACCAAAAAGCAATGCAGCTGAACTATTCATCCGATGCGGAAATGTTCTATGCCCGTTATTATAATGAAACAATCAATGCATTTGACGCAAGGGGGTATACAACGGTTTCAATGTCATTGGATGAAGATGTTTTTTTTCCGACGACGGACTACTTTTATTATGTTGCCGCACATTATACGACAGATAAGGAATACGCTGATTTGCCGTATTATGTAAAGACAACAAAAGAAGATAGCGCCTATTTAGAATCAAGGTTCTTCGCCATGCATTTGGGGGATGTGTTGCTCGGCGGCATTCCGGATATTGTGTACAACTTCTTTAACAAAAGCAAGGTTGAGCGGCATCAATTAACCGCCGATAGGAATGCTATGAAAGATCTGTTGCCCCCCGATGTCAATGCGCAAAAATACGAAGTCCTTATCAGCAGTATTTATGATTCGCTGTATTCAAAAGAAATTAACCAACCAAGGTTCACCTTGCTTCATGCGTTTATGGCGCATTATCCGCTTTGTTTTGATGAAAACGGCAATTTCGTTAACAATATAAACAATATGAACGCGTATCCCGGGCATCACGCCTTTGCGCTAAAAAATCTATTAATAATGATAGATTTAATTTTGGGGGCAGACCCGGATGCAGTCATCGTACTGCAGGCTGACCACGGGCTTCACGGCCAAACGCAAGAAAACATAGTGAAGGCTTTCGGCAACCCGGATGCGGCACTGGACATTTGGAACAATGTGTTCAGCGCGATACGCGTGCCGGGAAAATTTAAAAACGGCAGTGAATATGTTGCGTTGGATACGCCGTTGAATATGTCGCGATACCTCATTAACAGCTTTGTCGGCCAAAACTACGAGTACGCAACCGCTGATTAAATTGTCATAAATCATACAGATGCAAAAAAATATAAATTGTATGTTTTTTACAAAAAAAGTGTTGACAGATGTCAATATATGTGGTATATTCTCATTGTAAATTGAATATTTCTTGTATCCGCAAACTTGTCTAAAGGCAAGGGCGCAAAACTATAGGGCCTAACGATTGCAAAATCTATGGCAGCCAGCTGCCGGGTAACTCCGTTAAAGTTACAGACTTAGGTTTGTATTTTTGCAGGCAGCTGAAGTAGGTTCGGTTGTCTGCTTATTATTTACGGTTTTTCGCATAATACCGTTTGTATAAAAGAACGCGAAATATTATAAATTAATTGTTGACATTCATGGGACACATATGATAGTATGATTGCAAAGTATAAATGCTTTACAATACAATGCTAAATATAGAGATATTTCCGCTATGCTTGCGGCAAGCACATCACCTTTCACATTCGGAGGTTATAAATTGCTTTTTGATTATTTGTCCGGCGCGGCTTTGGGTCTGCTGGCAGGGTTTGTTTTTAACAGGTTGGCAGTCATGCAAATCACCAAACGCACCGGGGACAAGCAAAAACAAGACGCGTTAAAAAAAACGGTTGTTATTATTGGGTGGATGATTCTTTCAGCTTTGTTATTCGCGGCGGTTATTGGCCGGCAGGGCGGGTTGTTACAAGCAAAAACAATTGAATACCTCATTTATGTTTCCATACTACTCAATATCTCAGCTGTCGATTATTTAATTCGTAAAGTGCCCAACCAACTGCTCCTGTTGTTGATGTTAACAAAATCAGTTTTTATTGTAATCGATTTGTTCAACAAAGTACCTTTGCAGGAATCCTTGGCAACCCCGGCAATCGGTTTGGCAGCCGGACTCATTCTTTTCAGTATACCCTCACTCATCAAAATTCCAATCGGCGCAGGCGATGTCAAGCTATCCGCAGCAATCGGTTTCTGTCTGGGCTATTTCTTGTATTTCCAGTCCATGGCGCTTATGTCGGTGATGTTGCTTGTGTACCTTGCTTTCCTGCTGGTTACCAAAAAGGGCAGCATCAAAACGCTCACATCCATGGGTCCCTATCTCGCATTCGGGTCAGTATTAACGATGCTTTTTCCGCTGGCAAACACCCTGGCAAGGTAGTCAAAGCATCTTAATAATATTAGGAAGAAAACAGGCATCAAACAAACTGAAAAATGAGGAGGAAAATTTCAATGAAAAATCTTATCGCATGGTTCAAGGATGAAGAAGGCCAAGGTATGGTAGAATATGGTCTGCTCGTCGCTCTCATCGCGCTCGTCGTCGTTGCCGCTCTTCTTATCTTAGGTCCCAGAATCGCCAATTTGTTCAATGACGCTGGTGATAAGCTCATCACAACAGCGGCACCGTGAGGCACCTGATTTTAAACGAAACTTTTAAGCTCAATACGCCGCATGATGCGGCAAAGCAAAACGCTTAATTAAGGACACGGGAGCAAGGCTTGCTAATGATGCCGGCAGGCATTGCTCCCCAACTTAATTCATCATGGCAGTCAGCGGAGAATTCGTTCTCTCAAATCGGATTTTTTAAGAGCAGGGACGAAAACCTGCTCTTTTATGCTATAATGTTCCCGGGGGTGGTATTATGATGAAAAAGTATAGGCGTGAAAACGGGCAGTCTGTGCTTGAATTCGCGCTAATCCTGCCGATATTGCTGATCATTATCGGCGGTATTATTGATTTTGGCTGGTTGTTCTATAATCAATACGCGCTCAACAACGGCGCGCGCGAGGGCGCACGCTATGCGGTTGTTAACGCGAGCCATCAAAATTCCGAAGCCATGATCACGACCAAAGTCAACAGCGTTTTACCGGCATCCGCCAAAAACGGTTTGGTCGTTTCGGTAACCTGGTCCAATACGACGACCAGGATATTGGGCGATGTTGAAGTGAAGCTGAGTTCAAATCTGCAGATCTTAACGCCGGTACTCGGCGTATTTTATGATAATCAGATTGTTCCGCTCACCGCGAAGGTAATTATGAAAGTGGAGTCTTAGCAATATAATTGACAAAAAACAAAAATTGATATATATTGTAATTAATTAAATTATGTAAAACACGAAAGGCAGTTGTACGGATGAAAAAGGTATATTTGATTGCCACATTTGTGGCGATAATCGCCGGCATAGCGACTTACTTTTTTGCCACGCAGATTGAAAAAAAACAGACAATCAAGGACCAGCCGATGAGCACTGTGGTGGTCGCTGTTGACGCGATTCCTGCAAATACAGTTATCACAGCGGAGATGATCTCCCTCCAGCAGTATATAACTTCATCGGTGGTTCCGCTTGCAGCGACCAAATCGGAAGATGTCGTTGGCAAAATCAGCCGTTATCCGATTGTCAAAGGTGAGCAGCTCATCACCGAAAAGCTCAATGCTGTGGGTGTGGATGCTAAAAACACAGCGCTTTCTTACCAGTTGAAGGAAGGTGAGTATGCCTATACAATCGCGGTCGATTCGGTACAGGGCGTTTCGGGCTTTATCAGCAAAGGCGACTATGTCGATATCTTTTTCACAAAGCTGCCAAACGGCGCAACGGAGTTTGTGACGGAATTAATCATGGCGGATGTCAAAGTGCTTCGCATTTCCAACTTTGCGACCAACTACGCGTCCGAAGCCCCGAAAGCCGCGCCGATAACAGCCTATTCCGAAGTGGTTGTCAGTTTAACAAAAGACCAAATTCTTCAGCTGTCATCAAAACTGGCTGACAGCGGCAGTTTACGCCTTGCGCTAAAACCGATCACTTCCGCTCCGCCTGTGGTTCAGGCGGAAACAACCGCGGCGCAGCCGGCTGAAACCACAAGTCAGGCGAGTTGATTGAACAGATTATCGATAGATCGGGGTACTTGTTTTGGAAAAACTTAATGTTGTAGTGTTAACAGAGGACATGGATTTGAGAATCCATGTAAAAAACCGTCTGCCGGGCGATGCTTTTGTTATATCCGGTTATTCGGATTTCAGCAGCGCCGCTGTGCTTAAAATCGAAAGTATGTTTCCGGATGTTATCCTGTGCGCCGTCAAAGGCGATGTGGACAACACAAAGCTGTCCTTCATCCAAAACATCTATTGCACGGTAGTCGGTTGTGTGATTATTTTAATGACCGACTCCATGAGTGTTGACCTGGTTAATTCAGCCGCCAAAGCCGGCATACGCCAGGTGGTAGAAATGGATATTGAACCGCATGAACTCGCGGAAAGCATCATTCTGGCAGCATCCTTGGAACGCCAGCGTTCGTCGGATTTAAAAATGGGGTCCCGCACCCGCTCGCGTGTTATCGGGTTTTTCTGCGGCAAAGGCGGCACCGGCAAAACCACCATGGCAGTCAATACAGCGGCTGCGCTTGCAAAAAAAGGCAAGCGTGTCATGCTCATTGACTGCGACCTGCAGTTCGGCGATGTGAACCTGCTGCTGGATTTGGAGCCAAAGGATACAATTGTCGAACTCGTGCAGGAACGCGGCGGCATTATGATTGACAATATCCGGACTTTTTCGATGATTCACAGTTCCGGTTTGAGCGTGCTTTGCGCGCCCAAAAGCGCCGAGTTCGCGGAGCTTGTCACCGCGCGGCATATCGAAACGATTATTGATGTTCTGCGCCCCTACTATGACTATATTGTCATCGATATGGCCCCGGCTTTTTCCGATGTGACCATTGCGGCGATTGAAAACTGCGACGAATTGATGCTCATTTACAACCTGGAGATTCTTTCGCTCAAAAACGCGAAAGTTTGCCTGCAGATTTTGGAGCAGCTGCAGCAACGGGATAAAGCGCGCCTCGTTATCAACAAGAATATCAGCAGCCTGATTAAAGTTAAGGACTTTGAAAATATGTTTGAATCGCCCGTTTTCGGCGTAGTCAGCAATGACATCAAAACCGCGAACATCTGCCTGAACAAAGGGCAGCCCATTGTAATAGCCATGCCCAAAACACCGATTGCGAAAGAAATGACCGCCATCGCGCAAAAGCTGATCATCAAAGCATAAATTCATCAAATATTGGAGCGTTGCTATGAGCCTGCTTGACAGAATGGAAAACCAAAAATCAAACACCAAACCGGGCAATCCCGGCGAATCTGACGAGAAACTGTTGGACCCCTATCTGTTAATAAAACGCAAAATTCACAGCGATATCATTGACAGCGTCAACAAAAAGGGCAAGGCCAATGTCGACCGCGAAATGATGCGGCAGTTCATCAATGACGCCGTCAACAGTGACGAAAACAATATCCCCCGTGTTGACCGCATCCGGATAGCGGTTGAAATTTTTAATGATATTATGGGTTACGGTCCCTTGGAAGAGTTGCTGGACAACCCGGATTATTCCGAAATCATGGTCAACGGCCCAAACCATGTCTATGTGGAAAGCGCCGGCAAGCTGGAACTCACGGGCATCACTTTCCGTGATGACGCGCATGTCATCAATGTAATCGACCGCATCGTTTCGCAAATCGGCCGCCATATTGATGAGTCAAGCCCCATGGTGGACGCCCGTTTGCCGGACGGTTCGCGTGTGAATGCCGTGATTCCGCCAATTTCGCTTGTCGGCCCGGTGCTGACCATCCGCAAGTTCGGTAAAAAACCGATAACAGCCAAAAAGCTTATTGAATTCGGTTCTATTTCACCCAAAATGCTGGCTTTTCTGGAAGCATGCGTGAAGGGCAAACTCAACATCATTGTCTCCGGCGGTACCGGCAGCGGTAAAACGACGCTGCTCAATGTGCTGTCCTCCTTCATACCGGAAAACGAAAGAATTGTAACCATAGAAGACGCCGCGGAGCTCCAGCTTAAGCAGGAACACCTGGTTACCCTTGAAAGCCGCCCGTCCAACCTCGAAGGCAAAGGCGCCATTACTATCCGCTCACTTGTCAAAAACGCTCTGCGTATGCGGCCTGACCGCATTATTGTCGGCGAGGTCCGTTCGGAGGAAACGCTGGACATGCTCCAAGCTATGAACACAGGCCATGACGGTTCACTAACCACAACACACGCGAACTCCCCGCGCGACACCCTCGCGCGTATTGAAACTATGGTGATGATGTCCGGTATGGAATTGCCGCTCAAAGCGATTCGCGACCAGGTGGCGTCCGCTATTGACTTGATTATCCAGCAAAGCCGTCTGCGCGACGGCACCAGAAAAATTACGAGCGTATCCGAAATCGTCGGTATGGAAGGCGATGTCGTGAGTATGCAGGAATTGTTCGTTTACGAAACCGAGGGCAAGATTGACAGCGGCGGCAAGTTCAAAGGCCAGTTCCGCGCGACCGGTGTACGCCCTTACTGTACCGAAAAAATCAAACAGAACGGAGTGCCGATTAATAATGACTGGTTCTCAAATTAGCGCTATTATATTCGCCGTCGCTCTGTCTGCTTTTTCCTTTGTTATTACTTATATATTTGTAGCTCAGGTGACCGCTAAAAAACGGCAAATATCACAGCGCGTTGGCAAAATCGTCCCCAAACCAAAATCGGTCCTGGCGGAAATGAGGGACAGCGACCCCGAAAAACGCAGAGGCGGGAAGCGGAAGTCCATTATTACCAACAAAAAGTTTTTGGATGTGGTATATAACGAGCTGATTTTAGCCGACATTAAGATGAAACCTGAAGAATTCGGCGTTCTGTGGCTGGTGCTCGCATTTGTGCCTTCCGGATTAATGGGTCTTTTTGGCGGCAAGCTGCTCTCCTCGGCAACCCTGGCAATAATCGGCGCCTGGCTCCCGCTTTTTGTTATCGGCCACCGTAAAAAGAAAAGGACGCTCGCTTTTGAGATACAACTGGCCGATTCCCTCATCATCATCTGCAACTGTCTGCGCTCCGGTCTTTCCTTTCAGCAGGCGATGGAAGCAATTGTTAAAGAAATGCCGCCGCCCATCAGCGTTGAATTCGGCCGCACTTTGCAGGAGATGCAGTACGGCGTCCCGCTTGAAGACGCGCTCAACAACATGGCCGGGCGGATAAAGAGTCCGGATTTAATGCTTACGGTCTCCGCAGTCAATATTCAGCGGCAAACGGGCGGTAACCTTTCCGAAATACTTGAGATTATTTCGGAAACCATCAAAGAGCGCATGAAAATAAAAGGGGACATCCGCACCATGACGGCGCAGGGCAGAATATCAGGCCTGGTTATTGGTGCGCTGCCTGTGGGACTCGGCGCTCTGCTTGCGTTGATGAACCCCGATTATATGACTGTGCTTTTTACCGACCCCCTCGGCCGGGTTATGATAGGTGTCGCGGTGCTCATGGAACTCACCGGGTTCATGATAATTAAAAAGATTGTCAATATTAAATACTGATATTCGGGCTTTGTAAAAGAGGTGTTCGCAT
The DNA here is from genome assembly GCA_964612185.1 of uncultured Eubacteriales bacterium. Taxonomy (GTDB): domain Bacteria; phylum Bacillota; class Clostridia; order Oscillospirales; family Acutalibacteraceae; genus UBA1447. The sequence continues at coordinate 16,721 of CAZTCR010000044.1, forward strand.
GGAATTTTTTGTATTGAGCATGACGGCGCTTGCGTTTTTTGCGTCGGTCATCATCTTCGGCTATTTTGGCAAGAAAGCCGACGCGAAAAAAAAGCGTATCGACTTCATCAACGAGATCGGCGCGAAAGAAGATCCGGATTCGCAGCGCTCTTTTTATGACCGGTATATAAAAAAGAAAATCAGCAAACTCACCGCGGCTTTTGCCAATACCGGGTCAAAAAACAGGGTGCAAAAAAGTAAAGATAAAGACCAGCTGATTGAAAAACATCTGCGGCTTGCCGGTATATTTATGTCCGCGCAGGAGTTTTCATCCATTAAAATGACATTTCTGTTCATTGTTGTCGCCGTTTTTGTTATCATCGGTCTTGTTATGCCGGGTGACCCGGCTGTCAAGTTCCTCATCATACTCGTCGGCGCCATGGTCGGTTATACCGGTCCAACCTTTTTCCTTCGGTTCAAGTCCAAAAGCCACCAGCAAAAAATCCGGGAACAGCTGCCGGATGCTATGGATCTGCTCGGCGTGTGTATTGAAGCCGGCCTGAGTTTTGACATATCCCTCATCAAGGTGGCGGAAAAATTAAAAGGCCCCTTTATTGATGAACTGATGATTGTCCACCGGGAAATACAAATGGGCAGAACACGCAGAGACGCGCTGCAAAACCTCGCGAAATCGACGGATATTGCGGAACTGAAAACCTTTGTCTCGGCACTCGCGCAGGCGGAACAGCTTGGTATCCCGATCATCAATGTCATGCGCATCCAGTCCGCCCAATTGAGGATTGCGCGAAAACAAGCGGCGCAGGAAAAAGGCGCAAAAGCACCGGTAAAGATTCTGTTGCCGATGATCGGGTTTATTTTTCCCGTTATTTTCATTGTCATCATCGGCCCCACGGTCATCAATGTTATCCGTCAATTTGGCGGAGGTTAACAAGAGGAAATAAAATGGCGTTTTCCGCGGCTTATAAAAATGAAGAGCTTATCACGGACCGGGTTGAAATGGCCGACAGTTTTGTGAAAAGACTGATGGGGCTGATGTTTCGCAAATCAATGCCGCAAAACCACGCCTTGCTCCTAAGACCATGCAGTGCGATTCACACTTTTTCCATGAAATTTGCTATCGACGCGATATTCCTGGCAAAAGACGGCACAGTTTTACACATTGAGTATGCCATGCAGCCGAACAAACCGGGCAAGTCGGTTAAAAAGGCGGACAGTGTCTTGGAGCTCAACGCCGGTTTGGCAGATGAATTCGGCTTGAAAACAGGGGATATACTTGAATTTAAGAAGATTGATTAGTTGTTCAGAATAGTATCTTCGTAAATATACTTTCCGGCTCTTTTCATGCCGGAGGAAAAGAGGAAATTGATGGGGCGTAAAAAGGATAAAGCAGAATTCGAAATATTAGATGTGCAAAACGGCGTTCCGGCGGAAACCCGGGAAGCGGATAAGGGAAAAACCCCGAAGCAGAGCGCGGAGATTAATTTTGATGATGCAGGGATTGTCACCTTTAAAAAGGCGCTCAACGGGTACAAACCGGCCGAGGTGGATGAGTATATCGCGTTGCTCAATGCCAACTTCGCCAATGCCCAACATGTGTTTGGCACACAGCTCGACGAAATGAAGAGCAACCTTGCCTTTGTCACACGCGAGCGTGACAAGATGAAGGAAGACTTTGATGCCATGGCAAAAAAAGCGGAGGAGTTCGACGCGAAGTGTGAAGAACTGGCGCAAGCAGTACGGGAAATTGAAGAAATAAAAACGAAAAACACTCAGTTGCAGGAACAGGTAAATAATTTGTACGCCAAACTGGAGCTCTGTAAGAATTTGGCGGCGGAAAACCGCGAATGCCGGAATAAAGCCGCCGAAATTGATATGCAGCGCAAACACATGGAAGAAGAAAAAATAAAGCTCGACGAAGAAATAGCGCGGCTAAGGGAAGAAAACACAAGACAAGCCTATATATTTGCCGAACAGAAAAAAGAAATTGAAACGCAATTTATGAACGAAAGCCTTCGCCGCGCGGAACTCATGCAGCTGCATACTTACCACATCCGCAAATCCGATGAACTGATGGATGAGGTTGCCAAACAATTTAAACTCGCGAAAAAATCATTGGAAGAAATTGAAGAAAAACTGTAATGTCTAATCGGACGCTTCGCGAAAGGAGTGTTAAGGATGAAAAAATATGTTGCCCGTTTTAAAAAAGAAGACGGGGCTGTAGCCGTAATTATGGCTGTCATTATGGTGGTTCTATTGGGGTTTACCTCTTTCGCTGTTGACCGGGGGATTTATTACCACAAAAAGTCACAGCTGCAGGCCGCGCTTGACGCCGCAGCGCTTGCCGCGGTTTACAAACTGCCGGACCAGGCAGAAGCAAGCGCGACTGTGCTGGAATATGTGCAAAAGAACGGTTTCACCGCCAACGATGTTGAGATTATCTTTCCTGCTGACCCGAAACTGATTACCGTAAAAAGCGCTCGTCAGCAAAAAACTTATTTTGCCAACATACTCGGTTTTAAGTACATGGATTACAAATGCATGGTCACCGCCTCCGCCAGCGTCATCCCGGCCGGCGGCGCGTTTGACTACCTCCTGTTTTCCGGCTCCCCCAGTTCTGTTTTGGAAATTAAGACGAATTTTAACATCTACGGCAGTATCCACTCAAATCAAAATATCTATTCCAGTTTCAACAACGGCTATGTCATGGGCGCGGCGGAAGCTGTTGGGACCGTCAATTTCAGCAATAAAATCGTTGTCGGGCAAAGAATCAGCAATGCGCCCTTTGTGCCAATGGTTGATTTCGGACCTGTAATCGAGCAGGTGGTACCGCCCAACCTGACCTATAACGCATCATACGGATACGGATGGCTGGGTTCCCTGACGCTCTGGCAGCTGCAGGAAATGGCCAATAACGGCTGTGTAACCATTAACGGCAATGTAAGGGTAAAAGGCAACATCTCTTTTCCCAAAGGGTTGAAGGTTAACGGCAAACTGATTGTGGAAGGCAATGTCAATGTAGCCGGCAATGTGCCGGGTGCGGCAAGCAATACTTGCCTTGTGATGAATCAAGGCTCTGTTTTGTACGCCAAGACGGGTTATGTCAGTGTCGACAAACACTTCAGCGGAACCGGCTGCATCTTTGCCAACGGCAGCATTTCGTTTGTAAACGGTCAGGTTTATGTTGCGGACAAGAGCACCATCAGCCTCTATTCCGCCAATGGCAACATTACACTCAATTTCGGCGGCACGCACGGCTATGGCATTATCTACGCGCCCAACGGCAATGTGACCGTCGGCGGCGGCAACACCACCTGGCACGGCAGTATTATCGGCAACACTATCAGTGCAATCCCCGCTAACATCACCATGTATTCCAATGAATTCGCACTGCCGTTTATCATCGGTTCCAGGTCTGCCATTCTCGTCGAATGATCGAAATCGTATTTTTTGTGCCCGCCGGAGTTTTCGGCGGGCACATTGCTGTAATACTATTCTGCATTAAAATTGTAGTCACAATTTTAATCGGCAAGCAAAGCTTGCCGCTGTGGCTGAAACCTCAGACAGATAGCATTGAACGGTATATCCGGCAGCAAATGCCGCCCCCGCTGTCCAAAGACAGCGGATTAAAATATAGACTTGTCTATCTTTTAAATGGAGATTAGTATAACAAACCGCAATCATCTGCCGTTCAGCAGTGGGAATAGTAAACTTTTATTCTATTATTTGCTTGCCTGCCGGTAACTTGTGTGTTAAAGTATAGAAATGAGTTTTAAATTGGAAGGGGATGATCGGATGACGGAAGAAAAGCCGGTTGCGCAGGTGCGCGAGCCGGAAGAAAAAACAAAGTATGTTTATCAGGACCGCCGCTATCTCGGCAAAAAAGAGACATTTGCCTATGTGCTCTTTGATGTGTCCCAAAGCTTTAACATCAACGCTTATCAGGAGCGTTTTATTTTTGATGTGCTGCACATCGATTTTCTTTACCTGTCTCTTATCAACCTCGTAGGCGGAGTATGGGATGTCATTAACGATGTCATCATCGGCGCGGTGGTGGATAAAACGCGAACTCGCTGGGGTAAATTCAAACCGTATCTGATTATCTTTGCAGTACCGGGCACAGCACTCACCTGTGTATACTGGCTGCTGCCCGTGCTGTTCCCGAACCGTTCGGGGACGGATGTGGCAAAGTTTATCGCTTATTTTTTATTGGCGATCACACAGGAAACGATGGGCACTTTCCGCGGCATTTCGCAAGGCGGGATGCTCGCAACCATCACCCCACACCCAGTGGACAGAACAAGGCTAATCACCCTTGCAACAGTCGCCTCCGGCTTTTTGGGCGAGAGGATACCGGAGCTGATGATGACGCTGATGATTGACGGCATCAACATGGGCAAAATCAACCTGCAAATGCAAAGCACCTATGTTTTTATGGGCTTGTTTACGACTGTTGTCAGCGGCGGCCTTGCACTGTATTTTCTGCTTGTCTCGCGTGAGCGGGTGATGCAGTCCATCGAGCGCCCGAGCATCCTGCAAGGCATAAAGTCGATTATTAACAACAAACCGATACTGTTAATGACGCTCTCCGAATTCCTCGGCTCTTTTTCCATCGGCACCGGGTTGTCTAACTACTATATTGATGTGCTCGGTTCTGCGTCTATCAAACTCGTTGTCGGTATACCCGGCGGATTTGTTTCTACCCCGAGTTTTGCCTGGGTGCCGTGGTTCCGGCGGCATTTTTCGACCAAAGCGCTGTGGATTATCGGCAGTTACACAGGGGATGTGCTTATGGCCGTCGTTTTCCTGTTCGGTTCCATCGGCGGTAAGGTCAACGGGTTTTACAAAAAGCGGCTGCCGATGATTATCGCTATCACCCTGCAGGAAACGCTGTTTATGTTTGTCTATGGTGTGCGAAAAGTTATCCCGACAGAAATGTACAACGAAGCCATGGATTACTGCGAGTGGAAAAACGGTTACCGTACCGAGGGAATGACCGGCGTGGCCAAGGGGCTCGCATCCAAACTCGTGCGTGTCTTTGGCGCTTCTTTCAGGGCACTTCTAATGAAATCATTCGGTTATGAGCAAGGGAAAGGGTACCTCAAGCAAACCGATGATACTAAATATTTCCTATTTGCGATGTCTACGGTTATTCCGCTGGTTACCGGTTCTTTGAGCATTATTCCCAAACTGTTTTATGACCTGACCGGTAAAAAGCGCGACAATATGTACGAGGATCTGCTTGCGCGCCGCGCGCAGGTTTCCAAAGATGTATCTGCGGGCGATGCGGAATCTATGGCCAGGGCTTCCGAAGGGCAAAAAAATGTAGCCAGCTATCAAGAGTCAATAGGTAAACCAAATAAAAAATGAGAGAAAT
>CAZTCR010000045.1:0-22020 GCA_964612185.1 uncultured Eubacteriales bacterium
GGTCAAGATCAGCCAAAAGGTCAAGATCAGCCAAAAGGTCAAGATCAGCCAAAAGGTCAAGATCAGCCAAAAGGTCAAGATCAGCCGAAGGGTCAAGATCAGCCGAAGGGTCAAGATCAGCCAAAAGGTCAAGATCAGCCAAAAGGTCAAGATCAGCCAAAAGGTCAAGATCAGCCGAAGGGCCAGGATCAGCCGAAGGGCCAGGATCAGCCTAAGGCTGAAGAAAAGCCTAAGGCTGAAGAAAAGCCCAAGGCTGAGGAAAAGCCTAAGGCTGAAGAGAAACAGCAGGAAAAAGACAAACAACAGGAAAAAGACAAACAACAGGAAAAAGATGATGGCCCTGATTATTACAACGGAATGAGCTATTGAGGTGAGACAATAATGCCAATGCAACAAGTCGATGTGTTTGATGGAAATACGCTGCGTTCGCTTCCGATCGACTATGCGGTACAAAATCCGCGTTGTGCTTTTCAGGGTAGCGTGAATGGCAGAGATATCTTTGTCCCTCTTGACGCTGAACTGCTTAGCCGTCACCTCTTGTTTTTAGGCGGTATTGGAACAGGAAAGACGAACGCTTTTTTTCAAATCTTGCGGCAATTACGCAAGTCGATAACGCAAGACGATATTATGATTGTATTTGATACTAAGGGCGACTTTTACCGTGAATTCTACCAGTCCGGCGATGTGGTCATCAGTAACGACCTAACAGCCACAGGACCCAACAGTATTGATTACTGGAACGTTTTTCACGAAATTGAAAATGATGACCGTATGGAAGAGAATATTGTTGAAATCGCAAAAACGCTCTTTCATCAGAAATTAGAACAGTCAAACCAGCCTTTTTTCCCGAATGCCGCCAAAGATCTGTTCGCAGCAATATTAACGCATTTCACCCGCAACAGTGACACCTTGCAAGGGAATAACAAGACACTTCGCGCTTTTTTGGACGCTTCACCCACACAGAAAATTCGCGATATGCTTGGAGAACATGATGATTTAAAGTCGATGATCAGTTATATCTTTGATGATCGTTCACCTCAAACTCAAGGTGTAATTTCAGAACTGCAGCAATTGTCCAGAGAAATCTTTTTAGGAAATTTTAAAAAAGAGGGCACGCTATCCATGCGTAACCTAGTTCGAGCGAAAGGCGGGCGTATGGTATTTATTGAATATGACCTAGGAATCGGTAATATGTTGTCGCCTATCTATAGCCTTTTATTCGATATGGCAATCAAGGAGTCCTTAGGACGTTCAAAAAGCGAAGGAAATGTATATTTTATTACAGATGAATTTAGTCTTATTCCGAATTTGCAGCATGTGGACGATGCAGTAAATTTCGGCCGAAGCTTGGGTGTTAAATTCATGATCGGAATCCAGAATGTTGATCAGGTTTTTGATAGTTACGGGGAAGAAAGAGCCAGAAGCTTGCTATCCGGCTTTTTAACATCTGTTTGCTTTCGGGTAAATGATGTGCATTCTAAGAGTTTTATCCGCGATCTCCATGGCGAAAATCGCAAGAAAGAAACATACATGTCTTCTGTTGCGTCGCGGGGGATTACGGAACAAATCCGTGATGCTTATGTGGTTGAGGATTGGGATATCGCCCGCCTTAAATTGGGGCAAGCAATCATCGGTTTGCCTGGTTCTGAACCTTTCCTGTTTCAATTTAATAAAGCGTGACGCAAGAAGTTAGTTCTATTGTAAAAACTACCAAGTTCTACAAGCATTGCAACAGTGTTGTTGAAACAATTGAGTTGCCTTCTTTCGAAAAAATCAAAGAAGTCAGTTCGACTTCAGCCGATCGCTCTGAAAATCAAATCGGACAAAATGCAACCCCCTTTGACCTTTCGTGCCATTGTATCAATTTGAGGTACTTTAGGCAAAAATGCAGTTTTACCTTTTAAGGTAGAACTGCATTTTTACTTTATTTATTGGAGAGACTCGAACGAAATCATCCATCTCCCGGTGGTTCGCCTCGGCGGAGCCGGGAGGGAGATAAGGTAGGAACGAAGCGAAGGCAGAGCCTTCGAGTCTCTTCTTCTCCACAACACCGTGTCCAAAAAGTCATGCAATACAAGGATTTTGGGTAAATGAGCTTTTTTCGTGTTCTATCTTACGAAAAGGCTGTAAAATGTGTTATACTAATTTCCACTCAAAAGATAGACAAGTCTATCGTTTAATCCACTGTCTACAGACAGCGGGGGCAGCTTGACTGCCGGTAGGCAATCGGAAAGCCGGAAATACCGTTCAAGGCTATCTTTCTGCGGCTCTATCCGCAGCGGCAAGCTCTACTTGCCGATTAAAAATATATCTGCATTTTTAATGCAGAATAGTATGATATTGAATTAATAATAAAAAGAAGGAGCAACAAGAACATGGCAAAAAACAGACTGATATGCGAGGCGAATCAGGTGGACTATCTGTCAATCCGGAAGGCAATGGTTGCCGGCGCAAGAACGGTTGAGGAATTAACAGAACTTGCGGGTGTCTGTGCGGAATGTGAAGGATGTAAAAGTGAATTAAACGGCATTCTATCATCGGTTTGCGGCTGTAAGAGTGTTTCTTTGGCAGCGGTAGTCAAGGCGGTAAAGAATGGCGCCGACACCGTCGAGAAGGTTGGCGAGATAACCGGCGCCGGAACAGGCGTAGACGAAGCGACCGGCGAAGAATGCGGAAAATGCAAAGGCCTTATCCAAAATATCATCGATCTGGGAAGATAAAGTGCCAACTATAACTACAATTCCCCGCAGAGATATCGGAAAGTGAAATGCTTGCAGCAAAGGTAGAATTTCTGCTTCGATAAAGGTAAGGCGGGAGGGCAGCTCGATAAAAAGATGCCCAAGACAATTCCGATACCTACGAGGCGGAATATCCGATGGTTCTGCCGCAAAAAATTAGCGTTAAAAACAGTCCTGTTTTTTGCTTGGTTAACCTTGCCGTTTATCAAAACAGATATATGTTCGCTGGTGATACGATTGATTTTCAGACCGCGGGGCTCGCTTGCCGCCGCAGGTTTCCGTAATACCCGGCTGGAAGGAGCTTGAGAATGGAAGCACAACAGCTGCTCAGAAATCCCGATGTGTACCCCGGCAGTGAAGTCCTTGCACAGGCGCTTGCGGACGCTTACGGCGCCTATGATAAATTTGCCGGAGGCCTTGAAAGCCACGGTATTCAATTGGAATGGCGTTACTACGCCGACGGCAACGCCTGGCTCGCCAAAGCGGTGCATCAATGGACCGGCGCCCGCGGCGGTCAAAACCGGACAACCGCCTTTTGGCTGTCCGTTTGGAACGGCTTTTTCAAGGTGTCATTTTATATTCCCGAAAAAGCCCGGGCGAACGCGTTAAAACTTCCCATTGATGACGAAAGCAGGAAAACGATAGCGGACGCGAAACCAATGGGCAAATTGAAATTTTTCCCATTGGTTTTCGAATTGCGTTCGGATGAACTGTTTGAAACGGTTTTTACCCTCGCTGATTTTCGAAAGCGCCTCAAATAGAGCGGAATTGTGTTGCGTAATTTTAATATTATGTCGCTATCCCCGCGAACTGGCTGCTGTACAGTTTGTGGTATTCTCCGCCGAGCGCCAATAGCTCCTCATGGCTGCCGGACTCCGTCACGGCGCCGTCTTTGATAACCACGATAGCATCCGCGTCGCGGATGGTGGAAAGGCGGTGCGCGATGATGAGCGATGTGCGGTCTTTCATCAGTGCCACCATCGCCTCCTGAATATGCATCTCCGTGCGCGTGTCAACGCTCGAAGTGGCCTCGTCGAGAATCAGGATCTTCGGGTCCGCGAGCACCGCCCGCGCGATGGAAAGCAGCTGCCGCTGTCCCTGGCTGAGGTTGCTGCCCGACTCCGTCAGCTGGGCGTCGTAGCCCTCGGGCATACGGTCGATGAAGGTGTCGGCTCTGGCGGCTTTGGCGGCTTCGATCATCTCGCCGTCGGTCGCACCGGGCCGGCCGTATTTAATATTCGCCCGAATACTGCCGCTGAAGAGCACCGTATCCTGCAGCACGATGGCGGTCGAGCGGCGCAGGGTGTCCTTCGGATAGTCGCGGATATCCACGCCGTCAACGGTGATGGCGCCGCTGTCGATCTCATAGAAGCGCGTGAGCAGGTTGACGACGGTGGTCTTGCCCGAGCCGGTCGCGCCGACGATGGCGACCTTCTGCCCGGCTTTGATGGAGAGGTTAAGCCCTTTGAGGACCGGTTCGCCCGCCACATAGGCAAAGCAGACATCTTTTATCTCGATATCGCCCCTGACGGCCGAAGCCTCGGTGGAGTATCGGCCCTCGTCAATTTCGCCGGGACTGTCGAGTATCTCAAAAATACGCTCGGCGCCCGCCAGAGCGGTGAGGATGGACGCGTACTGGTTGGCGATTTCGTTGATCGGCCGGGTGAAACGCTTGGAATACTGGAGGATGGCCTGGATGTTGCCGATGGTGAGTTTGCGCATGCCCGCCACCGGGTGAAGGATAAAGTAGGCACCGAACGCCGCGACCAGCAGGTATTGCAGGTTGCCCAAAAAGTTCATCAGCGGCCCCATGATGCTGCCCCAAACCCGCGCTTTGATGCTGACGCCGCGCAGCTCGCCGCTGGCATCGGCGAATTTGCCGACCGACTCCTCTTCTTTGCCGTAGGCGATGACGGTTTCGTAGCCGGTTACCGTCTCCTCAATCCGGCCGTTAATTTGGCCGAGCAGCTGCTGCCGGCGGACAAAATACTTGCGCATAAATTTGGCGAGCGCGGTCGAGATGATTATCGTCAGCGGAATGGTCACGCAGGCGATGAGTGTCATCATCCAGTTGTAATACAGCATCATCGAGAAGGCGCCGATGAGTGTCAGCACGCTCGACACCAGCGACGCGATGGATTGCGACACCGCGCTGGAAACATTCTCCACATCGTTGGTCATGCGCGACATGATGTCGCCGTGCTGATGCGTATCGGTGTATTGAATCGGCAGGGTGCTTATTTTGGCAAAAAGGTCGCGCCGCATGGTGTAGACGGTCGCCAGCGATACCTTCGCGGCGATGATGCCCTGGAAATAGGTCAGCGCGCTGTTGATGAGGAAGACCGCCGTCATAACAGCCAGGTAAAACGACAGACCGCGAACGGTCCGGGTGCCGATGACGGTTCCGGCGGCGTCGGTAACCGCCTTTTGGTAACTGCCGAAATGGGCTGTCAACCCGTTTGAGGCGGTGTAGGTGAAGGTATCAATCGCCCCGCTCTGCAACACGGGACCCAGCAGGTCGAGCGCCGTAACAAACAGCATCAGCGCCAGCAGCGCGATGAGCAGCGCGCGGCTTATGCCGATGTAGCGCAGCAAGCGGTTGAGCGTTTTTTTGACATTCTTGGGTTTTTGTATATTCACCCTGCCTGCCATCGGTCCGCCGTGTCCTCCGCCCGGCCCGCCGCCGGGTCTGCCGCCGGGTCCGAAAAGCATAGGCTGAGCGGGCGGTTTTTCGTTTTTAGGAGGAGTGTTCGGTTTATTCATTCGCGGCCGCCTCCTTCCCGTTGAGCGCTTGTGCGCCCATTTGGGACGCGTAAATATCGCGGTAGGCGGCGCTGACGCGCAGCAGCTCATTGTGCGGGGCGCAGTCACGGATAGCGCCGTCTTCCATCACGGCGATGCGGTCGGCGTTTTTAACACTGGCTATGCGCTGGGCGATCATAATGACAGTCGTGTTCTTTAACCGGGCGCGCAGGGCTTTTTGCAGTTTTGCTTCGGTCGCGAGGTCGAGCGCCGATGTGCAGTCGTCCAGGATAAGTATTTCAGGCTTGCGCGCCAGTGCCCGCGCGATGGAGAGCCGCTGCTTCTGCCCGCCCGATAGGGAGGCGCCTTTCTCCGCGACCATGGTATCGTACCCGTCCCGGAAGCTTTCAACAAAACCGGACGCTTGCGCCGCTTCGGCCGCCTCTTTGAGCTGTGTGTCATCCGCGTCCGGCTTGCCCCAGCGGATATTATTGGCTATCGTGTCGGAAAACAGCTCGCTTTTCTGCATCACGAAGCCGATTTTTTTGCGCAGTTTTTTGATGTCGTACTCTTTGACATCCAACCCGTTGACGAACACGGTGCCCTCGGTCGTGTCATAAAAGCGGGGGATAAGGTTGACCAGCGTCGATTTGCCCGTGCCCGTTGAGCCGATGACGGCCAGGGTCTCCCCCCGCCGGATGTCGAGGTTGATTTCCCGCAGCACGGGGCTCCCTGCCGTGCCCGGGTAGCGGAACCCGACCTTGCAAAAAGAGACCTGAATCTCCGCCGGGGGGCTGTCCGCGCTGCCGCTGACAACGACCGGCTCGGTGTCGAGCACCTCGATAACGCGCTTGCCCGACGCAATCGAGCGCGAGACTGACTGGAACATCATCGTCACCATCATCACCGCCATCAGCACCTGCGTCACATAGGTTACCGACGCCATGATGGAACCGACCGAAACGCCGCCCACACCGGCCTTGAGCCCGCCGATGAGAAGGATGGCCGCGACGGAGGCGTTCATGACAATGTTGAGCACCGGCGACATGACAGCCATCAACATCAGCACGCGCCAGTTCGTGTCGCGCAGTTCGGCGTTGGCTTTGTCGAAACGGTTATTCTCGTACTCCTCCCGTACAAAGGCCTTGACGACCCGCGCGCCGCCGACATTTTCCTGCACAACGGCGTTGACTTTGTCAAGTTTGGTTTGAACTTTTGTGAACAGCGGCGTGGCGCGCCGCAGGATGAAATAGATTAGCGCGGCGAGCACCGGGAGCGCGCACAGGATAACCGAGCCGAAGCTCAGGTTCTGCGTAAAAAGCATGATGGCGCCGCCAATGAAAAAGACGGGGGCCCGCACGAACATGCGCAGGATCATCTCGACAAAATCGATGATCGCTGTGACATCGTTGGTCATGCGCGTGACCAGCGAGCCGGTGGTGAAGCGGTCGGTCTGCTCAATGGAAAGGGACATCACCCGCCGGTAGACGCTGCAGCGCAGGTCATGGCCGAAGTACTGCGCGGCGCGCGCCGCCGTATAGGCGCAAAAGGTGCCGAAAAATCCGCCGACGGCCACGAGCGCCATCATGACGCCGCCAACCGCAATGATTACTTGCATGGGGGTGTAGGACAGACCGGGGCCGTAAAAAAGGCCGAGCAGCAGTCTGCCGGTTGGCGAACCGCTGACATCGCCGTTGCCGAGAATCCCGCAGTCGACGATGACGGACATCAGCTTGGGCTGGAACAAATCGGCAAGCACCTCGCCCATCATCAGTATCGGCGAAATGACGGCAAAAACCAGGTAGGGCTTTAAGTAGGAGGCTAACTTTCTCATACTGTTTACTCTTCCCCCGCAATGCCCAGGTCCCGGAGCATGTTTTGGCGTATTTTACGCAGCAGGGACATCAGCAGGAGTGTTTCGTCCGGTGTGATGCCTTCCATTAATATCTCGTCAGTCTCGTGGATTCTTTGCAGCGTGCTTCGGTCGAGCGCGCGCCCTTTTTCCGTCAGATAGACGCGGACCGCGCGCTGGTCGCCCGGGTCCGGCGCCTGGGTGATGAAACCGAGCTTTTCCAGCTTCCCGAGCGCGACGCTGACCGTCGGCGCCTTCAGGTGTGTTAAATTGACCAGGTCAAGCTGCGTAACACCGTCTTTGCGGGCGAGGTGGATGATAATCAGCCGTGTGCTTTCCTGCGACATTTCGCTGTTGAAGGAGCGCATCTTCGCCCGGCAGAGGTGCGAAATCTCGTTAATGAGCATCGGCGGCGACTCTTTGACCCCCGCCGGGAGCGGCGGCTTAACGGGAAACAGCGGTTCTTTTTTCATAAACTTCACTCCGAATAGTTAGTTAGTAAACTAATCATATCACGCTGCCGGTTGATATTCAATACTTCATTCGAAGCCGCCCAAACAGCTATGGGAAGCAGCGGCTTTTATAAATCATCGCTCATTCCCCTCGCCGAATGTACGGCGTTTTTTGTTGAAATAGTAAGCGGTTTGTGGTATATTTTCACCAATTGATATATCTTGACCGGAAGATAACGGTAACGCGCGCCGGACACGCTTTGAATAAACGGCCGGCGTTTGCTCCGGCAGTGTTGACAAACCCAACACCCCGGCTTCGCAATAACATGATTGAAGGGTGATTGTAAAATGGTTTTCTTACTGAAAAAATTGCTGGCGGTTTTTCTGATTAATATTCGAATCGAAGGGGTGTAACCATGGGCGCAGCCGTCATGCAGCAGCTTATCGCGATAGTGATGACCCTTTTTACCGCGTTCGCGCCGGATTTTCTTTTGGCTGACAGTACTTTCGCGACCAAAAAGGAAAACGCTTTGTTAAATACCGTATTGATATCGGACACCCATATTGACTACAGAGAGTATGTGCTTCAGGGCACCTTGGCGAGCGGCCTGAAAGGGCTGAACGCTTCGCAATCACCGATAGACAACATCGTTGTTACGGGCGACTTAACAAACTACGGGGATGAGCAATCCATCGCGGTGTTCTACGATATCGTCGATCAATACAGCCCGGTCAGGACGCTCATCGCGGCGGCGGGGAACCATGAAATCGGCCATGCCGAGGATGTTACCCACGAAGAAGCCCGTGAGTATAATATGAAGTATTACAACCGGTTTATGGGTACCGGTTTCGATAAAATCTATTACAGCTATGAGGTCAACGGATATAAGTTTGTCGTTTTAAGCGACGAGGCGGACGACAGCTGGGACTTTCCGGAAATTTCCGATGAGCAGATAGCCTTCCTCGATGCCGAGCTTGCGGCGGGCACCGCGGCGGGCAAGCCCGTATTTGTCTGCTGCCATTGGCCGCTGGAGGGCAACAACGGCCAGGATATCATCTGGGAAGACGGCTGCATCAAAGCAGAGTACGGGGATAAAATCAGAGCGACTCTTGAAAAATACAAAAATGTGTTTTACCTGAGCGGTCATGTGCATACCGGTATAAACGGGAAACTCATAAATTTGATGTTCAACTTTAATTATGTTGAAACAACCAGCGGCGTAACCTATGTCAACCTGCCCACATTCGGCCTTGTCAATCGGTTTGGCATACCGTGGCCCTGCACAGGCGTTATGATGGAAGTGTATAAGGACGAAATACTCTTCAGACCCAGGAATTTTGTCGGCGGCCGCCGGTACGAGCGGTATGAAATGTCGGTTAATCTTGTTAAGTGAGGAGAGCCGGGATGGTGTGCTGGTTTTTCTTCTTTCCGTACCGGGCTTTTTGAGCAATAAAAATATGCGGAAAATCACCTGTGTTGTTGCGTTATCCGGTATGGCCGATTCGGCGGCCGCGATGCTGTTTATCAATAAGTTCGTCCATACCGGCGGAACAATACGCACATTTTAGCGGATATGTTCTGCATAATTTAATGGCGGAAAAAATCACTATCGGCGGCTGGCCTGGCTTGATTGGCGAAAACACCGCGGTCGGCCTGCAGTTTGCCAGCGACTATGTAACGCTGATTGCGCAAGCGGATTTGAGCCGTGTATCTCAACGGCAGCGCGACCCGAACAAAGTGAAACGGCTGTTGCAATCACTCGCAAGGAACATATCTACCGAAGCGTCACTAACCGCCCTGTCGCGGGATACCGGCGGCAAGGTATTCCATTACCGCGATTCACGCGGTACGGAAGCGGACGCAATCGTTGAATACGCCGACGGCACCTGGGGCGCGTTTGAGGTTAAGCTGGGCATCGGCGCAGTGGACGAAGCCGCGGGCAGCCTGAAAACACTTGTCAATAAGATAGATACCGACCGCGTAAAAGCCCCCGCCGCGCTTACGGTTATTACCGGCAATGGTTTCGCTTACCGCAGACCGGACGGCATCAATGTCGTTCCAATCTCCACATTAACGGTGTAATACGCTTTGTTTCCCATGCCGGAGAGTTATTAAAAAAATGCAGCCCCCTCCGGCTTTTCGTTTGTTTGTATGATTTCGAGGTGCTTGTGTCAGAAAAGTCCTCATTCGAAAAAATGAGGACTCTTTTAAATCCATGCGCGCCAAATATATACAAGTGTGAGCAAAGTGACAGTCAAGAGACTTTTGCAGGACAGATGAACCGTACCCTATCCTGCGCGAACCGGCAAAAGCGTGAAAGGATATTGGCTTGTTCTCATCTTATGAGGCATAAAGTTGGGATACACGGGCATAAAAAAGACGGATCAAAATACGATTTGAAGGAAAGAGAAAAAGACAACATGAAGAAACGATTTTTGAGTACGCTCCTTGCCATATACATGGTGTTTGCGCTGCTGCCCCCGAGGGTGATGGCGGTAGATTCCACAACCGCAAGCCCCGAAGAGATATCGAATGTCGGCGGCATGGGCGGTATCCGTGTCGCGGAAATTGAGGGCAGGGGCTACAGTTCCCTTCAAAACGCGGTAAACGATGTCCAAGAGGGACAAACCATTAAGTTGATGGTCGCAAGCCATACCCTTTCAGCCGCCATAACCATTGCCGCGGATAATGAGACGAGTTTCACCTTCGATTTAAACGGCTATTCGCTTAGCAGCACACAAGGTGTTATCAGCCACAAGGGCAGCGGTACGCTGACGGTTACAGATAGTATGCACAGCCAAAGCGCTAAGCTCACAACAAGCGCGCAAAGCAGCGATACGATTGAGATTTTAAACGATGGCATCCTTGTTTTAGAAAGCGGCACCATAGAGCATGCGGGAGAGGGAGCATCGTTCGTTGGGGCAATTCATGGCAGCGGCTACGGCGGCATATACATTAAGGGCGGCACGGTACGCACTGCGTTGGGCTACGCCATCATTGCACAGTTTTACACTCTTGTAAATATTACGGGCGGCTTGGTCGCAGCGCAAAACGGTACAGCGATATATGTTACGGGCATGGGTGGCGTTATCGTTGGCGGCACGGCAACAATAACCTCCGCAAATGCGGATACCGGCGCGGGAACGATCATCATGGCTCACTTCGACCCATTACAAACGGATGTCTATCTTGAAATCACGGGCGGCGTAGTGGAAAATACCGCCCAAAACGGTAACGCGCTTACAAATATAGGCTACGGTACCGCTGAAATTTCAGGTGGCGTGATAGACGGCTCGGGTGTAAACGGCACAGGTGTGCTTGTACAAAACAGAAGCACAAGGGAAACTATCATCATCAAAAAAGGCACACCCGTCATCAAAGGACGCAACGGCGCGATAAACGGAATCCCACTGCTGAGGGAGGATGTGCAAATCAGCGCGGGTCTCAATTATGAAAGTGACTCTTTGGAAGATTCTTCTCTATCACTGTTGTTCCCAAACAACCTGCACCAGGTTGGTCCCTTCTACCGATACAAATACCTTAGGTTCAGACCAACCACCGCCGTTGCAAAAATCAGCACAAAGTTTTATACCGACCTGCAAGAGGCGTTTAACGATGGTGCAAGCGGCTCCACCATATATCTGGTGGCAGACACCTCTTTAGAGCAGACCGTGTTTAACGAGAAGGGTAGAAACTTCACCCTCGATTTAAATGGGAAATTGCTAAGCTGCCCGTCGGGGAGCGTTCTCTTTAACGCATGGGGCGAGCTAACCATTACCGATAACAGCGCAGATAAAAGCGGCTGTATTAATGGGGATATTAAAAACGGAGTAAGCAAACTTACCATTGCGGGCGGCACGGTACACGTAAGCGGAAGCAACGCAAATGCAATTTCTTCGGTTGCGCGCAGCGGTCCCGTCGTCGTTACGGGCGGGATGGTGAGCGCAAGCGGAACCGGCACAGTCGCTATCAAAAACGACAGCGGCTACGCCGTGCGCATATCTGGCGATGCTGTGATTTCTTCGGAATCAGGGTGGGCGATTACGGGCAGACAAGGCGTTGTAATCGAGGACGGTTGGCCCATTATAAGGGGCGGCGGCAAGGCACTGAACACAGGCGCAGCGCCAATCTTCGACAGCGAAAAGATTACCGTAAAAGCAAGCAATTTCTACGAGGGAACCCCAACAACATCCTATGATGCGAGTCAATATTATAGTTATAAATACCTCGAATTTGCGCCGACCCCCATAGAAAACCCAGACGAACAAGGCTTCCCCGTACTCGAAGAAAACGATGACGAACAAGGCTTGCCTATACACGAAGAAAACGACGCCACGCAGAATGGCAGCGGCAATTCAAGCATAACGTTTTGGCTTAGCGGCGATGACTTGAACGACAGCGTCTTGTTGACAGCGCAGCCTATTACCGGCGGCGAAAGCTATACTGCTTTGCTCCGCTTGGCTGGTACAGGCGATATCCTCGGCATATACGATATTCCCCAGCAAAGCGGCGAGCAAACCGTTGGCGGCGCACTCTATCTTTCCTTCGACCTCGGCAAACAACACGCGGGGCAAGCCTTCACGCTGGTACAAAAAAAGGCAGACGGCACTTTCGAATACTGTTATGCAGCCGTCGATGCGGGCGGCAAGGTAAAATTCGGCCCCGTGTACGAGCTTTCCCCTTTCATGCTGGTAAAGGGAACGCCGGTATATACACCTTCATATGAGGTGTTGGAGTTTCCTAAGACAGGTGATAACGGCTTTTCTATGTGGCTCATTCCCCTTTCCCTTAGCGGAATGTGTGCCTCGTTGTGGCTCGTGCACCGCCGGAAAAAGATAGGATCCCAATTTGCAGCACTTAATAAATAAGTACTATTAAATGCGCTGCGCATACGGGAGGTAACAATGAAACAGGTTGTCTTGATTATGGTTGATACCCAGCGACGGGACATGGTCGGCTGTTACCCGGAAGCCGTTGCCGACACACCGAACCTGAAACGCTTAGCGGGCGATGGCGTCGCGTTCACAAAAGCCTACACCTGTTCCCCCGTTTGCGGCCCGGCGAGGTCCGCGATTTTCACGGGACTGTTTCCGCACACCAACGGTGTGATCGCAAACGGTATGCCCCTGGGCAAGACTGTTAAAAACGCGGGGGAATGGCTGGCCGGCAAAGGGATTGCGTGCGGGTATATCGGTAAGTGGCATTTGGACGGCGGGGACTATTTTGGGTACGGCAAATGCCCGGAAGGTTACCAACCCGCCTATTGGTATGACATGAAAAACTATCTGGACTCACTGGAGGACGACAACGCCAGGCAGCTCAGCAGGGTCAATATGTTCATGCGTACCGACGACCCAAAAGAGGAAGATACTTACGCGCACCGCTGCTGTGACAGGGCGATGGCGTTTTTGGATGAGTATAAAAATAAGGAATTTTTCCTCACCCTCTCGCTGGATGAGCCCCATGGCCCGTGCGTTTGCCCGCGGCGGTTTGTCGATGCCCTGAATAAAAAGAACTTCAAAATCAAAAAATACCCGAATTACAAAGCACCCCTGAAGTGCAAACCTCAGTCGCATCAGATATGGGGCAAAAAACACGGGAAAATCCCGTACACGGCATACTCGTTTGGCCAAAAAGCCTTTTTCGCGTGCAACGAGTTTTGCGATTACGAAATCGGCCGCGTGCTCGATAAAATTCGCAGCCTCGGCATCTCCCCGATGATTATATACACCGCCGACCACGGGGATATGATGCTGTCCCATCAACTTGTCGGGAAAGGCTGCGTCATGTACAATGAGATCACCAATGTCCCGCTGATCATCGCCGGCGAGTCCGTCGGTGACGCTGATCGGCCGGTGTCGCACATCGACCTGCTCCCGACGGTGATGCGGTATTTCGGCGTACCCATCCCGAAGATTTTGCACGGGAAACCACTTCAGGATGAGAGCGCTCCACCTCACGATATTTTCATGGAATACACCCGCTACGAGGTTGACCACGACGGGTTTATGGGCTATCAGCCGATTCGCTGCATCTGCGACGGACGCTATAAGCTGGTCATCAATCTGCTGTCAAGTGATGAACTCTACGATTTGGAAGCGGACCCGTATGAAATCGAGAACCGCATTCTCGACCCGGCCTGCAGGAAAACACGCGATGAACTGCATGACCGTTTGCTCCGGTACATGAACGACACCCGCGATGTGTACCGCGGCTATTACTGGCGCTGCCGCCCCTGGAGAAAAGGCGAAAAGCCCACTTATGATGACACGGGGATGACCCGTCAGCCCGAAGAAGAGGACTATTTCCAGCTGGATTATGACACCGGCCTGCCGATAAAAAAAGCCGTCAGGAAGAAGTGAATTCCCCTTGACAGCTCCGTCCCCTTGACAGTGAAATTACAGTATATCCCGCAAACTATTGATTTTACTGCCTTGACTTTCATAATAACGCAGCATTTCGTCAATTTTCCTTTTATCATAACTGGTAATGCAATCCGATAAGACATGAACGCCATAATTTGCTTTGCGTAAGTTGTAACAGGTTGATTTAACACAGGCAACAGCATCCGCTCCTGCTAAGTAGAAATCGCCTATTTCATTTTTGCTGATAAAGTCTGCAAATTCTTCACTGCTCAACGCGTTTCCTTTGAATTTTGTAAAAATATTGTTTGAGACTATTTTCATGTCTGAAACCAGTTCAGCCCCGCGTGTGTTGGGTTTAAACGTCCTCGTGCCGGCTGACAAATTTTCATGCCTTATATACACAACATGAATATTATTACTGACTCAATCAATCGCTTGATTGATATTGCCAATTATATCCCTATAATTCTTTGTGATGTCATTTTGAATATCGATTATTACCAAGGCTTTTTTCTGCATCGTGTCTCCTCCTGATTAGGTAGATTGATTTGTTTGCTTTTTATTATACCATGTAAAATGTTGACAATCGTATGGTCATAATTAAGTAAATTAAATATTGAAACAAGGAGTCTACCACCGGTTTTCGCAGTATTCGCAAAACGCGGCCATATCCTTAATCTCGAGTTTTGTGCCGTCATCAAGTATGACCGTGCCGTTCCATCTGCCGTGTATCTGGTGGCAGTTCATGCGCATGACCAGCAGGTTAACATCGTTATGGTAGTCAAAACGAGGTGTCATCATCATATCAAAACGGCCGTCTTCCGAGACAAAATGCCAGGGGTTCATATATTGATCCGGTTTCGGGAAAACCTCAACATCGACCGCGCCGATTTTATGCAGCCTGCCGTCATAGAACAGGCAGGTCTCCGTCGCAACGCTTTCATCGCCGATTCCCCACGTAATCTCGAAGCCGAAGATATGTTTTTCACCGTTTGCGTCATAAAGATAGGTGGAGCCGTTGCCCCAGTACCAAACAAGGCGGTACGGCGCGTTGACTCTGCCCCAGTCCACACAGCAAAAGGTGTCGTCCTTCGAGAACTCGACGACTTCTTCACCGAAGCGGAATGTGCCCGAGCAAGGCATACAGTTTTGTTTCATCGTCATAAAAAAACGCGTGGGTTTGCCTTTAAAAGGCAAAACGGTGGTGATGTTCTCAAGGTTATCGGCAATGTCCATGCTTAAATTGACTTCCACCGCCCGGCCCTTTGCCTTGGAACGGTAATGCAGCGTGCGGCTGCCGGCTTTGGTGACAATCTCAAACTCCGCGCGGCCGATGCCCTTCGGCGTGAATTTAACACCGCCCGGAATGTCCCCCTTTGCCGGCAGCTCACAGTTTTGATCGCCGAAAAACAGGACCACGGAATTGACAATCTCCCCGCCGCCGGGTTGCGAGATGTCAATGAGCGCAGCGTTCACCATGCCGCCGATGGCGAGTTTCGCAATGTTGACCTGCACACAATACCTGCCGTTGGATGCCTGATAAAACTCCCATTCCTTCAGGCGGCTCTTAGGAACCGTCTTTTCACGCTCATAATTAAACAGCATGCGGCGCGCCCAGCCGGGGGTGAGCAGCGTGCCGTCGGCGGCGAGCAGCTTCACGGGCGTCGTATACTCCCGCTGCTCGCTTTTCACCTCGCCCGCAAGCCAGCTCGCGTAGGTTTTCGCAAGCGGTTTTTTCTTCATTAGTGTCCTCTCCTCTCAGACGACATTCCCTTCACTTATTTGGGACACGAGGAAGGTTCTGCGTTGTATATAACGCTATGTAAAATCTTACTAAATCAATAGTAGCATTTCTTTCTTTAAAAATCAACGCCGCTTCACCGCAGTCGACCGGACCGTTGTTGAGGGCATCGACTCGAACGATGGTGGCTCATGCCGCCTCGCCGGTCTCACATTTGAACAGGAGATTTAAACAGCAGTTTACCTGTCGGGGGGTGAAAAAGATGTCCGCTGTTTTGGTTGAAATAAAAGGCGTTCTATGGTATATTTCACTAAATAATATATTTACAGTAATCTTCGTTCCGTGATGATATAATATCAACAAATGAGCTATTTGGAGTAACAACCTATGAAATATATGTTCCTGGCAACTTTTGTAATTGTAAGCGCCATCCACCTGTACGGCAGCTGGATCAGCAACAAAAAAATCCGCGCTTGGTCCAAGGTTTTTATTCTTCTCGCGCTGCTTGGCTGGTATTGCTCGAGCGCCGCCCTCGTACAGTGGGTTGTCGTCGCGGCGCTGCTTGCAAGTTGGCTGGGTGATGTGCTGCTCATACGGCGCGGGGTTCAATGGTTGACCGCCGGCGGTATCAGTTTTATGCTGTCGCATGTGTTCTTTGTGCTTGCTTTTTACCCCAACATAAACTTCCAACGGGTTCCCATATGGACGGTGGCGTTTGCGGCAGCGGTATATGTCATTGTCATCCGGTCTGTTTTCAGCGTCCTGAAACCGCATTTGTCCAAAGGGATATTCCTTCCGTTGCTCTTTTATCTGTCGGTCAACGGCGTCATGAACTGCTTCGCCTTTTATCAGTTGGTATCCAACCCGTGCCTCGCCACCGTCGCGACATTCGCCGGCGCCTTGCTGTTCTTTGCTTCGGACTCCATCCTGTTTTTTGTCCGTTTTAAAAAAGATTCCGTTTGGAAAAGCCACTTTCCCGTCATGCTGACCTATATCCTTGCTGAGTTTTTGATCGTTTGGGGTATCGTTATGCTGTGCAAGGGGTAACGGCAAATAGTGCCGCCAAACCGGATACCCCGGTTTAAAACAATATTTTTAGAAGGTGGTTGTAAAATGATTACAATCCTAAAAAAATTGCTGTTGGTTGTTCTTTCTCTTCTTTCAGCCCTGTCTTCGTTTGTGTTTGGGGACTTTACAGCAGAATTCGCGCCGGGTGATCAGCAGAATGTCCGCTTGTATTTCGCGGCGATTGCCGATGTGCATATGACCGGCAGCGTTTTTCGTTCGGGCATGCTTGAACTCGGGCTTGACGATATGGCAAAATCCGCGTATCCGCTGGACGCGCTGATGATCGCGGGCGACATGACCGACAACGGCGAAGCGGAGCAGTACGAGATGCTGCGCGACACCATGGGGCGTTATACCCCTGCCAAAAATATTCTTCTTGCCGCGGGCAACCATGATACCTGGACAAAAAGCGATATCCCCGGTACGGTCAAGGAGTATTTCACCCGCTATACCGGGCAAATCACCGGCCGCGACATTGATAACCTGTATTACGCAGCCGAGGTCAACGGTTACCACTTTATCGTTCTCGGCAGTGAGGGCGACAATGTTTCCGCCTATATCAGTGACGAACAACTGGCATGGCTCGATGCAACCATGGAAGCGGCCGCGCAAAGCGGCAAGCCGATATTTGTGCTCAGCCACTGGCCGATGAATGGAACGCACGGTCTTCCGGAGAAGTGGGGCAATGAAGTACCGCAGCCGGAGGACGGCGGTTTCGGCGGGCAGTCCGCGCAGATAGAAGCTATTTTGAAAAGTTATGAAAATGTGTTTTTAATCAGCGGGCATCTTCATCTTGGTTTTACAAACAACTTAACCAAAAACATTTACGGTTACAAAAGTGTTGATACTTACGATTCGGTTCACAGTATCAATCTGCCCCCCTATATGTACACAAGCGGGGGGCTCAACGGAACCGTTTCAAACGGAACCGGTTATATTTTTGAGGTGTATGATGACGAGGTCGTTATCCGCGGCAGGAGTTTTTCGGCAGGGGTTTGGTATACGCTCTACACCCAAACCATTCCGCTGGTATAGCGGCAAAATCAGCAGCTTATCCAAATTGCATGGTTCAACATATTCCGCGAGAGTTATTCTAATCCTGTTCGAAAGGAAGGAGTGTAATCCATGGGCGCTGCCATAATTGAGCAACTCATAGCCATACTGATGACCTTTTTTGTCGCGTTTGCACCGGGTTTTGTTTTGTCGGATGATGTGTTCGCGAGCAAAAAAGAAAACATTCTGTTGAATGCTGTTTTGGTATCGGATACACATATTGACGCCGGAGAATTTGTGCTCCAGGGTACTTTGGCGAGCGGTCTGAAAAGCCTGAACGATTCAAAATCGACAATTGACAGCCTTGTTGTTGCCGGGGATTTAACAAACTACGGGGATGAAAAATCAATTGCAGCGTTCTACGACATCGTCGACAAATACAGCCCGGTAAGAACACTCATCGCGGCGGCAGGGAACCACGAAATCGGCCATGTGGAGGGTGCTACGCAGGAAGAAGCCCGTCAATATGTAATGAAGCACTACAACGAGTTTATGGGTACCGGCTTTGAGAAAATCTATTTCAGCTATGAGGTCAACGGCTATAAGTTTATCGTTTTGAGCGATGAAGCGGATGACAGCTGGGATTTTCCGGAGATTTCCGATGAGCAAATCGCCTTCCTTGATGCCGAGCTTGCAGCGGGCACCGCACAGGGCAAGCCGGTATTTGTTTGCTGCCATTGGCCGCTGGCGGGCAACAACGGCCAGGATATCATTTGGGAGGACGGCTGCATCAAGGCAGAATATGGGGATAAAATCAGAGCGACGCTTGAAAAATACAAAAATGTGTTTTACCTGAGCGGCCATGTTCACACGGGCGTAAACGGAGAATTAATCAATAAGGTGTTCGGCTTTAATTATGTTGAAACAACCAACGGCGTAACCTATGTCAACCTGCCCACCTTCGGGCTTGTTAACCGCTTTGGCGTACCGTGGCCTTGCACAGGTGTGATGATGGAAGTATATGAGGACGAAATATTTTTCAGACCCAGGAATTTTGTGAGCGGTCGTTGGTATGCGCGGTATGAAATGTCGGTTGATCTCGTTTAATAAGCGAAACCGGCATACAAAAACAAAGTGACGGCGCTCCGAATAACCCGGTATTTGCAAAACCATTCCCCGCATCCGAAAATAACAGCCGATTATAAAGGAGGCGCGTGTTTTGAAAAAATCGTTAAAAGCCCTGCTGTGCCTGGTCTTAAGCATCCTGCTTGCCCTGCCGCTTTTACCGTCTTCGTTTGCCGCTCAGCCGGCAACCTTAGCTGATGGCGGCTTTACCGATGCCGACTTTCTTGTGACCAAGGGCCGCAAAATCGTCAACCAAAAAGGGGAAGTTGTCCGGCTCAAGGGCGTCAACCTCGGCGCGTGGCTCATTCAGGAAGATTGGCTGTGTCCGTATGAGGAAGTAAGCGACCATTATGAAATGCTTGAAACGCTCATCGAACGCTTCGGCGTCCAACAAGCGTATGAACTCATGAACACCTATGAGGACAATTTCATCACCGCCTATGACCTGGACCAAATCGCCGCCTTGGGTTTTAACTGCGTGCGTGTTCCGTTTTGGTACCGCAACTTTTATCAGGACGACAACGGCACTAAAATCTTGGACGAAAACGGCGACTGGGATTTTTCGCGCCTGGACTGGGTGGTGCGTGAGTGCGCGGCGCGGCGCCTCTATGTTGTCCTTGATATGCACGGCGCACCCGGTTTCCAAAGCGATGCCGCCCACAGCGGCAAGGAAGATTCGAACGGATTATTTGACAAAACACCGCAAGGCGAGCGTTACCGCGAACTGACCGACGAACTGTGGACAGCCATCGCGGCCAGGTTCAAGGGCAACCCCGCCGTCGCGATGTACGACCTGCTCAACGAGCCATGCTGCGACATGCCCGTTACCGAAATTCAAAGGCGCATCTATAATGAAAGCATCTATGTGCGGCTGTATAACACCGTGCGCGCCGCCGACCCGGACCATATCATCACGCTGGAGTGCATCTGGACACCCCTCGCGCTGCCGCAGGTAAAGACGCACAGCTGGACAAATGTCGTGTATCAGGTGCATTTTTACAACAATTCCGATTTTATCTTTGCGGTTTTTCTGCTGATCACCCGCCTGTATCATTCGGGCATCCCGTTGATGATGGGCGAGTTCTATCCGCTCGGTCGCACGACATGGAGCGGGTGCTTCAAAACAATGAACAACCTGGGTTTCAGCTGGCTGCTTTGGACATACAAAGGCGCCGGGCACTTGATGTGGGAATCGGACTGGTGCCTGAAAGGCAGCAAGGACGGCTTTGAGCGCGCAAAAATCAAAACCGACACAGCGGAGGAAATCGAGCGTAAGTGGGGCGAAGGCCTTCGCACCGAAAACGGTTATACCGACACCGGCCATTATGAAAATCATGTAAAAGATTATGTAGGCTGAAAATTACGCCAACAAAAGTTCTGCCGTTGGTACGAACCTGTGTTTCTGAGTTTGGTTGAAGCAACAAGCCCCGCTTCTTTGATGAAGCGGGGCTGTCGATTTTACCGGAATGAATATCAGCCAAAGAACGGTACGCCCGCAGGTTTGAAAATCAGCCAAACCATGATGTAGCCGACCAACACCGCCGACAGCGTGAACGGCACACTGACGCGCATAAACTGACCGACGCTTACCTCATGCCCTTCTTTGCGCAGGATACCAAGGCCGGCGATATTCGCGGACGCGCCGATGGGCGTCAGGTTACCGCCGAGCGTCGCCCCGACCACTAGCCCGAAATAGAACACAAAGCGTACGTTCGCAGGCATACCGGGCATTGCCGCAATGGCCGTTGCCACGGGCAGCATCGTCATCACATATGGAATATTGTCGATAACGGCGGACAGTGCCACGGAAAGCCATGTCAAAATTGTAAAGATAATAAAAATATTTCCGCCGCTGATGTTTTGAATAATTTGGCTGATCTTCTGTATGATTCCGACTTCCTCAACCCCGCCGATAATGATGAACAAGCTGAAGAGGAGCAGAATCGTAAAAAAGTCGAGTTCCTTCACGTTTGCCCTTATGTCCGATTTCTTAACAAGTTTTCTGAAAATACCTATCGCAAAAAGCCCGACACAAATAATCCCATTGATTGGAACACTTGCTCTGAAGTTGTCGGAAAACGGAATAAACGAGGCAACAATGAGAAGCAGAATCGTACCGAGCAGGAGATAGGACGGCACATAGTCCGAAACCGCTGTTTTTTCTTCCATATGTATGGACTGTTTATCTTTTCTGAACAGGTACAGAAGAACAAGTGCGGAAACTATGGCGGCAACCTGGCAAATCCAAAAAAGGCCCGGTTTATAACTGCCGGTTCCGCCAACCTTAAAGAAGAAAAACTCGGCAAAATTCATGTCCGCTTCCGCGCCGAGCAGGATGGATGTGGTATCCCCGACAAGTGTTGCGGCGCCTTGCAGGTTTGACGAAATGGCGATGGCAATAATCATATTCACCGGTGAAATCTTTAGTTTTTTTGCAACAGTGACCGCCACGGGCGCCACCATCAATACCGTTGCGACATTGTCGACAAACGCCGAGATTAGGCCGGCAAAAAGCGCCAAAGCAATTGTTGCCCACTTAACATCCGGCATTTTATCAATGATATGGTCCGCGAGGAGCGCAGGCATTTTCGACTCGATAAACAAGGCCACAACACCCATTGTGCCAAGTATCATCATCAAAACATTCCAATTGGGTATCCACTCCACTGTGAAAATTTTTTCAAAGGTCATCATGCGGGTAATGACGAACACCAGCGCTGTACCCAACGCAATGTAAGCCCTGTATTTCGGGAACATAAGCAGCAACGCATAGGTAATCAGAAACAGAACGAGTGCAAAAATCATCATCGTAAAAAACTCCTCACTTTTATTCGGCTTGCCTTCAAATTTCCGGACAACTCAAAATATCGAGTCAAGACCACCAGCTGAGCTGGTGGCTTGCACCGCCCCTATAAGGGGCTCATCCCAGCTTGCACCTAAAGG
>CAZTCR010000046.1:0-21436 GCA_964612185.1 uncultured Eubacteriales bacterium
AAAAAAAGGCGGCGGGCTTTGCCCGTCGCCCGTTGTTCACTTGGTTATCTTTAGGATCTTGAACGACAGCAGCTTGCCGCTTGGCACCTCAACACTGACCGTTTCGCCCTTTTTGTGCCCGAGCAGCGCTTTGCCGATGGGTGACTGGTCGGAGATGATGCCGTTGTCCGGGTCCGACTCCGTCGAGCCGAGGATGGTGTATTCCACATTTTTACCCAAATCAACATCAAGCAGTTTGACCTTCGAGCCGGCATGCACCGCTTCGGTGCTGATCTTGCTTTCGTCAATGATGACGGCATTCTGCAGTTCTTGCTGGATTCTATCAATGCGAGCCTCCATTTTGGCCTGCTCGTTCATTGCCTCGTTATATTCCGCATTTTCGGAAAGGTCGCCGAAAGAACGGGCAACAGCAATTCGTTCCGCAATTTCGTCCCTGCCGATGGTTAATAAATATTCAAGTTCTTCTTCAAGCTTTCTTTTACCTTCTTGGGTTATTGTGCTTTCTTGCATAGCGCCCGACCATCCTTCTTTCTGCTTGGTTTAAATAATATCGTTATTATATATACACCCAATGCTTCTGTCAAGTATAACATTGTTTGCGGGTAAATGTTGCAAACCGCTGCCTTTCACCGGTTTCAATCCCTGATGAGTTTGGCGATTTCGTCCGATTTCATCTCGCGGCACTCGCCCTCCCCGAGCGTTTCGTCCAGCGCGAGGTCGCCGATTTTTGTGCGTTTGAGCGCGATCACTTCGTTACCGATTGCCGCGAACATCCGTTTAATCTGGTGATACTTGCCTTCACGGATTTTTACTTTAACAAGCGGCTGCTCTTCATCCGACAGCACCTCGATAACTGCAGGCAGGCACTGCGTGCCGTCACAAAGGGTAATACCTTCCGCAAGCCGTTCGCAGGAACCGGGCTGCAGGGGTTCCCGCAGGCGCGCTTCATAGGTTTTGAAAACATGGTTTTTGGGGCTGAGGATGCGGTGCGCGAAATCGCCGTCGTCGGTGATGAGCATAAAACCGGTGGTGTCTTTGTCCAACCGGCCGGTTGGAAAAAGTCCGCGCCGGTACAGGGACACCGGCAGCAGGTCCAATACCGTTTTTGAACGGGCATCTTTGGCAGCGCTGAGTATGCCGGCCGGTTTGTTGAGCATGATGTAGACAAACCGTTTGACTTTGAAGGGTTTGTCAAACAGGCAAAGTTTGTCTTTTTCCGTGTCAATGGCGGCGTCGGGAGATGTCACCACTTCGCCGTTCACACTCACACCCCCGTCTTTGATGAGGTTGCGGGCGTCCTTGCGCGAAAAGGTGCTCTGCGACGCGATTATTTTGTCAAGGCGTTCAATGGCCATTAATTCCCCCCCTAACGGCGAATGAGCGGGCGGGCACCGCGTGTGCCCGCCCAACACATACATTGTTTAAAAGGTTTTACTTCAGTTTTGCCATGTATTTGATGGTCCTGACCATCTGGCTGGTGTAGGAGTTTTCGTTATCGTACCAGGCGACGACCTTGACAAGCGTTTTGCCGTTTTCAAGGGAAGTGACCTTGGTTTGTGTCGCGTCAAAGAGGGAACCGACCGTCAGCCCGATGACATCGGAGGAGACGATTTCATCTTCCGTATAGCCGTAGGAAGCGGAAGCGGCGGCTTTCATCGCGGCGTTGATGTCCGCTTTGGAAACGGCGCCTTCCACAATGGCGACAAGCTCCGTTACAGAACCGGCCGCGACAGGCACACGCTGGGCGGAGCCGTCGAGTTTGCCGGCAAGTTCCGGGATAACCAGGCCGATCGCTTTCGCGGCGCCGGTGGAGTTGGGGACGATATTACAGGCGGCAGCACGGGCGCGGCGCAGGTCGCCTTTTCTGTGCGGACCGTCAAGCACCATTTGGTCGCCGGTATAAGCATGGATAGTGGTCATAAAGCCTTTTTCAACCTTGGCAAGGTTGTTGAGTACAAAAGCCATAGGAGCCAGGCAGTTGGTGGTGCAAGAAGCGGCGGAAATAATCGTATCCGCCGGGGTAAGGATTTTTTCGTTCACGCCGAAAACGATGGTGGGCAAGTCATCGCCCGCGGGTGCGGAGATGATGACCTTTTTCGCGCCGGCTTTGATGTGGGCGGCAGCCGCGGCTTTGGAAGCGAAGAAGCCTGTGCATTCCAGCACGATTTCAACACCGAGTTCGCCCCAGGGCAGTTCTTCGGGATTCTTGATGGCATAAATAGTGATTTCTTTGCCGTCGACAACAATGGAGTTGTCTTTCGCGACAACTTTGTCGCCCAGCGCGTAACGGCCCTGTGAGGAGTCGTACTTGAGCAGGTGCGCGAGCATTTTTGCGTCCGTTAAATCATTGATCGCCGTTATTTCGTAATCTGCATCGCCGAACATTTGCCTGAACGCAAGGCGGCCGATGCGGCCAAACCCGTTGATACCAACTTTAATTGCCATAATAATTTCCTCCTGAATATGTAATAAGTATAGACTGACTTATAGTATTGTATATGATTTGACCTTGTTTTGCAAGGAAAATCGTTAATATTTTGAATATAGGCTTAACTTTTGGTAAACTGACCAAAATATCGGGGCGGCAATGTGCTGAATTAGTTTGTAGTGGTCAGTGGGCGGTGGACGGTTCGGGGAGAATCCTCAGTCACCTGCGGGCGACAGTTCCTTTGAAAAAGGAGCCTTTTGGGGAGGCAAGACCCCGTGCGTGGGATATCACCCTACAACCGGTTGCGGTTATCCCGGCCGCATTTATTCATTGGATGTGCGGCAGCACATTCTTTCATCCATTCATCATTCATTATTCATTGGAACGACATAGTCGTTCCCTACTTATGGTATTTTCCCCCGCTGCTAATCATAAACGCCCGGTAGAGCTGTTCAAGCAGCATGATACGCGCGAGCTGGTGCGGAAAGGTCATTTTAGACATGGATAGCTGCAAATCGGCGCGGTTTTTGACTTGTGCCGCAAGGCCGTGCGAGCCGCCGATAATCAGCGCAATGCCGGAAACACCACGGTTGGTTTCGGATATTAGCTTGGCGCTTAGTTCCTCCGATGTGAATTGCTTGCCCTCAATACAGAGCACATACACCTTGGCATTTGCAGGGATTTTAGCCAGGATTTGTCCGCTCTCCTGCGTGAGTGCCGCTTCAATAAGGGCGGGTGATGGGTTTTCCGGCAGTTTAGCCGGCGCCAGCTCGGTGATCTCCAGCCGGCAAAACGCGCCGAGGCGTTTTTGGTATTCTGCACAGGCATCACGCAAATAGGGTTCTTTTAATTTGCCGATACAGATAACATTTATTGTCAACATGCAGACGCCCCCTTTTTGTATAAGAACAAAATAACCGAATCCGCCGCGAATGTCCAGCAAAATGTTCCCCCGACGGTCAAATCCGGCGCGCTGATTTGCGCTTCTGTATGATAAACAACATGTCAATTTGCAAGTATTTTGATTTGTTCTTTCATTTTGTGCAATTCCACAACTTTAATTGCGCTATTTCTTTATGTTTTTGCAACTTATGTAGAAATTGATTTCATTCGCTGTAAAACTGTTGACAAATATACACCCGGCTTGTATAATCCAAATATCAGTAACGGAGCTGTGGGGGAAACCTTGCGGCTCCTATTCGTTTTTAGATAGAAAATGCGTACCGGCAAGCCGGCAGCGCAGAAAATTGAATATTGCATGGTAACTTGCGAATAAACAAAGGTGTTTAAATCGGTTTCGATTTGAACGCCTTTTTTTACATATACAAATAAACCGGAAAATTTAAGGAGGAAACAAAATGGACATGAAAGTAATCGTTGACACCATGTGGGTGCTGCTTGCGGCAATGCTGGTTTTCTTTATGAACCTCGGCTTTGCGTCGCTCGAAACGGGCTTGGCACGCCAAAAGAACTCCGTGAACATCCTTTCCAAAAACTTTATTGTATTCGCGGTATCGTCACTCGGCTTCCTGATTCTCGGCTGGGGCCTGATGTTCGGCGACGGCAACGGGTTTATGGGGTTAAGCGGCCTGTTTATGGCCGGCGGCGCGGACAACTCCCCCGCGACGGGAGAAGCCTATCAGGGCGTTTACTCCGCCATATCCTGGGCAGGGGTGCCTTTTTGGGCAAAATTCTTTTTCCAGCTGGTGTTCTGCGGAACCGCCGCGACAATCGTTTCCGGCGCGGTCGCGGAAAGAATCAAATACATTTCCTTTATTGTGTTTTCCATCTGCCTGACAATGTTCATCTATCCGCTGGTCGGCCACTGGATATGGGGCGGCGGATTCCTGGCACAATTAGGCTTTTTGGATTTCGCGGGCGGCTCGGTGGTGCACTCCGTCGGCGGCTGGGCAGCACTGACCGGAGTGATTGTGCTCGGGCCCAGAATCGGCAAATACACCAAAGACGGCAAGATTCACGCAATCCCCGGCCACAACATGGGCCTTGCCACCATCGGCGCTTTCGTACTCTGGCTCGGCTGGTTCGGGTTTAACCCAGGTTCCACCATGGCGGCGGACCCGACTTCTATATCGCACATACTGATGACCACAAATACAGCGGGTATTGTCGCCGTGCTGACCGCGACGGCCACCGCCTGGATCGTTATCGGCAAACCGGACCTCGGTATGTCCATCAACGGTCTACTTGCCGGCCTGGTCGCGATCACACCGGCCTGCGCTTATGTGAGTGTAACAAGCTCGCTAATCATCGGCGCGGTATCAGGCATCCTCGTTGTATTGGCTGTTATGTTCTTTGACCGCAGGAAGCTTGACGACCCGGTCGGCGCGCTGTCCGTCCACTTGGTGCACGGTGTGCTGGGTACCCTGTCCGTGGGCATCTTCGCGCAGGACGGCATCGGCGGTGTAAAATCACTCAACGGCCTGCTTTACGGCGGCGGGTTTGAATTGCTCGGCAACCAGGCACTCGGTGTTCTCAGCGTTGGCGCGTTTGTGGTGCCGTCCACCTTTGCCATCTGGTTTGTTATTAAAAAGACGCTCGGCTTGCGTGTTACCGCGGAGGAAGAGATTGAAGGCCTGGATATCGGCGAACACGGCAACCAGGGTTACCCGGACTTTGTCACTGTTGATTACATCAGCCCGGCTGATAGATCAAATTATGCGGAAACGGGTGCTTCCGTACCGGATATTGTACCGATTGAGCAGGCAGTCCCCGTTAAGGTGGTTTCCAAGAGCAGCACGCCGGAATCCGGCGTCAAATTTACCAAAGTCGAAATCATCACCAAGCAGAACAAGTTTGAGTCGCTAAAAACCGCGATGGATAAAATCGGCATCACCGGCATGACGGTGACCAATGTGCTCGGCTACGGTATCCAGGGCGGCAAGACGGAATACTACCGCGGCGTAGAGTTTGAAACAGACCTCCTGCCAAAAATCAAGGTGGAAATCGTTGTGAGCAAGGTGCCTGTCCGTTCGGTTATTGAAACAGCCAAAAAGGTGCTTTACACCGGCAACATCGGCGACGGCAAGATTTTTGTTTATGATGTGGAGAATGTGATTAAAGTCCGCACCGGTGAAGAGGGCTATGACGCCTTGCAGGATGTGGAATAGCCGGCGATGTTTTTCGGGCTGCCCCGAACGATGCAAATCGTTTGGGGCAGCCCGTTTGGTATGTCTGTTATGCCGTCAAAACACCGTCACCTGCGGGCCTTCCATGCCCCCCGCGACGGTTAAGATATAATCCGTTTTCTCCTGCGCGCCGGCCTCGCAAAAAGCGGCGTAGGTGGTTTGGTACGCCAGCTGCGGTATGTTATTTTGCCTGCTTAGATGCCCGAGCACAAAGCGGGTCGTGCCGTTTTCCAGCAGCGTTTTGGCGGCAACGGCGCACGCGTCGTTGGACAGATGCCCCTCGTGCGAGAGCACGCGGCGCTTTGTGTAATAAG
The DNA here is from genome assembly GCA_964612185.1 of uncultured Eubacteriales bacterium. Taxonomy (GTDB): domain Bacteria; phylum Bacillota; class Clostridia; order Oscillospirales; family Acutalibacteraceae; genus UBA1447. Next base: position 5,889 of record CAZTCR010000046.1, read on the forward strand.
GGTAGGGACCGTTTTGCAGCATCATGACATCGTGATTGGATTCAATCATCACCAAATCGCAACCCGTGAGCGCCTGCATGGTTTCGTCTGTGACAACCCCCGTGTCTGTGGCAACGGCGATACGCCTGCCGTCGGGCATGGTCACGGTGTAGCCGACACCTTCCCTGGAATCGTGGGAGGTATGAAAGGCGCTGACAAACATCCCGCAGGTTTCCACCCCGTTTTTGGGGATGACCTTGGCGGAATACTTGCCGTTTAATATGTTCATCATCTCCAGCGCGTCGAGCGTGCCTTGTGATGTGTAAACATCAGTCCCGTGGCTGCCGGCAAAAACCCGCAGACCGTTGACATGGTCGCCGTGTTCATGGGTAACAAAAACAGCACCGATGCTGTCCAATTCAACACCGATGCTTCGTAAAGCTTCCGCGGTGCGCTTTGCGCTGACACCCACATCAATGAGTATCCCGCCCGAGGCGCCGCCGATATAAGTGCAGTTGCCGCTGCTGGAAGAAAACAAGGGACAAAAGCGTGACATTTTTACTCCAATTACATTTACCGTAAATTGATTCTGTTAGCAGGGTCAAACCTATCAATAATGGGACGGAAAACCCGTCCCCTACTGACCATTAACCACCGGTCATGTTTCTGATTACTCACCGCGTGGGTTCCGGCCGTTTGCGGTGCGTCAAGGGTGCCGCACCCTACGCCACTGTGTTACCCGACGCTGTCCATTTTTTTAGGTGCCGGGATATCGACTCTTTTAATATCCGCGCCGAGCGCCGCGAACTTTTCCACAACATTTTCGTAGCCCCGGTCGATATGCTCAACATCTTCAATTTCGGTGGTGCCTTTGGCCATCAACCCGGCTATGAGCATCGCCGCGCCGGCCCGGAGGTCATCCGCTTTAATCGGCGCGCCTTTGAGTTGTTCGACCCCTTCAATGACGGCGATTTTGCCGTCCACTTTGATGGAAGCACCCATGCGCGCGAGTTGTTCGGCATAGCGGAAGCGGTTGTCCCATACGCCTTCGGAAATAATACTTGTACCATCCGCGGCACAAAGCAGCACAGCCATTTGGGGCTGCATGTCCGTGGGGAAACCGGGGTGCGGCAGCGTTTTGATGTTGCAGCGTGTGAGCCGCTTGCCGTTGGAACTCACACGGATGCTGTCGTCATTCTCTTCCACAATCGCGCCGCATTCGGTCAGTTTTGTGGTGATGGATTCCAGATGCTTCGGAATAACATTTTTAATCAGGACATCCCCGCCGGTGGCCGCGGCAGCAACCATGTAGGTGCCGGCCTCAATTTGGTCGGGAATGATGGAGTAGGTGCAGCCGTGCAGGTGTTCAACCCCGCGGATTTTGATGACATCCGTGCCTGCGCCGCGGACATCGGCACCCATGAGGTTGAGGAAATTGGCGAGGTCGACGATGTGCGGTTCCTTGGCGGCCTGCTCGATAATGGTCAGCCCCTTTGCCTTTACCGCGGCGAGCATCACATTGGCCGTGGCCCCCACGGATACAACATCCAGGTAAACCTGGCTGCCGAGCAGTTCGTCGGAGGTGACATCCACCATCGCGTTTTCTTCAATAGAGACATGCGCGCCGAGGAGTTCAAACCCTTTGATGTGCTGGTCAATCGGCCGCACGCCAAAGTCGCACCCGCCGGGCATAGCGACGCAAGCGTTGCCAAACCGACCCAGCAGAGCCCCCAATAAATAATAAGATGCCCTGAGATGCTTTGTCATCTCGTTGGGCACTACATGTGTGCTGATATGTTTTGTGTTGATTTCGCAACAGTTTTTATTGATCATTTTAACTTCCGCCCCCAATTGGGACAGAATTCTGATCATTATATCGACATCGCTGATTTCTGGTATATTCTCAATCCGGCACACATCCTGCGCCAGAATAGCAGCCGGAATAATGGCAACCGCAGCATTTTTCGCACCGCTGATGTTCACTTCACCGGTCAGTTTGCTGCCGCCGACTATCACTATCTTTTCCAAGCACGGCACTTCCTTTATTAATTTTTCAAAGGATCTATAAAAAGTTGTAATATTCTTTTAATTTCGCATATTTTTATATTCCAGTAGATTATATCATCAAACATTGCTTTTGAAAAGGGTTTTTGCAAATTTTGTTAAAAAGTATCAATAAATTATGTACAGCGGGTTGCGGTCAGCAGAAAACCAACCACAATCCAATGTGTTTTCAGGTATGAAAAGGTATACCCTGTATGACCGCGTGCATTTCCGGGGGTACGGGTGCCTCAATGGTCATTTTTTCGCCGGTTACCGGGTGAACAAACTCCGCGCGCTCACAATGCAGCAGCTGGTGCGCGGCAGCCGTGTCTGCCGAACCGTACATGCCGTCCCCGGTCAGCGGCGCGCCGATATGCGCAAAGTGTACCCGGATTTGATGCGTGCGCCCGGTGTCGAGCGTTACGCGCAGCAAACTTCTCCCGCCGCTGCAGCCCAGTGACTGCCAATGCGTTACCGCGCTGTCCCCGCCCGCGCCGCAGGCACGCAGCGTCTTCATCGGGTCCGGGCGGCCGATGGGTAAATCGATGGTGCCCGCGCCCTTGAACTCGCCCTGCACAACAGCGAGGTACTGCTTGCGAATATGCCCTGTGAGGCGCGAAGCGGCGTACTTGTTAAGCGCGCAGATAACAACGCCGGAGGTGCCCTTGTCGAGCCGGCCGATTGCCCGGAAAGCGGCCGCGCCGCCTTTTTGCGTGAGATGCCAGGCGACGGCGTTGGCCAGCGTGTCCCCTTGGTGATTGTGTGTAGGGTGCATGGCAAGGAACGGCGGTTTGTTGACGGCGAGGATGTCCTGGTCTTCAAAAAGTATTTCCAGCGGGAAAGGTTTGGCTTCCGGCGCGAGCTTGTCGTCCGGAATATTGATAACCAGCGTGTCCCCCGCCCGGATGATGTCAATGGTGCGTGCGTGGCAGCCATTGAGCAGGATGCCGTTTTCAGCCCGTTTGAGGGTGTTGACCAGGCGAGAAGAAAGCTGCGCACTTCCCCGCAGGAAATGCGCAACTTTTTTATTATCGTATGCTTGTGTTACTGTAAAATTTAATTGCCGCGGCATCAGCCGTTTCCCTTCCCAGCGCCCGCTTCCTGCTCTTTTATCTTAACCTTCCAGCACTTATGGCACATGGCTTCGTAGCTTTCGTTTCCGCCGATATACACCTGGTCGCCCTTTGTGATGATAGCACCCTTCGCGTCAAGTCTGGCGTTAACGATTGCCTTTTTGCCGCATTTGCAGATGGTCTTAATCTCGGTAATCGAGTCGGCAATTTCAAGCAAGCGGCGGCTGCCGGGAAACAGTTTTGTCTGAAAATCCGTACGCAGGCCGAAGCACAGCACCGGGATATCGTGCTCGTCAACAATACGCCTGAGCGCGTCGATTTGCTCGGGTGAGAAAAAATTGCATTCGTCGGCAATGATGACATCGGTGTTCCTGTGCATACCGTTCATAAAACTTTCATACAGGTCATCCGTGCGCGATATGACATCCGCCTTTGCTTCAAGCCCGATGCGTGAACAAACATAGTCCCTTTTGCCGTCGCGGTTGTCGGCATAGGGTTTGATAAGCCACACGGTGCACCCTTTTTCTTCATAATTGAACTTCGTCATCAGCGCTTGCGCGGATTTTGACGAGCCCATCGCGCCGTATTTAAAGTATAGCTTCGCCATTTTTTCGCCCGCTTTCATATTAAATTATCCTTACCCCTTATAACCTGAGCGTCCAGCCGAAAGTATCCGGCAAAACGCCCCATTGAATGCCGGTGAGGGAATCATACAGGTTTTGCGACACGGGACCGATGTTGCCGCTGTTGATGATCATATTTTTGCTGCCCCACTTGAGTTCTCCAATGGGGGATATGACCGCGGCGGTGCCGGAACCGAAGGCTTCGCTGAGCCGGGCGTCATCTACGGCTTGCGCGATTTCATCAATGGATACGGCGCGCTCGGTGACCTTCATACCCCGGGAACGCAGCAGCTCAATACAGGACATCCGGGTAATGCCGCTGAGGATGCTGCCCTGCAGGGCGGGGGTAATCACTTCATTGTCGATAACAAAAAAGACATTCATCGTTCCGACTTCTTCAATATATTTGCGCTCGCAGCCGTCGAGCCACAGCACCTGTGTGTAACCCGCCGCGGCGGCTTCATCCTGCGCTTTGAGGGAGGATGCGTAGTTGCCGCCGGTTTTGGCAAAGCCCATGCCGCCCTTTACCGCGCGCACATAGTTCTGTTCGACATAAATTTTAACGGGATTAATTCCTTCCGGGTAATACGCGCCGACGGGGGAAAGGATGATGCAGAAGAGAAGGTGATGCGCGGGATGTACCCCGACATGCGCATCCACCGCGAAGATGAACGGACGGATATACAGCGAGGTGCCCTCAGCCGTGGGAATCCAGCTTTCGTCGATTTTGACAAGCTGTTTCATGGCTTCGATCGCGAATTCTTCGTCAATGAGCGGTATGCAAAGGCGTTCGTTGGATTCGTTCAGGCGCGCCATGTTGCGGTCCGGCCGGAACATCAGGATGCCGCCATCCTTCGCGCGGTACGCTTTGAGCCCTTCAAAAACCTCCTGCCCATAGTGCAGGCACATGGCGGACGGCTCAAGCGGAATGGGCGCGTATGGTACGATACGCGGGTTGTGCCAGCCTTCCCCGCGGTCGAAATTCATTAAAAACATGTGGTCGGTAAAAAAGTTGCCGAAACCGAGTTTGCTTTGGTCCGCCGGCTTCTCTTTGGGATTCTTGGTTTTTTCGACTGTGATTGTTTGCATTCAGAAGCATCTCCCGTTGATTATTAGTCTACATTATAGCACTATTATGCCGAATTGCAAGGTTTTGCGCAATATTTTTCGTGAGGAGGAATATGGCTTGCAGGGGTTGGGTTGTTGTATATAAATGTTGTTTTCACCATTGATATATAGTATAATAAACTTGTAAAAATATGTGTGTACATGAGAAAAGAAGTGGGAGACGATTGAGAAGAAGTGGAGAAGAGGTTGGAGAAACGAACGCCAATTGCTATCCGCGGCTCAACCACTCTCCTTAACTTCTTACCGCGGTGAAGCCGCACTTCTCAACTGCTTCCCGTGACGAAGTCACACTTCTCCGAAATCAAAAAAGGACAAATCCGTATGTACAGAGTCAAAAAACTTATTTCATTCCTCATAAGCGTGATACTCTTAGGGGTATTCACGCTGTCCGTCTTTGCGAACAGCGGGCAATCGCCGCTTGACTATGCCCCGCCCGGTTCGCTGATGTCGCTCGACCAAAAGGACGGCACGGTGAAGAAGGTCAAGCAGAACATCACGGGTAAAATCAAGAAGAAAGACGCAGCGCAAAAGGTCACCTATGAAGTTTATGCCGCGGCAGACAACGGCGGGTTAACCGCCGCCGGCGAGGCGCAGCTTAAAGACGGCAGTTTTACCGTCAGCGGTCTGAGGCTGAAGCCGGACAATAACCGCATAGCCGTCACCGTACACACGGCCGGGGGCAAAACCGAAACGCAGACCATTAATATTCATTACAACGCAGGTTCTATTAAAGATGTACCGATGAAAGATGTCGCCAAAATCCGCGGCGGCGAAATGAAGTATGTGACCAACAACCTGCTGGTTTTCTTTGACGAGGGTACGGACGATGCAAGACGGCAGGCGATTATCGACACCGTCGGCGGTAAGTTTGTCGGCTTTATTGACGGTATCAACATGTGGCAGGTGGAAGTGAAACGCGGTACCGATGAACAGCTGCGAAAAATCGCGGAAAAGCTGAAGGGTATAGAAGGTGTCTTTGACGCGCAGCTTAATATGGCACAGGCTGCCAAGACGATGGCGGTACCCAATGACCCCTGGTACAGCAACGGCAGCCCGGCGTGGAGTGAACTCAAGCCAAGGGGCGGGAACTGGAGCGTTGAGGCAATTCAAGCCTTGAGCGCCTGGGATTATCAGTATTTTTACAAGAATATTAAGGTCGGCATTGTTGACGCCGGCGTGCAAAACGACCACGAGGATTTGACGGGCAAGGTGTTTTTCCCCGATGCGCAGTCGCAAACGGACAACGACCCGACGGATAACCACGGCACACATGTGGCGGGCATCATGGGCGCCACCCCAAACAATGGCTTGGGTGTCACCGGTATCCTTTGGAACACAACGATGTACGCATACAACTGGGACACGCTCGCCGGCACGGACGCGCACTTGATGGAAGGGTTGACCAAAACGGTGCAGGCGGGGGCGAAAGTGGTCAACTTCTCGCTGGGGCTTGCAGACGATATTTCCTACCTGGGACCGCCGGAAACAAACCAAAAGGTTAAAGACTACGCTCAGCTGAGCAAGAATTATATGTACCCGCTGCTGCAGGCCGGTAATGACTTTATTGTGGTACAGTCCGCCGGCAACGGGCAGGGCGGTTATTCACAAGACGCTGTCTACAACGGCTACTTCTGCAGCGTCACATATAACAATCTGCCCGGCGTCAGTACCGAAATGGTACAAAAAATCAACGAGCGGATTATTGTGGTTGGGTCGGCTATGTACAATAGTGACTTGAACTATATGCAAGCAGCGTCATCGAACGCCGGGTCACAGGTGGACATCTGCGCGCCGGGTGTGGATGTTTTCAGCTGTTACGCCGGCAACAGTTATTACTATATGAGCGGCACCTCCATGGCCGCGCCGGTGGTTGCGGGCGTCGCGGCGCTTACCTGGTCTGTCAACCCCGCGCTGACGGGCGCCCAAGTGCGGAACATTATACTAACCAACACCAATCCGGCTTTTCCGGTGAAAGATAACCCGAGTTCCTACCACCCGCTTGTGAACACCTATCAAATGGTCAATGCCAAACTTGCCGCGGAAGCCGCCATCGCCACCATCCCGCCCGATTACGCGGCGGTGCATACCGCCGTCGCCGCGGCAAACGCGCTGAATGTCGACCTGTTCACCCCGGTGAGTTGGGCAGTCTTAATGAACGCGGTTAGCGCGGTGGACTATAACCGTCCATCCATCGAGCAGGTGCAAATCAACGCTTACGCCGAAAATATCAATACAGCCATCGCGAACCTGGTATACAAAACAGTCGACTACACGGTCGAATACCGGCTGAACAGCGAAACCGGTGATAGAATTGCCGCGGACAAAACGGGCACCGGCCAGGTGACCAAAACCGTGACGGAAACCGCGCCGGTCATCGGCGGTTATGCCCCCGTGACCGCGGTAAAACAGCTCACGCTGGAATTGACCGGCAATAAAATTATTTTTATCTATATCACCCAGCCCGCCTACGGCGCCGTGCTGAACACCTATAAAAATATCGACGGGCAGCTTATCCCCGTCACGTCTGCCGCGGCCGGCGATACAATAACCGTTACGGTTACCCCCGCCACAAACTTTTACTGCGCGGGGAGCAAGTTTGTGGTGATGTATGACAAAAACTTTTACACCCTGCTGGGCAACAACAGCTCCGCTTTTACAGCGAACACCGCGAACAATTATTATATGAACACCGTTACGAGTTTTAACGGCACCGTCAGCCACCCGCCGGAATCATGGCCGGCAACCTTTACCGGCGGTGAAAACGCCCTTTATAATTACATAACCACCGCCTATTACGCCGGGCCCGGCTCCGCCAACGGGGGGTTCCCCAGCATAATGAACGACGGACAGTGGCTGTTCAGCTTCAGGCTGAAGGTGAACACAGGCGCGGCCGGTACCGGGCGCATCTTTATGGACCACCGCTGGACAAAGACCAACACAAATATCACAGGCTTGCAGTATTTCCAGGTCTGCGCGAATGAAACGGTGCCCAATAACGCGGGCAACAGCACCATGAATCTGCTGCCGGATTTGACGTTGGCAGACCGCAGCATTGCCCTTGTGACGCCGTCTACCGTTTCCTTCAGCCTCAACGGCGGCAGCGGTACCCTCCCCGAACCGCAGGTAGGGATACCGGGGATGCCTTTTGTTCTGCCGGCGCAGGGGGATTTTACCAGGGAGCATTACACCTTTGCCGGCTGGGCTGTCACACCGGACGCCGCCGAACCGCTTGCATCCTACAGTTATCCCGAAAGCGACAGCGTGCTGTATGCCGTATGGAACAGCGTACCGGCTTTATTGAGCTGCGGCGCCGGCCCCGCGGCATTTGACGAGAACGGCTTTATTGTCGGCATCGCGCCGGGCACGGCTAAGAGCTCCTTTACCGTCAGCGGCAATTACCGGCTTGAATTTTCAACCGCCGGTACGACCGTCAGCACCGGTACTGTTATAACGATTGTCAACAATGCGACATCACAAATCACCAACACTTTAACGGTGGTGATTTTTGGAGATGTCAACGGCGACGGACTCATCGATTCGCTCGACGCTGGGCTTGCGGTGGACCATGAAAATTACTTGGTACCTTGGAGCAACCCTGCCGACTTTTGTTTCAGAACCGCGGCGGACGCGAACGGCGACGGCAGCAGGGACAGCATCGATGCCGGCTTGATGGTCGACGCGGAAAACTACATCGAAACGATCAACCAAAACCGGGGCATAAGCCCCGGCTGACAATACTCTATGAGCGCGCGATTTTTGTTTGAGCAACATTGACAAAGAACCGCGTGTTTGTTATGATGATGTTCGTTTAAAAACGACTGAACGGGGGTTCGCCTTTCTATGATAAACACGGAAGAACTGTGCATGAACTGCATGAAGGAAATCGGCAAACTCAAGCAATGCCCTCACTGCGGCTTCCTTGCAGACACACCCCAACTCGCGCCGTATCTGCCTGTCAGAGCGGTACTGGGCAACCGCTACCTGGTCGGTAAAGTGCTTGATTACAACGGCGAAGGCGCCACCTATGCCGGCTGGGATTTAATGAATAAAGTGCCCGTTAGCATCCGCGAGTTTTTGCCGGATTCCGTCGCGACGCGCACACAAAATGAGCTGACCATCCGGATAATGGCCGGCAGCGAACAAACCTTTTCGGAATGCTGCCAGAGCTTTTTTGAAATGTGGCGCCAATTGGCCCGGTTGAGGGGTTTGTCGGCGCTTATCAGTGTGGTCGATATTATTGAGGACAATGGGACGGCTTACGCCATTTCCGAACACTTTGACGGCGTTACACTGCGTGATTTTTTGCTCAAGAGCAAGACCGGGTACATTACCTGGGAGAGGGCGCGCCAACTGTTTATGCCGGTACTGTCCACACTGGGCACCCTGCACACTTCCGGCATCATCCATCGAGGGCTTTCGCCGACCAACCTGCTTATCGGGCAGGACGGAAAGATCAGGATAACCGGCTTTTGCATCTGGCAGGCAAGGACAGCCGGCAGCGAACTGATGCCGCAGCTGTTCAACGGCTATTCGCCCATCGAGCAATACGGTCAGAAGGGGCAGCAAGGTCCTTGGACAGACATTTACGCTTTTATGGCGGTGCTTTACCGCGCGCTCATTGGCAGTGACCCGCTGGACGCGCCTTCCCGCTTACAAAACGACAAACTAATGATACCCGGCAAATTTGCCGAACAGATACCGGCTTATGTCATCAACGCGATGATAAACTCTTTGCAAATTTTGCCGGATGACCGCACAAAAACCGTGGACCGGCTGCGCGCCGAACTTTCCGCCTCGCCGAGTGTCACCGCCAACACCGAAAAAACGGAATTGCCGCCGGTAACGCCTGACCCCGCGGCGGTCGCAACCGCAAAATCTTTCGGTTTGCGCAACATGACAAAGCAGAACAAAATGCTGATTCTAAAAACCGGCGCAATCAGCCTTGGCGCCGGGCTGCTGGTATTTTTAATTCTAGTTGCCACCGTATGGCGGAATGACTTTTTCGGCCCCGGCAAGCCGGGCATAACCGACTCGCAGGAAACAACGCTTGGCGAACAGATAGAAGTACCGAAGTTTTCAGAAATCGGTACCTATTTGGAAATTTCAACCAATGCGATGTGGCTTGAACGGTTCACTTTTACCGCGGAAGAGGTTTTTGACGCGAAAGTACCCGTAGGCGTTATCATTTCGCAAAGTGTTGAACCCGGCACGACAGTTGCTAAAGGCTCATCAATTATGCTCAAGGTAAGCAAGGGAAAAGAAATGGTTGATTTGCCCGCCGCCGTAGTCGGGATGGAGTATGAAGCCGCGAACACGCTGCTCACCGGCCTTGGTTTTACCGTCGAAAAGAGGGACGAAACCAACGACGGCACCAAAGCCGCTAATATAGTCATGGCCGCGAGTCCGGCGGTTGGCCAGCAATATGAAAAGGGTACCAAGGTCACTTTAAGGGTTTGGGCGGAAACGGCAACCACCACCTCGCCGGCTGCCACAACAACTAAATCGGCTGCTTCAACAACGAAGCCGGCTTCTACCGCGCCACCGGCAACAACAGCGCCAACTACAGCCGCGCCGGCAACGACTCAGCCGACTACCGCTGAAACGACTGCAGAAATGGAACCTTAACCGTTGGTTTATGGCAGAATAGTATTATAAAGAGCGGGGCTGCTTTCGCAGCCCCGCTCTCTTACCCGTATATGTTTCGGTTTATGCGCAAAGCCTGACCGGTATTCCTTTGTCAGAAAGATAGTTTTTGAGGTCTGCTATGGCAATCTCGTTATAATGGAACAGCGACGCCGCCAGCACCGCGTCCGCCTTGCCTTGTGTAAAAGCGTCATAAAAATGCTCCAAACTGCCCGCTCCGCCGGAGGCAATAACGGGGATACCCACATTTTCCGAAACAGCCCTGGTCAGTGCCAAATCATAGCCGGTTTTCTGCCCGTCGCAATCCATGCTGGTGAGCAGAATTTCGCCTGCTCCCCTGCCGGCTGCCTCAACCGCCCATTGTACAGCGTCAATACCCGTTGGGATCCGGCCGCCGTTGAGGTATACTTCCCAACCGCCTTCGCGCCGCTTGGCGTCAATCGCGCAGACCACGCACTGGCTGCCGAATTTATACGCGGCGTCATTGATAAGCTGCGGATTGCGCACAGCCGCGGAATTGACGGAAATTTTATCCGCGCCCGCGCGGAGCAAGTCGGTGAAGTCCGATACCTCCGATATACCGCCGCCCACGGTAAAGGGGATGAAAATCGAATTGGCAACCCGGGTGACGATATCAACCATCGTGCCGCGGCCTTCATGGGTCGCCGTTATGTCCAGCAGCACCAGTTCGTCCGCGCCCTTTTTGTTATATTCTATCGCGCATTCCACCGGGTCCCCGGCATCGCGCAGCTGAACAAAGCTGACCCCTTTGACAACTCTGCCGTTTTTCACATCGAGGCACGGGATAATCCTTTTAGCGTACATAGTTTACATTTCCTTCCCTGTGCGGACAGTCTGCTGTCGGTCGTTGCAAAGCGCAGTAAAATTACGCAGCATTTTAAGCCCCAACTCCCCGCTTTTTTCCGGGTGAAACTGCATACCGAACAGGTTACCCGCCGCAACGGCCGCGTCTATTGAAACACCATAAAAGGTTTTTGCGGCAACATCCGCCTCGTTTTCGGCAGCCAAATAATAGGAATGGACAAAATAGACATAGGTGTTCTGCGGGATGTCTGTAAAGACACCTGTATTATTCCTAATTTCAAGCGAATTCCAGCCCATGTGCGGCACCTTTATGCCGGTATCCGGTATTTTGAATATTTTACCCTTCAACACGCCGAGCCCTTGCACGCCGGGGCTTTCATCCGAGCTTTCAAAGAGCAGCTGAAGACCCAGGCAAATGCCCAAAAACGGTTTCCCGCCGGTTGCGGCAATTTGAACCGCCTCAACCAGACCGCTTTTTCGCATACAATCCATCGCGTCGCCAAAGGAGCCGACACCGGGCAGAATGACGCCGTCCGCCGCCCCAATCTCTGCCGGTTTATCGGTTACAAAATTCTGAGCGCCGATAAAATCCAGTGCGTTTTTAACACTCAGCAGGTTCCCTGCCCCATAATCCACAATGGCTATCATAAGTTGCTTGACCTACTTTCACTACCGCCGACCACTATTCACTGACCACTGACCACTCATTAATGCAGTTATTTTACCACAAAACACCAACCCGGACAAGCATGCCGGCAAGATAATTTCCGTTGCTTGCGTCAACAATCATTATGAGGTATAATCACAATGATCGTTATACGAAAGGAGTTGTTGTTTGATGAAAATTGCAGCTTATGAACCGGAGATTGCAGGTACCCCGGAGGGTTATGTAAAATAACAGCTTGCATAATACCTCCAAATTGCACATGATAATTCGGAGGTTCAACATTGAATAAAATGGAAAATTATGGTCTGAGCGGCCGCTTTGCCGCTCTGGCAGACATGTACCCGGACCTGAAACCGGGCCGTATCATCTCGCAGTACGGCGGACTGTATAAGGTTGTGACCGAAGCCGGCGAGTTGCTGGCGGAAGTGTCCGGAAAATTCAGGTTTGAAACAACGGCCGTCACCGATTACCCAGCCGTGGGTGATTTTGTGATGCTTGACCAAACAAGAGACCTTGACAGCACCGCCGTTATACACTGCGTGCTGGCGAGAAAAAATCTCTTAACCAGAAAAACCGGTGCACAGCGAAAAGATACCCGCGCCGCAAGCGACAGCCAGGTAATCGCCGCAAACATTGATGTCATTTTCATCTGCATGTCGCTCAACAACGACTATAACCTGCGCCGGCTGGAGCGATACATGGCCATCGCCTGGGAAAGCGGCGCTCAACCGGTGGTCATCCTCACCAAAGCAGACCTGTGCGACGACATTCAAGCCAAGACAGCGGAGGTGGCCGCAACAGCCATCGGGGCGGGTATCCTTGTCACATCCAGCTTGGACCCTGCCTGCCTGGAGCAGGTGCGCAGCTATATCGGGCAGGGCAAAACAGTGTGCTTTGTCGGTTCATCCGGCGTCGGCAAGTCAACCTTAATCAACTGCCTCGCAGGCAAGGACATTCTTGCTACAAACGGTTTACGCAATGACGACAGAGGCCGGCACACCACCACGCGGCGCGAGCTGCTCCTGCTGCCGGCGGGCGGCGCGGTGATTGACAACCCGGGTATGCGGGAATTGGGCGTGGAGTCGGCTGATTTGAGCAAATCCTTTGCCGATATTGATGAATTGGCCGCAGCCTGCCGGTTTAAGGACTGCGCCCACGACAAAGAGCCGGGTTGCGCTGTCAGAGCCGGGATTGAGGCAGGAAAGCTTGACGCGAAACGGCTTGAAAATTACCTGAAACTAAAAAAGGAAGCGGGTTACGAAGGCTTGAATTCAAGGCAGATTGAAACACAAAAGATCAACACGATGTTCGCCGGTTTCGGCGGGATCAAAAACGCGCGGAAATTTGCGAAGGAAAAGAACAAGAGGCCATAACGCACGCTTTCATGTGCGCGATACGACAATTAATCGTGAATACAAAAAGAGACACCGTTGCTTTTTTGCGCGGTGTCTCGATTGATTTTTGATAAAGTCCGCTACCTCTTTATAAGGATGATTGCAGTCATCGCAATACCCAGACCAATAAATATGACGCCCGTAACCCTGCCCAAAATTTTCTCACTGACGCGGTTGGCATACCGTGCGCCTGCCAAACCGCCGATGATGGTGCCGACACCGACAATCAAACCGACAGTCAAATCAATGTTGCCTCTCGCTCCGTGCCCGATTGCGCCGGAAAGCGCCGTAATAGCCATGATAAATGTAGAAGTTCCGATGGCCTTGTGAAGCGGCAATTTGACCACAAAAAGAAGAACGATTAAAAAGTTTATGCCGCCGCCGGCGCCCAATAAACCGCTGACAATTCCGAGTGCAAATCCAATGACAACCGAAATCAGTATCCTTTGCCATTTTGGCTGTACCTTTTGAAGCGCTTCCGGGGAAGGTTCCTTCGCCGCGATTTTTGCGCCGCGTATGAGCATGACCAACCCGAAAAAGGCCAGAAAAATCCCAAAACTGCTGCCCAGCCCAACCTCAGGCACTTCCGAAGCGAACAACGCGCCTGCCTGCGCACCGGCGACGGAACCCAAAGCAATCCAGAAGCCGCGTTTAATATCAATATTGCCATGCTTAAAGTATGAAAAGGATACCGCAAGGGAGCCGATAACATCCACCATCAGACTTGTGCCGATTGTCTGCTGAATGGTCATGTTCATCCCGATGCTTAACGCCGGGATAACAATCATCACTGCACTCGCGCCAATGAGGCTCGTCATACCGCCGCTGCATACCCCAAGAATAACCAACAGAATAATAGTCAGAAAGTTCATGTATTGCTCCTAAGTCAGCTTATATTACGGGATAGAATAAATGCATTTTCATCATATACCGCATCCGCTAAAAAATCAATTCAAATATTCACCGACGGCAGCGGTGGTTCCTATTGTTTATTTACTCTTTGATAAGTCAACAGCCCAAACGCCGTTTCGGTGTCCAGTTCATCCATATTTTTCAGCTTGATTTGATCCTCCGCGCTTGTTTTATAGTAATAAGGCGTCATGGTGAAAAGATTGATAATATCTTCATTGCAGGTTAAGTGTATCCTCTGCCTGATTTCCCGCCGTTCGACTATTTCAAAACCTTCTGCTTCTCCGCTGTCAGCCTCATTTTTATAGGGGCGGTCGTACACCGCCGCCTTCAAACTCCACAAGTGTTTTTCAAGCGGTATGGCTCTGATTAAAATCCCGCCAGGTCTCAGTACACGGGTAAACTCCTGTACGCTCACCGGCGCAAAGAGAGAAAGGACCATGTCGCAGCTTTCGTCCGCCACAGGCAGGCGAAAAACGCTCGCGGCGGCAAGTTTAATCTGCTTATTCCGCTTTGCGCCGGCTGCCAAAGCGTCCTTCGAGATGTCCACCCCGAGCATTTCGGGCATAACCTTCTGTCCAACCAGATATTCATAAATATTGGCGGTGTACCAGCACTCCCCGCAGCCCGCGTCGAGTATTCGAACGCCTGTAAAGCAGTATGGCTTTACAGTATTGCAAATCAATGTCAGCAAGGGTTCGTAGAAACCTTTGTTTAAAAAAGACTGCCTGGCACGGACCATAAGTCTATCGTCCCCATGATGTTTGGCTTTTACACTTTGGGACAACAACAGGTTGGTGTAACCGCTTTTGGCAGTGTCATAATGATGGTTATTTTTGCAGACAAGGCTTTTAGCGGTTACCGCCAAGCCTTCGCCGCAGACGGGGCAGATGAAATTGCTCATTGGTGTCCCCTCGTTTAAGATTCATGTGTCAACAGTATACCACAAGATGAAATCTGTTTCATAAAACTTTTCAGTAATCCCCTGGCGCCTTTTCTTAACGGCGCGACCCTCTCAGGGTTCGAATCCCACCTCAAAAAAGCAATCCACTCAACAGAGCGGATTGCAGAATGGCGGAAGAGGTGGGAAGACCGTCCGCTTCGCCGCTTTGCAGGCTTGCGTACTGCATCCTCACGGCATAGCCGCTCGGACCTCGCGCCTTAAAACGCGCCCCTGGCGCCTTTTCTTAACGGCGCGACCCTCTCAGGGTTCGAATCCCACCTCAAAAAAGCAGCTATCCCGAAGGGATGGCTGCTTTTTGGC
>CAZTCR010000047.1:0-21248 GCA_964612185.1 uncultured Eubacteriales bacterium
TGTTGCCGTTAAAAGACAAAATGCCAACCGCCCCGATAGTGCCGCATTTTTTACCCTTGTACTGTGCGCCCAAGGCCTCGGCGGCATCCTCAATCACGGTAACGCCATAATCCCGGCAAACCGGTAAAAGCCTTTCGTAATCCGCGCTCTGTCCGAAAATATCGACAATGATAATCGCTTTCGGAAGTGTTCCCTTTTGTTTATACGCGCAAAGCGCTCTTTCCAGCGCGGCGGGGCATATATTCAAGCTTTCGTATTCCGCATCGATGAACACCGGTTGCGCGCCTTGGTAAATCACAGGATTGCAGCTGCCGGAAAAAGTCAAATCGGAGCATAAGACAAGATCACCTTTCCCAATGCCGAAATATTTGAGGGCAAGATGAAGCGCGGCCGTTCCGGAACTCAGCGCTACCGCCGACTTCATACCGAGGTAACCGCAAACATCTTGTTCGAAGCCGAAAAGATTCGGACCCGCAGGAGCAATCCAATTTTCTTGAAATGCTTTTTCAACAAAACCGATTTCACTGCCGTTCATATGCGGAGGAGATAAATAAATTCGTTTGTTCATACCCGTTTGTCATCACCGCCGGCTTCAAGATTTTTCAGGGTTTTGCGCATACGGAATACCGGTTGTCACTCTTTCTTTTTGTCACCAGACGCTTCGTAACCGTAAGGGGTATATCGTTTGTAATAACCTTTGTAATACCCCTTGCGCCGGCGGTAGTAGTAATACAATCCACGGCGGGAAAAATAGCGGCCAGAACCCTCCTGATTGCTCATGGTCAGAACCGAACCGATGACATCGATGTCCGTTGAAGCAATCTCTTCGAGCGTGTCGTTGATGTCCCTTATCTTCGCATAATCCCTTTTAATGGTGAATATCATCGCGTCTGCCAGCGGCGCGACAACCAGGCAGTCGGCAACGATGTGCGCCGGCGGTGTGTCGATGATAACAAAATCAAATTCATCCCTCGCGGTATTCAGTACTTCTTTTACCTTTTCGGCATCAAGCACCTCTGTTGACTTGGGCGAAATACCGCCGCTTGGCAATATAAATATACCAAGTGGTTTAACAAACTTAATAGAATCTACATAGGTAGAAGTTCCCTTGATGATTTGAATCAATCCGCTCTTGTTATCATCCCTGAGCCCGGCCATACGCATGACGGAGGGTTTTCGCAAATCGCAGTCGATGAGCAGAACCGATCTCCCTTTTTGCGCAAGCGCGCAGGCAAGATTCATCGCGACGGTTGTTTTGCCCTCATTCTCGAATGTGCTGGTTATTATAAAAAACTTATAACCTTTTTCGGCCGCGATGCTTTCAACCTTTGTCCGGATAGCTTTGAAACTCTCGATAAAAGAAAAGTTTGCTTTCGTTTCATCGGTTAAGAGCAAAACGGGAACATTCTTTTTCTTGCCCTTTCCTTTCTTTTCACCTTCAACCGTGGGAATCGCCCCGAGAAATTTCAGGTCGGTTTTATTCCGGATATCGTCTGTTTGCTTGACCGTATCGCTGAGCAGTTCGACGATAAATATAATCAGCATAACAAGCGAGGCGCCCGCGACAAACCCATAAAATGCTTTATTCGCCGCACCGCTTTCGTTTACGACAACCGGCGTTTTTGCATTTTTTATTACATCGATACCGAGCCCGGAGTCAAAACGCTTTAAGTACTCCGGAAAGGTGTCGATTACAACCTTAATTGCCTTTTCGCAAAATTCAGCATCGGTGCTTGTTACGCTGACAGTAAATATACCGGCAATATCTGTGCTGGTAACCGATAGAGATTTTTCGATCTTGTTTTTATCATACCCGGCGTCAAGGGAATCATAAATGTTCTGCAGCATCAAATCGCTTTTCAGCAAAAACTGGTATCGCTCGACATCCTTCTCGGTGTAAGGTTTTTTTTGTGTCACCAACCCAATTTCGTTTCCGGCTTCATCTTTTTCAATGATTTGTTTAGTTGATGTAAAAGCAAGGGTTGTGCTTGAGACATAGTTTTCGACATAGACGGTCTTTGCGTAAAAATAGAAAAGGCATGAAACCGCAAGCCCGCTGAGCAGAACCGCCCATAGACCGTTGAGTATTGCCATCCCTATCCGTCCAAGATCAATTGCGGATTCCTCCGCATAGCCGGGATTGACTTCCGCTTTTTGTTGCATGCCAACACTCCGTTCGGATATTTTGTGTAATAATCGCTATGAAAACCTCAGTGCCTCTTCTTCCTGAGCAGACCGCTGTCCAGGGATCGCGTAACAGGTTCATTGTCAATCACGGCTTGCGGCGCTTGGTTGAGCATTCGGTCAAGCCCCCTTTGGCTGATATTGGGCGGAAAACTCCTGATCATCCTTAACAGTTCGTTTGGCCTGTTGCGCAGAGAGTGCGCGTCCGTTCCAATAAAATTTGCCGCATGCTTCAAGACCATTTCATACGCCAGGTCAAACTCATCTTTGCTGCCCATGCTCGCCAGACTGCCGGCGTTAATTTGAAAAAGCACGCCCATATCCATTAAAAAATTGACCCGGTCATACTGGATCTGCAGGAAAGAATATCTTTCCGGGTGCGCAACTACAGGTACCAAGTCGCGGTTCAGGATTTCCTCTATATACCGGAGCACGGTTGAAAAACTCAACCCGAAAAAGTCAAACTCCACAAGAAGATACCGGCTGTTATTAAGTGATGCTTGCCCCAGCGGCAGCGGATACAGCAAATCGTCACTGGCAAACACTTCCGCGCCGGGATAGATTTCAAGAAGCAGTTCCCGTTTTGCCAGTTCCGCGCGCAGTTCCGAGAGTTTTTGATCCCTTACCTTGATAAAGTCTTCCAAATCGGTAAGCCTTGTTAAATGCGGTGTGGCAATGATTTTGTCAATTCCGTTTTCCATAGCCAAATAACACAAGCCCAACGCTGTATCAAGATCTTTCGGCCCGTCGTCGATCCCGTGCAGAATATGGCAATGAATATCCGTCATAACTTTTCACCAATCCTTGTATAAGCCTGAGCTACAGAAAAAAACAGGTAATATGAATGCTTAAAAAATATAATAGCACCAAAAGCGCTTTGCGTCAATCGTCGTGTATGCCTTGAACTGTCTTGGAGGATCACACTAGCGGTGCTTCCGCTTCAAGCGGTCAGGCTACGACGAGACGAATCGAACCGCAAACCCCTGTGCGGCCGGCATGCTGTCCGACTTTTGCGAATAATTGCCTATTCCCCCGGTGTCGCCTTGTGCCGAATCGACAATACCGCTGCGTTTGGTAACGCTCATCAGGTACACGGCAGCCCTCTGTGAGCACAAGGAGTATGTTTCATCCCGCGCTATTGCTATCATCTTTTTCATAAACAGGGATATCATAGCCGTTGCGGATGATTCCCCCGAATTCATTAAAAAAATCTGCCTGTCCCAGGCGCCGTTTTTCATTTGAAACACTGCAAGTGAATTCGCGAATCCAGTCATTTCCGGCAGCAACATCCCTTTTAGGTCGGCTGCCAGGCGCGTGTTCGCTTCGTCACGCAGCAGATCACTGCCGGAAGTAATTGTGTCATCCGTTAATACCAGGTATGTATCCATTAATCCGACCGCCCACCAACCGCAACCTCTGCCCCAGCCGTATATGCCCAGCGGCGCGCCCGACACTTTGTTATAACAGTGAACCGGAATTCGTAGTTTGTCGTGAAGCCCGAATTTGACGAATTCCTGTATTTGTTCTTTTACGATTGCCAATGCCTGTATGCAATTATATTCTATGGCGTATTTTGTTAAGAATGGACAAATCATCCCGATGGTGTCAACAAAACGGATGTCCGGCATATTGCTGTTGTAGGGAACCGTACCGTGTTTTTTTGCCAAATCAAACAGCATTCCGGCAGCCCTGTCCATCGCGGGCTTGATTTTCTTTTTGTCGGCAACGGAGGAACTCAGTATGGCGAAAGCAAGCATCGCGACTTCCGGCTTGGCTTCAAAATCGCACCAATCCCCGTTTGAATCTATTTTCGAATCAATGAAGACGCGGATTTCCTTTTTAACCGCTTCACATGCGCACATACTGTTCGCGCCCAAAAGTAAAGCCGCTTGCTGCCACATTTGCAGGGTCGGGTTGCTGTATTGCCCCCTGATTCTCTCGATTACTGTCAGCCTTTCGTTGTCGCTCAACGGTATCCCGGGTGTTTTCTTTAATTGGGCAAGCAGCGCGTCTTCCATAGCCGTTTCCCATTCTCCTGTGTTTTGCCACCGGCCAATGTGAATACGGGATAGCCATCGTCTGAAAATCGGAACAACATCAACAAGGACCGCTGCAATAATCAGCAGCAGGATAATTGATATAACAATCAGATATATTTTCAAAATCTTCCCCCTATCGACTATAACAGCAGAAATGAACCAAACGGCAGACTGCGATTTATTCAGTCGTTTCCGGAATGTTTATTACATAGGCCGCACTGCCATGATCGCTGACAACTCTTGCGGGTAACCCCGCTACAGTGACGCCAGGAGGAACATCATCGTTGACTACGCTGTTGGCGCCGACCGCGCAGTGGTCACCCAAAACAACCTTGCCGAAGACTTTGCAGCCGGGTGCCAGGTAAACCCGGTCGCCTAACTGCGGAACAGCCTGCGCGCCTTTCCCGCTGTCGACGCCAACTGTCACTTGATGAGAAATGTTGCAATTCTTTCCAATCACCGCTTGCGGATGGATAACAACCCCGCCCCAGTGCCCCAAATACAAGCCCTCACCGATATTGGTGCTGTACTCTATATCAAACCCGTATCGGACTTTCAGCCTGTTGTATCGCAATCTTGCATAATAAAAAGATAGCCTCCTGTAAACAGGCTGCTTGGACAGGTAATCGCACTTCCGCAGCCAATAGCTGAAACGAAAGCCCGGAACAAATCTGTATGTTTTCTTAAATACTTTGCTTGAATGATCGCCGTAATATCTGAATAAATCGGCACGGATGAAACGCTTCAGATCCTTTCGGCTTTGAATATTACTCATGCAGCTTACCTTCCATACAATACTTCCCCGGCTTTGCGTCAGATCGCTGACAGCGCTTCACCGGCGGAATAAGCGTTTTCTGCTATTTTAGGAATATTTGACATCAATATTTTTTTCGTTTCGTTTTCCTGTTCCCGGAATGCCGCAAAAAGCTCAATCAGGTTCTCAGTGCTGTTTAGTTTTCCGGTGTCCGCGATAAATCGTTCATCGCCGAATAGATCCTTCGCAATGCCGCTGGATTTAACGCTGTACCCTAAAACAATCACCGGAACGCCGCTTGAATACGCGGCGATGGATGCGTGCGTGCGTGCCGCGACTACATAACGGAGTCTCGCGATATAGCCTTTATACTGAGCGGCGTTCAGATCCCCGGGCAGCAGCAGGAGCCTGCCGTTTGAATACGCTGCGTTTTCATTGTATAGAGTGTTCAGCACGGCCATATCGTTGTTGACGGATGATGTCACATGGGGAATCAGAGCGATTGACAGATCTGTATGCCGCAGCAAAAACCCGATAAAGCCGGATGTTATGCCCATCAGTTCGGGGTTCTTTGCGGTCACAATCGGGCTGATGTTGATCCCGATTGTATTCATTTTTTGCCAACCGGCAGGCAGGGGCAGTTCTTCGGGCTTCAGCGTGAAAGCGGGGTCAGGGAACAGAAATACTTTCGAATTCAATCTTCGTCTCTTTATAAGATCAAAGGTCAAAGACTCCCTTGCGAATATGGCATCAAAGCAGGCCAAGTTTCTCTCTTTTTCGGGTGTTAAATCCTCCTGCCCGACTGACGCCCCCCAGAGTACGACTTTTTTACCTCGGTTTTTCAGTTCTTGTGTTAAAATACAGATTACAGCATTATTGCCGTAACAATAAGTATCACCGCCGACGGAAAGGCAGATGTCCGCGCTGGCGGCCTGTTCAAAAAAAGCGGAGTATCTTTTAATAACCGAGTAACTTTCATCGCGCATTACTTTTATGCGAACTGCGGCCTGCAGATACGCGGATTTATTCAAAGGTTCCGGTTTAAACGCATAAACTTCCGACAGGTTTTCGATCATCGCGTCTTCTTTCGGATTGAATGAAGACAGCAAGAATTCGCTGTTCGGGCAAGTTTTGTTTACTATTCCGATTGTTCCCCGTACAATGGCCTCACAGCCTCTGTTAAGACTGCCGGAATGATTGAACATAAAAACCTTCATTTTCGCCCCCCGGTTTTGTTTGTGACCCGTGTATTGAGATTGATTAGACAGCTTTCGCTCGGGTTTTATCTGCCTGTTGCAGGCGTCAATGCTGGATATTTTTGATGTGTTGATTGCCTCTTGTGACTTTGAATACACCGGCCGGAACCATCAGCAGGGCAACGAGTGTTTTATAAATTGGTTTTTGCACAGCGCCGATGATTTCATTTCCTTTTTTACCGGCCATCAGCCCGTAATAAGGTACGGTAAACAAAAGCCTGCAGTCTTTCGGCTTATGAATGCCAATGTCGTTGAGCGTCGACAGCTTCCAACAGTAATTGGATACATAACCTTCCCTGACATGCTCTTTAAACCACACGGCTGTGAGCGAGTCAGGTTCGTTGAGATAAACAACCTTCAAAATTTCATTTGAGTAATACTGGCTATAGCTTTTGTCGATTTTATTCCAAATAATACTTTCGGTTATAAAATTTGTGCCGGCCGGTTCCGGAAATGGATAGGACAATAATATATCCGTTCTGATACAGCCGGTTTTGTCTCCGGTTGTTTTTTGCGCGATCAGTTTAGGGTTTGCCTGTTGATTGATGCCCTCCGGATATTGATCGCCGATGATTTTTCCTGTTTGGGAATCGACACATAAGCCCGTCACGCACCAATACTTTTCTCTGTCTTGCTCAGGTATGCCGCCCCACAAGACGAATGCTGATTCCACAGCGTTGTCCGTCAGCGCATCGTCGGAATCGAGCACCAAAAAATAGCCGCCGTTCGCAAGCCCCGCCGCCATATTCATCGCCGTATGTTTGCCGCCGTTTTCCTTATAATAATACCTGACAGAAAAATCCGCTTTTTCAATAAATAGGTCGATGGTTTCTTTTATACCATCGGTCGAGCCGTCATCAATAACCAGCCACTCAAAATCCTTGCATGTCTGTCTCATCAGGCTGTCAAACGGTCTGTCTATCGTATGTTTCCTGTTGAAGACGGGTGTAAATACCGTTATACCGGGTCTATCCTTCATTTTTTCGCTCCCTTATTTGCGGTTCCGGTCAGCGACAGCTTGATTTTCATCGCGAATAAAACAGCCCTGAGTCCGATGATGCTCTTGCCGCGAATACAAAAATAAATACAGCGATTCAGCTTGCAGCTGTTTGCCGTTAACACTTTGCGATACGCATGGAGAAGGCCGCGTATTTCGGCGTTTAACATGATGTTCTTAACAGCATCACGGCGGTATTTACCTTTTAGCCTTGTCACGGCGGAAGAAACGGCACCTGCCGCCTGTTCCATCAGTTTAACGGTATTCAATTCTCCTATGGTTCCACGGGATAAACCGATTTTTGCAAACAGCTCGAAGTCTAATTTATATTGCGACAATATAACCTCGGCAGCGTCACGGTTTATTGTTTGAACGGCACCGGAAAGGACCTGCCGGTAAAAGTATCCGAAGTAACCGGTATAGCAAACGGTTTGCGCATAGGCCAGAAATCGTAAAAGAAACTCCCGGTCCTCGCCTTGCCTTTTTCCCGGTGCGAACCGGAGGCGGTTGCCCGAAACAACATCCCGCCTGAATATTTTATTGCAGCAGGAATTGAACGAACCGTCACGCAGCATGAAAACGGCAACAGTGCTTTTAATTTCGTCTTTCTTTATCGGCGTATTTTCCCGGAACGGATACCGGATTTGAGTTTTTCCGTCGGGATAGTCGGCCATCAAAGCGCAAGCGCTCATGTCTGCATGAGTCGTTTCGGCGAGTTCGATCAGTCTTTCATACATTTCGGGAAACACATAATCATCCGAATCAACAAAGCCGACATATTTACCGGCAGCCTTTTCAACACCCGAATTTCTTGCCGCGCTCACGCCGGCATTTGCCTGATGGATAACCGATATGTTGCTATATGCCGAGGCGTATATATCACATATCTCCGGCGAGTTGTCTGTGGAGCCGTCATTGACTAAAATGATATCTATGCGGCCAAAAACTGTTTGCGTGATGATTGAGTCAATACAGGCGCGGAGGTGTTGACCGGTATTGTAAACCGGCACAATTACAGAAATATCTCTCGTCATATTACCCGCCCCCATTATCAATCAAACGATACAGGCGCTCAAGCTGATCCGTATTGCTGTAATCCGAAGCCAGCGCATTTGCGGAGAGTTTGGCGCGAAGATTCTCATCACGGATGAGCCGCTCGATGTCCGCAGCAATATCCTGTGCGCTCATCGTTGACACAACCGCGTCAAAACCGTCTTTCACCTGGCTTGCAGCCGTCTTAAACCCGGTTATGATGACCGGCCTGCCAAGCGTCTGCGCCTCCCTGACCGTGACCGCCTTTCCTTCGTAACGGGATGGCTGAATATAGAGATCACACGCTTTTATATACGGATAAGGGTTGGTCTTCTTGCCGAGGATAATCATTTCATTTGCTATGGAAAGTTGTTGTATTCTTTCTCTGATAAGGGGCTCATCACTGCCGAAGCCGATGATATACCATTTGATTCGCAGATTTCGTTCGACGAGTAGTTTACAGACTTCCGCGGCAAAATCAAATGCTTTCGCGTAACAAAACCTTCCGACACTTAAAAGTTTAAAGCTGCCGTCCTGCGGCATATCGTCCGGCAGAGATTCCTCTGCTCGCTC
Organism: uncultured Eubacteriales bacterium; assembly: GCA_964612185.1. Taxonomy (GTDB): domain Bacteria; phylum Bacillota; class Clostridia; order Oscillospirales; family Acutalibacteraceae; genus UBA1447. The sequence continues at coordinate 8,836 of CAZTCR010000047.1, forward strand.
TTCAATAAAATCCCGGGAGAGAATATTTTCAATCACGAGCGTTTTATTGGCCAAAGATGGATAAATGCCGCCAAAAACAGCCGACGCTTCCGCCGATACGACTGCTATCTGATCAAATTTGTCCCAAATTTTTCTATCTTTTTGCGCATCCACGGATATTCGGGAATAGTCAGTATGTACCCAGGCTAATTTTAGTTTGGCGTTGACTTTTTGCGCGATAAAATGATGTGGCCACATAAAACTTAAAGCGGCATCATATTTTTTATTCAACTTTGGGATCAACTTTATTGAGTGATCCCAATAGGCCTGCATCAGCGATGCGCCGGTTTCTTTTTGACGCTCCCTCTTTTTTACGGCGGGGTCCATTGCGATGATGAATTTAGCATACAGTCTTATGGCAGCAATAAGCGGATGACCGTACAAGATGTTTGATTTTATAGGTTTTTGTATGCAAGCCAATTCGGGTATTTCCGGGAGCAGGTGACATCGATCCGGCAATAAATTTAACAGTTCACCCTTTTGTGAAAACAAGAGCAAATCAACATCAGCGCGATCATAATCAAAGGCATTGAGCAAGCCGATCAGACTCCGCTCTATACCACCGATATCCATGCTGCACGCTGTTATTAAAATCTGCTTTTTCATTGTGAACCCGACCTGTTGTTTTTTAACTTTTGTTTTATATCCCAAAAAAAGTGTACCCCGAATATTCTATGCAATACCCGCGATATTTTATTGCCGAGAATCTGCTTTTTACTCATCCAGGTTTTGGCGTACCAGTGGATGGAGACCGTGTTTTTCGTAATGTTCATTACGCCTGTCAAATCATCGAACGGGCAGAAATATTCTTTCGGATAAATCGAAAAGCTGCCGCACTGCTGTTTTTCGTCTCCGGGAATAAATCCATGTTTTTGAAGAATTTCGGTGAAATAAACGCAAACAGTCAGGGTGTTCATTGATCCGTCTTCATTGATAAAGTGCGCCGTTTCGTATACATGAAGCATTTCCTTTACAATTTCGTTCCCCTCACTTTTACACCATAGAACCAGACCGGGGGCGACAAAGTCTCTGGTTTCATGGCCGGCAAAAGCCTCATCTGCAAGCAGACTGCCGAACGGCTTTATTATCTCCACATCGGTGTCCAGATATAGACCGCCATATTCATGAAGCACCCAAAACCTTGCATAATCCGAAACAAAAGCGTATTTTTTGCTGACATAGGCTTGCCTGACATACAGATTGCAATTGATATCGAAGCAATCCTCATTCCACTCCTTGATAATAAAATCAGGTAAGAATTTTCTCCAGGATTCGATGCACTTCAATACGGCCGGTGGTTTTTCTCCCCGTCCGAACCAGCAAAAGTGTATGGTGTTGGGACTCAAAATAAACCACCCCCTTCGTTAAAAGAAGTAACTTCTATACCCGATAATCGAATACCGCACAAACCAAAAATATCCCGCATACAGCAGGATACACGCCAAGTATACGATTTTCTTGTCCTTGCGGGTAAAACTGTGCGTGATGAGCCAGGTTAAAAGAATGATGTAATATATTGATGTGTATACCGCAAACCGCGCGAATATCCAATTATAGAGCGAAACCAAATAAAAACTAAAATTAACTACGGCAAGGTTAACAAGGATATCGCCCTTTTTGCCCAAAAGTTTCAAACGATCCTGCGATATATACGCAATAAAGAGGGGTACCGCAACAACAAACACTCTGATAAAATTGGATCCCTGTTCATTCCCGCTTGTAAACCAACCGCTTTCACTGTATATGCGGTAACTGTCCTGTGACGACAAAACACCCAAAAACCCCGGTAAAACCGCGTCAAAAAGCAGCGCGCCCAATGTGCTCGCAAATATGATAGCTATTGTTGTGAAAGACCACGACTTTCGCCGCACAACAAAAAATATCGGCAGCATTATAATTGCTGTAGAGTGAAACATATACGCGACTAAAACAATAAAAGTATACTTGAGCCATGCGCTTTTTTCATCTGAAAAAAGGTATTTTGTTCCTAAAAGCACAAGACCGGCTGCCGCGTACTGCCACATTCCGTTGAAAGAAAAGGTGTAGTATGATGTTGCGACAAAGAGAAATATGCTTAATTCATAAGCGACAGAGTATTTGTAAAGGATATAAATTGCCGGGACACAAGCGATGACGGCAAAAATATAAATGTATAACTGCGGTTTATCGGTAAGCTGGCGAATTGCGTACAATAAGTAGTAAGATAAAAATTCACCGTCCGCAATCTTTGGTTTTGGCATGTCATCGGTTAACAGGCTGAAACTGTGCATATTGTAATAAGTGTCGCCCAGGTTGTTCCTCAAACCGGAAAAAACTGTAAAAAGAACAGCCGGGACCGCGAACCCGAACGGGTTCGGGAGCGGTTGACCAAGCCCGCCCGCGACTCTTAACGGATAGGTTACAGAGAACGCGGCGGTAATGTAGCATAGTACTAAAATTGCGATCAGATAGGTCATCTAATGCCTCACTGCTTATTCCGATTCTTCATCATAATAAAAAGCCACAGCAAAAACCCTGCGGGCGCCGCAGTCAGTGTAAGCACTTTGCACGGCGAAGTCCCCAGCCAGCGCTTGTCTTTCAAAATTATACAGCTGGAAATATAATGTACTGCCTGCCGGAACCTGAACCCGAATCCCGCGTAGGGCAGTGACATGCAAAGCCGCCTGCTGTATGCAAATCCTTTCGGGTTGTTTATATATTGCTTGAACATGTTCAGCGTTGAACCATCCGGCAAGTAATTAACAATACACACGACTTCATTCATGTTCAGCAGTTTAAAATCAATATCCAGCAAACTGTATTTTGTGGCGAGATTCACATACTTTTCTCCTTCGAAAAGCGGATAGGGGTTGCGTCCGGTCAACGCCGAGCGCAAAATAAACTTTTTGTCACCTTTAACACCGAATTTGTAGTAATAATCGTAAGAGGTCGCGCTCTTTATGTTTTCCGGGAAACGGGTCCCTATTATTTTTCCGTTTTCGTAGGCGTCCAAAGCCAGGAAGCCGGCAATTGTCTCGTCCCTGTCGCAGGACTGCCAAAAACCGATTATATTTTCTACCGCGTCGTCGGGCATATAATCATCGGAATCAATGCAGGTGTTGATTTCCGTATCGATATTTTCGTATGCAAGGTTATGGGCACCGTGCATACCCTGATTTTCCTGATACACATACCTGATAACGAAACCATTGTGTGCTGACTGCCAACCGCGCACCAGATCCCGCGTGTTGTCCGTTGACCCGTCATCCACAACGAGCCAAACAAAGTCTTTGCAAGTTTGCCGCTTCATTGACTCGTAGCATCTGTGCAAAATATAAGCCCGGTTATAGGCGGGCGTAAAAACCGTTAACAAAGGCATGTGTTTTACTTCCTTATGATAATTGAATTGCCCGGGTGACAAGACTTTCGCAGTTTAAATAATTATCGTAGTACGCTGCGTTTTCATTCATTATTTCCAGCCTTTTCCGCTCGTCAAACAGTCCGTTGATTCTTTCGCAGCACTCGTTTTCATTGCGAAAACTTATATAATTGTGTCCGTCTGCCAAGCCGCCTGCCGACTCATAATACAGCGGCTCCGAAACAATCGCTTTTGAAGCGGCTATATATTCGGCAAATTTCCAGCCGGTTGAGTGGTGCAGCCCGGCTGTCGCAATAAGAATATCGGCGTCTTTCATTCGTTTCATATATTCCTGTTTTTTCGCCGCCGTTGAATTTTCAATCACCAGGTCCGGGTATTCTTTTACCGAGAACGCGGACGATGCGACACCGCCGTAAAACCGTGCCCCGAATTCGCTGCGGCAAGCCCTGATACACTTCGCCCTGCCTTGATTGATTTCATTACGCTCTTCGCTTTTTTGTTCGGTCAGCTGCCCCTTGTAATCCCCTTTTGGATCCCACAGCCTTGCCATAAACAGTATTTTCGGTTCTCGGTGAACAACAGGCAGTGAATGGAAGTTGTCCGCATGATAGTAGCCGTTATAATACTGCGTTGCCGGGAACAGACGGAAAAGCTTCTTCAGCTTTTCTTTACCCGGGTCGCACGGCGATGGCCGGTGAGCAGGGTTGCCCTTGACGGTTACAAAATAGTTCGGCGCGATTTTTTTAATTTTTCCCGGTTCTTCAAGTCCGGTGTTTAATTCTTCTTTAAAGCTCCTTTTATATAAAAAGTCGCACTTTTTCAGTATCCCGTTGTACAAGTCCTTATAGTTTTCATGCGGCTTTAACAGATTGTCGTATCCGTCATTCATATCGAAAATGACGACTTGATCGCCGACCTGAACCTCCAGCATATTATAAGGCAATCTGCGGGGACTTGATGGGCTGAGCTTTTCAAGCGCAAGCTCAATTTTTCCGCTTTGCCGCAGCAGCTCGAATCCGGCTGTTATCTGGTAAAGATGAAGCGGAATTTCACCGAGCCTCATACAACATTTGAGCATATATATCCTCCAACCGTTTTGCCGCCCTTTTGATATCGTACCCCGCCGCCGCGACTTTTTCGCCTGCGCTTGCTCGAACAGCCGGCGTTTTTAACATGCTCTCCGCCCACTCCGCGGGCGAATCAAGCGGTAAAAAAGTGACGAGTTCGCATCCAAGGTCCGATTCCCTCGGCACACAGTCGGACACATAACAGTTCAGCCCCGCACACTGCGCTTCTACGAGCGCCAAAGGCAAACCTTCAAATTTTGACGGCAGCAGAAAGATGTCTCCCCTTTGCAGCAAAGCATCAACATCATCTCTTGTCCCGAGGAAGCGAACCGAATGCAAGAGTCCCCTCGCCAACACGCGTTTTTCAATATCTTCCCGCAAAGGACCTTCTCCGATGAGCAGCAGCAATGAGTCCGGGTTTATTTTTTGATAAGCCTCAAAAATCTCGATGAGAAAACGATGGTTTTTCTGATCATAAAACCGGCCTGTATGCATCAGAACGGTCGTTGATTTTGGGATACACAACGCCTCTGCCGTCTGAACGCGTACAGCGGGAGAAAAGCGGAATCTGTCGATGTCTATCCCGTTTTTAAAAATGACTGCCTGGCTGCTCTTGTCCCGATAAAGCCATTTTGCCGCAGGTTCGGAACAGGCAAACAATCCGGTTGCGGCGGGCACAATTTTCTTTCCCAGGTAGTTTTTATACAGATTCTCCGGCAAGAAAAACAATCCTTTCCGGGTGTTCCTTGTGTTATGCGCGTGCGCGATGCGTACGGGCACGCCTGCCTTTTTCGCACATTCCAGAATGATGCCCGTAGTGGTTTCAAGGTGTGAGTGAACGATCTTATATTCGCTGTGCTGCCGGAAGAATCTTTCCAGTCTCGACGCGTAAACAGGAGGCGTGCAGCGCAACAGCGTTTTCATCCTGTAAATCCGGCCGCCAAACCGCTCGATTTCATCTTGAAAATACATTCCCCCGTCAAAATGGACCAAAAAATCAAACTGAATCTTTCTGCGGTCGATGTTGCGATACAAGTTCATAATCAGATTTTCCGCCCCGCCGCAATTCATCGAATGGAGCACATGAAGTACTCGCTCACAATCCGCCATAGACCGCCTTCATCTCCTCCAAAACGCAGCCGCTGCAATAAAGCGAAACACCTGCGCTCGCGTTTGCCGATAATTGTTTATATAAATCTTTGTTCCCGATGATTTCGACTACCTTGCGCGCAAAACCGGCATAGTCGTCCGGTTTGACAAGGTATCCGTTCTCTCCGTTTTTGATGAGTTCCCGGTGTCCTCGGTTATCTGTCGCCACAACCGGAAGACCGCAGGCGAGAGACTCCATGATGTTGACCGGCAAACCTTCACGCAAGCTTGAGGCCACAGCCAAATCGCACATCGGCAATATTTCACAGACATCATCCCGCTCTCCGAGAAAACGCACAGCGTCCGCAAGGCTGAGTGAATTGACCAGTGCTTGATTTTTCCCGTTGGCTCTGTCCGGCCCCACAAGCAGCAACCGGGCTTTTTTTTGTTGCCGCGCGACTAATTGAAAGGCATGAATCAGCAGCTTTTGATTCTTGTTTTCATTCATCTCGGCAACATAAACCAAAAGAATTTCATCTTGCGCGTAGCCAAACTTTTTTCTCAGCTCACACTTGATGTCCGGCAATGGCTTGAAGAATTTTTCAGCATTATACCCGACGCCATGTACCTGAACGATATTTTTCGCTTTGAAATATCTGCTTGCCGCCAAAAAATCCTCTTGATTGATCGTAATCAAACAATCCGTCACTCTTGACAGGCACTTTTCGACCGGAAAATAGATAAGCCAATTCAGTAAAGGCGCTCCGTTAAAAAAATGAAAGCCATGGGCGGTATAAACAACCTTTGTCCCCAGCTTTCTTTGCTTTATCGCCGCAATGCGGGTTATTACGCCGCCTACCGGCGTGTTACAGTGAATGATGTCATAAGCGCCATTCCGGATCAGCCCGGTCACTCGCTTGAGCGCGAGGATGTTTTTCGGATTCTGCGGAGAGCGGGCGATGGGTATGACATGACAATTGTCACAGCCGGGAATTTCTTCAAAAGAGGAGCACGCGCAGTCAACCTGCCAGCCTTCCCCTTTAAAATATTCAAAAAACGGCAAGTAGAAGAAGCGGAAGTGTTCGGCGACCGTAGCGACAAAAAGTATTTTTTTCAATCTCAATCCTGCCTTGCTGTTGAAATCGGAACGGCTTGCTAAAAGGCTGCGTTATCGGCAGCAGGCTTTGTATATTCGTCATTTCCTTTAAAAATGTCCATCGTCATCTCTTCGCTGTTGTTAACGCCTTCCCGCCGGAGTACATTCCATATTGTCTTAAAAAATATCTTCGCATCTGTCCGAAACTTTTGATTTTCGACATACATCACATCGTACTCAAACTTTTGCTCCCAGGTTATCGCGTTGCGTCCGTTCACCTGCGCGAATCCGGTAATGCCGGGCAGCACATCATGCCTGCGTGACTGCCGCGGCGAATATAACGGCAAATATTCTTGGAGGAGCGGTCTCGGACCGATAAAACTCATTTCACCCTTCAGGACATTAAACAACTGGGGCAATTCATCTAAACTTGTTTTTCTTAAAAATGAGCCGAAACGCGTGATCCGGTCAACATCGGACAATTTTATTTCTCCCCTGAATAATTCGCTCGACATGGTTCTGAACTTATAAATGGTGAATAGTTTTCCGTTTTTTCCCGGTCGTTCCTGCCGGAACAAAACCGGACCCGAGCCTTTCGCTTTAATGACAACAGCAATCGTGCCGATAAGCAAAGCGAGCGCTGCGGTCAAAAGCAACGCGCCCGAAAAGCCGAATATGCGTTTGAAGTACTTCTTATACATAGGTACCCGTTTCTTCTTGCTGCAAGAATGTCCGGCTGAAATACCCTTTTATATCAGTTCATCCTAAGCGTTGACGCAGGGTTTGCAATCGCCCTTTTCAACATAATTCGGTACCACCTTTTTCAGCAGCCGCCGCGCGTTTTCGGTGTCTGTGGTACGCAGTTCATCCAAGGTGTTGAGCAGATCCTCCTCGCCGAAATTAATCGGCGATGTGACAAATATCTTGTTGTTTGCGGTCATCTTCCTTCCATCCATCTCTTCATCGAGGGAAAGTTCCTCATACAGTTTTTCACCCGGTCGTAAACCGGTAAACTGAATGTCAATGTCCACATAGGGCGTGAAACCGGAAAGCCGGATCAGGTTTTCGGCAAGTGCGAGAATTTTTACCGGCTCCCCCATATCCAACACGAACACTTCTCCGCCTTGCGCAAGCCCGCCCGCCTGTACGACAAGCTGCGCGGCCTCCGGAATTGTCATAAAGTATCTCGTCATGGCAGCGTCCGTAACCGTGACAGGTCCGCCGCGCTCAATCTGCTCTTTAAAAATCGGGATGACACTTCCGTTGGAGCCCAAAACATTGCCGAACCGGACCGCGGCGAAACGGGTGCCTGTTGTATGCATATCCATATACTGGATTATTTTTTCCGTCACCCTTTTGGTTGCCCCCATCACATTCGCGGGGTTGACAGCCTTGTCGGTCGAAAGAATAATAAACTTCTTTACCCCGAAATCCATGGCGGTTTGAGCGGTATTCCAGGTGCCGAAAATATTGTTTTTGATAGCCTCGCAGGGACTTTCTTCCATCAGCGGAACATGTTTGTGCGCAGCCGCATGAAAGACGACATCGGGGTGGAATTCCTGGAACACCTCGCGCAGCCTTCCGATATCTTGTACCGACCCGATGCGGATGGTTATTTTCGGATTGTCTTTATATTCGTCATTTAGCTGATTTCTTAATGTAAAAGCGTTGTTTTCGTAATTGTCGAAAATTATTATTCTTTCCGGCTTATAAACAGCCGCCTGCCGGCACAGTTCGCTGCCGATGGAACCGCCGCCCCCTGTGACAAGAATGACTTGACCCTTCAGATATTCGCACACTTTATTATCCAGCTTCACTTCCGGCCGCGCTAAAAGGTCTGTTATCTCAACATTTCTGATTCTTTTAACCGCGCTTTTTTCATCGGCCATTTCCAGTAAAGTGGGTGAAGTTTTGAGTTTGCAGCCGGTTGACATGGCGATTTTCAACACTTCCACCTGCCGTTCGGGCAAGACAGCAGGCATACATAGAATTATTTCGTCGATTTTGTACTGTTTGGCTAACTCCGGAATGTTTTCACAACCGCCCCGAACCGGTATTCCCCTGAGCCTTTTACCCTGCTTGTTGATATTGTCGTCTACCATCAGCACCGGTCGACCTAACCGGTAACCATGAGCCTGAAGGTCCTCGGCAACAATCATACCCATCGAACCGGCACCCACAATCATCACTCTTATATCTCTTGTTTTAGTGCTGAAGTCTGCTGTCTTTTTTTCTCTGCGGGCTACACTTCTGTATGCCAGACGAACCCCGCCGATAAGCGTAAGGATAATCAGCGTAGCGTTCACATATATAGTTCCGGGTGAATTGAAAACGCCCGGCATATCAAAATAGTTACCGATCTTTTCGATCCCAACGCTCAGAATTCCGCCCATTAATGCCGCAAGCACACACTGAAATAACTCATATACACCGGCGTATTGCCAAATACTGTCATAGATACCGAATATCTTAAAAACGATTAAATATGCAATTGTAATGAGCGCTAATTGGATAATCCTGTTTGATAGAATGGTAAACATACCAACAAAAATTGAAGAGTAATTAGACGGATAAAACATGTAATTTGCCAGAATGTATGCGATGTTGACTGCGAACGCGTCCAGAACGAACAACAGCAGTTTTTTTGTGAAGATATTCCATGCTTGTTCTGATTTTTTCAAGCCCGTTTCCCCCAAAAAGATTATATATATTAATATATAATAAATCTATGTTTATGTCAAATTCTTGTGTGGGTAACTTTACAGGTAACATATCTATAAGTCTTTCGTGTTTGCGCAGGAACTGCCGCTGCTTGTTTTAAACTGCTTTGGCGTTAATCCCGTGTGCTTTTTAAATATTTTGCTGAAATGACTCTGGTCGTAATATCCGAGTTCTGTCCATATGTCGGCAATCGAACAATTATCATCCGCCAGTAGTTTCTTTGCCGCTTCCGTTTTTTCCGATTGGATATAATCCGTGATACATTTACCGGTTTGCCGTTTAAAACTGCTGTTGAGATAACTCGCGTTGAGCCCCAGGTTTTTCGCGACTTCCCCGACCGTTATACGCTCACGGAGATGGTCGGCGACATATTTCTTCACTTTTTCAGCCGACACCGTAAGCACTCTTTCAGCGTGCTGATGAACTTTTGCGGTCAGTTCAAGCAATAGTTTGATGGTCAGCGCATTCACTTTCTCGGCCGTTTGGCTGTCATCACACAGTTTTGAGTAGCGCTCCCACAGCTCATTGACGGAATTATCTTCCAGCCCTGCATTGACAGCTCTTTCAGATGCCAGCGCGCACAGGGCGATAAACCGATTTTTGCGGCTGCGCAGCGGTATGACGACTTCACTGTTCGCGCCGACAAAGACATATGCTTTAATAACTCTGCTTACTGCGTTAATATCACCTTTTGACACACAGTCCAGTGCCGCGCGCTGCAGGGCGCGTATAAAAAATCCTGCTTCGCCAACGCTTCCGGCAAGCTCCGCTTCTGTTTTCTCGTTATAGTTCATCTGCGCGGATTTGTTTTTTTCGACCAATTTATCACCGCCTGCCATTAAATTATACCAAAAAACATAATTTATACAAGACAAAATGATAATTGTGTGCTATTATGTTCAAGTTGTAAGATATTTCAACAAATATATGATTAAAAGGAGTAATTGCTATGATCGGTCTTGGCAAATGGGTGTGTCATGTTGACACCATGTTTTTCAGAGGGGACGCGCACCTGCATTTGTTCGATAACAATGGGGAATACGGTTTTGAACTCTCTCTTCCGGATATGAGCATTCCCGAAATCGTCATCAAAAATGTAACCGAAGACGGCAACACACTCAACGCGATAGCGAATGTTGACCTGTTGCCCGGCAAAGACATTGATGTCACTTTAACCTTCGACGGGGACACTTTTGAAGGCCTGCTTAAGGTTCCGTTTATCGGCAAAATTAAGTTAAAAGACGGCAAAAGAGAAGTTTAATCTTCCAAAATCCACGCAAGGAGCGACGGTTTTTATCCGCCGCTCCTTTTTTGTTCGTAATCGGTAGACAGTTCAGCAAATACTTTGTATAATGAAAAAAACGAACGGAGGAACCAACCATGGCCTTTCTTGAAAAATATCTCGTTTTCCGCGAAATCAGGTTTGTACAAAGAATTATCGCCGCGGTTCTGATCATCGCAGAGGTTCTCGGAGCGCTGCTGTTCTCCTATCCGCTCACGCCGCGCGGGCAAAAGATTGATCTGGGTGCCTGGGAGATTGTTTGGGCGGATGAGTTCGACGGAGATCAACTTGACCCCGCTAAATGGCGGGCTGCCGGTGACGGTATGCGCCGTGGCGGCTACTGGGACGCGAACAACGCGATTGTTAAAGACGGTTACCTTTACCTGCGCACAGATTACCAGGAAAATGGCCGTTTCGGCCCGGGTTGGTACAGCGGGGCTATTCAAACTGAGGGGCGTTATGACAAGGTTTTCGGTTACTTTGAGTGCCGGGCGATTTGCCCCGGCGCAGCCGGGCTTTGGGGCGCGTTTTGGACTTTTTCGCACGGCGTTGGCAAAATTGATGGCAGCGGGGCAGACGGTTCAGAAATCGATATCATGGAATCACCCTTTTACGCGCATCCAAAAAAGAAAATGCGCAACAGTGTGACAAACGCCATTCATTTTGATGGGTACGGTCGCGAGCATCAGTCTGTCCTTTTAGGCGCTTTTAATGCCGTTAATCCCTACACGGAGTTTAACACTTACGGACTTGAGTGGAACGAGGATGAATGCATCTTTTACATCAATGGCGTTGAAACCGATCGGGTAGGCGGCAAATATGTCTCCCAGGTGAAAGAATGGCTGCTTTTAACCGTTGAGGTTGGCGGCAGCAAAGGCGTGCCCGGCGCAAATGAGGCTGGTGTGGTCGAAATCGGCGGCAACGGTATTATTACCGACAATCCCGGGGTTTCTTTCCCCGTTGATATGGTCGTTGACTATGTCCGGGTATATGACAGGCGCGGCTGATTTCCCGCTCTGCTTTCCAAACGCCATATTTTTTCTGCAAATCATACAAAAACCGATAATTCGTACAATACAAAGCATTTCATTGTGATAAAATAGCGATGTTGAAGCATTCAACAACTATTATTAAAAGGAGATATTTATTATGATCGGTCTTGGCAAATGGTCTGTCCGTGTGGACACGATGTTCTTCAGGGGCGAAGCATTCTTCACCATTTTTGATGACAATGGCAAATATGGCTGGTCCCTTGAGGTACCCGGCGAATCCATCCCCGATATTGAGATCAAGGATGTTCAGGAAGACGGCAACACCTTAACGGCTGTCGCGAATGTGGACCTGCTCCCGGGCAAAGACATTGACATCACCGCAACCTTTGACGGTGACACCGTTGAAGGCTTGATTAAAATTCCGTTCATCGGTAAAATCAAACTTAAAGACGGCAAAAAAGTTATGTAATCCCACTCAATCGAGTTACGATTTGAGTCAAGACCACCAGCTCAGCTGGTGGCTTGCACCGCCCCTATAAGGGGCTCATCCCAGCTTGCACCTAAAGGTGCTCTGAATAGTTTGCCAACCGCTCCTCATTTTCGCGCTACCGCTAAAGCGGTTTACTTCTTGCTTTTGTTTACCGGCTCACCCGTAAACGGGTCAATGTATTCTTTTAGTGTTATTTGGTCAGCTGTGAGGTCTTCTTGCAGCTGATACTATTTAACGATAAACATATAGACAATTCTTATTCGATATGATATAATAATA
>CAZTCR010000048.1:0-21114 GCA_964612185.1 uncultured Eubacteriales bacterium
CGGTTGCCGTGTCTGTTTTGACAACAACCTGCATGTTTTCATTGCCGTTTGGTGTGCCGGCGGCATAAACACCCACCGTTAATAAACTAACGGCAACCAAAACTGCAAGCAACGCGGCAAAAATTCTGCGTGAATTCTTCATACTTGTGTGTTTCCTCCCCAGAGTATAGGATTTTTCAGTTAAGATTGCCGCGGGGCGGGCACAAGGCGTCGTCCGCCCCGCAGCATAAATCTTTTTAGCCTCTGCTTTGAACGATGTTTGCCAGGTAGTTCTCACTGTCCACAATCAAGCCGGCATCAATGGAGTCCCTGCTGCCGTCATCGTTTGTGTCCGACGCGAGCTTGAAGCATGTATCAGCGGGGTCTGTCCACGGGATTAAATAGTTTTCATGGTCAACAACCATACCGGCATCCAGGGAGTCGATGGTCGCGTCACCGTTGACATCACCGAACAGGACAACCGTATAAGTTGCAATCAGCTCTGCCGGTGCTTTGCCGCCGGGGGTTCCGCTGTAGAGGTTGACAAGGGAACCGGTGCCGGCGCCGTTGGGTCCGTTTACAAACTCCACATAACCGCCCGAGCTCGAGCCGACAAGACCTTGCGCCCCAGTGTTCATATTCATACCGGTAAGGAAGAATGGTAACCCGGGCAGACCGATGTTAACATCCGGATCCAACGCTTCAAGTATGATATTGAGCGCCGCCTCTACCAAATTGAGTATACCCGTGTGAAGCGCCGCCGCCGCCGCGTCAATGATGGCCTGATTAGCCGGTAAATTGCTCATTTGCTGCGGTACTGCAAGCGCGTTTGTTAATGCTGTCGCAAACGGCGCCCAGCTTTCCGGTGTGTAGTCCGCCTGAACCAAATTTGCCGCTTGAGCAATGTAGGCGAGAAGCTGCGTATAATCGGCTACACGAACAAGCTTTTTGTATGCTTCAATCAGGTTTTCACGCGCGGTGTCCACCTTGGTCTGGCGGAGAATATATTCGCCGCTGCCGTCGGTAGCCGTGGTGCTTTGCGCGTTCACGGTTGCCGCAAAGGCATACGCCCTTGCGAAGGCCGCCCAGGATGCCATGGTGTACTGTGCTTCGACCGGGCTGCCGACCGCTGCTATCACTTCGTTTAGCCTGGCTTTGGTTGCCTGCACGCGAATCATTCTGCCCGCATACAGGTTCAGCCGGTGCAGCGCGTATGCGACATCAACCGCCTTGAGCGCAACCATGTTTTCCTGCGCCGCGGCAACATCAATGACCCATTTTGCATGCGCTGTGTTGAATGCCGCGATTTGGTCCGGTGTCGCGTTTGCAGGCAAAACCGGCTCAACGGGGAGCTGCTGTGAGTTGTAAATGGATTGTGCTACACTTCTCTCGTCTTTGTAATTCAGGTAGGTGTATGGCACATAGTCCGCAAGACCGAAATAGTTGTATGACGGATCGTCATACTCTTTGCCGGTGTTGGACGGTTCATAGGAATCCAACGCGTTTTTCACGATATCCACGCCGGCCGCAATCTCGGTTGCTTCAAGCGCAGTAATAGCATCTGCCAGCGTTGTCTTCGCCAGCTCATATCTTTCGATATTGTTCATGAAGGTTGTCGCCTGCCTGGGTTTATACACAACGCCTACCGCATTTGTCAAGGCAAAAATGTAATCATCCCATGCCCCGCCGCTGTTGTCATAACTGGTGGGGTCGCGGCGTTTGTTGAGTTCGGAGTTGAGCAGGCTGGGCAAACCGCTATCGTCATAAAACACGACATAGGATTTGTTCAGGTGCGCAAAGGTTTCGTCACTGCTGCTGAAAGTTGCTGTCTTGGGCGCGAAATAAGTGAAGGTGGAGGAGTAAATCCCGTCCGCCGGTCTGACGGCTGTCGCCGCGTTGACGGTGAAAACCGGCAAGTTCCATGTGCCGCCATCATAAGTGGTGTTGAAGTTGCTGTAGGGGGCAGCCGTGACACCGACCAATGACGCATTGACCGTGGAAGCCGTGCGGGTAACCGTCACTTCTTTTGCGTGTGAAGTAAGGCTTGTCTTTTCCCGCTTGATCTGAGCTCGCATATCCTCAATATCTTTCATCGAAGCGTTTTGGTTCAAATACAAGCTCTTATAATAAGAGGTATGTTTGTTGTTTGACTGGGTGTCAAGGTTGATAAAGTTCCTGCCGTCATCCAACACACCGGAGATATAGGAGAATGCCATCGCCGTGAGCGGTGCGTCCGTCAGTTTGGTGCCAAGTTCGGTATAGACATCATACTGCATGGTGACCATTAGTTTTTGGTCGGGGGCAAAGGTACCGCCGATATTGCAGCTGACGGAATCGCCGCCATTGACGACCGTGCCCGCCAAATTGGTCAGGGTGATGGCCGGGATGCTGGAAGTGAGGGAGACGATTTTAATTTTGTAAAGCGCATCCTGTGTAAAGGTGCCCGTTTTGTTGGTGGCTCCGGTGTTCAGACCCATCGACTCATTATTAATCGTAAAGGTCGTTGCGGCACCGATTTGGTTGGGCAGCAACAGCTCCGGATTCGCGAACGCCTGCGGTTCGCTCAAGCCCATGACATTGGTCAGCAAGGGCAGAATAGCCGGGATGATCGCCGTCCTTCTGTTGTAAAGCTGATTGATGAGTCTTTCGATAATGCCTTTGAGCTCGGCATTGGCAATGATTTGGTCAAAGGTTGTGTAGGTGGTGAGCAGCGCGCCGGGGAAAATGACATTGAAGAACCTTGCGACTGTGTCGATGAGAACCTTTTTCACCGTTTTTGATGCAAACTCGGAATCCGAGCGGTGGTCAAACAGCGCGAACAGATTCGTCGTGTTGAGTTCAAGAATGTCACGGAGGATTCTGTTGACAATCAATTCCTTCGCGTTGCCGCCAACGGAAGCCGGCAGCCAATTCGCGTTGATAATTGAGAACAGAATCGAGTTAAGCGAAGCCCAGCCGTCCGTTGAACTCAATGTAAGGTTCAGCAGACCGCCGTAGTTTACCCGGACATAATTCATAATTGCCGTGATGGTTGCATCCAGCCCCTGCCCGTAAGGCAGAAGCCCCTGCCCGGGCAGTGCCCCGGCAGCCGGGTTCATATCAATGGTTTGGTTGACTGTGTAAACCGCATAGTCCGCAAGCATAAAGAGAATGCCGTTGAGTGTTTGCGGCTGAGCGGAATAGTCCTGAGTCGGTATATATTGCGCGCAGGCCTCTTTGAGCGCGTACCAGAGCACCTCGGTGATTGAGTCCGCGCTCGCAGGGATGTTCATGTTGTCAATCGCGCCATTGAGGACGGAACGCAGGATGTAAGAAAAGAGCTCCTGATTGTTCATCGCCGCTATTTCGGCGGGCGTGGCAACGGCAATGTAATCCGCAAAGAACTTGTTGCCGGTAAGCGTAAGAACATATTTCGCGGCGTTTGCGAGGTTGGAAAGCACCAGGGAGTTGCCGCCCGCGACCCAGCCGGTATAACCGATGGTAACGGCATTAATAATCTCCGCGAAAATATTGTTGAGTTCGGATATCAGCGTAGCGCCGGGAGCAAACACATGAACCGGCACAACAAAATTAATGTTCAGTATCTGCGCGTAGTCGTTGAGGTTGGAGGCATCGCCGTTGGGGAAGTTGATTTCATCTTCGTAAACAACGCCGCAAACTTCACGGACAAGCTTCTTGAATTCGGTATTCAGCAGCGGCACAAGCACAACATTGTAGACATTGGCCAAAAGGTCTTCAACAAAATCATAAGCGACCTTGGTGCTGCTGACAATATCAATATAACCGGCAAGGGCGGGCATCAAACCGGGATCTTCCGGTGTGCCGACGATGAGTGATGTGACAAGATCCTGAATCATTTGGTCAGCCGTTTGGCTGATGGATTCCGGTACAGCGGTGTCCGGATAAGCCTGCTCAAACAGCATTTCTTTGACCATCTTGTTGACATCGATATCGCTTAAGTCGACAAAGGAGTTCGCAAGCCCCATGTCGAGCGAACCGTCCACAGCTTTGCTGATGATGGTTCTGTTGTCGCTGAGGAACTGTACGAGGGAGTAGATAACATTTGTGTCCGCCGCAGCGGCCGGTGTGCTGCTGCGCCTGGCGGAGCTGATGGCGTTTTTGTTTAAATCCTTCAGGTCGCCCAACAAGCCCTTAAAGATTGTGAACAGCGCGCCGTTTAAAAGATCGTATATCCCGCCAAGCGCATTGTCCACAGAAGTGAGGTTCAGTGTGCCCAACACGGACAGGTCAATCACCAGAGAACCGTCTTTATCGTTGGTTTCTTTTAACATTTTGTCGACATAGTCGAGTACCATTGAACTGCATTGGTCGAGGGTGAAGGATGGAATGTCGTGGTCGTTGTACTGGGAAGCGGCAATCGAGCCGTCCTTATAGGGAGCCTTGGCACTCGCGACAACGCTCATAAAGGAAGACATAATGACAATTGCCATGAGGAAACTGAGGATTCTCTTTGCCTTTTTCAATTTTAGCACCTCCGGATTAAATGAAATAACTCTATTCTATTAGCGCGCTCCGGCGCCGTTCGTCTAAACGCGCCCCGCAAGGATTGTTCCGCCGGCTGGCGCACACAGGCCTTTACGGATTTGCTTGTACCGCAATTTTTGTCTGTCAACCACCCCGTTTCGTTCAATCTGCCGCGGCAGCGGGCAAGAGCCCATAGCGCGTGTTCTTCGCGTAAGATTTCCATTGCGTTGTTTTAGCCGTTGTTTGCCGAAAGAAAGGCTAAAACTCCCTTTATTTAAAAATTAGGGAAAAATGCACCTGAAAATCCAGTCTTATGATCACTTTAAATATACCCTACCCCACCGATTTTGTCAATGTATTTTGAAATCGGGTTTTTATTTTGTCTGTTATTGCCAATAAGAATGGTGTCTTTTTGTGTACAATAACGAAATTCGCATCCGTGTGTTGCCAGTTTTTACCAATGAGCGAAAATATTCAACGCACAGACAACGCGATCCGGCTTTTTGCGCTCCGCCCGCAAGCAAAATCCGTCTGTATTTTGAGGTTGTCATCCATGATCGTAAAACACCTATTATATAATGTATAGGAATTTTGAACTTTTCACCCGATTTTACCAATGCAAGCGGCGTGCTTTACAGCGGCTTTAACCGCTGCACCCGGCCACCGGTTTCTGCCGCGCTCAAAATCAAGCAGGGTAAGAGTTTCACGACACAAAACACTCATCGCATATGCGGGTGTAAAGGTTAACCGCATTACAAAGTTCTTCCGCAATGTTTCCTGTGCCGGTTTCCATATTCGAATCTGTATGATGCCGGATAAAAATTAACATTTTCACCCTTGACTTTGATTTTATTTTATGGCGTAATTATAGCATATATCTGTATTACATACAACGAGGAGCGATGAATCATGAGCAGCGTAAAAAAACTCAAATATTTTGCCGCGGGTGAATGGCTGGAATCAAAAACGGAAAAATATATGGATGTTTTTAACCCCAGCACGGGCGAAGTGCTCGCGCAGACCCCCTGCTGCACAAAGCAGGAAGTCGAATACGCGATAGCGGCCGCAAAAACCGCGTTTGCCGGCTGGTCCCAAACACCGGTATTCAAGCGTGTGCAAGTGCTTTACAAGTTCCGTGATCTGGTTGAAAAGCACATGGATGAACTGACAGACACGGTAGCGAGGGAACACGGCAAAATGTGGGCCGAAGCACAGGGAGATATCTTAAAAGTGAAGGAACCGGTTGAATACGCGTGTTCGGCACCGGTTTTAATGCTTGGAGAAAGCCTGATGGACACATCCTCCGGTTACGACACCGTGCTTTACAAGGAACCGGTCGGTGTTTTTGCGGGTATTGTACCGTTTAACTTCCCCGGGATGATCCCCATGGGCTGGATGGCGCCTTTGTGCATCGCTACAGGCAATACGATGGTTATTAAAGCCGCTTCCATGACACCGATGACCGCTATGCGCCTGACGGAACTTTGGCAGGAAGCGGGGCTGCCCGCCGGCGTCATCAATATTGTGACCTGCTCGCGCAACGAAGCGGAAATATTCCTGACACACCCGGATATTAAAGGTGTCAGTTTTGTGGGTTCCACCTCCGTGGGGCTGCACATCTATTCCACCGCGGCCGCCAACGGCAAGAGGGTTCAGGCACTTTGCGAGGCTAAAAACCACGGCCTTGTGCTGGAAGACGCAGCGCTTGAACGCAGCGCGCGGGGCATCATCAACTCATCCTTCGGCTGTGCGGGCGAACGCTGCATGGCGCTGCCGGTCATTGTCGCGCAGGAGAGCATTGCGGATGAACTCGTTGCCCTGCTTGTCCGGTTCGCGAAAGAGCTTAAAATCGGCCCGGCTTACGACAAAACGACCGACTTGGGCCCGACTGTCACCGCGGCGCACCGGCAGTCTGTGGTGAAGTGGATTGAAAAAGGTGTTGAGGAAGGCGCCGAGCTTGTGCTGGACGGCAGAAATACCACCGTCCCGGGATATGAAAACGGCTTTTACCTCGGCCCAACAATTTTTGATCATGTTACGCCGGAGATGAGCATCGGCGATAAAGAGATTTTTGGTCCGGTGCTGTGCATCAAACGGGTTAAGACCTTTGAAGAAGGGCTTGAGCTGATGAACAAAAACGAATTCGCCAACGGCTCGGTTATTTTCACCCAAAGCGGTTATTACGCAAGGGAGTTCGCTAAGAGGTCGCACGGCGGCATGGTTGGCGTCAATGTCGGCATCCCCGTTCCGGTGGGTATTTTCCCCTTCACGGGGCATAAGAACTCCTTTTTCGGTGACCTGCACGCGCTCGGCAAAGACGGCGTAAGGTTTTACACCGAAACCAAAGCAGTCACCACGCGCTGGTTTGACGAGGAAGAGATGAAAGCGAAAAAGGTCGACACCTGGGACGGGTCGGTCGGAGGATGACGGAGCGGGTGAGCGATGGGTTAACGATGGGTGAGCAATTGGTTAGCAGTTGTTCAACGAAAACTGCCAGCCATTACTCAGCAATCGTTCAACGACTTCTCAACTACTGCTCAGCTATCGCTCAGCCATCGCTCAACAACCGTTCGGCAATCTCTCATCTGTTACCATAATCCCACCTGAAAGGAATCATAAAATGGCGCATCTAATCGATATCAAAGACATGTACAAAATATACAATCCCGGCGAAAATGAGGTCCGGGCACTCGACGGCGTTTCGCTGACGGTTGAGAGAGGCGAATTTGTCGCGATTGTCGGGCAGTCCGGCTCCGGCAAATCCACACTGATGAATATGCTCGGGCTCTTGGATGTGGCGAGCAGCGGAACTTATTTTTTGGACGGCAAAGATGTCGCCCATTTTACCGACGATGAGCTGTCCGAAATACGCAACAAGCAAATCGGTTTCATTTTCCAGGGATTCAACCTCATATCCAGCCTTACCGCGCAGGCGAATGTTGAACTGCCGCTTGTATACAGGGGCATGCGCAGGGAAGACCGCAATAAGCTGTCACTCGCGGCGCTGGAGAGAGTCGGGATTTCGAACCGAAAAAACCATCTGCCCAGTCAACTGTCCGGCGGACAGCAGCAGCGCGCGGCTATCGCAAGGGCTGTGGCCGCGAAACCGCCCGTTATCTTGGCGGATGAACCGACCGGCAACCTGGATTCCCACTCCGGCGAGGATGTCATGCGGATACTGCATGAGCTCAGCGAAGAAGGCCGGACCATCATTCTGATTACGCATGACAATGATATCGCCAAAACGGCCAAAAGAGTGATCCGGATACATGACGGGAAGATTATTGAGGACACAGCAAACTGAAAACAACACAGCAAAAAGGAAGGCCGCGTTTTGTTTCGCAGCCTTCCTTTTTTGCTTGCTGTTAGTTTAAATATCCGCTTGACTTCACTGCCTTTTCAAGGGGTATGTATAAGAGCACCGCGCCGACGACAGAGAAAGCGCCATTGATGACCGTCGCGGGTAAACTGATGGCGGAAGCAAGCAGTGCCGGCGGCCATGCGCTGCCTTGCAGAATAACAAAATACAACGCGCCGAGCAGGAATTCGCCCGCGAGGTTGAAGAAAATACCGCTGACCGCCGCGATTAACGCGTATTGAAGCTTAATAGAGAGTTTTTTTGCAAAAACAGCGGCCGTAAGCAGCAGTCCGCCAAGCACCAGCGAAAAAATGTATAGTACAGGACTGATAACGAAGGTTTTCGTCAACCCTTCAAACCGAAACTCGCTGCCCTTACCCACGGCAAGGAACAACATACACAAACCGAAAATAATCAACACTGCCGAGAAGGCAAAAATCCATTTGACCAGTGATTTTGCATCCGGTTTTTTCCCCTTTGATGCGACGAAGCCCGCTACAAGGCCGATACCGAGTTTGAGCACAAAAGTCTTTGGCGCATAAATAGCGTACCCCTGTGTCAGGTCGAATACACCCATCCCGAGGGAACCGGCTACGCCGCCTACCGTGCCGGAAAACAGCAACGCGGCAAGGATAACGAACATATTACCAAGATGTATGAACGGATTCCCAACCGGCGAAGGGATTGGAATTTTGAAGAAAAGCGCCACATAGCAAATCGCGGCAAACAAGGCTGTCAAGATAACCCGGACAAGTGCTTTTTGCTGATTGTTTTTGTTCATAACAGTCCCTCTCTCATCAAACAAGTAAACCCCATTGATTTTTCAACTATAAGTTATTATAATACTAACTGGTGCTAATTAAATGTCCAGTATTAAATATTTTAATAAGGCCAGTTTGGAGTCGTGATGATTACAATAATTTTTGAACCGCGCTTAAAAGCGCCGCTTTATGAACAGCTTTACAGGTTTGTCCGTTGCGAAATCGAAAGCGGAAAACTGAAACCGGACGAAAAGCTGCCTTCAAAACGAAAGCTGGCCGCTCACCTGAAAATCAGTACCGTAACCGTAGAGGCGGCCTATGCGCAGCTTGAGGCCGAAGGGTACATAAGAACGGTGCCGAAAAGCGGATATTATGTGCTGCCTTTTGAGAAACAGTCGCCGGCCGAACCGGCGCCGCTGGATAAAGAAACGCCGCCAACCGGCGAGGCAAGCGTCGCATATGATTATGATTTTAAGACCAATGTGGTTGATACGGGGCTTTTTCCCTTCGCCACCTGGGCGAAACTGGCAAGAGAAGTGCTGGCCGAAAGCAGCCACGAACTGCTTAATGTAACACACCCGCAGGGTTCACCTGCGCTGCGAAGCGAAATCGTTGAGTATCTGTACAAATTCCGCGGAATTACGGCATCACCGGACCAAATTGTCGTAGGCGCAGGGTCGGAATACCTGATTATGCTGCTCATTCAACTGTTAGGCAGAACCGGCATCTACGCGCTGGAAAATCCATGTTATGGCAAAATATACAAGATTCTCAAAAGTAACGAAGTCACCACGGTACCTGTTGAGCTTGACGAACAAGGGCTGAGTGTCACCGCGCTGGAAAACACCCGGGCAGATATTGTTCATGTTACCCCTTCCCACCAATTCCCGCTCGGTATCGTGATGCCGGTCGGGCGCAGGCTGGCGCTGCTGAGATGGGCGAGCGAAAAGAGCGGGCGTTATATCATCGAAGACGATTACGACAGCGAGTTCCGTTTCACCGGACAGCCAATCCCCGCCCTCAAAGGGCTTGACCGGGAAGACAGGGTTGTGTACATCAACGCATTCACCAAAAGCCTCGCCCCTTCGCTTAGAATCAGCTATGCGGTGCTGCCGAGATGCCTGATGGATGTTTACCGGGAGAATTTCATGTTTTACTCCTGTACGGTGCCAAACTTCGAACAGTATACGCTATGCAAATTTTTAAGCAGCGGTTCCTTTGAACGGCACTTGAGCCGCATGCGCAAAGCTTACAAAGAACGGCGTGATTTGCTGCTGTCTGCCATAGCGCAAAGCAAACTGGCCGGGGTGACAAGAATTATCGGTGCCGATGCCGGGTTGCATTTTTTAATGATTGTCCAAAACGGTATGAGCGAGGCAACGCTTGTCGCGAAAGCCCGAAAAGCAGGCGTAAATCTTTACGGGCTGTCCGGTTATTACAATTTCCCCGTCAAGGAATTACCGTCCGCCACGCTGGTCGTCGGCTATTCGGGGGTAAACCCCGGCGATATAAACGCTGCCGTGAAAAGGCTGGAGGAAGCTTGGCATTAAAAACGGGGCGCTTATAAAAGCGTCCCGTTTGTCAGCCCTCTTTACTTTGTTTTAGTCGAGCACATAGATTCGAACATCCCTGCGGCCGAATTGATTGCACTGAGGGGTTGTGTTGAAGAAAATATCAATCGTCGGACCGTTGTCCATGTTGACAAACAACCCCGTATCCGCCGCGACGCTGTACCCGTAGAGATATTTGCCGTCGAGCGTTACCACATAAAGGCGTGTGCCGTAAGGGAACTGCTTGGGGTTAACGGCTATGTGCCCTTCCGCCACTGTTCTGCCCGATGCTGTTTTTGCGGTGCTGTATGCGCTGTATGCGGTCGCTGTTCCTTCTACAACCCGTGTATAGTTCAGCGGGATTCCGTTCGCGTCAAGTTTGATGTCCGCAGGCAGGGGCAGATCCGATATGGGTGAAAGCCCGTTTTGGAATTTGACCGCCGCCGCTTTCGCCTTTGTGCCGACAAGCGTTTTTTGCGGTACGGCTTCTTTGATGATAGTTTCAGAAACAACTGCGGTGCTGTCTAAAACGCCGTCTACCATCCTGTCTTTATAAACAACCGATTTTTCACCGTTTGCGCCTTTTTGCGCTATTTTGGTTTCGCCGATAAACAAATCCGGCGATTTGCTTGTGGTTTTTTCAAACGCTATTGCTTCATTCACTGTCCGCTGAACATATTCAACCCTTATCACCTTGATTTCCGACCCGGCCGAAAGAATTGTCTGCGGTTCCGGCACGGTTTCATCATCCGCATCAAGTGTGATGCCGGCTTTTTGAAGCGCTTCTTGGACCGTACACGGCACCGTTTGAATTTCCGTCAAAACACCTTCCGCAAAAACCGGCAACTTAAACGCTCTTACCAATGTGATGATCATGCCTTCATGAACAGATTTGTCAAAAGGCGGGTTTATCAAATCATTCGGACCAACCGCAACGGCATTGAGTGTCAGGGTATATTCAACATTTTTGCAGGCAACAATTTGGCTTTGGCTGCCGCAGTCATCGAGCGTTGCGTTACAAGCGCGGTAAATGGTAAGCTGTGAATCCTCACCCGATATGAACCCGGTTGTGTCGAGCAAGTCGTCAGTGCCCAACTTAATGCCTTCCTGCTGCAGAATTTCCGCCGGTTCGCTTTTTCTTGTTGATACCGATAATACTTGCTCCCCGTCTTGAATTGTAACGGTATAAACGGAGATTGCGGATGCCACTACCACAGATAAAGTAATGATCGTAACAATAATAACCAGTCCGATTGCGGAGATCTCTACTCTTTTCAGCGGCTTTGCGGCAAACTTTTGCCTCATTCGCTTTAACATCAGGTTTGCTCCTTTTCGGGTCCGTATCTTATATTTTGGTTGTCGTACGAACCCTAAGTTTGCTTTGCCTTCCACCCATATTAACAGGATTTTGTGATATGTCAAATCGATTGACAAACAATTTTTGTGCAATTCGTACATTTATTAGGTTGATTTTGAACTTTTCAAACTACCATTTTTGCTTTTTTGCTACAAAACGGCTTTGTTTTTTGTGTGATAGTGAAAAAGTTACAAATAGTTACAAAGCCATACCGTCTCGAATTCTTATAATAATATCTCATAGTACCTTAGCATTGATAAAAACCCGGTAAAATAATCGCACAAAACCGCAAACAAAGCGTGAACATTGCGGGTCGGTGCGCACACTATTCCGTTTTGTTTTGCGACGGACCGGCGCGGATAAAAAGCGTTATTCGGTTGAGAGCATTTGGGCTAAAAAGCGCATAAGAGCGAGAAAAACGAAGATATTGCACCTTAAATTAAAAAATTCAAAATAATGCTTGACACACTTGTTGTCCTGTGATAGTATAGGCAGGCAAAAGACTCTGAAATGGCTGCGTAATGTCAGCGGCCAAATCTTGGAGCAATTTTTGAATCGGAGGTAATCCTATGTCAACCACTATGCCAACAGCGGGCAGCATTACCCGCAAATGGTATTTGCTTGATGCCGCAGGTAAGCCCCTCGGCCGCGTTGCGGTTCAGGCGGCAACTCTTCTGCGCGGCAAGCACAAGCCCATTTTCGTTCCGCATGCCGACTGCGGGGACAATGTCATCATCATCAACGCGGAAAAAGTCGTGCTCACCGGTAATAAATTGGACCAAAAGAAGTACTATCATCACAGCGGCTATATCGGCAACCTCAAAGAGGTCAAATACAGCACCTTGATGAAAACAAAGCCCGAATTTGTTGTTATGCACGCCGTCAAAGGCATGCTGCCGGATACGGTCATCGGCCGCAAGGCACTCACCAGGCTTCGTGTCTGCAGGGGTGCCGAGCATAAACATGAGTCACAAAAGCCCGAAGCGTGGGCATTTTAAGAAGGGAGGCAAATAATAATGTACGATAGCAATCCTTATTTTTACGGCACCGGCCGCAGGAAAGAATCCGTCGCGAGAGTTCGTGTCTACCCCGGGACAGGTTCCATCACCATTAATGACAGAGATATTGACGATTACTTTGGCCTCGAGACACTCAAACTAATCGTGCGCCAGCCTCTCGTCTTAACCGGTACCAAAGAAAAATTCGACATTGTCTGCCGTGTCAACGGCGGCGGTGTTACAGGCCAGGCGGGCGCTATCCGCCACGGCATTTCACGCGCGCTGCTCCTGTTTGACGCGGAAATGCGCCCTGTCCTTAAAAAGGCAGGTTTCTTAACCAGAGACCCAAGGATGAAGGAAAGAAAGAAGTACGGCTTAAAGGGTGCCCGCCGCGCTCCGCAGTTCTCCAAGAGATAATTTACAGGCAAACGCAAAAAAAGCTCACGGTTTCGGCCGCGGGCTTTTTCTTTTGATTGATGCGATTGATTTACAGCAAACTCAAAGCCTGCTCTAAATCATCTGTAATATCATTAATATGTTCAATACCGACTGAAAGGCGAATCAGATCCTCACCCACGCCGCACGCCTCCAGCTCCCGCAAAGAAAGCTGCCTGTGCGTTGTGCTGGCCGGGTGTAAAACGCAGGTACGGCAGTCCGCGACATGGGTGACAATGGCAGCGAGTTTAAGGCTGTCCATAAAACGGACAGCGCCCCCGCGACCGGTTTTAAGGCCAAAGGATACCACCCCGCAGGTACCTGCCGGCATATACTTTTGAGCCAGCGCATAGTATTTGCTGCTGTGAAGACCGGGGTAATTGACCCAAGCGACTTTGGGGTGTTTATTCAGGAATTCGGCAACTGCCAGGGCATTCTGACAATGCCGCTCCACCCTCAAAAACAAGGTTTCCAACCCGATATTTAACAAAAATGAGTTTTGAGGGGAAGGAATTGAACCCAAATCCCGCATCAGCTGGACGACAGCTTTCGTAATATAAGCGCCCTTGCCGAAAGTTTCCGTATAAGTGATGCCATGATAAGATTCGTCCGGTGTGGTCAAGCCCGGGTATTTATCGTTTTGAGCCCAGTCAAAATTGCCGCTGTCCACAATAGCACCGCCGACGCTGGTGGCATGACCGTCCATATATTTGGTCGTAGAATGGATGACAATGTCGGCGCCGAACTCAAAGGGGCGGCAGTTGACCGGTGTAGGGAAGGTATTGTCAATAATAAGCGGGACGCCATGCGTGTGGGCGGCGCTGGCAAACTTTTCAATGTCCAGCACAATAAGGGCGGGGTTTGATAAACTCTCTGCAAAAACCGCTTTTGTGTTGGGCTTAAAAGCGGCATTGAGTTCCTCCCCGCTTGCTTCCGGGTTGATGAAGGTGAATTCGATGCCTAATCTTTTCATCGTCACCGAAAAAAGATTGAAGGTGCCGCCGTATATGGTCGATGAGCTGACCACATGATCCCCCGCGGAACAGATGTTGAAAATGGCGAAAAAGGAGGCTGCCTGCCCGGATGAGGTGAGCACCGCCGCAACACCGCCTTCAAGCGCGGCTATTTTTGCGGCGACGGCATCGTTTGTCGGGTTCTGCAGACGGGTATAAAAATAGCCCGGCGCGGTTAAATCAAACAGCTTGCCCATTTCCTCGCTTGAGTCATATTTATAAGTGGTGCTTTGGACGATAGGCAATACCCTGGGCTCGCCGTTTTTGGGTGTGTACCCCGCTTGCACGCAGTTGGTATTGAGGTGATACTTTTCCATATAGCCCTTTCCTTTCATAAGGTATGAGATGATAATCCTATTTGTTGAATTTTTCTGCCAAATTTTTAATCATTTCCAGTTTTTCCGGTATGTCGATGGCTTGCGGGCAGCGGGGGGCGCATAGGCCGCAGGCGATGCAGTTGTCCGCCCTTTCGTCTGTTTTTGTTTCCAGGTAGGACGCCAGAAAGCCTTCCTTATTCTTGCTCATCACATAACCGTTATACAGCTCGAACATCCCCGTGATATCCACCCCGGACGGGCAGTCCATACAGTAACGGCAGGCGGTGCAGGGAATCAGATCCCTCAGATTGTAAGCTTCTGCCGCTTTTTCCAGCAAATCATACTCGGCTTGTGTGAGCGGTTCAAAGGCCGTGTAGGTGTCAATATTGTCTTTGAGCTGCTCCATGTTGGACATACCGCTCAGGACGGTTATTACATCCGGCAAACTTGCCGCAAACCGCATAGCCCACGATGCGATACTTTTTTCCGGCCTTGCGGCTTTGAGCAGCTCAACAGCTTTTGTACCCGGATTGGCAAGGCTGCCGCCGCGCACAGGTTCCATGACGATGCAAGGGATCTTGCGGCTTTGCAGAATTTCAAGCTGCTTTTTCGCGTTTTGGTTTTTCCAGTCCACATAATTGATTTGCAGCTGCGCGAAATCCCATTGGTATTTGCCTGCAATCTCTTCCAAAACCGCCGGGGAGTCGTGAAAAGAAAAACCGATATGCTTGATTTTGCCCTGCGCCTTCATTTCGGCAATAAACGCATACGCGCCGAACTCAACAACTTTTTTAAAGTTGCCCGCGTCAAGCGCATGAAGCAGATAAAAATCAAAATAGTCCGTGTTCAGTCTTTTTAACTGAAGATTGAATATTTTTTCAATATCTTCCGGCGTGTCCACCCCCCACATCGGCAGCTTTGTCGCAAGAAAATAGCTGTCGCGCGGGTACTTGCGCAGTGCTTTGCCGAGAAAAACCTGTGATTGGCTGCCGTGGTAGCCGTGCGCGGTGTCAATGTAATTGATACCGTGCGTAAGCGCGTAATCCACCAGCTCCTGCGCCTTTTCGTAATCAATCGCGTCGTCTTTGCCGTCAATGACAGGCAGACGCATACATCCGAGGCCCAACATAGATATCGGTTGGCTGCAGTTGTTGAAGGGTTTTTTAATCATAATCGGTTACCGCCCTTTCCAAGTTATACAATTCAATATTCAAAGCGAACCCTTGCTTAGTCACATACGATAAAATCATATTCGTTCGGCAGCGGTGCCTCAAATTTTTTGTCGAGGTTCTGCATGAGTTTTTTTTCGATAATAAACGCTCGCGTTTTGGCGTGTGCTAACAGCTCGTTTCGCTTTTCCAGCCTGTCAAGCCTTGTTTCATCCGGGATATCGAAATAATACACCCTGGTTTTGATCCCCCTGTCGGCAAAATACGCTTTTGCCATTTTTCTTGATTCCTTGGTCCAAAAACCGGAATCAAGCACCGCATCGATGCCCATGTCCGCCAGCTGCGCTGCCTGCCCGAACAGAAACATCAAGCACCGCCGCTCAGTTTCGCTGTGCTTTTCACCCAGACAGCCGTTGAAGAGGTTGAGCATCATCTCGTCGCAGGACAGGAGCACCAGCGGGTTTTTCTTTTTGCGTTCGAGTACCCAGGTGGTTTTTCCGCTGGCTATTTTACCAATGAGGATGTATACCGTTGCCATCGAAACGCCCCTTATCAGTAATCAATAAACTTTTGCATCATCCCCGGCCCGAATTCAACGAAAACGCCGGTTGCCTTGGCAGTCTCTTCGTTGATAGAATCCACGCCGCTTCCAAACGCTTTGCTTTTTCTGTATATCATATAAGGCACCGGGTCCGGCGCGTGTGTGCCCGTGACAATCGGCGTGGGATGGTCCGGCAAAATCATTATTTTATAGTCATCGCAAGTGTTCAGATATTCAAGCAGAACCGGTAAAACCTGTTCATCGATCAGTTCAATGGACCGCACCTTGTTCTCCGGCTCGTTGCGGTGGCCGCATTCATCCGGGGCTTCGATGTGGATATAAACCAAATCCTGCCCTTTGCGCCACTCTGCCACAGCAGCCTGTGCTTTACCGGCGAAATTGGTATCCAAATAACCCGTTGCGCCCTCGACCTCCGGTGTATTCATCCCGGCGCATTTGCCGATGCCCTTTAACAGGTCAACAGCGGAAATAATGCTGCCTTTCAAACCGTATGTTTTTTCAAAGGACGGCAGCGACGGCTTTTTGCCCTCGCCCCAAAGCCAAATGGAATTGGCAGGGAGTTTTCCGGCGGCTTGCCTGGCCTGGTTGACCGGGTGGTTTTTCAACAAATCGTAACTCGCCCGCATCATCTGTATCAGCGGCGACGCGTTCACGCTTGTTGAGAGGTACGCCCCTATAACCCTGCCGGAAATGTCGTGCGGGGCGGTGAGATTACCCAAATCCAAGGTTCCGTCATGTTCAATGAGGCAATGTCGGTAGCTGACCCCGCTGTAAAACTTGAAAACATCGCTGCCGAAATGGTCCTGCACGCTGAGTATGATTTCAGCCGCTTCGGCTGTCGAAATGTCTCCCCCGGAATAATCAAGCATCGTTTTCGCGGCATAATCATCCTCGCCCGAGAGCGTTACAAGGTTGCAGCGCAGGGCAATGTCTGTTTCCGTCATATCAATGCCGATGCTGACCGCCTCAAGCGGTGAGCGGCCGGTATAATAAACCTTGGGGTCGTAACCCAACACACTTAGGTTTGCGATGTCACTCGCGGGTTTCAAGCCGTCCGCAACGGTTTTGACAAGCCCGACTTCACCACGGCGCGCGAGCGCGTCAAAAACCGGCTTTTTTGCCGCCATCATAGGCGTTTTACCGCTTAAAGCCGGCACCGGGTAATCCGCCATACCGTCATATAATACAATTGCGTATTTCATCATTGTTCCTCGCTTATACCGGATGCTTTATTTTATTCAAAGTATAAAACACCCGATTCAAAAATTTTCTGATCTTTGTCGAAAGGTACATTTTTATAAAGGTTTTTGCCTTTTCGTTCGCTGTGCGCCATTTTACCGAGAATTCTGCCGTCCGGGCTGGTAATGCCTTCGATCGCACAGACGGAACCGTTCGGATTGAAAGGCGTTGTATTGGAAGGCTGACCGAAAATGTCCACATATTGAGTTGCAATTTGCCCCTGTGCAATCAACTTTTTAAGGGTGTCTTCGTCCGCGGCAAATCGTCCCTCGCCGTGAGAAACGGGAACGGCGTGTATATCGCCCGCATTGACCAAACGAAGCCATGGTGATTGAACGCTGGTGATCCTTGTATAGGCCATCTGTGAAACATGGCGGCCAAGTGAGTTGAAGGTGAGTGTCGGAAACGCCGGCTCAATATCCACAATTTTACCAAACGGGACAAGTCCTGTCTTTATCAGCGCCTGAAAACCGTTGCAAATGCCGAGCATGAGTCCGTCGCGATTTTCCAAAAGTTCCTGCACCGCTTCCCGGACTCTTTCGTTGCGCAGTGTGGTGGCGATAAATTTACCGGACCCGTCCGGCTCGTCGCCGCCGCTGAATCCGCCGGGCAGCATGATGATCTGTGCGTTGCGGATGCCGTTAATAAACGCCGCGACGCTTTCGTCGATATCCTTGGGCGAAAGGTTTTTCATCACCAGTATTTCCGGTTCGGCACCCGCGTTTTTGAAGGCGCGCGCAGAGTCCACCTCACAGTTCGTACCGGGGAAAACAGGGATAATAACCCGCGGCTTCGCGGCTTTTATAGCGGGGGCCTTGCTGTTGCGTAATGTAAACAACGGCACCGCAAAAGGCATGGCGGGTGAGTCGGCTTTTGTCGGGAATATGCCTTCAAGGGTGTGAGTCCAAGCGTCAATCAGTTCCGATAACGGTATGGCTATCCCATCCATTTGTATTACGCTATCGGCCGTTGTTGTGCCGAGTTCTTCAAAATCAAGTCCTTCCAGTACGGTATCATCCGAGATTTCCGCGACAAAAGAACCGCTCAGCGGCGCGAAAAGTGTTGTTTTATCGAGATTGCCGGTAAAGTTAAACCCGAGCATGTTGCCAAAGGACATACGGCATACGGCAGCCGCGGCGCCGCCTTCGCGAATGGCGGAAGCGGCGGACATTCTACCGGACGCTACCCCTTCGGATACTGTTAAAAACAGTTGTTTTGCCTTTTCCCAGTCCGGCAGGAGCGTATCCGCATTGGTTGGCAGGGGCAGGAGCACAACCCTTGAACCGGGCTTTTTAAATACAGCGGAGCCGGTACCGGCAGCTTTTGTCATGGCAACGGCGAAGCAGACCAGTGTCGGCGGGACATCCAGATCATTAAAGGAGCCGGACATGCTGTCTTTCCCGCCAATGGCGGGCATACCGAAATTCAGTTGCGCGGTCAGCGCGCCGAGCAGTGCCGCGGCCGGTTTGCCCCAGCGTTCGGGTACATCGCGGAGTCTTTCAAAATATTCCTGTAAGGTTAAGCGGGCTGTTAAGGGGTTCGCGCCGATTGCCGCGAGCTTGGCGAGCGCTTCGGTCACAGCATAAACAGCGCCATGGAAGGGGCTCCAGCGGCTCATACCCGGAATAAAGCCAAAACTCATCGCGGTCGCGTCGTCCGTTTCGCCCGATTCCAGCGGGATTTTCGCGCACATCGCGTCTTCCGGGGTCAGTTGTGTTTTACCGGCGAAAGGCATCAGAACAGTGCCCGCGCCGATGCTCGCGTCAAACCGTTCCGCAAGACCTTTTTGGGAGCAGACCTCCAGCCGGGCAAGGTTCGCCTTCAAGGCATCCGCATTGCTCAAAGCCGTCAGCGGCTCCGGCACGGATGTCCGGTAGCAGTTTTCACTGCTGGGTGCGGTTATTGCTGCTTTTGCTTTTTGCGTAACGCCGTTTGTATTCAAAAATTCGCGGCTTAGGTTAACAATCGTATCGCCCTGCCAATGCATGACCAGGCGCGGGGTTTGCGTCACCCGTGCCACAACGGTGGCTTCCAAGTTTTCCTCATGCGCCAAGGCGATGAATGCTTGCGTATCTTCAACCGCTGTCACCACAGCCATACGCTCCTGCGATTCCGAAATGGCAAGTTCTGTACCGCCGAGGCCGTCATATTTTTTCAGCACAGCGTCAAGGTTAATGTCCAGCCCGTCGGCAAGTTCGCCGATGGCCACGCTCACACCGCCCGCGCCGAAATCATTGCATCGCTTAATCATGCGTGCCGCTTCCCTGTTCCTGAAAAGCCGCTGCAGCTTGCGCTCCGTAGGCGGGTTGCCCTTTTGCACCTCGGCCCCGCAAGTCTCGATAGATGCCGTATCGTGCGCTTTGGAGGAGCCTGTTGCGCCGCCGCAGCCGTCCCTGCCGGTTCTGCCGCCGAGCAGGATGATTGAATCACCGGGCGCGGGCACTTCCCTGCGGACATTGCTTTTTGGGGATGCGCCGATAACTGCGCCGATTTCCATGCGTTTGGCGGCATAGCCGTCATCATACAGTTCCGTCACCTGCCCCGTGGCAAGGCCGATTTGATTGCCGTAGGATGAATACCCCTGCGCGGCGCCGACGGTGATCTTTTTCTGCGGGAGTTTACCCTGCATCGTTTTTTCAAACGGTGTGTTCGGGTTGCCGCTGCCGGTGACGCGCATGGCCTGATAGACATAAGCCCGGCCCGAAAGCGGATCCCGGATTGCGCCGCCCAAACAAGTTGCCGCGCCGCCGAAAGGTTCAATTTCAGTGGGGTGGTTGTGCGTTTCGTTCTTAAACTGTATGAGCCACTGCTGCTTTTCGCCGTCAACGGTTACCTGCGCTTCTATGGAACAGGCATTTATTTCTTCACTTTCATCCAAGTCGTTTGCCACGCCCCGGATTTTAAGCAGTTTGGTGCCGATGGTTGCCATGTCCATAAGGGATATATTTTTTTGCCTGACGCCGTAAACAGTCCGGCGCGCGGCAAGATAATCAAGCCAGGCATCTTCAATTGCTTTTGAAAGTTCACCGGATTCTATATCAACGCTTTCAAGTTCGGTTAAAAAGGTCGTATGGCGGCAATGGTCGGACCAATAGGTGTCAATCACTCTCAGTTCCGTTTCGGTCGGTTCCCGGCGCTCCTCATCCCTGAAATAATCCCGCACAAAGGCGAGGTCGGCAACGCTCATGGCAAAGCCCGAATCGGCATGATACCCCGCAAGTTCGGCATCACTCCAGCCGAGTATACCTGTCACGCGTTTTATCGGTTCCGGTTCAACAGTTTTTATATCCAGCGTGTTGTAGGTACCCATAGAGGCGAGACGGGCTTCGACGGGGTTTATCAGGTAATTCTTTATTCTTTCAAGTTCCCGTGCCGGGATATCCCCCGCTAACGCAACTACCCTAGCCGTCTGCACCTTGGGTTGGCTGCCCATCGTCAACAGCGCGATACACTGCGCCGCGGAATCCGCCCGTTGGTCATACTGCCCGGGCAGATACTCGATAGCGAAGATACGGCTGCCGGTTTCTGCCGGCAAGACATCGTAAGTAAAGTCAGCATTTGCCTCGGACAAAATGGTGGCAGCCGCACGCTTAAAATCCTGTTCCGATAGCCCTTCAATATCATAACGGTTGAAAAGCCGCAGGCTTGTGAGACACGCAATGCCCAATGTTGCTTTCAAGTCCGCCAGCATATGCCGCGCCTCAATATCAAAACCCGGCCTTTTTTCAACAAAAATCCGTCTGACATCGGCCATAAAATACGCCTCCAAAAGATATGCAAATCCGTTTAGGTGTTTGATTAATATTGTAGCACAATAAAAATAAACAATAAAGTGGAAAAAGGGTGGAGAGTTATGAAAATACGCGATGTTTTTTGACAAAAGTCACAAAA
>CAZTCR010000049.1:0-21060 GCA_964612185.1 uncultured Eubacteriales bacterium
GCACGGTGGTGTGAGAGGACGGCTACTCAACTAATGGGTAGCCTCCTACTCGATTGCTTCGTGCCGCTAATTTTATCTCACTTGTTTTATTAGGTGCCTGCTGCCTTTGGCACCTTTTGTGCTTCATTGTAATACTATTCTGCATTAAAATTGTAGCCACAATATTAATCGGCAAGCAAAGCTTGCCGCTGCGGCTGAAGCCGCAGACAGATAGCATTGAACGGTATTTCCGGCAGCAAATGCTGCCCCCGCTGTCTTTGGACAGCGGCTTAAAAGATAGACTTGTCTATCTTTTAAATGGGGATTAGTATAAGCATGGGTTAAATAAAACGGAGATTGTTCCTATTTGTCACACAAAGAGCAAGAAAAATGTGTTAGCATATTAATCGGTTTGATACAGGATAGATTGATTGAATGTATTTATTGCCGCATACAAACAAAGGGGAGGTGAAAACATTGGATTTTAACGCTATTATTGATTTTGTTTTAGATTTTATCAGCAAAATCGACCTTGATACAATCAAGGGGTATGTTGATCAGGTTGTCGCGTTTATTATGAGTCTTATTGCCGCATAATGTTGGATAACACAAAAATGAAAGACGCAGCATATTGTTGCGTTTTTCGTTTTTTGGGAGTGAATGAATTGCGTTTATTCAAAAAAATATGCTTATGCGTGATTGCCGCGCTTACTGTACTGTCGCTGCTTTCCGCCTGCCGTTCGGAAAGAACAGAAGGCACGACGGTTCAAAAAAATCCAACAACAGTTGCGGGTACCGCGTATCAATCAACAACTACGGCGGATACCGGTGAGAATAACGCGGACATCAGCAATACGGAAAAAACAAGAACCGCCGACGCAACAGCCCCTTCCGCAAAGACTGAAGAAACCCGGACACAAAGTACCACAACCGCACCTCCCGCCAACACAACCGTCCCGGTTACAACCACAACCGGACAAGTTCAATATAAAGAATGGTCCTATTTAAGCGCGACCGGCGATAAAGTTACCTATACGGAAAATCCGGACAACAAATATATCGCCAAAGCAGCCGAACAGCTGGGTGTTCCCGCAAACAAATTAAGCGCGTCATATAACAGTAAAGGGGCAACGGTCTTCCTGTTTTCTTCATCGGCGAAGAGCAAAGAAACACTGACGGATTGTTATATCATCTTTTCCGAAAAAATGACCATCGAGAAAAACATACGGAAAGACGGGACGACAGGCAGCAACAAGGCACTTGCCGATATACTATATAGTAACGCGATGAAAAAAGAACCATAACAAGCCGCGAACGGGAGATGTTGATAAAACCCTGCCGGGTGCCGCGTCTGCGGGTTTATTTCGAGAAAGCATGCTCAAAAAACGCCGTAGGAACACGATTGCAAAAAAAGCCGCAAAAAAATTGAAAAAAATTAAAATAATGCTTGCAATCCCAATAACCTTATGCTATTATTTGTAGGCTGTCCCAACGGCAAAGGGGATAACTATGCTCCGCAAGCCATTGGAGACCGGCAGATATGCGATGATTCGGAAGGTGGCCACCCGTTGAGGTGGGGAATTTCCGATGAGTATGTCCGATTTTAAACCGGGCGAAAGAATATCCTGCTTGATGCAAATCCGCTTTCCCGGCGGTGTTGCGGTTGCAGGAATGTGCAAGCGTCATCGGCGCGATCCCGGAAATTATTTTCCGGTTTTTTGAATCGACAGGGTGGAAACACCCGGCACCGTTTACGATTTTTTGCACAGCCCGCCAATTTAAGGAGGCGTTCAAATGGCAGTTAAGGGAAAGATCAGAATCAGACTCAAGGGCTACGATCACAATCTTGTTGACAAGTCGGCGGAAAAAATAGTCGAAACCGCGAAGCGTACCAATGCGCAGGTTTCCGGCCCGGTTCCGCTCCCGACGGAGAAGGAGATTATCACAGTCCTGCGCGCCGTACACAAATACAAGGATTCGCGCGAGCAGTTTGAACAGCGCACACACAAAA
The DNA here is from genome assembly GCA_964612185.1 of uncultured Eubacteriales bacterium. Taxonomy (GTDB): domain Bacteria; phylum Bacillota; class Clostridia; order Oscillospirales; family Acutalibacteraceae; genus UBA1447. Next base: position 1,991 of record CAZTCR010000049.1, read on the forward strand.
GGCTTATCGACATCATCAGGCCTTCCGCCAAAACAGTGGAAGCGCTTACCGGGCTTGAACTCCCGGCCGGTGTTGAGATAGAGATCAAGTTATAATCTCTATACATTATTATATAGCGCGGCATCAACCCGCTGCTTATAATAACCGGGCACCGCAGGTCATGTTGGCACCGGCCAACCAATAACCTATAAGGAGGAACAACAATGCAAAAATCAATCATCGGCAAAAAAATCGGCATGACACAATTATTTGACGAAAAAGGCAATGTCATCCCTGTAACGGTTGTGGAAGCGGGTCCCTGCCCTGTTGTGATGAAAAAGACAATCGAGAACGACGGTTACGAAGCCGTTCAACTCGGTTTCGGCGACATCAAGGTGCAGCGCCTGAACAAACCGATGCAGGGTCATTTTAAGAAGGCCGGTACGGCCATCAAGAAAACGCTTAAAGAAGTCAAGCCTTCCGATTTTGAAAGCCTGAGTGTCGGGGATGTTCTCAAAGCGGACATCTTTGCTGTCGGGGATCATGTTGATGTCATCGGCACAAGCAAAGGCAAGGGTTGGGCGGGCGCCATTAAAAGATGGAACTTCTCAAGGCTCAAAGAAACGCACGGCACCGGACCTGTCGCGAGGCATGCCGGTTCTCTCGGCGCGTGCAGCGACCCCTCCAGAGTATATAAAGGCAAAAAACTCTCCGGGCACATGGGTCATGAACGCGTCACAATCAAAAATCTTAACATCGTCAAGGTTGACGCTGAAAACAACCTTATTGCCATCAAAGGCGCCATTCCGGGGCCTAAGGGCGGTATCGTTTTGATCAGCAACAGCCTGAAAGCATAGGGAAGGAGCGGATTACAATGCCAAGCGTATCAGTATTTGACAGGAACGGCACAAAGGTCTCCGACCTTGAGCTTGCCGAAGAAATCTTTGCGATAAAACCGAATGTTCCGGCTATGCATCTGTGTGTTGTCAGCTATTTGGCCAATCAACGCCAGGGCACCCAGTCGACTCTTACGCGCGCTGAAGTCAGAGGCGGCGGTAAAAAACCGTGGCGCCAAAAAGGTTCGGGCCGCGCAAGGCAGGGCTCCACAAGATCCCCGCAGTGGACACACGGCGGCGTATCGCACGGGCCCAAACCGCGCGAGTATGGTATTACAATCAACAAGAAAGTCAGAAGGCTGGCCATGAAATCGGCGCTTTCATCAAAGGTGCAGGCCGAGGAACTTGTGGTGCTTGACAGCCTGACGCTCGATGCCATCAAGACAAAAGAAATTGTTAAGGTCCTTTCAGCCCTTAAAACCGGCAAAAAGACGCTGATTGTTTTACCGGAAAAAAATGATGTCATCTACAGAAGCGCCCGTAACATCGCAGGTGTAAAAACAACGCTTGTGAGCACACTGAATGTATACGACATCCTCAACTGCGACACATTGCTGGTTGTACAGGATGCCGTTGCGAAAATCGGGGAGGTATATGCATGAGCAAAGCAGCACAGGACATCATCCTGCGTCCAATCATAACGGAAGCCAGTATGGACGGCACGGCGATGAAAAAATATACCTTTGAAGTAGACAAGAACGCGAACAAAATCGAGATTGCAAAGGCAATCGAAGAACTTTTCAAGGTTCAGGTCGAAAAGGTGAACACACTCCATGTCCAGGGCAAACTCCGCCGGCAAGGCAAATTCGAAGGGTACACGGCATCCTGGAAAAAAGCGATTGTAACCTTGACGGAAGATTCAAAAACAATCGAGTTTTTTGACGGAATGGTCTAAGGCAGTCTATAAATTCCGGCGGTGAGGTATGGAGAGTGACATGCTCCGCAAAGCCGCTTTTGGGAGAGTGAAAATAATGTCGATTAAAATCTATAACCCGACAACAAACGGCAGACGCGGCATGTCCGTCACGGATTATTCCGGGCTGTCAAAAGTCGCGCCGGAAAGAAGCCTGCTCGAATCAAAAAGCAAGCATTCCGGCAGAAACAGTTACGGCAGAATTACTGTTCGCCACCGCGGTTGCGGCAACCGTAAAAAGTATCGCGTTGTGGACTTCAAGCGCAATAAATTTGATGTTCCGGCTGAGGTTCTTACCCTTGAGTATGACCCCAACCGTTCCGCGCACATCAGCCTGATCCGTTATGAAGACGGCGAAAAAAACTACATTCTCGCGCCCAACGGGCTCAAAGTCGGCGACCGCGTCATCTCCAGCCCCAAGGCAGACATAAAACCGGGTAATGCGCTGCCGCTTGAAAGCATTCCGACGGGTACCGTGATTCATAATGTGGAGCTTTACCCCGGCAGAGGCGGTCAGCTTGCAAGGTCAGCGGGCAACTCGGCGCAGTTGATGGCAAAAGAGGGCGCCTATGCGCTCCTGCGCTTACCCTCCGGCGAACTGCGCAATGTACCGGCAGGGTGCATGGCAACCATCGGTCAGGTTGGCAACGATGACCATGAAAATGTTAAGATCGGCAAAGCCGGCCGCAAACGCCACATGGGCTGGCGCCCGACAGTCCGCGGTTCGGTGATGAATCCCTGCGACCATCCGCACGGCGGCGGTGAAGGCAAGTCGCCCATCGGGCGTCCCGGTCCGGTAACACCCTGGGGCAAACCGGCGCTCGGCTATAAGACGAGAAACAAAAAGAAAAAATCCGACAAATTGATTGTTAAGCGCCGCAACGGCAAATAACAGGTGAAAGGAGCTAAAAATTATGGGCAGAAGCATTAAAAAAGGACCTTTCGTGCAACCGGTACTTCTTGAAAGAGTCCAAGCGATGAATAAAACCGGCAGCAAGCAGGTTTTAAAAACCTGGAGCCGCAGTTCCACCATCTTCCCAGACTTTGTCGGCCACACCTTTGCTGTTCATGACGGCCGCAAGCATGTTCCGGTATATGTTACAGAGGATATGGTCGGTCACAAGCTCGGTGAGTTTGTACCCACAAGAATATTTAGAGGTCATGCGGGTTCCAAAACATCCAACACAGGCAAATAATCGGTCAAAGAGGAGTGTGAAAATTCATGCAAGCAACGGCAAAAGTAACCTATGTGCGCATCGCGCCGCGAAAAGTCCAGATTGTACTTGACCTGATTCGCAATCAACCTGCCGACAAGGCAATGGCAGTTTTGAAACACACGCCCAAGGCCGCGTGTGAACCTTTGATAAAGCTGTTGAAATCCGCCATGGCAAACGCGGAGACAAACAATAACATGGATGTTTCAAGGCTTTATGTTGCCGAGTGCAGCGTCAGTCAAGGCCCCACCCTCAAGCGGATGAGACCGAGAGCACAGGGCAGATCATTCAGAATCAACAAGAAGACATCACATATAACCCTTGTACTCAAGGAAGCGGAATAAGCGAGGAGGAGGTTGAACAATGGGACAAAAAATTAATCCAAACGGTTTCAGGGTCGGTATTATCAAGGATTGGGAATCACGCTGGTACTCCAAATCCAAGGATTTCGGAGACACTTTGGTCGAAGATTACAAGCTTCGCGAATATTTGCTTAAAATATTGGCGCCCGCGGGCGTGCCGAAGATTGAAATCGAGCGCGACTCCAAGCGTGTTCATGTCAATATTCATTGCGCGAAACCCGGCATGGTCATCGGCAGGTCCGGCGTGGAAATCGAAAAGCTCAGATTGCTTTGCGAAAGAAAGCTCGGCGGCAAAGAAGTTTCGCTCAACATCATCGAGATCAAGCAGCCCGATTTGAATGCCCAACTGGTCGCGGAAGGTATTGCCGCGCAACTCGAAAGGCGTGTTTCTTTCCGCCGCGCGTTGAAGCAGGCCATCGGCCGTACCATGAAGGCAAACGCAAAAGGTATTAAAACACAGGTTTCCGGCCGCTTGGGCGGCGCGGAAATAGCCCGCACGGAACACTACCATGAAGGCACCATCCCCCTGCAGACCATCCGGGCCAATATCGACTACGGCTTTGCCGAGGCAAAAACGACTTACGGCAGAATCGGCGTCAAGGTATGGATCTACACGGGCGAGGTTCTTCATGACAATCGCAGACCGCGCAAGGAAGGAGGAGCTCAATAATGCTGTTGCCAAAGCGTGTAAAACACCGCAAGCAGCACAGAGGCCGCATGAAAGGTAATGCCACCAGAGGAAACACGGTGACATACGGCGATTACGGACTTGCAGCTCTTGAATCCGCGTGGATATCCTCCAATCAAATTGAGGCAGCCCGTATTGCAATGACCCGCTCCATCAAGCGCGGCGGCCAGGTTTGGATAAAGATTTTTCCCGACAAGCCGATTTCGGAAAAACCAGCGGAAACCCGCATGGGTTCCGGTAAGGGTTCCCCCGAATATTGGGTTGCCGTGGTCAAGCGTGACAGAGTGATGTTTGAAATTGCAGGAGTCGACAGGGAAACTGCCCAGGAGGCATTGCGCCTTGCCGCAAACAAACTGCCCATCAAGTGCAAGTTTGTATCTAAGGAAGAAACGGGTGGTGTGCGATCATGAAAGCCGGTGAAGTAAGGAAACTTTCCGCAAAAGAGCTGGATGCTAAGCTGCTTGAGCTGAAGGACGAGCTTTTTAAACTGCGCTTCCAGCAAGCCATTAACCAGCTCGACAACCCAATGCGAATCAATGTCGTTAAGAAAGATATCGCCAGAGTAAAAACAGTGTTGCGTGATATTGAACTTCACGGCACAAATTCGTAAGGAAAGGGAGGCCAAGTGCGATGAGCGAAAGAAATCTCAGAAAAACACAGATTGGTACAGTTACCAGCGACAAAATGGATAAAACCATTGTCGTCTCCGTAAAAGACAGGGTAAAGCATCCGCTTTACAAAAAAATCGTTAACAAGACCGTGAAACTGAAGGCGCATGACGAGAACAACGAATGCGGCATAGGCGACCGTGTGCTTGTGATGGAAACCCGTCCGATATCCAAGGATAAAAGATGGCGTTTGGTTGAAATTATCGAGAAAGCCAAATAAATTGGCGCAAGTGCAAGGAGGCAAACACCATGATACAGCAACAAAGTTACCTGAAAGTTGCCGACAACACGGGCGCAAAGGAAATCATGTGTATCCGCGTGCTCGGGGGTTCCGGCAAAAGGTATGCCAATATCGGCGATGTCATCGTTGCTTCTGTTAAAAAAGCAGCACCGGGCGGCGTTTGTAAAAAGGGCGAAGTGGTAAGAGCTGTTGTGGTTCGCACCGCAAGCGGTTTACGCCGCAAAGACGGCACCTATATCCGCTTTGACGAAAACGCGGCGGTTATCATTAAAGAGGACAAAAACCCCAAAGGCACACGCATATTCGGACCGGTGGCCAGAGAGCTTCGCGAGAAGGAATATCTCAAGATTCTCAGCCTCGCTCCGGAAGTGCTTTGATGGGAGGAACAGCTATGAACAATAAAGTACATGTTAGAACAGGCGATGAAGTAGTCGTCATCAACGGCAAGTACCGCGGCAAAAGGGGCAAAGTGATGCAGGTCAGCCCGGCTGAGGGTAAGCTTATTGTTGAGGGCGTCAACATTGTCACCAAACACATCAAACCCAAAAAAATGGGTGAGCCCGGCGGGCTTGTTAAAGCGGAAAGCGCGCTTTACGCGCCCAAGGTACAGCTGATTTGCCCAAAATGCGGCAAGCCGACAAGAACGGGCAGCAAGATCAACGCAAAAGGTCAAAAAGTGCGCACCTGTAAGAAGCAAAATTGCCTGGCGGAATTTGAATAAGGAGGAACATGACACATGGCAAGACTCAGAGAGACCTATGAAAAAGAAGTTGCACCTGCTTTGATGAAGAAATTCTCATATAAAAGCGTCATGCAAATCCCGAAGATCGACAAAATCGTGGTCAATGTCGGCTGCGGCGATGCCCGCGACAACCCGAAAATCGTCGAAGCTGTCGTTTCCGACCTCAAACAGATTACCGGCCAAAAGCCTGTACTGTGCAAGGCCAAGAAATCAGTTGCCAACTTCAAACTGCGCGAAGGCATGACCATCGGTTCAAAGGTTACGCTGCGGGGCGAAAGAATGTATGAATTCCTTGACAGGCTGTTTAATCTGGCCCTTCCCAGAGTGAGGGATTTCAGGGGAATCAACCCGAATTCATTTGACGGCCGCGGCAACTACTCGATGGGGGTCAAGGAACAGCTTATCTTTCCGGAAATTGACTATGACAAAATCGATAAAGTCAGAGGCATGGATATCTGTTTGATTACAACAGCAAAAACAGACGAAGAGGCCAGGGAGCTCTTAACGCTCATGGGCGCTCCGTTTGCGAGATAAGGAGGAAATTCTGTGGCCAAAACATCAATGAAAATTAAGCAGGCACGGCCTGCGAAGTATTCCTCAAGGCAGTATAACAGATGCAAAATCTGTGGCAGGCCGCACGCCTATCTGCGCAAATACGGGGTATGCCGTATATGCTTCAGGGAACTCGCTCACGCAGGGCAAATTCCGGGCGTAAAAAAGGCAAGCTGGTAAAGCGCAATTGCAAAGGAGGTTGACGGTATGCAAATCACGGATTCCATCGCCGATATGTTAACGAGAATACGCAATGCGAACTCGGCAAAGCATGATTCGGTGAAAATTCCCGCATCAAACACAAAGAAGGCGATTGCCCGGATTCTTGTGGATGAGGGTTATGTAAAGAACTATAAAGTTGTGGATGACGGCAAACAGGGTGTGATTGAAATCGCGCTCAAGTTCGGGCCGAACAAGTCACAGGTACTGACCGGTTTACGCAGAGTTTCCAAGCCCGGCCTGCGTATTTATACCAATTGTGAGGAGATGCCCAAGGTCATGAGAGGCCTCGGCGTCGCGATTCTCTCAACTTCAAAGGGCATTATGACCGACAAGGACGCGCGCAAAGCCAATATTGGCGGCGAAGTTCTTGCGTTTGTCTGGTAAGGAGGTGCTGTTAGGATGTCACGAATTGGCAAAATGCCGATCATTATCCCCGCAGGCGTCGATGTGAAAATCGACGGCAGCACTGTTACCGTTAAGGGGCCCAAGGGCACACTTACCAGAACAGTGCACAAAAACATCACAGTCGAAATGGACGGCAGCATCATCAATGTCACCCGTCCGAACGACAACAAGGAAAACAGGGCACTTCACGGCCTGACCAGGTCGTTGATTGCCAACATGGTAGCCGGTGTGAACGAAGGTTTCAAGAAAGATCTTGAAATCAACGGTGTCGGTTTCCGCGCGGTCAAACAGGGCAGCGAATTGGTGCTTACAATCGGTTATTCCCATCAGGTTACCGTTGCGGAAATTGAAGGGATCACCATCGATGTACCCGCGCCGAACAAAATTACCATTCTCGGTGCCGACAAGCAAAAGGTTGGTCAGTTCGCAGCGGATGTCCGGAAAATACGGCCCCCGGAGCCTTACAAAGGCAAAGGCATCAAGTATGCCACGGAGATTATCCGCCGCAAAGAAGGCAAGGCCGGCAAGGGCGGCAAATAATTTCAGCAAAACGGTCTGTTTGCGGATTGAGTGTTGGGCAGACAGATTTCAATGGCAGGCACGGCCTGCTGTCAAACACGGAAATGCTCAAACAAATGTCTGGCGGCTTTCAACAGGTTCAACCGCCTTTAAGGAGTGTAAAACTTTATGGTCAACAAACCGGACGGCAATAAAGCAAGGTTAAAGCGTCATAAAAGGGTACGCGGCAAAGTGAACGGCACAGCCCAATGCCCGCGCCTGAATGTATTCCGCTCGCTGAGTAATATCTATGCCCAGCTCATTGACGATGCCAAGGGCGTAACCCTTGTGTCGGCATCGAGTGTGGAAAAGGATTTTACGCAATACGGCGGCAATAAAACTGCGGCGAATAAAGTGGGCGAACTGCTCGCTGCGCGTGCCGCGGAAAAAGGTATCAGCAAAGTTGTTTTTGACCGCGGCGGCTATATTTATCACGGCCGTGTTCAGGAATTGGCCGAAGGCGCCCGCAAGGGCGGTCTCAAGTTCTGAGGAATGGGAGGGAAAATCATTTGACTAAGATTGATGCATCCGCAATGGAACTCACAGAGCGCGTGGTTTCAATAAACCGCGTTTCAAAGACCGTAAAAGGCGGTCGAATTTTCAAGTTCGCCGCGCTGGTCGTTGTCGGTGACGGCAACGGAACCATAGGCTTTGGTTTGGGTAAATCCGGCGAGGTTCCCGATGCCATCCGCAAAGGGATTGAGGACGCGAAGAAGAACCTGATCAAGGTATCACTCAAGGGAACCACCATTCCTCATGAGATTATCGGCAAGTTCGGCGCCGGCGTCGTTTTACTTAAACCGGCAGCACCCGGTACCGGCGTTATCGCCGGCGGTCCGGTGCGTGCAGTGGTCGAAACGGTCGGCATAAAGGACATCCGTACAAAGGCTTTGCGCTCAAATAATCCGGGCAATGTTGTGAAAGCAACATTTGACGGACTTTCAAAACTTCGCACTGTTGAACAGGTTGCCGCGGTGCGCGGTAAATCAACCAAGGAAATTTTAGGGTAAGGAGGGTGGAAAAAATGGCAGATGTTCAAGTGAAACTTGTAAAAAGCCTGATTGGCAGCACAAAAGTGCAGATTGCCACCGCCCATGCACTCGGTCTTCATAAAATCGGGGATATCTCCGTTCATCCGGATAATCCCGCCACACAGGGTAAGGTGAACAGAATAACCCACCTTATTCAGGCAAGCGAAGCCAGGCAAGGAGGTGCGAACGAATGAAGCTGCACGAGCTTTCACAGGAACCGGGTTCCAAAAAAACACGCAAGCGCATAGGCCGGGGTATGGCATCCGGGCAGGGTAAGACCGCCGGAAAAGGCCATAAGGGTCAAAAAGCGCGTGCCGGCCGCGGAATGCGTCCGGGCTTTGAAGGCGGCCAAATGCCTTTGCAAAGAAGAGTTCCCAAAAGAGGTTTTGTCAATATATTCGGCAAGGAAATAGCCATTGTCAATATTGCGGCACTTGAAAACACCTTTGAAGACGGCACTGTGGTGGATGTTGCCACCCTGATAAAAACCGGTCTTGTCAAAAAGAGCTTAGACGGTGTGAAGATTTTAGGGAACGGCGATATCACAAAGAAGCTTACCGTTCAGGTAAATGCTTTTTCCGATACAGCCAAACAAAAAATCGAAGCTGCCGGAGGAAAGGCAGAGGTGATTTGACATGTTTCAGACCCTGATTAACGCATGGAAAATCATGGATATCCGCAAAAAACTTCTGTTTACGGCACTGATTATTCTCATTTTCAGAATCGGCGCGGCGGTTCCGGTACCATTCGTCAGCATTGGCGAGGGCGGGATACTCGCGGGGCAGGAAAACGCGGGCACCTTTATGAACTACCTGAGCATGATGACGGGCAACGCCTTTAACTACGGCACCATCTTCGCCATGTCCATCACGCCATACATCAACGCATCCATTATCATGCAGCTACTCACCGTTGCCATACCGTATCTTGAAAGACTGCAAAAAGAAGGCGAAGTCGGCCGCAAAAAGATCGCTGCGATCACCCGTTATGTAACGGTTGTGCTCGGTCTGATGCAAAGCACGGCCTACTATTTTTACCTGCGCAACGGCAGTTTTCTTTCACAGAACGCAAACGGCGAACCTTTTGCAGGCGGTTGGGCGGTATATCAGGCAATCATCATTATTCTTTGCTTTACCGCGGGCACGGCACTGATCATGTGGCTGGGTGAACAGATTAACGACAAGGGAATCGGCAACGGTATCTCTATCATCCTGTTTGCCGGTATCGTTTCCAGAATGCCGACGCTCATCGCGCAGTTGTACAGCCCGAATATCAAGATCGGCTATATCGCCAGAGGCGGTCCGTTCTATGTCCTTTCACCGCTTGTAGGTGTCATCTTGATTCTGATGATCGCGTTTATCGTCTGGATGGACAACTCGGAACGGCGGCTTCCCGTGCAATACGCCAAGCGTGTGGTCGGGCGCAAAATGTACGGCGGTCAAAGCACGCATATACCCATCAAGGTCAACATGTCCGGTGTTATGCCGATCATCTTCGCAAGCTCTATTCTTTCCCTGCCCCCGACGGTGAAAATGTTTATGACAGTCAAGCCGGATTCGGGGTTGGAGAAGTTCTTTAATCTGTTTAATCAGGAAAACTGGTTTTACGCCATCATCTACTTTTTGATGATTATCGGGTTCGCGTATTTTTACGCGACCATCCAGTACAACCCGATTGAAATGGCAAACAACATCCGCAAAAACAGCGGCACCATTCCGGGCATCCGCCCCGGTGAGCCCACTTCAAAATACATCGCCAAGATCTTGTCGAGAATTACCCTGCTGGGGGCATTGCTCTTAAGCGTAGTCGCGCTGTTCCCGATTATTTTCTCGCAAGTCACCACGCTGATTTTAACCAAGGGCTTCGATTTTGAAAGCGGCATGAACATTTCACTCGGCGGAACTTCCATCATCATCATGGTCGGCGTCGCGCTTGAAACCATGAAACAGCTCGAAAGCCAGATGATGATGCGCCACTACAAGGGCTTCCTTGATTAAGGAAGCACGGTTCAGGGATAGCGGACAAGGCGCAGTCAAATGTCCGTTCATCACGGAGGATAAGGCATGATCGTGCTCAAAACCGGCAGAGAGCTTGCCCTCATGCGTGAGGCATGCAGGATTACGGCCGGAGCATTAAAGGCAGCGGGCGAAGCGGTCGAACCCGGCGTATCAACCGCCGAAATTGACCGGATTGTTACAGCGTATATTACGAAACAGGGCGCCGAGCCCGCGTTTCTGAACTACAACGGTTTCCCCGCCGCCGCATGCATTTCCATAAATGACGAGGTAATTCACGGCATCCCGAGCAAAACACGGATTATCCGGCAAGGCGACCTGGTCAGCATTGACCTTGGCGCCAAGCTCAACGGCTATATCGGCGACACGGCCGCCACTTACGCAGCGGGAGATATCAGCCCCGAGGCGCAGCGGCTGAGCGACACGACCAGGGAAAGCCTTTATGAAGGCATCAGGGTTTGTGTGGCAGGCGGCAGAATAGGTGATATAGGCGAGGCAATTTCGGCGTATTGCGAGGCAAGAGGCTTTTCCGTGGTCAGGGAATACACAGGTCACGGTGTCGGCTCTCATTTGCACGAAGAACCGAGTGTACCGAATTTCGGCAAAGCCGGACGCGGCGCGCGTCTTACACCGGGCATGACTCTTGCGATTGAACCGATGATAAACCTTGGTTCAGCAGGCATCCGGGTACTGCCGGACGGGTGGACAGTAAAAACTCGCGACGGTAAGCTTTCCGCCCATTTCGAGCACACCGTAGCCATCACAGCCGATGGTCCGCGCATTCTTACTCAGTTGTAGTACAGGAGCGGATTAAATGGATTTTGAAACCGGCAGTGTGGTCAAGTCAACCGCGGGGCGGGACAAGGGTAAGCTTCTTGTGGTAAAAGAGACCGGTCAGGAAAGCGTTTTCGTTTGCGATGGCAAGGAAAGACCGCTTGAAAGACCGAAAAAGAAGAACCCGCGTCATCTCGAACAAACCGGATTGAGCCTGATACCCGGGCAAACGGCAACAAACCGGGCATTGAGAAAAGCACTCGGCGGACTGCAGCAGCAAGTGTGCAACGGCAAACCATAGGAGGGTAAGCATGTCAAAGCAGGATATGATCGAAGTTGAAGGTACGGTTATTGAGGCTCTTCCGAATGCAACCTTTCAGGTTGAGTTGGAAAACGGGCACAGAATATTGACCCATATCTCCGGTAAACTGCGCATGAATTATATACGCATTCTGCCCGGAGACAAGGTGACGGTTGAAATGTCGCCATATGACCTCACCCGCGGCCGCATTACATGGCGTTCCAAGTAGAGTAAGGAGGGTATTCAAATGAAAGTCAGACCTTCTGTCAAGAAAATTTGCGAAAAGTGCAAAATCATCAAACGCAACGGGAAGATCATGGTTATCTGTGAAAATCCCAAGCACAAGCAGCGTCAGGGTTAACCGGCGCAAACCATTAATGGAGGTGTAACTGACAATGGCGCGAATTTCAGGTGTCGACCTGCCGAGAGATAAAAGGATTGAAATCGGTCTCTCTTATATTTTCGGTATCGGCCGCAAAACCGCAAGCGACATTATCGCAGCAACCGGCGTTAATCCCGATACGAGAGTGAAGGATTTAAGCGAAGGTGATGTTTCCAAACTCCGCGAGTACATCGAACACCACTGCAAGGTGGAGGGTGACTTGCGCCGGGAAACAGCGTATGACATCAAGCGATTGGTGGAAATCGGCTGTTACCGCGGTGTCCGCCACCGCAAGGGCCTGCCCGTAAGAGGTCAGCGCTCCAAGACAAACGCCCGCACACGCAAAGGCCCGAAGAGGACCGTTGCAAACAAGAAGAAGTAACTCGAGGAGGGATAAAATGGCTACGAAAGCAGCAGCCGGTAAAAAAACAACCGGAACGCGCAGGCGCCGTGAACGCAAGAACATTGAAAAGGGCGCCGCTCATATCCAATCCACCTTTAACAACACCATCGTTACCATTACCGACACGCAGGGCAACGCCCTATCGTGGGCAAGCGCGGGTGAAATGGGCTTCAGAGGCTCCAGAAAATCCACGCCTTACGCCGCGCAAACCGCCGGCGAAACCGCAGCGAAAGCGGCAATGGAACACGGCCTTAAAACCGTTGAAGTTTATGTTAAAGGTCCCGGCGCAGGACGGGAAGCGGCAATCAGAGCGTTGCAAACAGCAGGCTTGGAGGTCAGCATGATCAAAGATGTGACCCCCATCCCGCACAACGGCTGCCGTCCGCCCAAGAGAAGGCGCGTATAATCAATTAACTTAGGAGGTGTAACTCATATGGCAAGATATACCGGTGCGGTGTGTAAACTGTGCCGCCGCGAAGGCAAAAAGCTTTTCCTGAAGGGTGAACGCTGCTATACGGGCAAATGCTCCGTCGAACGCCGCGCTTATGCGCCCGGCCAGCACGGTCAAAGCCGCAAAAAGACTTCCGAATACGGTTTGCAGCTGCGCGCGAAGCAACAGGCAAGGCGTTACTACGGTATTCAGGAAGGACAATTCCATAAATATTTCCTGATGGCTGAACGCAAGCAAGGCGTCACAGGCGAAAACCTGCTGCGCATCTGCGAAAGCCGTTTGGACAATGTCGTTTATCTGTTGGGCTGGGCCAATTCCCGCGCGGAAGGCAGGCAGCTTGTTTGCCACGGCCATTATTTGGTGAACGGCAAAAAAGTCGACATCCCGTCTTACCTGCTCAAACCCGGCGATACCATCGGTATCAAAGCGAAGAGCCGCGACAGCGAAAAAATCAAGACGGTTCTGGATGTCAACGGCGCGCGTCCTGTACCCCAGTGGCTTGAAATCAACCGGGAAGCCGTTGAAGCAAAAGTGCTGGCAATGCCCGACCGTGAGCAAATATCCGTTCCCGTTGAAGAGCATCTTATTGTTGAGTACTACTCAAAATAATCGTGCTGCTTAGGGTTCATTGGATTATTCACACCAGCAGGCGCTGCCTGCGTTTTAAATAAGGAGGGTTTTGAATGATTGGAATCGAGAAGCCGAAAATCGAAACTGCTGACCTTCTGTTCGGCGGAACCTACGGAAAGTTCGTTGTTGAGCCCCTTGAAAGAGGCTACGGCACTACGCTTGGCAACAGCATGAGGCGCGTTCTTTTGTCCTCACTCCCGGGTTACGCGATCACATCCGTTAAAATTGAAAGTATTCTTCACGAGTTTTCAACGATCAAAGGCGTAAAAGAAGATGTAACCGAGATCGTGCTCAACCTGAAGAGTGTCATTCTTAAAATACACGGTGACGGTCCCAAGACCATATATATAGAAGCAAACGGCCCTTGCGATATAAAAGCCGGGGATATCAAGACGGATTCCGAGGTGGAAATTCTCAATCCCGATTTGCACATCGCGTCGCTGGACAACGGCGCTAATATCAATATGGAAATGACTTGCGACAAAGGGCGCGGATATGTGTCCGCGGAGAAAAACAAGCAGCAGATGCAGCCGGTTATCGGCGTCATTGCGATAGACTCAATATATTCACCCGTATCCAAAGTAAACTACACAGTCGAGAACACACGCCGGGAACAGATTACCGACTATGATAAGCTGACCCTCGAAGTGTGGACAAACGGCACCATTAACGCAAAAGAGGCCGTTTCTCTTGGCGCCAAGATCCTCAACGAGCATCTCAATCTTTTTGGCGACCTCTCCGACGAGGCTTACGACACTGAGATCATGGTGACAAAGAACGATGATGGCAAAGAACGGGTTCTGGAGATGACCATTGAGGAACTTGACCTGTCTGTGCGCTCCTTCAACTGTTTGAAGCGGGCGAGTATCAACACAGTGGAGGACTTAATCAACAAAACCGAGGACGATATGATGAAAGTCCGCAACCTCGGCAGAAAATCCCTTGACGAAGTCGTAGCAAAGCTCAATACGCTTGGCCTTGACTTGCTCAGGGACGAGGATTAGTCCCCCGGCAACAGTACGATAAACCACTTAATAACACGGCAAGGAGTGTGATTTAAATGCCCGGTACCAGAAAACTCGGCAGACCTACCGATCATCGCAGGTCAATGCTCAGAGGTTTGGTAACTTACCTGTTGGAAAACGGCAAAATTGAAACCACCGTCACAAGAGCGAAGGAAGTTCGCTCCATGGCGGAAAAAATGATAACCGCCGGCAAAACAGACACCCTGCATGCAAAACGCAAGGTAATGGCCTATGTAACCAAAGAGGATGTCGTCAAGAAGCTTTTTGACGAGATCGGTCCCAAGTACAAGGATGTTACCGGCGGCTACACAAGAATTGTGCGGACAGGCCCGCGCCGCGGCGACGCAGCGGAAATGTGCATCATCGAGCTTGTGGAAACCGAAGCGGAAAAGGCGAAGGCTGAAAAAGCAAAAAAGGCGAGAGCTTCCAAAAAAGCAGCTGCCGACACCAAAACGACCAAGACTGCCAAAACAGCCAAGACCGATAAAACGGAAAAGGCTGAAAAACCGGCGGAAAAGAAAGCCGTAAAAGCAGCGCCCAAAAAGGCTGAAGAAAAACCGGCAGAGGAAGTAAAGGAAGAAGCCGCAGCTCAAGAAGTTGTCGAAGCAGCAGCAGTTGAAGAAGCGATTGAAGAAGTCGTTGAAGCAGAAGCAGTTGAAGATGCGGTTGAAGAAGTCGTTGAAGCAGAAGCTGCCGAAGAAGACAAAGCGGAATAATAGCATTTCAACCATTGCCCTTGAAGCGTGAAAGCGTTTCGAGGGTTTTTACTTTTTCCCTTGCCTTTTATTTTCAAATAACTTACAATCTTTATTGAATGTAAAGGGGATTAGTTTAATGGGTTTTAAGAGCGCAGTACGGCACTTATATGCGCCGGAGTACCTGCTCGGCAAAGAAAAATGGGCGGGCGAACCGTATGCCGCCAAAAAAGTGTATAAAACGCTGTCCAATGTAGCTTGGCCCGCAGCAGCCGAGGCAGTGCTCATTGGTATGATGTCATTTGTCGATACGATGATGGTCTCATCCCTCGGTTCCTACGCAGTCGCGGCAACCGGGCTTGCCAACCAGCCGCGGATGCTATTTTTTGCCGTTTTTTTCGCACTTAACGCCGGGGTGACGGCAATTGTCAGCCGCAGGCGTGGGGAAAACAACAAAGACGGTGCCAATAAATGCCTTGCCCAGGCTTTATTGCTTTGCACCGTGCTGAGCATTGTGTTGTGCGGGGTTGCCGTGGCCGTGGCAAGGCCGCTGCTGATTTTTACCGGTGCTATGGCGGACACGGTCGAACCCGGCGTAGCGTATTTCAGAATTACGATGATTGGTATGGCATTTGTTTCGCTCGGTATGGTCATCAATGCCGCGCAGCGCGGTGTCGGCAACACCAAAATATCCATGCGCACGAATTTGACGGCGAATGTGGTGAATGTTGTTTTTAACTATCTGCTCATCAACGGGATTGGGTTCTTTCCGCGGTTGGAAGTTAGGGGCGCTGCCATTGCGACGCTCATGGGCAATGTGGTCAGTTTTTTAATGTCCGTTTACTCGGTGTCAAATCCGGATGGCTTTTTGCATGTCCGGGTCAAGGCCTGCCTGCGGTTTGACCGGGAGTATTTAAAACTCCTGTTCCAAATCAGCAGCAACGCGGCGGCGGAACAGATATTTGTGCGTGTGGGATTTTTTGCCTACACCAAAACAGTCGCGGCGCTTGGCACTACCGCTTTTGCCACACATCAGATTTGCATGAGCATCATCAACCTCTCCTTTACGGTGGGGGACGGGCTCGGAATCGGCGCGGCATCCCTTGTCGGGCAGAACCTCGGGCGCAGGCGGCCGGATCTCTCCTTGATATACGGCAGGGCAGCCCAGCGGGTCGGGTTGTTGGTTTCGATTATCCTGGTTGTTTTGTTTTCCACAAGCGGGAAGCTGATGATGGACCTGTTCACGGATGAACCGGACATCATTAACCTCGGCGCCAAATTGCTGCTCGTGATGGCGTTTACCTCGCCGGCGCAGATTTCCCAGCTGGTGTTTTCCGGCAGTTTACGCGGCGCGGGGGACACGAAGTATGTGGCATACACCTCCCTTATCAGCATCGGGTTGGTGCGGCCTATCATCACCTATATACTTTGCTATCCGCTCGGGCTCGGGCTCATCGGTGCCTGGTTCAGCCTGCTCATTGACCAGTATATGCGCATGGCATTTGCGGTTTACCGTTTTTCAACCGGTAAATGGATGAAAATTAAAATATGATTTAGAGGGTAAATATGGACTTTATATTTTCGGCAAAATGGATTAAGAGCGATTTGAACGCGGGCATCAGCATGGCATCGGGCAAGGCACCAACGGTATGGAATGCCGCAAAAAGCAAAACCGAAGTCAGCGATACCGCCTTGGTGTTTGTAAAGCGCTTTGCCTGCAAAGCAGGTATTCAAAAAGCGACGCTCCAAATATCGGCGCTCGGTGTTTATGAGGCAAAACTAAACGGCGGGCGGGTTGGCGATTTTGTTTTGGCGCCCGGTTGGACTGCTTACGAAAAACGCCTGCAGTATCAGACCTATGATGTCACCGGGCAGCTCAAAGCGGACAACAGCATCGCCGTCACACTCGGCAGGGGTTGGCGCTTCCTTGGCACGAACAAAGAAAAGGTCACAAATGGACTGAGTAACAAGGGCTCCGCGCTGATTGCGGCGTTAAGAATTGAATATGACGACGGGTCGGATGAGCTGATTGTCACGGATCAATCCTGGGGCGTGACTCAAAGTAAAATCCGTTACAGCAATATTTACAACGGCGATATTTTTGATGCCGGATACACACCCGACGCGCCTGTGCCGGCAACCGAGTTTAAACACGATTATGCCATATTAATGCCGCAGCAAGGCGAAAAAATCACAGAGACCGAAAGATTGCCGGCGAAGGAACTGATTGTTACGCCAAAGGGCGAAACAGTCATCGACTTCGGGCAGAACATCACCGGCTATGTTGAATTTAACATTTGCGGTAAAAAGGGCGATGAAGCAACCGTATTTCACGCGGAAGTGCTCGATAAAGACAGCAATTTTTACACAGAAAATTTGCGAACGGCCAAACAGGAGATCCGCTTTATCTGTGACGGCAATCCGCATACCTATAAACCGGCGCTTTCTTTCCAGGGGTTCCGCTACATCATGCTCGGCAACTGGCCGGACGAGGTGAAGTTGGCTGATTTTACCGCTATCGTTGTGCATTCGGATATGAAGCGGACCGGGCATTTTGAATGCTCCGACCCCTTGCTGAACAAACTATATGAAAACATCATTTGGGGCCAGCGCGGCAACTTCCTCGATGTGCCCACGGACTGCCCGCAGCGCGACGAGCGGCTGGGCTGGACAGGGGACGCGCAGGTGTTTGTGCGCACGGCTTCGCTGAACTATGATGTCGAAAAGTTTTTTACCAAATGGCTGGCGGATTTGGCGGCAGAGCAGGCGAAGGACGGCAGTGTGCCGCATGTGATCCCGGATGTGCTGTTCGGGCAGGGCGGTTCGGCCGCCTGGGCGGATGCCGCTGTTATCTGTCCGTGGCAGATATACCTGACTTACGGCGATAAGGCGATCCTTGAGCGCCAGTTTGAGTCCATGAAAAAATGGATTGCTTATATGCAAAAGAATTCAACAAAATATATCTGGAATAAAGGCAATCACTTTGGCGACTGGCTTTGCCTGGATAAAGATATTGGCAATGAGCCGACGGATAAAAAACTGATTGCGACCGCTTTTTCCGCTTATTCGACATCGCTGTTGGTAAAAGCGGGTAAGGTACTTGGCAAAGATATGAGCCAATATGAGGCGTTGGCTGAAAACATCAGACAGGCGTTTGGCAAAAAGTATATCAGAGACGGGTTTGTGCTTGAAAACACGCAGACCGCGTGCGCTTTGGTGCTGTATTTTAATTTGTATCCGGACAAAGCACCGGTTGCCGCGCAGCTTGATGAGCTGGTGAAAAAATACGGTCACTTGACAACCGGTTTTGTGGGTACGCCGTATCTGCTCCATGCCCTTACAGCCAACGGCTACGCCAAAACAGCGTATGACCTGTTGCTGCGCACAGCATATCCGTCATGGCTGTATCCCGTCGGCTTGGGCGCAACCACCATTTGGGAGCGCTGGAACGGCATCCGGACGGACGGCACCATGGAAGACAAGGGCATGAACTCTTTTAACCACTATGCCTACGGCGCGGTAGGGGACTGGCTGTACGGCACCATGGCAGGGATTAACATGGATGAAACGGCACCCGGTTTCAAGCACATTATTTTTAAACCCATTCCTGACGACCGCATTGATTTTGTTCAAGCGTCTGTTCTGACCCGGCAAGGCGAAGTGAAAGCCGAATGGCGCAAAGAAAACGGGAAGCTCCGCTATACCTTTACCGTGCCGCAGGGGTGTACCGCGACGGCGTTCATTGATGGAAAAGTTGTGGAGTTAGGAGCCGGGGAAACGGAAATGTAGGGGACGGTAAACAAATCCCCCTGTCAGCTAACGCTGACATCCCCCTTTGGCAAGGGGGACAAGGCTTGCCTCCCTTGTGAAAGGGAGACCAGCTATGAAGAGTCAAGCAAAATTTTGGGAGACGAAAGGGATAT
>CAZTCR010000050.1:0-20765 GCA_964612185.1 uncultured Eubacteriales bacterium
GAAGCTTTTCTACGATTTCGTGACCTATTTCTTCATTTTAACTTTACAGAGCCAAAAATATTTTTTAACTAATTGTATTATACACCAATAGAAAAAGGAATTTCAAATACTTTCTTTAGAATCTGCATCAGTTTTTATTCTCAGTACATTCTCGGCAGCCCGAGTTTGGCATTGCCCATATCCTTCATCGTTTCATTGGGCGTAAAGACAGCCAGCTTTGTTTTCCATGTTTTATGTATATTTTTAACAGGCGAAAGCAGGTAAAGACAGCCGGCATTTGTTTCAAAAGTCAGCATCCGGTCCAAGCCTTCGGCTTCGGCGTTGATGCCGAAACTGTTTGTTTCGTTCCCTTTATCATCCAGCATCGTTACAAAAGCTTTTTTGTTCGGCCAGGGGGTCACCATTTTGCACACCCCGCCCCGGCTGCTTTCAATGCCTACCCATTCGGTTGTGCCGTGCGCGACTTGCGTGTTGATGATAAATCCGCCTTCGGCCGCGAGCTTGAAGCTGCCTGCCCAGGCATCGGGCAGGGCGGGGAACAGGCGTATAAAACCTTCATGGCTTTGCAGGAGCATTTCGTTGAGCGCGGTGCTGACAATCGGCACTGCTTCAAAGGTAAAATGCCGGAACGGCCATGCGGGGGATTTGAACTGTTCCCCGGTTTTCACATCCCTGACTGTGTTGGTGTGCCAACGGCTGTCTTTATCCCTTGTAAATACTTCATACGGTCCGTAATGCCCAAATCCCTGGCAATAAAACTGCCAGGCCATGATGCTGTTTTCGGCAGCCTCGGCCGCTTCTTTGGCCAGCCCCAAACGCGCGAGCACGATGGGGTAAGGGCACCAGCCCATGCACATGGCGCTGTCAGTCCCGGCCATAGAACCAGTGCCTATGTTTTCCGGCGGCTTTGTGACAGGGTGCAGGCGTACCTGGTCGACGCTTGTTTTGAATAGATCACTGTCTCTGTTCTTGAGTCCGATAAGTTCACCGGGAAAGACGGGGGCGAATTCCGGGTCGGGAATCCCGTAATACGATGGGCGTTTCGGGTTGCCGTGGCGGCAGCGGATACGGTCGCCTTTCTTGATTCCTTTCAACGGTTTGGAGATAAAATCAGGCAGGTTTTCCCATTTGAAATCTTGCCTGTCCTCGCCTTCAACCATCAAATATTTTCCGACTGTAAATGCTTTTCCCGCCAGCACATCGTTGCCCAACCCCAAGCCGTGTTTTAACAGAATGCGCCCGTCTTCGATGGTTTCAACTTCATCCCCGTCCAGTGCCTGTGTGTGGAAACCATTCATGTTTTCGCCGATTTCCCGCCACAAATCCACCTCCGCCGCCCGGTAATTCATCAGCTGCGCGCATTCGGCAGCAACGGGCATGAGGGCTTTGATCATCGCGGTATCGGTAATGACCTCTTCAAAAAGCGGGGAACCCTCATACGCCTGCGAGCATGGAGAGCGGAAAATACCATCCGCACCTTTTTCGACCAGGGAGGCATAGTACCGCGCAACCTCTTTGATAACAGGCCAGGCTTTTTGTTTAAGAAAATGTTCATCGCCCGTGAATTTGAAATGCTTCCAAAACAGCAGGGCAATCTGAGAACCGGGTGTTTCATTGTGCCAGCGGGCGCCCTTGTTGTTGCCGAGCCTGTCTGCCACATCGGCATAAAAAGCACCTTTGTGCCCCTGGTTATTTTTGGCATAGGCTTTCGCATTCGGCAGAGAGCGTGAACGGAATGTAAAGTACGGCAGGGTCAGTTCCGCGTGGTTGGCCGTGTGCAGCGGCCAAATGAAGTTTTGCATATTCCAGTGAAAATAGTAAACCCAGTTGGACACATCGCGGTTCCAGCTCCAGATACCGTTGTTGAAACGCGGCGGATACGCGCCGCGGCAGGAGGAGTTGGCGTAATACAGGTTCAGGTACCAGATGTTTTCGAGGTAATCGACCGGAATATCAATAAACGACGCGTCCCAAAACTTTTTCCAATCTTTCGCGTGGGCATCATGCAGCGTTTTTTCGCTTTTACCTGCCGCTTTGTCCAAAATTCTGAGCACCCCGTCTTTCGGGTCGGGGGAATTTTCGGAAGTCAATACGGATATCAGCAGGGTGAATTTCAACTTTTTCGCCTTTGCGGTGCCGAAGCGGCCGCTGTGGCTGCCCAGTCGCTCCCCGGTCTCCTTCATGCCGGTCATCCGCGCCCCGGCAACAAAATGCAGTGTCCGCAAGTCCTGCCGGATGAGGATGGTGTCCCCGTCAACTTCCGTGTGTGTTCCGTCGAGCCCGATAGCGGCGTCGCGGTTATTCGCGCTGTACCAGTATGAAAACGGGCGGCTGCCGAACCTTTCCATAACAGCCGTTGCGGATATTTCCTCATCGCATTGTGCCTCGCATTCCACCGCGATTACCTTGTCCGGGTAGCTGGCAAAGGCGTTGATCTTCACCTGTAAAAAAGGTGTTTTGGATTCAATTTTTGCCGTTGCGTCGGCAAGCCCGAGTTTCGCCTTGAATGCCTGTAAAAACAGCACATCGAATATCGGCATGCCAAAATCGATGATCAGTTTTGCGCCGTGTTTGAGCGCGGGGTCATGGTCATATTCAATGCGTCCGGTCGCACCGCCCGGCTCCGGGTAATCGTCAAAAAGGTCCACTTTGTTGACAGCCGCAACCAACCGGCTGCCCTCGGTCCATAGCAGCAGCCCCAGGTCCCCGTTGCCGATGGGGATGCCCTGCAACGCGTCCTCTGGCGGGGATTCCCAGACGATGTCGTGCTGCGCGAGGCAGCCGGGGAATTGGCGCTCCCATTTACGGGTTTGGGGGTTGAATGCGGTTGCTTTCATAAAAACCACCTTTACTTTTATCGGGAGGCAGTCAGTTCGTACCGGTTTCCGGGTTCGGTGTCAAAGGTGAGCAGACCATCTTTGTATTCAGCCGAAACGCTGTGTCCACTATACACCACTTCCGGCATCCCGTCTGTTTGAAAAGGCATCACGCGGCAAACCCCGCCCAATTTGGAATAGATTTCCGCTGATTTCAGCCGGTTATTTTCCCAGGCAATCGAAACCTCAAAGCCGCCGCGCGCGCAGATGCCGTAGATGCTCCCCGTCGCCCATTTTTCCGGCAAAGCCGGCAGCAGGCGGATGATGCCGCGGCGGTCCTGAACCAACAGCTCCGCAATCGCGCAGGAAAGGCCGAGCCCCGCTTCAATTTGAAACATTTTGTGCCCGCCGAACCAAGCGAGCGTGTCACCTCTGCCGCGCCAATCGCACAGGGAAAGCAAAAGGTTATCCATCACATTGTGGTAAACGGTCAAATCCAGCTGCCGGAGCGCGTTTTCGGCATCATACAGGCGGGCATAAATCATCGCGTCCGTTACGGTGGAAAAAGACAGCGAACTGCCGGTGCCGTTGCTGTTGCGGTAATCCAGCGCTTTGCGCACCGCCTGCGCGTCATCCGGGGTATCTTCAACCGTAATCCGGTCGCCCGGTACAATCCCAACCAGATGCGAACGGTGCCGGTGCCCCGCGTCATGCGGCTCGTGAGGCTCCAGCCATTCGGCAAGACCATGTTCGGGAGAAATGACGGGCAACGGCAGTTTTTCAAGTGTTTTTAACCAAGAAGCGTGCAAGCCTTCATCCAACCCGAGCTTTTCTGCCGCTTTCAACAGATGGGTATAAACCTCGCGGATGAGTTCCATGTCAATCGCGGAGACAGACGACATCACACTCCATTTATTCCGCCCCGCGATACCCATTTCGGGCGAACAGCTCGGGCAGGCAATCAGTCTGCCGCTGTCATCCTCAGTCAAAAAGTCATCATAAAAAGCGCCGATATCCATTAAAAAGGGGTAAAGGTCTTTGCGCAAAAAAGTGTCGTCCAAGGTGACTTCATAATGCAGCCATAAAATTTGGGCAAGCCACGCGGCAGCGCTTGTAAAACAGTAACCGATGTTGTCTATATTGCCGATGGTCTTGTTGTCGCAGGTGGCGGCAAACAGCGCGCCGCCGCAGCCGTGCACATCCATCGCCGAATGCCGCGCCTGGGGCAGCAGCCGGGTAACCCAGTCCATGAGCGGTTGCATCAACTCGCCGAGGTTGGCGGAATCCTGCCCCCAGTAACACATCTGAAGATTCAAGTCCAGGTGAAAGTCACAGTCCCAGGCCGGCCTGCGGTCCTGGTTCCAAAGCCCCTGCAGGTTCATCGGCGATTTCGGCGCGGCGCCTTCCGGCTGGGGTCTGCCTGCCGCAATGGCAAGGTAACGCCCGGTGTGGTAAAGGAGGCTGTATAGCGTGTTGTCTACGCCCTGCCCGATTGCTGTGCGCGCCAGAAGGGTTTCCGCGCTTTCTTGTTCGCTGCCGCCCGACAGCTGAAGCCCGGCGCGGCGGTATAAATTTTGATGGTCCCGCTTATGTGCTTCCAACAATGCTCCGGTATCCGGGTATCCGCCGCCCAACGCCTTGAGTTTAATCTTGCATAGTTCAAGCGGGGCAAGGTTTGACTCGTCATCGGTTGCCAGCGCGACGGCAATCAGCACTTCGTCCGCACTGTCAAAACAGGTGGTTACACCGCAGGGCATAAACGCCTGCGACTCATCTCTGAAAATAAAGTCGATGCCGCTCAAATCCTTCGGCGGCAGTTCGCCGGCGGACGGTGTGTATGTTTTTGTGCCGCCGGTCAGCCGCCCGCCCCGCTGGTATACCCTGGCCTTCGCCGCAAAGGTTATGCCTTCTTCAAAGCGGCCTTCCAGTGTTGCAAGCCCCGGCGCCGAGCAACCGGTTGCTTCGCAGTCAGGGTCCAATAGCCTCGAAAGCGAGACCTCTCCGCTCAGGCAGCCCATGGCGGAGCAGGTGAGCCGGATAAAAAACAGCCCCGCGGGGTAAGAACTGAAATACTCCCGTTTGTAGTGCCTTTGTCCGGCGTTGTATTCCACTGTTACAACGCCCGCGTCCATATCCAGCCGGCGCAGGTAATCTGTTATCTCTCCGCTTTTATGTTTAACAAACAACCCCACATCGCAAAAAGGAACGAAGGGGTTGATGTACAGCGCGTGACCCGTTTCGGGCACTTTGGTCAGCATCAAATCCTGCGCCTCGTCCCATTTACCTGCCGCACATAAATCGTGGACTGCGGGCAGAATTTCGGCGGCGTTCTTGTCCTGGTAGGTGTAAAACCTGCGCCACAGTAAATCGTGGTTCAATGCGATTCTCTCGTTCTCAACTTTGCCGGTGACCACTGCGCCGGTGCGGCCGTTGCCTACGGGATAACCCAGCGCCCATTCGGCGGCGGGTTTTTCGGAAAAAATGATATGGTCGTTCACATTGCCGCGCATATTTGTGACACCTCCGATGTTCATTTTATACACCCATATTATCACGATGCAACCTGTGTTTCAAACTATTTTCAACACCGGTCATCCTTTGCGGGCTTTCACAGGCAGTTTATTAAAAAAACTGCATCATTCATATGAAAAATGCAAAAATGTTTGCGTTTTTGCCACTTAAGACGGTTTTGGCCCCCTCTGCAATTAATTTTGCCGATGTAATTGAAAAGCATGCCGCAAGCATGTATAATGAAACAGCATAGAACAACCAAACCGAACGGAGGATTTAAATGAAAAATATAAAAAGATTGTTATCACTCGCGCTCATGGTTAGCATCGTGCTCTCCTGCACGCTCATTGCTGTGCCGGGTGAAGGCGTTTTTGCAGAGCAAAAACCGGCTGCAGCTGTTGCGGAACAAACCGCTCCAGAAGTCACCGTACCGGCTGTCCCTGCCGGCGAAGTGGCAAACGCGCTCGCGCTGGCCGCTGCCTTTTCGGGTGCCGCCGACAAAGCCGCCCCGCAGAGCAACGGTGTAAAGACGATTGCCGATGACCTCGCGAAAACGCAGGAGGAAACAACCCAACTGCAGAAGGTTATCAACGGTATGCTGTACCCCCTGCGGTTTGTCAAATACTCGGAGGACCCGGCGGAGCTGAAAACATCGCTTTCAAAACTGTTTGTTGAGCTTGTCGGCGGTATGGCAGACAGTTTGGTAAAAGCAATTATCAAGGTTTTCCCCATGCGCGACTTTGCACACTACAATGACTATGTTTCTAAAAATTTCCTGCCGGGTACGGCGGTGCGTCAAACCGCCGCGGCGCCAAATGCCCGCTGGAGTGCCGGCTATAAAAGCGTGAGCATCGTGCCGGATGATGTGCTGACCGCTCCCTATTTTACGGCCGGTTATTTTAACAATTATCTCGGTAAAAACCCCGTGACCGCGGTATTGGACGACCAGTGTTTCCGCGCGGTTGCGGTCAATGACGGCTCGGGCAACGGGACGGCTGTGTTTATTTCGCTGGACGGTTTTTCCCTTTCCAACACCAATGTCCGCAAACTGCGTGAACGCCTGGCGGATTTTATTGCGGAAAAAAATATCGTCAGCCTTAATGTCACCACCACACACTCCCATTACTGCATTGACACCTCGGGGCTTGGCGTCAGCCTGCTCCCGTTTGTCGGCGAAAATATCAAGGCCGGTATCTTGGGCGGCGCTGACAAACTCAGCTCCACCAACGAAAAGTTTATGGAAGGCCTGTTCAGCAGAGGCGCGCAGGCGGTGAAGGACGCGGTCAACACCATGCAGCCGGGCACACTATACTACAGAGCAACGGATATTGCGGACATGATCGGCGACAAACAGACCCCGATTGTGTTCGACCCCAATGTCAACACCATCCGTTTTGTGCCGGACAGCGATAGCGCCAATGAAATCTGGCTGGTCAACGCTGGAGTTCACCCAACCGGTTATCCGCGCGAATCCACCGAGGTTTCAGCCGAATACCCGTATGCCATTGTCAAATATGCCAAGGAACTCGCGGGCGCGGATGTCGCGTTTTATCAGGGTGCGCAGAACGAGATTTCAAAGGGCGGAAGCATTGAGGTGCCCGAAGGGGCAACGGATTTTGACAGAGTTCAGGCTTACGGCAAGCAGATTGTACAGCGGATTATGGTGCCGGACAGCGAGGTTGCCGTTGAACCCTACCTGAATGTCACGAACGCGGAAATTTTCCTGCGGATTGAAAACCCGATCTTGATGGCGGCGGCGAAACTCAATGTTATCAACAACATCTGTGTCAACACAACCGGCAAACTCGAAGACGCGCTGCTGGTGACGGAACTCGGCTATGTTGAGTTCGGTTCAAAACTCGCGGTGGCGTTCGCACCCGGCGAGATGACGCCGGAAATTGCCTGGGGCGGCACGAAAACAGCCGCCGAATCCTGGAACGGCAAGAATTGGGACTATCCGTCCATGCAGGAACTCGCCGGCAGAAAGCTGATTGTGTTCGGTTTGACAAATGATCAAATCGGCTACATTATCCCGGATAACGAGGTGGCCACCACCTTTGCGGACGGCCTGGGCGGGATGCTCGGCAAGGATGTTTTTGGTGAGAAGAACGGCCATTATCCGGAGATGCTCACAACAAGCCGCCACACCGCGTCCTTAATCATGGAATATTTTACAGCGATGCTGGAAGACTATAAAGGCTGATAAAAACCAAACGGACCGCGCATAACGGATGGGCGGTTCGTTTTTTTGAAAGTGGAGGGGTTAGTGAATGTTTGATTTTCTCGCGCCGCGGCAGTCAAAGGCGCTAAAAAGGATTTTTACCTTGTTTTTTGATTACAACGGCGTTGTTACAAAGCCCGGTCTGCGCCTCATCGCCATCCTCACCGCAATTGTTCAGCTGCTCGGCCTTGTCATTTTTGACACCCCGGTCACACCGTTCGGGCCTGCGGTTGACATGGGTAAGTTCAAACTTGTCTGGTCGGATGAGTTTGACGGCGAACAGGTGGACCGGTCAACCTGGCGCGGGCATTACACCTACGGGGAAACCGCGTCGATCCGCCGGGGCGGCTATTTTCAGCGCGACATGTCTTTTGCCCGGGACGGCAACTTGATTATCCGAACCGATTACCTTGAAGAAGGCCTCGGCGGCGGAGCGCCCGGTTATTATTCGTACGGTATGGACACCGGGGACAGTTACGAGCAGTTGTACGGGTACTTCGAAGTCCGCTGCATACTGCCCAAGGGCAGGGATTTGTGGGCGGCTTTTTGGATGATTAACGAAGGCACTTTTAATGAAAACGGCAGCGGTTCGGACGGCGCGGAAATTGACATTTTCGAGAGCCCGAACTGGGGCAAAAAACGCGAACAGGACAGCGTCACGCACACCATTCATTTTGACGGATACGGTGACGCTCATCAGTCGGAGACACAGGGCGCCTTTTATGTCAACAACCCGTATGAGGAATACAACACCTACGCCCTGGAGTGGAACGAGGATGAATACATCTTCTATATAAACGGCATTGAATCCGCCCGGACATCATTCGGTGTTTCGCACAATCCGGAGATCTTGATTCTCTCCGTCGAAGTCGGCGGCGAATTCAACAAGCCCGCGCAGGGCCTGGCGGGCAATGACTACCCGGCAGATTTTGTTGTGGATTATGTCAGGGCATACCAATACAAGTAGGGGACGGGTTTTCCGTCCCGGAACTGTCGGGTGGGCATCCCCGAGGCGCCGCGATTTGAGCGGCCGGCTCCTTTTCCCCGGCTTGATTTAAAATGTTAACAGCGCAAAAAAACGCTCCGGAGTAATCCGGAGCGTTCAGTTTGCATAACGATTTAAGTGGTTAGTAGATGATTATGCATTTTCCTTGGACTTTGCGAAGCAATCGCTGCAAAGCACCGGGCGGTCTTCTCTGGGCTTGAAGGGGACTTTTGCTTCCGCGCCGCATTCAGAGCATGTTGTGACGAACATTTCGCGTTCACCGCGGCTGCCGTTTTTGCGGGCATTACGGCATTCTTTGCAGCGCTGGGGTTCATTCTCGAAACCCTTTTCCGCATAGAATTCCTGCTCGCCGGCTGTGAAAGTGAATTCCTGGTTGCAATCCTTGCATGTGAGTGTCTTGTCTTCCATTTTTTTACCTCGCTTGAAAAATAATATTTGCCCTTGGACGGAATCGCACCGCCACCTTTGGATGAACAACGCTCTGCTTTAAGCTACGCGGGCATATTTCTGATTATGTAGGGGCGAACTTCGTTCGTCCGGAAAGCGATAGTGAATTTATTGGGAATCGACCTGTTTCAGTTTCTTTTTGGCTCTTTGCAGCGCATTATCAACCGCTTTGGGTGTGGTGCGCAGAGTTTCCGCTGTCTGTTCATAACTGCTGCCGGCTAGGTACTGCATAATAACCGCTTTTTCAAACCCGGAAAGTTTGAAGTTCAGTATGCCGAGCAGGCGCGCGGTTTCTTCCTGCGCGGTGACGATGTTTTGCGGGTCTGCACCGGGGTTCCCGTCGGCCAATTCATCCTCTTCAAACGGAATGCTGAAATTCAGCGGAACATTTTTTTTGCCGAGCTGCGCGCGTACGGCGGAAATAATACGGTTGTTTATGCAGGTTGCGGCGTAAGTTCTGAAGCTGGCTTCACCGCCCGGTTTGTAACTGTATACGGCGCTTAAAAACCCCAGCATACCCTCCTGCGCTAAATCCTCGGCTTCCAGGTTGTCTCCCGCGAAGGCGGCAGCTTTTGCTTTTACCAGCGGAAGAATCCCGGCAATGAGTGCTGCCATCGCGCTGTTGTCACCCGTGCGGGCAAGCGGAACAAGGCTTTCATCGCTTTTGCCGGCTTTCTTGGGGTCGCTCATCGGTCCACCTCACAGGGGAAAACATTGACGCTCCCTAATAATAAGCCAGTATATTCTATTTGTCAACAAATATTTAAACAATTGTTCACTTTATTTTCCTTATTTGTGGTTATTTGTCCGCACATACATACATATTGTATATTTTATCGATTTTGCAAGCTCAAATATCGCGATTCTATGGTTTTCGGGCAAAATAAATATCGGGAAACGCTGCGAAAACTTGCAAAATCCGTTGCGGTAGAGTAGAATATTCAAAACTTCGTTTTCCGGAAAGGAGACTTACAAAATGGATATAAATACCCTTTTACCCAATGACGGCAAACAGCTTGCAATCAACACGCCCTTCGGCAGTTATCTGCGGTTTCCGGTCAAAACTCATGTGGTCATGTCCGGGGACAGCCTCAAAGATATCATGGACAAATATGTCAAGCCCTATTTACAGGGGGGCGACATGATTTTTATCAGCGAAAAAATTGTGGCCATCAGCCAGGGCAGGGCGTTCGATATTGATGATATCAATGTGACGCCGATGGCAAAGTTCCTGTCTAAATTTGTGCAAAAAACTTCCTACGGCATCGGTTTGGGCAGCCCGTGGACGATGCAGCTTGCCATACAGGATATCGGCCGGCCGAAGATTCTGTTTGCCGCTTTCTGCTCCGCATTCACCAAACCGTTCGGCAAGCGCGGCGTGTTTTACAACATCGTGGGCGCTAAAGGCAGGGCAATCGACGGGCCGTGCGACTATACGCTCCCGCCGTACAACCACTATGCCAAAATGGCACCCAAAGACCCGGACAAGGTGGCCAAAATGCTGCAGGATCACACAGGGCATACAGTGGTGATTATTGATGCCAACGACATCGGCAGCAACATACTCGGCCTTTCCGATAAAAGCGTGGACGAGGAACTGTGCAAGTCCGTTTTCGGGGACAATCCGCTCGGCCAAAGTTCCGAGCAGACACCGGTTGCGATCGTAAGAAAGGTCGTATAAATCCGACCTTTCAGTGGCCAGTGGTCAGTGATTAGTATTGTAGGGGACGGATTTTCCGTCCCGCATAGAAATAAGGGTATACACAAAGGAGGAAAACTATGAACCCCGACCTGATGCAAATCCCGAAAAGAATCAAAGAACTGCGTGAAATTTTAGACATTTCCGTTGAATCCATAGCGGACAATCTCGGTATTTCGGCGCAGGAGTACAGCAAGCTCGAATCCGGCGAAAAAGATATTCCCATCAGCATGCTCTATGAAATCGCGATTATTCTGGACACCGACGCCACGGTGCTGCTCACCGGCGAGACGCCCCGGATGGACACCTACTCGGTTGTGCGCAAGGGCGACGGCGTTTCCGTTGACCGTTATGAAGGCTATCAGTTTGAAAGCCTTGGCTTTAACTTCATGAACCGGTCCATGGAGCCGATGCTGGTCACCCTTGAAAAAAAAGAAAAAGAGCCCGCGCTGGTCATACACGGCGGGCAAGAGTTCAATTATGTTTTAGAGGGGCAGTTAAAGGTCACCGTGGGTAAAAATGTTTTTGTGCTTGAACCCGGGGACAGTATTTATTTTAACCCCACGCTTCCCCACGGTCAGGCGGCCGTCGGCGCAACAACAAGGTTTTTAACCGTGATTAATGAATAGAGGGTAAAAAATGAACGAAATTATCAAACGCTTTTGCCCTCAGACGGAATTCAGTTCCTACGAGGATATGAAAAAGAACTTCACCATCACCGTGCCGGAAACCTTTAACTTCGGCTTTGATGTGGTGGATGCCTGGGCGGACATCGAGCCCGAAAAACTTGCCTTGGTTTGGACAAACGATGCCGGTGATATGCAGCGATTTACCTTCCGGGATGTGAAGGAAGCGAGCAACCGCGCCGCTAATTTTTTTACCGCCTGCGGCATTAAAAAAGGCGACACGGTTCTGATGATTTTAAAGCAGCGGCCGGAAGTATGGTTTATGATTGTCGCATTGCATAAAATCGGCGCGGTTGCCATCCCCGGTTCCTACCAGCTCACCCAAAAGGATTTGGAATACAGGCTCGAAGCCGCGCATGTCCGCATGCTCGTCACGGTGAGTGATGATGAAATTGTCCACACCGCCGCCGCCTGCCTGCCAAAGTTTGAACAGGTGCATACCTTCGCCACTGTCGGCGCGGACGAACTCCCCGGCGCTGTCAATTACCGTAAGGTTATCGGCGGGTATTCAAGCGAATTCCCGCGGCCGCAGGGCAAGGACGCGACCGTCGCGACGGATTCCGCACTGCTGTATTTTTCCTCCGGCACCACGGGCATGCCCAAAATGGTGCGGCACGATTATTCCTCTGCCCTGGGGCAGATTTCCACCGCCCTCTACTGGCAGTGTGTGCAAGAAAACAAAGTGCATCTCACCCAAACCGATTCCGGCTGGGCAAAGTTTGCTTGGGGTAAAATATACGGCCAGTGGATTTGCGGTGCCGCTATCGGTGCCTACGACACGGAAAAGTTCGTCCCCAAAGGGATGCTCGACGCCATTATGCGCCTGCGCCCCTCCACCTTGTGCTGCCCGGCGACCATTTTCCGTTTTTTGATTAAGGAAGATTTGTCCGGTTACGATTTCAGTTTTATCGAACACGCCAGCCTTGCCGGCGAACCCCTGAATCCGGAGGTTTTCAAGCGCATTGAGCAGCTCACGGGTATGCGTATTTACGAAGGTTTCGGCCAGACGGAATCCTCTGTGCTGCTGGCCAACTTCCCCTGGATGGAAATCCGCCCCGGTTCCATGGGCAAACCCGCCGCCATTTATGACATTGACCTGCTTGACGAACACGGGAGCCGCTGTGAAGACGGCATCGTCGGTTCCATCTGCATCAAAGGGGTAAAAGAAAATCATCCCGTCGGCCTTTTCAGGGAATATTGGAAAGATGACGAAGCCATGGCAAAAAGTTTTGAAAACGGCGTTTACAATACCGGCGACACTGCCTGGCGGGATGCCGACGGCTATTACTGGTTTGTCGGGCGCAACGACGATGTCATCAAATGCTCCGGCTACCGTATCGGCCCCTTTGAGGTGGAAAGCGCCATCATGGAACATCCCTGTGTGCTGGAATGCGCCGTTACCGCCTACCCGGACGCGCTGCGCGGCGAGGTGGTCAAAGCAACCATCGTTTTAGCCCGCGGCTATGAAGCGAGCGATGCACTGAAAAAAGAGCTGCAAGACCTCGTCAAACGGGTCACAGCTCCTTATAAATATCCCCGGATTATCGACTTTGTCGCCGCCCTGCCTAAAACCAGCAGCGGTAAAATCAAGCGCACGGACATCCGCGCGGCGGATTTGCAAAAGCTCAAAGGCCAAGCATAAGTCAATTCATCATGAAAACAGCAAGTGTCGGGCTTTTTGCCGGCGTTTCATCCGGGCACACCGGATGCCGCGTCGGCTTTTTTTACTTTTTCCCCATTGGCTAAATGCCCCGCATAGGTTTCCGCATAATAAAAGTTCCGGTTCTTGTCCGTGCGGTAAAAATAGTAGGCGGTGTCAGCCGGATAAAGCGCGGCGTCTATGGAAGCTCTGCCGGGGTTGGATATAGGCCCTGCCGGCAGCCCCTTGCAGACATAAGTGTTGTATGTGGCGTTATATTTTTCCCTGCCGCCGGTGATGAGCGGTTCAACGGAAAGGTCAAGGTATTCATACGAGGCGTCAAGCTGCAGGAGCGGATAGTCCTTGCTGCCCAGCCGGTTATAGATGACGGAAGAGACCTTCACATCCTCCAGCGGCATACCGGCTTCCTCCTGTATCAGGGAGGCGATTGTAATGATTTGGTCCATCGTGCAGCCCAACTCTGCCGCGCGCGTATAGTCGGCATCGGTCAGCTTGGTTTTCATGTTGCTCAGGAACCGGTCAAGCGCACCGGCAGCCGGTTCGCCCACATAAAAATCGTAAGTGTCCGGAAACACATACCCTTCCAGCAAAAACGGCCGTTCCCCCGCGTTTGGTATCGCCGCGGCAAAAATATTGTCCGCCGGCGGGGTATTTACGGCGGCAATAAAATCTTTACTCGGGCATACCCCGTTTTCCTCCAGCAACTGTGCAATTTGGTAAACAGTATACCCTTCCGGTACGGTCACGCGCACCGTTGGCCGTGCGGTCACCGTTTCCCTTGGTGCTGTAATTTGTTCCAAAATATCGCATCCGGCAAGGCTAAGCAGGCTTAACACAGCTGCGATTACGGCAAATAGTTTTATCTTCATTCAGGGTTCCTCCGTGTTGGGGTTTAAAATAGTATATGCGATATATTGGCGTTAGGCAACATAATCACACAATTATAGGGTTTTTGTGTTAAAAAATCACACTTTTGTGTATTTTGGTGTGATTTCTCCGCTTCGTGAAGCGTCGCAGCCGCACTTCTCTACGCTTCTCTGGAAATGTCCTTGCATATTTAACTCAAGAAAAGTAAAATATACCCATCATAATGTTACGAGTTGGCCCATGCCGAAAGGATGACCGCCGTGAGAATATTTGAAGCGCAAAACATCACTGCCGCTGGCAAACTGCTGCCTTTCGCCGAATTCCGGCCGTTTAGCGACTTGCCGCAAACAGAACTGTCCGAACCGGTAAAATCGGCGCTGATTGCTGCCGGCGAAAAACACCTTGGCAAAGAGTACGAAATCCTCAAAGCAACGGACTATTTGCGCTTTTACCGCGACGGCAACCGCAGCGTGTATGAAAGCATCTATTTTACCAGAAGAAGCGCTGTGCTCGAACTCCTACTGGCCGAATACGCCGAAAGAAAAGGCCGCTTTTCCGAGCCGCTTATCGACGGCGTCTGGCATCTATTGGAGGAAACATCCTGGGTGGTGCCTGCCCATATGAAAACGCCGGAGGGCGAACCTTTTCCGCTGTCACCGGAATACGGCGAGAGTACCCGTATACTGGATTTGTTTTCCGCCGCCACAGGCGCTCTTCTTGCTTGGGTTTACCGCCTCGGCAGGCCTTTTTTGGACGAGGCCGCGCCGGTCGTCTGCGAGCGGATTTTGTTTGAACTGAACCGCCGGGTTATCAACCCCTTCATGTTAAACGATGAACACGGGTGGACCGGCTTCGGCGGGCACAGGGTCAACAACTGGACGCCGTGGATTGTCTCGAATGTTTTAAACGCCTGCGCGCTTTGTGTGAAAGACGGTAAACTGCGGGAAAACCTTACGGCAAGGGCGCTTTTGATGCTTGACAACTTCACTGCCGGTTACCTGCCGGACGGCGGCTGCGATGAAGGCCCCGGCTACTGGACGGCCGCAGCCGCTTCTTACCTGGACGCACTTGAAGTTATTTTTGACATGACGGGCGGCAAAATCGATGTGTTTGATGTGCCGCTCGTGCGCAAAATGGGTGAGTATATTATGAGCGCCCATATCCACGCGGATTATTTCATCCCCTTTGCGGACGCGCACCCGCGCCTAAAAATCGATTACGCAATGGCGGCGCGCTTCGGCCGGTGGACCGGCTCCAAGGAACTCGAAACCTTTGGAATGAATGGATACAACACAAACGGCCCGAACCCGCTTGCCTCCACGCACCCGTACCGCAGTATAAAAGACCTTTTCGACAACCCCGCCGCCGGCGCGGATTACCGGCATCCTTCGAGCGTTTGGCTCGACGGAATTCAGGTGATGGCGCAGCGCCAAAACGGCGACACCGGCAACGGTCTTTTCCTCGCCGCAAAGGGCGGGCACAACGCGGAACGGCACAACCACAACGATACCGGCAATTTTATCGTTTATGCCGACGGCGAGCCGCTCATCATCGATGTTGGCGTCGGTACCTACTGCAAAGCGACCTTCAGCAACGACCGCTACACCATTTGGTCCATGCGCTCCTCTTATCATAACCTGCCGGACATCAACTCCTTTGAGCAGCCCCACGGCAGGGATTACGAAGCAAAAAGAGTTGTTTACAATGAAACCGGTCGTTCCATCACCATGGATTTAAACGCCGCTTATCCCACAGATGCAGCTGTAAAAAGCTTTGTCCGAGCCGCGGAACTGGCGGACGGGCAGATAAAAATAACGGACTCGATTACCCTGAACAGCGCAGGTGAAATCACCTTTAATATCATGCTCGCAGACGAGCCGGCAATTGCCGCGCCCGGAAAGGTGATGTTGCGCGGCGGGCATACCCTCGCGTTTGATCCGTCGCTTTCCGCCGTGGTCGAAACCATTCCCCTCACGGATGCCGGCCTCAAGAACGACTGGCAGCGGGAGCAGCTGTATCGCCTGCGCCTCACGACGGAAAATGTGGAAACGGGGGTGTATGTGGTTGTGGTTGCATAGGGACACGGCGCGCTGTGACTGTAATCATATCCAAGCTGCCTTATTGATTGTGAGGTGTATTAATGCTTCCATACAAGTCCAACTGGACCGAAACAAAACAGCGCTTCACCGCTTGGTGGCGTAACGAAAAAACGGATACGCCGCTGATGAATATACTGGCGACCCGCGAAAAACTCCTGCACGATTTGTTGAGGGAAGAAGCGTTTGATGACTGCGCGGACCGGTACCTCAATGTCCGGAAGAATGCGGTCCGTGTGAAAAACCACTATGCCCTGGTGGAGCCGCTGGCGGACGGGTTGCCGCAATTCTCCATGGATTTGGGCGCCGGTTCCATGGCGCTGTACCTGGGCGGCGAGCCGCTTTTTAAACCCGAGACGGTATGGTTTACGCCTTTTTTGGCGGATTACAAAAAGCAGCTGCCGCTTCGGTACAACCCGGAAAATTATTGGTGGCGCAAGCACCTCGCTATCATCGAGGAACAACTCCGTGCAGTCGAAGGCACCGATATTCAGGTGTGTATTCCGGATATTATTGAGAATATCGACATCCTTTCCGCCATCCGGAACCCCGAAACGGTTTGTATTGACTTGTACGACTATCCGGACGAAGTGAAAGCGGCCATTTCGCAAATCAACGAATTATATATGGTATATTACAATGAGATTTATCACCGCGTCCGGGATAAGGACGGCGGCAGCGCGTTTACGGCCTTCAGCATTTGGGGCAAAGGAAAAACCGCGAAAGTCCAATGCGATTTTTCAGCCTTGATGTCGCCGGACCAGTTTAACGAGTTTGTTATCCCGCCGCTGAAGAAACAGTGCAGTGCTTTGGACAACACGCTCTTTCATTTGGACGGGCCCGAGTGCCTGCGCCATTTGCCGGCTCTGATGCAGCTGGAAAATTTGTCGGCGCTGCAATACACGCCGGGCATCAAAAACGCCCGCGGGGGTGACCCGCAATGGGACCCGGTTTATAAAGCGGTGAAAGATGCCGGCAAGGGGATATGGGTTACCTTGAACGAATACAGTGCCGAAGACGCTGTTGAATATGCCGACAGGTTGGTGAAAACGCACAGCGGGAAAGGGTTTTATTTCCATTTCCCGCGGATGACCCGGCGGCAGGCACAAGCGCTTTTGCTGAAAGCGCAGCGGGAATGGGCAATTAGATGTTAAATGATACCGTTTTGGCTTACCCTTTTAAGGGGAGCTGACGCCGCAGGCGGCTGAGGGGTAGAGACTGGCACGACCCCACCGTCAACGCTTCGCGTTGCCACCTCCCCTTATGAAGGGGAGGCATAAAGGAAGCGATACCGTTTTGGCTACCCTTGTAAGGGGAGCTGACGCCGCAGGCGGCTGAGGGGTAGAGACTGGCACGAAGTTACTGAGGGGTAGAAAACAAGAATGCAAAACAATAAAATTCTGCTTGACCGCGCAAGAGATCTTCGCAAAAATATGACGCCGCAAGAGAGGCATTTGTGGTATGATTATTTATCCGGTCGTCCGGAAAGGTGGTACAGGCAAAGAATAATAGATTTTTATATAGCCGACTTTTATTGTTCAAAGGCAAGGATAGTTATTGAACTCGATGGTTCTCAGCATTATTATGAGGAAAACATAGAATACGACAAAGAACGAACAAAGGTGCTAAAGCAATATGGCCTACAGGTTTTGAGGTATTCTAACCTGGATATTAATGAAAATTTCGATGGTGTTTGCGAGCAAATTGACATAATTGTGAATGGCAAATTGGAGAATAAAAGTGAATGAATGACCCCACCGTCAACGCTTCGCGTTGCCACCTCCCCCCTTACCAATGGGAGGCAAAGAAGAAAGCGACACCGCTTCGGCTACCCTTTGAAGGGTAGCTGGCACCGCAGGTGTCTGAGGGGTAGAGACTGACACGACCCCACCGTCAACGCTTCGCGTTGCCACCTCCCCTTATGAAGGGGAGGCATAAAGGAAGCGATACCGTTTTGGCTACCCTTGTAAGGGAAGCCGGCACCGCAGGTGACTGAGGGGTAGAGCAAATAAATTATAGGAGTGTTCATCATGTTCAATCTCCCGCGGTTATTCAAAAAAATCCTTGCCGGTGTGATGTCCCTTGCGGCGATGTTCGCAGCCATCGGCCCCGTCACCTTCGCGCCCGTTGACGCGGAAAACCTGTTGCTGAATTTTACCGTTCTATCGGATACGCATATCGCCACCCTGCCGGAACAAGCGCGGGGCAGCTTGCTGGCCGTTGGTCTGCGGGATATGGCGAAAGCACAAGTGAAAAGCGACGCGCTGGTGATTACCGGCGATTTAACGGAGCGCGGAACGGCGTACGAGTACGACAAGCTCGGCGGTGTGTTAAAAACCTTTTGCAAAACCGACAATTTGCTGCTGCAGATGGGCAATCACGACATCCGGGGAATCACTTATTTCGGGGATTGGCGGCGGCCTTATGATGAAGGTGAACACTTGTTCCGGGCGTTTTTGGCCGACACGGCAGGGATCGTTGAGGAAAAAATCTATTATTACAAAGTCATTGAGGGCTACTATTTTGTCCTGCTCAATACCGAGACGGTGGAAAACTTGAGAACCGGTATATCTGCCGCGCAAATCAGCTGGCTGGACGGTCTTCTCGCGCAGGCATCGGGCGCGGGCAACCCGGTTTTTATTTTTAACCACCAACCGATGAAGAGTATCGGCGAGGACGCCGCGGCGTTGATGGCTGTGCTGCAGAAGTATAACGGCGCGGCGGAACTCTTTTTTATCTCCGGGCACAAGCACAACGGCTTCAGCGCGGATACGATTACAAACGACGGCACGCTTTATTTTGTGGACATGCCCGCCTTCGGCAAGATGCCGGACTATACGAACAGGAAAGTCGGCAGCGGCCTCCAGGTGGAGCTGTATGAAGACAAAATCATTTTCCGCCCGCGCAACTTCGTGCAGGGGGAGTGGATAGCGGATTGTGAGCGGGTTATCGGGCTGATTGACGAGTGATTCGTTGTTGACAAGCCGCAAGGTGTGCTGTATAATTTTATCAAATCACGATTAGACTAATCACGATTAGATAAACGAGGTGAAGCGGACATGTTTATTGGCAGAAAGACAGAACTGAAGTTTTTGGAGGAAAAATATAATTCTTCCGCCGGACAGTTGATCGTCCTCTACGGCCGGCGGCGTGTGGGGAAAACAGAAACGCTGCGTGAATTCTGCAAGGATAAGGAGCACATCTTTTATTCTTGCGCCGAAAGCACAGACACGGAACAGCTGCGTTCATTCAGTGCCCGTGTGCTGACGCCAAATCATCCCGCAAAAAAATATTTAACGGAGTTTGCTTCTTGGGAGCAGGCCATGGAAGCGGTTTGTGACATTCCGTCTTCAAAAAAGAAACTTCTTGTGATTGATGAGTTCCCCTATATGGTGAAGGGTAATAGCAGCATTCCGTCTATTCTGCAGAATTTGTGGGACAGCAAGTTCAAGAATGAAAATGTGATGATCATCCTTTGCGGGAGTGCAATGAGTTTTATTGAAAAGGAAATACTTGCCGAAAAGAATCCACTGTTTGGGCGAGCTACAGGCATACTTAAAATGACCGCAATGAATTTTTATGATGCGATACAGTTTTTTCCGGCTTACTCAACGCTTGATAAAATCCTGGCGTACGCCATTCTCGGCGGTATTCCGCACTATCTCAAACAATTTGATCCGGATGTGTCTATTGACGAAAACATAAAAAACAGTATCTTGCGGCGCGGCAGTATACTCTACAGTGAGATTGAGTTTTTAATGCGGCAGGAGTTGCGTGAGGCAACAACATACAATACCGTCATACAAGCAATAGCCTTGGGCAATACGAAGATGAATGACATACACAATAAAACCCTCATTGAAAAGAGCAAACTCGCGGTTTATATTAAAAATCTGATCGAACTCGGCATCGTTGAGCGGGAATTCCCTGTAAACGAGGGTATAAAGCAGCAAGCCAATGCGCAAAGGGGTCTTTACCGTATTACAGATAATTTCTTCCGCTTTTGGTACGCTTTTATTTTCGGCAACATGTCAGAGCTTGAGAGCGATGATGTGGACGGCGTTTTTCAATATGCCATTCAACCCAATATCGATAATTTTGCATCACTTGTTTTTGAGGAAGTATGCCGCGAGTATCTGCGGAAGCTCAATCGCGAAAACAAGTTACCGTTCCGCTTCATAAAAATCGGACGATGGTGGAGCAAGAGCGATGAAATCGATATCATGGCGACAGATTCCGCAGAAAAAAACATTCTGCTCGGCGAGTGCAAATTTAAGAAATCCGCTTTTAATCTTGCAGAGTTGAACAGACTCGGGAATAAATTGAAGCGGGATAGCAAAGAATTTAAAACATATTACTATTTATTCTCAAAAAGCGGATTCACACAAGATGTTGTCAAAAAGGCGAGTGAAGGCGACATCAAGATTGTAGGCATCGACGAAATTGTATAGTCCTTCTCTTTACCGGTTGACTATTTACGCGCATACCATTACACTATAATGCAAAATAAAAATGGGGGGCAGTAATATGAAAGTATTTATGATAGGCGGCACGGGGCTTTTGGGTTGCGCCGCGGCGCAGCTTTTTATTGACAAAGGGCATACCGTCAAGTCGGTCGCCCTACCGCCGCTGCCGGAAGGCGCGCCGATTCCGCCGGAGATGGAACTGGTTTGGGGCAATTATTTGGAGATGACGGATGATGAAATCAAGGCGATGATGGCCGGGTGCGACTGCTTTGTGTTTGCCGCGGGCATTG
>CAZTCR010000051.1:0-19079 GCA_964612185.1 uncultured Eubacteriales bacterium
GAGCCCCTTATAGGGGCGGTGCAAGCCACCAGCTGAGCTGGTGGTCTTGACTTTTTATGGAGTTCGTTTTCATAAGCCGAAAAGTGAGCAGTTTAAATTCACAAATAATTTATTTGACTGTTTTTTATATAACAGTTGGAAGTACGCGTGAAATTTCAAAGATTATGATTTTCTTGATTTGTTGAGAACAGTATTGTATTATATGTATTATAAAAGCAATATTGAAAGCGTGACGTTATGCAGCAAGAATCCGAACTCCAAGGGGCGAACTTTGTTCGTCCTCGTAAATCCGGGGTTATAATGCTTGATACGGACGAACGCAGTTCGCCGCTAAAAATCGTATCAATATAAATGCAGACAATAATAATTGGGGGTTGTAGATATGAAAAAGGTGTTCAAAAGGTCGTTATCCGTGCTATTGGCACTCGTGCTGCTTTGCGGGGTTGTGCCGTTCGGGGAGCTGACCGCCTCTGCCACAAACGCTTCCGCTCAAAGCACTATAACAACGGGCAGTATAATCACCTACGGTTCCTATCCGCAAACCAAGGTAACCGATTCCGGTTTGATTGCAGCTCTTAACGCCCAGCCGCTGCAAGGCGACAGCAACGTCACCTACAGCGGTTCAAAATACAAAAGGGTTTATTTTACACAGTATACCCCGTATTACATAACAGGCTCGCCGTACGCATACAACAGCTACCAAGACGATAACGGCTACTACATTAACACCGTCTACTGGTTCAAATATGAGCCGTTGCAATGGCGTGTTCTATCAAATACCAACGGCGAACTGTTCGTCATGGCGGATAAAATAGTTGCGTCAAGGGCATATAATCAGGTACAAACAAATGTCACATGGGAAACCTGCACCATGCGAAATTGGCTTAACGATGATTTCTACAACACAGCCTTCAGCTCAACGGAACGGGCAAAGATCAAAACGAGCACAGTGGTCAATGCCAACAATCCTTGGTACGGTACCTCCGGCGGCAACAATACAAACGATAAGCTCTTTTTGCTCTCCAACAGTGAGGTAATGAACCCTGCCTACGGCTTTAGTTCAGATTACAGCAATAATGACACTGCACGCAGGGCACAGGGCACCGATTACGCAAAGAGCAACGGGCTTTATGTGTACAATAGTAATCCTTATTCGGGAAATAGCGGCTGGTGGCTGCGTACGCCCGGCGATTACCAGTATACCGCGTGCACTGTCGACTATTACGGCTCTGTATCCACCCACAACAACTACTACTACGATGTCAGCATTCCTATTGTTGGTGTTCGCCCCGCTTTTAAATTAAATCTGACATCTGACATCTTCACATCTTTTGTATCGGTAAATGTCAAAGCTGAGAACCGGTCAACAGGGCAGATGGACGCAATTGCCGACGCAACGGTATATCTTTTTTCCGGAAGCAATAAGAAGTGGCAGGGACAAACGGATACCAATGGTAACTGCGTAGTTAACCTTTCCGACCTTACACCTGCAGAACGCGCAAACGCAACCATTTCAGCGTATAAGACGATGAAGACCGGTTCTGCTGACGGTACTGCCAGAGATGCGTTATTCCAGCATTTTGGCAGAAACGGAAATAATAATATTATAAGATATGAATATGAACTGCATTCATCAACAATAGATGAAAACGGAAACTGGTGTGGCGTTAAACTCAGTTCCGTTCAAGGCGGGAACCTTAATCTCGTTCTCAAAGAACCGCGGCTGAAAGTGAATTTGGCTGTTTGTTATTTGGCAAATGATCAAGAATCTCAATCCGTTGCATACAAAGAGGCAATAAAATCGGTCCTCAGCGAAACATCAAAGCAGTTGGCTCAAACCACCGACGGGCATGTTATGCTGAATAAGGTGATATTGTTTTCAACGGGAAACCGTTTGAACTTTTACGACACTTCAAATAAGGCAAGTATGGCTGACATAAGGATTGAAACGCGAGTTAAAGACGATGGTAAATGGTGGGGGAATGTTACAATCCATTCCAATGCGTCCACCGTACTCGGATTTACTAAAAACAGTAAATATATTATTAACGAAAAGGGCTTACAAGGTTTCAAAAATCTTAAGGATAAAGATGGTTTAATGGGAAAAGAAACTTTCCATCGAGTGCAGATGGGTGGAACAACGCACGACTATGGTCTTACCATATTTGACACTAATTCATACTCGAAAACACTTACGCACGAGCTTGGTCATTATTTGCTCGGGTTTTATGATGAGTATATTAACGGCTATAAGAAAAACTGGATTTGGCCTCTAAATCCAAGACCTGAGATAAATGGTAGTTCTGTTTATTTCGGTCTAATGGATAACCAACACGAAGAAATCGAAATGTCAAAGGATGAAATGCACTATGCCTATGTGACGGAAGGCGTTCCTATTGAACAGCAGACGGAACACTATAGCCGGTACAATGCATCTTGTGAGAGTGTTCTGGCTTATTATTTGAATGAAGACCAATTACTTGGTGACACCGGTCAATATAAAGGCAGTTATTCAGAAAGTCTCTCTAAACACAGGAGAGCTTCGTACCCCTATGCGGCATTAAACGAAAGTAATTTCATTTACCTTGCGGCTACAAAAACCACCGCGGCAAAGGCAGTAACGCCGCTTACCCTGGCGACACCGACGCATGAAAAGTTAGCGCTGGTCGAGGCGACGGGTAATGGCGCAACTGTCAATATCGTTTTCGAACCTGAAAATGGGCTTACCTATCATCTCTATCGCTCACAATTAGACGAGCAGGAGCCCGTTGAAATTGCGCTTACTTATGATTTAAGCAGCGGCAATTATTCGGCATCTATAGATTTTCCGCAAGGCGCTCTCGGCGAGTTTACGCTAGTCGCATACGATGGCGGAGAGTATCTCAGTAATCAACTATATGTGGAACGGTCTGAAAACAATTCAGAAGGGTACTTCTACTTTTCGGCGGATAATAGCGTTTTTGGCTATGTGATTCCACAAAGCTCGGCAGCCTATACATTCACGGCTAGCAACATTTTGTTGACAAACGGGGACTACCGCTCCGTCAATCAGGCAACCTATATTGTCGCCGACGGCGGTGCCTCAACGCAGGAGGGTGAGCTTTATTCGGTTGCCGCGGTTGAGTCGGACATTGATTATACTACGCTTAGCTGGTTTTTGTTTAAAAATGAAGTGTGGACCCCATTGCCGACGGATTACTCTACCGAAGAGAACATGAACATAGGTGCCCGTTGTGATTATGCAGGGGACGGATTATATTGCTTAATGGCAAAAGAAGCCGCAGGAGGGGGAGTAGCGGTAGTAACGGACTTGATTTGTGTCCCCAGTACCATAAAGGATGGCTCTGTGGCAATAACCTTTGAGGATAGCAATGAACCGGGAGATATCGCTTATTATCATATCTATTACAGTGACAGCGAATTTACATCGGCAGATGACGAAGGCGTTTCCTTGAAAATAGTTTATCCGGGTGCGGATGAGTATAGCCTGGATTTATATGAAGCAGGAAAAGATGCTTATTTGGCTATTGTTTCAATCGGAAAGAACGGAGCAAAATCACCGTTGAGTGAAGTGGTGGCTGTCACAGCCGGTGTAGCGGACATAGACGCTGACGGCATTCCGGATTGGTACTGCGATCAGTATTTGCTTTGGGGTGCCGCCGGCGAGAACAAAGATATTGCCAACAGCGACGAAGATGACGATCAATACACAAACCTTGAAGAGTTTTTGATGAAAACTGACCCGAAGAATCCTGCGGATCCCGATCCGTTTCGTGTAACTGTAAACGAATCGACAGCAATTATCACAAACTATCTTGGTTCGGAAGAAAATTTGATTATTCCTTCAACAATCAAAGGTTTGGCGGTTATAGGAATTGAAGATATGGCGTTTTTCGGGTGCAAGAGTTTGACGAGCGTAATTATCCCGGACGGCGTGACAACTATCGGAGACTACGCATTTTCCGCATGTCTTAACTTAACAAGTGTGACCATTCCGGACAGCGTGACGAGCATCGGGGATGATGTGTTTTTGGGTTGCATGGATCTGTCAATCCGTGGCGTATTGTATTCGTATGCGTATGGATACGCAAACGGCCTCGGCATTCCTTTTATTGCCTTGGCCGGATATACTTATACTACCGGCGACATCATCACCTACGGTTCCTACCCGCAAACAAAGGTAACGGACGAAGGGTTGATTACAGCGCTCAACGCCCAAGCGCTCGACGAGAATAACACTGTAAACTACGATGGAAGCCGTTACAAGCGTGTGTTTTTTACCACAACCACTAATTCTTATCAGGCAACGAACGGCTACCACATTAACACAGTATACTGGTTCAAATACGAACCAATCCAATGGCGCGTTTTGTCCAATGCAAATGGAGAGCTTTTGGTTATGGCAGAGACAATATTAGATTCAATGGCGTATAATCAAGTGTGTGCGGATGTTACATGGGAAGTTAGCGATATGCGGTCATGGC
This sequence comes from uncultured Eubacteriales bacterium, assembly GCA_964612185.1. Classification (GTDB taxonomy): domain Bacteria; phylum Bacillota; class Clostridia; order Oscillospirales; family Acutalibacteraceae; genus UBA1447. The sequence continues at coordinate 4,485 of CAZTCR010000051.1, forward strand.
TCAACAATGATTTTTTCAACACAGCCTTCAACTCAACAGAACGGGCAAAAATAAAAACAAGCATAGTGGTCAACGCCAATAATCCTTTTTTTGATACAGCAGGTGGCAACAATACAATCGACAAGCTCTTTCTGCTCTCACACAGCGAGGTGATAACCCCTGCCTACGGCTTTAGTTCAAATCCCGTCTATTCTGATACTACACGCAGAGCACAGGGCACAGAATTCGCGAAGAGCAACGGGCTTTATGTCGATACCAGTAGTCCATATTATAGCGAATGGCGGTTGCGCACGCCCGGCTCCACTCCGAGTCATACCTGCTTTGTCGGCTACAATGGCTATGCCTACAACGGCGACCGCAGTGTCGACCGCACCTATCTCGGTGTTCGCCCAGCTTTTAAAGTCAATCTGACTTCTGACATCTTCACATCTCAAACTGGTTCAAGCTGCATAATTGACCGTTTAAATAATCTTGTTTACGGCCTGGACACGAGTGCAACCTCGTTGGACGATTATGTGGATGTTGCGGCGGGATATGAATTGGAATACATTTACACATCAAACGGTTTCGGTACGGGCACGGTTGTGAATGTGACACTCGACGGGGAAACAGTCGAAAGCTATACAATTATCGTATACGGCGACATCAACGGTGATGGCAGCATTGACAGCCTGGACGCAGGCATGATAGTTGATTATGAAAACTATTTAATACCATTGGACCAAACAACAGACTTAGCTTACCTGAAAGCCGCCGATGTTAACATTGATGGTAGCGTGGATAGCTTGGATGCCGGCATTGTGGTTGATATAGAGAATTATCTGGTGTTTATAGATCAACGCTTAGGTGGAATAAAAACAATCAGCTTTGACAGCGCCGGCGGGTCCGCAATAGCTCCATTAACCGGCTATGAAGGCGACCCGGTTGTTGCTCCGGCAGACCCGGTAAAAGAGGGATATACCTTTGCGGGGTGGAACCCGGCGCTGCCGGCAACATTCCCGGATACAAGCCTTACCACAACGGCAATGTGGGTTGCAAATACCTACAATGCATATTTTCTTGTCGATGGCGAGGAATACTCGGTTATTCCGATAACATACGGCGAACATATCAGTTATCCTTCTGACCCGTATAAGGATGAATACACTTTCCTTGGATGGGATGCCGACTACGATACTATGCCTGCACATGATGTGTATTTTAACGCGAGTTTTGTAATATATCGTGAGGTATCCAGCATCGAGGTTACAAAATTGCCGGATAAAACGGAATTTAGTCCTGAGTTTGAGCCCTTGGATTTTAGCGGTTTGGAAATTACAATATACTATACGGATGGAACCAGCGTTGTTTGGGCTTTTGACAGCTTTGATAACATGGGTTTTAACGGTTTTCCGGTCGAATTAGACACAGACGATGTGGCTAATGGTTTGGGTACAAGAACAATCATTGTATACTATTTAGGTTCGCAGACAACCTTTGATATAGAAGTAGTTATGCTCCCAACAGGATTAGAAGAATTGGAACTTGATACCGAGTACATACTTACAGATGATACAGCTGTAGTTTTTATGGATATTATTTGGGTTCATTTATTTTCGTTTACGCCCGCTAAAAGTGGGAATTATGTTTTTTATTCAGTTGGGGATAGGACTAAAGCCGCATTCGTAGTAAACGAGTTCGGCGAATACATAGCAATTCATGAATTGTCCGATCAAGACCCGAATTTTAGACTGAGCTGTTATCTTGTCGCTGGTGATAAATATACTTTTATTTCCGAGAGTGTAGGGTCGAGTTCACAAAATGGCAGCTATTCGGTTTTTCTTGAAAAAACAGCAGGTTTCGAGATTGAGGTTACCAAGTTGCCGAATAAAACGGAATTTATTCTTGATGCTGATGAACTGGATCTTGACGGTTTGGAAATGACAGTGTATTACATAGATGGAACCAGCGCAGTTTGGGCATTTAGTGATTTCGACAACCTGGATTTTAATGGCTATGAAATTGAGATTACTTCAAAGGATGAATATGAGCTTGGAACATTTACAATTATGATAGAATATATGGGCGCACAGACAGTTTTTGATATCGAATTAGTCGAAAGTCCAGTCGAAAGTATAGAGGTCAATAAACTGCCTGATAAAATGTCGTATATAGAAAATACTGATGGCTATTGGTCAACCAGATGGGACAATGCGCTTCAAGAAGAGGTTCCCTACTTCCATTATAACTATGGCATGAGCGGATTGGAACTGACTATTGATTATGCCGATGGCACCAGCGAGGTTTGGAAATACAATGAGGATGGCGCATCTTTTAACGGTTATAATATAACATTTGAAAACAATCAGTATTCATCACCCTGGCAGTTGGGCAGCAACACCGTGACGGCAAAATACATGGGCGCGCAAACGACTTTTGATGTCGAAGTGGTTGAAACTCCCGTCGAGAGCATCGTGGTTACCCAGCTGCCGGACAAAACGGAATATATTGTGGATGCGGATCACTACATTGAACTTGACGGGATGGAGATCACGGTAAACTATACGGATGGTACGAGCGATGTATGGGATTATAGTGATATCAGTTCTATTTTCAATGGATACTATTTTGATTTTTGTTATGATAGTTTTATTATAGGCAGCAACACCGTGACGGTAAAATATATGGGTGCACAGACAACTTTTAATGTCGAAGTGGTTGAAAATCCCATTGAAAGCATCGAGGTCACAAAACTGCCGGATAAAATAACCTATATTGAAAATGTAGATGTCATTCCTTTATTTGTGTGGGATTCAGCCTTGCCGGGACTTGTACCCTTCAATTCCTATTACATGTCTATGGTTGGCATGGAACTTACAGTCCATTACACCGATGGCAGCAGTGCGGGATGGAGCTACAATGAAGATGGTGACACCTTAAACGGCTACTATATATCCCTGGTTGGCAATCGGTATTCTACACCTTGGTCAATTGGCATCAATACGGCAACAGTGAGCTATATGGGCGCGCAGACGACTTTTGATGTTGAAGTGGTTGAAACTCCCGTTGAAAGTATTGAAATAACAAAACTGCCGGATAAAACGACATATATCGAACATGAAGATGGGTTTTGGACTACGGTATGGGTTGAAGCCTTGCAAGAAGAAGTGACGTTCTTCAACTACAACATTTCCTGGGTCGGGTTGGAGATGACAGTCCGTTATAAAGATGGTACCAGCGCTTTATGGAAATATAGTCAAGATGGGATTGCGTTTAACGGTTATCAAATAACTTTGAACGGCAATCAGTATACATCACCCTGGTCAATCGGCAGCAACACGATAACGGTAAAATATATGGATATTCAGACAAGTTTTGACATTGTTGTGGATTCTGCGGTAATTTAGCCGGTAACATTATGAGAATAATAGTTTCTATATTTGAAAGGATAAAAGCCGGTATAGCTTTGGATGCTGGTATAATTGTTGATTTAGTGAACTATGTTTTGACCATTGACCAGACCACCGGCCTTGCAGTTTAGCACACAGTTGTGGTATTAAAAACAGGAGCAGCTGCCTATGAAAAGAATTGTGCCCATCTTGCTTTGCCTGGCGATTTTGCTAACCGCTTGTTCAAATGAGACAAAAGATCAAAGTTCAGCAATGTCGCAAACAAGCGAAAACAAAACAAGCGAAGATCAAATAAGTACAGAGCGAATAAACGCGGAGCAAGTCAGTGAACCTGCCTGCACATTTGCTGAAATGCAATCCAAAGTGGATTTGGTCACACAACCCACAGTTTCCGTTACAACGCAAAAGGATGTTACAACGGGTATTGCTAATAAGCCAACTACAAAGGCAAGGCCGGTCACAAACGCTACTACCACTCAACCTGCAACAACAGCAGCGCCAACACCAACGGCAAAAACTCAAATGAATGCAGTATGGATATCATACCTTGAATATGAAAACGGTATGCTCAAAGGAAAAACCGAACAACAATTCAGGGGCAATATGCAAAAGGTATTCAACAATTGTACGAAAATCGGTGTCAATACTGTCTTTATTCATATGCGGCCGTTTGGCGATGCGGTATACGCATCTCAACTTTTCCCATGGTCATCAAGCGTTACCGGCACATTTGGCGGTAAACCCGTTTTCGACCCCCTTGAAGTCATCCTTCAAGAAGCGAAGAAGGTCGGAATTGAAATACATGCCTGGCTTAATCCTTTCAGGATGATGAAAGAAAACGAAATCCTCACGCTTGACGAAACGAGCGTCATTAAACAACTCTATAATAATAGAGCGGACAATGACTATATCCAACTGATTTCCGGAAGGTGGTACTTGAACCCGGCGTCCGGCACGGCAAAAAAACTTGTGCTTGACGGCATTGCGGAAATTGTCAGGAACTATGATGTGGATGGCATCCACATTGATGATTATTTCTACCCCACCACAGCTTTGAATTTTGATGACTACTCCTTTGCGCAAAGCGGGAGCGGATTATCCCGCAGTGCCTGGCGGCAAAGCAATATATCCAAGTTTGTTGCAGATATTTACAAAACCATCAAAGATATTAATGGAACTGTACTTTTCGGTGTCAGCCCGGACGGTTCGGTGGAGAATAATGTAAACAAGCATTATGCGGATGTTGAGCTTTGGTGCTCAAAAACCGGTTTCCTGGACTATATCTGCCCACAAGTTTACTATGGGTTTGAAAACCAGAATAAACCCTTTGAGAAGACTGCCAAAGAATGGAATGCAATGGTAAAAGTCAGTTCAATAAAGCTGATTTTTGGGCTGGCAAACTATAAAATCGGGAAGGAAGACACTTATGCAGGTGCCGGCAAGAGGGAATGGATCGAGCGTGATGACATCATTCCGAGGCAAATTCTTTTTGTTAAAACACTTGTGAACAGCAACGGTGTTGCTTTTTATAGGTATAATGATTTGTTTAATATGGATGGAAGCTATTTGGAAAGAACAAAGGCACAGACATTAGCGATAGAAACGATTCTGAAGTAAGCAATGCTGTTGACAATAATAATAGAACTGCTTTGTTGTCCCATGGTAAATGGGCATTTTCAAGACGCATATTTTCATCCATTATTTGAAAAGAATAGCTTGATTTTCATCAACCCATAGTATATACTTCATTAGGTCGTAAAATTCCGGGGTGTGGCGAAGTTTGGTATCGCGCTTGGTTCGGGACCAAGAGGCCTCGAGTTCGAATCTCGACACTCCGACCAGTTAAAACTCCCCAAACCTTACTTTCAGGGTTTCGGGAGTTTTAATATTTTTCGGGACGTTTTAGAAAACGAAAGGGTGTAAATAATGGCCGAAATACCGCAAGACCTTCCGGCGTTAAGAATGTGGAGACCGAATAGCCCGCTGCCTGATTACAGTCTTCCGCAAGGCTACCATATCAGACTGCTCAGGGATGACGAGGGTGAGGCTTGGTGCGCGTGCCTGCTCAACGATATGGGTATAGATGTGATTTCTCAAGAGCTATTTAAAGAAAAAATGCTCGACGATGCCGATGTGCCGGACAATTCAATTTTTTGTGTTGAGGATGAAAACCATATTCCGGTTGCAACCGCAACGGCTCAATTGAAAAAAGAGGGCAATGTCGCGACACTCCACATGGTAGGGGCAAGGGAAAGCGCAAGAGGCAAAGGCCTCGGGCTTGCTGTCTGTGCCGCTGCAGTACAAAAACACCTTAACGAGGGTTATGAAGGATGCTTTTTAACCACGCATGACTGGCGACTGCCGGCTATCAAGCATTACCTTAAACTGGGATTTATGCCGGTGCTTAACCATGAATCTATGCGGGGACGCTGGAAAATCATCGCAAAAACATTTCAACTGCCGTCAATTCCATGCGTTAATGAAGATTTAACAACCGCAGAGGATATCATTGCGGCTGACCGCTAATCACCGGCTGCTTTGGAATGTCGAGGCGCCATTCCTTACAATTGCTAATCTCTGAACATCAAGAAAGGACTTGTTATGATGCTAAAGGTAGGACTTGTTGGCGCGAGAAGTCAAAGTACAATATTGGGATTCAAAGCCCATCCGGATGAAGTCGAAGTTGTTGCGATGTGCGACTTGAATGAAGAAGTCGCGAAGTCTGCCGCGGAAAAACATGAAATCTCGAAAACATACCGGGTTTATGAGGATATGCTGGAGAGTGATATTGACGCTGTTGTTATTTCGACCCCGATGCAGCTTCATGTTCCGCAGGCTATAGCGGCTTTTGAGGCGGGGAAACATGTGCTCAGTGAGGTAACAGCCGGCGTTACAATGGACGAGCTTTTTTGGCTGATCGAAGCTGTGGAAAAATCCGGTAAAATTTATATGTTTGCGGAAAATTATTGCTATATCCCGCAAAATCCAACGATCGGCGCGATGGTCAAGGCCGGTCTGTTCGGCAAACTGTATTTCGGGGAGGGCGAGTATCTCCACAATGTTAACGACAGGGTGATGTATCCAAACGGAAAGGCATCGTGGCGTAAGTATTGGCAGCTCGGCAAGCGCGGAGCGTTTTATCCAACCCACAGCCTCGGCCCGGTTGCGCAATGGTTTGAAAACGACCGCGTTCAATCAATCATATCTGTTTCAAGCGGTCAAAACAGAGCGCTGGAAACGGGACTCCGGCAAGATGACACAACCATCACGCTTTGTCGAATGCAAAGTGGCGCGCTGGTTAAAATCCGAATTGATTGTATGTCGCAAAGGCCGCACAACATGTCTTATTACTCTTTGCAGGGGACAAAGGGGTGCTATGAGGCGCCCAGAGGTCTTGGAGACGACCATAAAATATGGCTTGAAAGCATGGAAGGGGATGCGAACAATCCCAAATGGCACCCGCTTTCGGAGTTTTATGATGAGTTTATGCCGCAGCGTTATAAAAACGCGACCGATGAACAAAAAGCAGCCGGCCATTGGGGAGGCGACTTCTTTTTAGTAGACGATTTTCTGGACGCTGTTCTCCGCGGAAAAAAGCCTGCGATTGATGTGTATCGAGCGTGCGAATGGACGGCGGTCGGGCTGCTTTCGGAACTGTCGGCAACCAATAATGGTAGACCAATGGAAATGCCGAATTTTCGGAAGAATATGCCGCTTGAGGAACAGATTATAAAAATTTAAATATATACGAAGGTTACAATATGCTCAAGGTTGGAATTGTCGGTGCAAGAGGAATTTGCAATATATTGGGCTTTAATGCGTATGGAAACGAAGTGGCGATTTCTGCAATTTGCGACTTAAATGAAGGCGTCGCGAAAAAAGCCTCTGATGAATACAATATTCCGAAGTATTACAGAGTTTACGATGATTTGCTGGAGAGTGATATAGACGCGGTCGTTATTTCCACTCCCATGCAGTTGCATGTACCGCAGGCAATCGCGGCGCTTGAAGCCGGCAAACATGTGCTTAGCGAGGTCACAGCGGGCATCACAATGGATGAACTCTGGTGGCTGATTGAAGCGGTTGAAAAATCCGGGAAAGTCTATATGTTTGCGGAAAACTGTTGTTTTCTGAGGGAAAACCTGGTAATTCATGAGATGGTCAAAGCAGGACTTTTCGGGAAGCCATATTTTGCCGAAGGGGAGTATCTGCATGAGATTAAAGGTTTAGTTAAGTATAAAGACGGAAAAACCTCATGGCGCAAATACTGGCAGTTGGGTAAACGGGGCGCTTTTTACCCCACGCACAGCCTTGGTCCAACGATGCAATGGCTTGGTGATGACCGTATTCAATCAATCATCTGTGCTTCAAGCGGTCAAAACATTGCTCAAGAGTTTGACCTGCGGCAGGATGATACAACAATAACACTTTGCCAAACAAACAGCGGTGCGCTGATAAAAATCAGGATTGATTGCATGTCGCCGAGACCGCATAACAACCTTTATTACAGCCTGCAAGGCACAAAGGGATGCTACGAGGCTCCCCGGGGTCTTGGTGATGATCATAAAATATGGCTGGAAAGTATGGATGGGGATAGAAACAATCCGCAATGGCAGCCGCTTTCGGTGTTTTATGATGAGTTTCTGCCGCAACCCTATAAAAGTGCAACAGTGCAACAGAAACAAGCCGGGCACGGGGGTTCTGATTTTTATATCGTCGGTCATTTTATTGATGCGGTGCTTCGTGGCGTAAAACTGCCCATTGATGTTTATAGTGCTTGTGAATGGACGGCTGTCGGTCTATTGTCGGAGCTATCCGTTACCAACAACGGCAGACAAATGAAAATGCCTGACTTCCGGAAAAATATGCCGATTTTTGAGCAAATCATTACACTTTGACTTTTACATTTTATGGTATCAACGGCAAAACATCTAAAAATATGCGGATTATTACCTATATCTTGGCACAAAATGCGATTGTCCAAACACTTGCAAAGTATTAAAATGAGAATACGACGAACGGACGATATCTAAGGAGGCTAACTTGTGAAATATGATGTTGCGATTATCGGCGCAGGGGTTGTGGGTTCGCTGATTGCCCGTGAATTGAGCCGGTACGATTTGAACATTGTTCTTCTTGAAAAATGCAATGATATGGCAATGGGAACGACAAAAGCCAACAGTGCAATCGTTCATGCCGGTTTTGATTCAATACCGGGTACCTTAAAGGCAAAGTTTAACACGCAAGGTGTTAGATTAATGCCGGCTCTTTGCCGGGATCTGGGTGTGCCTTATAAAAATATCGGGTCGCTCGTTTTGGCTTTTAACGATTCACAAATGGTTACCCTGACGAAGCTCTTAATCAGAGGCAACCAAAACGGCGTCCCGGAGCTTCGAATAATCGGTCAGGACAAGCTTCGCGAACTGGAGCCTAACATTAACATTAATGCAATGGGTGCACTTTGGGCACCCTCGGCTGCAATTATTTGTCCCTATGAACTGACAATTGCGGCAGTTGAAAACGCTGTTACAAACGGTGTTATATTTGAGCGCAACTTTGAAGTGAAACGCGCAGGAATTGAGCATGATGGGACGCAAATACTATATTCTAACAATGAAGAAGTTCGGGCAACCTATGTTATTAATGCCGCGGGTGTTTTCAGCGATCATGTAGCAGCAATACTTGGTGATAAGAACTATAAAATAGTTTCACGCAAAGGCGAATATTTTTTATTTGATAAGAAACTTGGCGGCCTTGTTAACCATGTTGTTTTTCAATGCCCGACAAAAATGGGTAAAGGTGTGCTTATTTCTCCAACAGTTCACGGCAATGTGATTGTCGGGCCAAACGCAATCGATATTGAGGATAAAGATAATTGCTCGACTACTGCGCGCGGAGCCATTGAAATTCTTAATACAGCCAGACATTCCATAACCAAGCTGAGTACGGCTGATTTAATAACCTCTTTTGCGGGCATAAGGGCGCACAACGAAACAGTTCATGATTTTATTATTGAATTCGGGGCTGCGAATCCCAATGTGATACAACTTGTAGGTATTGAATCTCCCGGATTGACTGCCGCACCAGCCATAGCAGAGCATGTTAAAAATATGCTGATGACTGTAGCCGGCATGCAAAAGAAAAAGGATAGTTACAATCCGATCCGCCCTGCTCCGGTACGATTTTCCGAGATCAGTGATGCAGAACGCCGGGAATTAATCAGAAGTAACAATGCATATGGCAGAATAGTTTGCCGCTGCGAAAGCATAACAGAAGGTGAAATCCTTGATGCTATTCATGCGCCTGCGGGAGCTGTTGATGTTGATGGAGTAAAAAGAAGAACAAGAGCCGGTATGGGGCGTTGCCAGGGCGGATTCTGTAGTTCAAAAGTTGCGGAGATTCTTGCGAGAGAGCTGAAAATTCCCTTAAATGAAGTAACAAAATTCGGCGGAAGATCAAAGCTGCTTTTTGAAAGAACGAAGTGAGGTAAATTATGACACAAAAATTCGATCTTGTTGTAATTGGTGGAGGCCCGGCGGGAATGGCCGCTGCCTTAAGAGCAAGGGATTGCGGCGTAAAAAGTATCGTAATTATCGAGAGGGCGGAAACACTAGGCGGAATATTGGGACAATGTATCCATACTGGATTTGGCCTTCATTATTTTAACGAGGAACTATCCGGTCCGGAATATGCTTCGCGATTTTCTATATTGGTGGAAAAAAGCGATATTGAAGTTAAAACCGATACAATGGCAATCAACATATCAAATGAAAATATTGTTACAGCTGTTAATAAAACCGAAGGTTTAATAGATATCTCAGCGAAGGCGATTATTTTGGCAATGGGTTGCCGCGAGCGCCCCAGGGGAGCATTAAATATTGCGGGTACCAGGGTTGCCGGAATAATGACTGCCGGCACAGCACAAAAATATGTGAACATTAATGGCTTTATGCCCGGTAAAAAAGTCGTTGTTCTCGGCTCCGGCGATATCGGTTTGATTATGGCGCGCAGAATGACGCTCGAAGGGGCGGAAGTTAAAATGGTTTGTGAGTTGATGCCGTATTCAAGCGGACTGACAAGAAATATAGTGCAGTGCCTGGAAGATTTTAATATTCCACTCAAGCTCAACTGCACAGTGGTAGACATACACGGCAAAGAGCGTTTGGAGGGCGTTACAATCGCCAAAGTCGATAGAAACAGGAGGCCTATAAACGGCACACATGAATATGTTGAATGTGACACACTGCTTCTTTCCGTCGGCCTAATTCCTGAAAATGAGCTTTCCGGTGCGATGGGGATATCCCTTGACCCGATAACTTTCGGGCCGGTTGTCAGGGAAAACAGAGAAACAACACAAAAGGGCGTGTTTGCCTGCGGAAATGTGCTGCATGTCCATGATCTTGTCGATTTTGTAACAACTGAAAGCCAGACAGCAGGCGAGGGCGCCGCAAAGTATATTCTGGGGCAGCCAGAAGAACCGGCATATATTACAACAAAAGGAATTGACGGCGTAAGGTATGTTGTACCGCAAAAGATTAATATTAACTGTGACAGAGATGTGAAGATTTTTTTCAGAGTGGGGCAGGTTTATAAAAACGCTAAAATATTCCTGGAAAACAATGATGAGATTATCCTCAGCCGCCGCCGCCCAAAACTCGCGCCCGGCGAGATGGAAGATATAACAATAAAAAACGAAGTTTTAAAACAGCTGCCCGTTAACAGCGAACTTGTAATTCGGCTGGAGGTTTAATGATGTTAAGAGAAATGATTTGTGTCGCCTGTCCGATTGGGTGCGGTCTGTCGATTGAGTTGGATGATACGGGCACTGTCCTCGCCGTCACCGGCAACCAGTGCAAACGCGGTGAAGCCTATGCTGTAACGGAATGCACAGCACCGACACGCACTTTGACCACGACGGCAAAGGTGAAAAACGGAAAAGCTCCGCTGGTTCCTGTCAGGTCTGCCAATCCGCTGCCCAAAGCGCTGTTACTGGATTGTATGGGGATTATTAACGCGATCAGCGTGGAGGCACCGGTTGAGATTGGCGATATTATTCTGGAAAACATTCTTGACACCGGTGTAAACATCATCGCGACGAATTCCTGCTCACGCGTGCATGAATGAATAAAAGCAGCCGTGAACCTAAACAGGTGGCGGCAGTTTTTAATAAAACTTTCAACGGGTTTTTGTGTCAGTGTGGCTTAACTGATCCCTGTATCACCGGCATTTCCTATCACCATCGTATTCATTTGATTAACAGATCACTTCCTTGAGCTTCATATGCTTTTCCTGAGTTCAAGGAGCATATGGAATGCGGCAGGGAAAGCCTATCTGCAAATTAATGTGAAACAGGAGTTTTGACTATATGAATTCCGTGAGGCTGATTGAACGATTTTTTAATTATGTGCAATGCGCGAGTGAATCGGGAAAAGAAGCGGATTTCTGCAGACTACTCGAAAATGAACTGAAACGCCTTGGACTTTTTGTCCAACGGGATTGCGTCGGACACTTGTGCGGTTCCGACGGCTGGAATATTTACGCGCGTCTTGAAGGAAAAAGCGATACCATGCTTTTCAGCGCGCATCTTGATACGGTTTATCCGGGTGAAAACATAAAGCCGGTGTTGAAAGATGGCACTATTCACTCAGGCGGTGATACAGTTCTTGGCGCCGATGATAAAGCCGGCATTGCTGCGATAATGGAGTCCCTCGAAAGTGTGATTGAAAGCGGCAAGTCTCATAGAACAGTTGAAGTTTTGTTCTCAGTCTGTGAGGAAACAGGTCTTTTGGGCGCCAAGCACGCTGACTTCAGCAATATTATCAGCAAGCAGGCTGTCGTTTTGGACAATGAGTCGTTAGGCGAAATCATCAATTTAAATCCTGCGAATATGGTTGTATATTTTGAAGTTTTCGGTAAGTCAGCCCATGCCGGGATGTCACCGGAAAAAGGTGTTCACGCACTCAAGGCTGCGGCAAAGGCTGTAGCAAATATTCCCGTGGGTAATGTGGACGAACTATCGGTCATGAACATCAGCAATTTTATTTCACCCGGTAAAACCAATGTGGTTGCCGATAAAGCAAGTTTTGACATGGAAATACGCTCTTTCAGCGAAGAAAGGCTGCAACAACATTTAACAGCAATCGAAAAGGCTGTGAAAGAAGCCTGCGATTATTATGGCGCTTCATACAAAATGACAACGGATCGCCATTCAGATGTCATATATGTTCCCGAAAGTTCATCGTTAGTTGACGAAATTATACAAAAATTTGCTCAGTTGGGTGTTGTTGGCAAAACGACCAAGTCCTTCGGCGGATGTGATGCAACGCATATATTTGAAGCCGGGATTGATGTTGTTAATTTGGGTATTGGTATGAAAGCGGTGCACAGCTGTGACGAGCATATAGCCGTTCAAGATCTTGAAACAACCGCAAAACTTGTGGAGCTTTTAATGGCAGGCGATCAATAAAAAATTTATACAGGAGCTGTTGGCATGTCTTTTTCGGGACAGTTTAAATTACCGCGAACGGCAACACCCGAAGATGTCGGGGTGTCGTCTTCGGCTGTTTTGGCTATGATCAGGGACATTGAAGCGGGCGGTGCCGAAGAGCATGGCTTTATGATCATACGGCACGGCAAAGTAGCCGTAGAGAGTTTTAAGCATCCGTATTCCGCGGATAAGCCGCATATCATGTATTCCGCCAGCAAGGCTGTGACCGCGACGGCAATCGGGTTTGCTGTCGAGGAAGGCCTGTTATCCCTTGAAACAAAGATTCTTGACATTTTAACGGAATTCAGACCCCGCAAACGCGATGATAAATTGGAAAAAGTCAACATTAAACATCTCATGACTATGCAAGCCGGTAAAATGCCGAATATTCTCGCGAATAAAACGAAGGATAAATGGCTCAATCATTTTTTTGACGGCAAATGGATTTTCAATCCGGGCGAAGGCTGGGAATATGTTAACGAGAATATATTTCTCCTCTGCGCGATACTTGTTCGGATAACCGGCATGAGTGTTACAGAGTATTTGACACCGAGGCTCTGGGAACCGCTGGGGATAGAGACACCGTATTGGGAAACGGACCCGCGTGGAGTGGAGTCGGGTGGATGGGGCTTGTTTTTAAGCGCGGAAAGTCTTGCAAAATTTGTGCTATGTTATTTGCAGGGCGGCGTTTTTGAAGGCAGGCAGGTAATCCCGTCCAAATGGGCAAAAACCGCGGTATTAAATCATAAAAAACTAAAAGATGACGAAGAACCGAATCGCGATGAGGGTTATGGATACTGTTTTTGGAGAACCGGCGGTGACAATAAAACTTATCGCGCAGAAGGCATGTTTTCGGAAATCGGAGTAGTTTTTGAAGAATTCGATGCAGTTGTTGTAACAGTTGGCGGCGAAATGAATGCAGGCAAGACACACAGCTACATTTTTGATCATTTTCCGAAAGGTTTTATCGACAAGGACGAGAGCGCCCAACCAAATGCCGGACTTCAAAAGGCCATCGATGCAAGACGAATTCTGCCGTTATCTGCGAAAGAACGCAGCAGAATTGAAAGCGGACTTCAAGGGAAAAGGATACAATTCAAATCCAACAAGATTATAAATATTCTCGGCTTTCCAATGAGTGTGTTGCCGCTTGCCGCAACTTACATGACCAAGGACCGCGCCGGCAATATTGACAATGTTGTTTTCAGCTTTACTCAAAACGAATGTTCATTAACCTGGACAGAGGGCGATGAAAAAAATACAGTCTTGTGCGGCATGGACGGTTCGTACAAAACATCCCGTATCCGCCTTGCCTCAACTGATTATACAACTTACTCTTGTGCCGCCTGGCAAGATGAAAAGACTCTCGAAGTTTGGATAATTCCTGTTGAAAGTATCGGCAGGCGTATACTGACTTTTGACTTTGCGGGGCAGAAGGTGCAAATGAAACCCTCAACAGTTCCGGACCTTTCCATCATGATCAACTCATTATCGGGCGGAGTCACCGAAGTGTATAAAAACAAAATAATCGTCCATCTGGCAAAAAAGGCCATTAAAATGGCGGAAAAAATGATAGAGCCTGTTCACAAAGGGAAAATAAGTCGCCAATAGAAAATGGCAATAAAAAACGGACACTTCAGATGAAAGAAGAGTCCGTTTTTTCTAAGTGCGCTCGGCATGGGCGACAACTTGGCGGTGAAAGTCCGCTACACGCTTGGC
>CAZTCR010000052.1:0-18891 GCA_964612185.1 uncultured Eubacteriales bacterium
ACGGTGGTGCCCTTGTCTTCCACCAGTTGAACTTTTACTTTGAATTCGGACACCGAATAATCTCTGGCGATTCTGCAAAGTGTGAGTTCCAGCGTATCACCCACTTTGCCTTTATCAATAATTTCAAGCAGGACATTCGCTGTGTCCAGTTTTTTGCCGTTAACCTCTGTAATTAAATCGCCTTTTTTGGCATCTGTATTGGCCAAGCCGCTGTCGGGACTGATTTCGTTGATATACAGGGAACCGGCGGGCAGACCTTTGATATTGATGATCATGTTATAGGTCTGGTCGGTATTGGCCGCGTAATAGGTGATGCCGAGTTTTGGCCGGTTGGGGACATAACCGTATTGGATGATGCTGTCAACAATGGCTTTCGCGGAACCGATCGGGATGGCGAAACCCATCCCCTCAAACTTGGAATCGATGATTTTGAGGGAGTTTATCCCGATGACCTGACCGTACGCGTTCACCAGTGCGCCGCCGGAATTGCCCGGATTGATGGCCGCGTCGTGTTGGATAAGCTCCATCGTATACCCGATTTCGCTGTTGACCGGCCGGTCAATCGCGGAAACCACGCCGCTGGTAAAGGAACCGTAAAACTCCGTGCCGCCGGGATTGCCTACCGCGTAAACCGGTTCACCAACCTTCAGCGCGCCGGAATTGCCGAATTCCGCGGCCCGCAGACCGGTGAGTTTCACCTTAATCACACCAACATCCGTGCGCAGATCATAGCCGACGAGTTCGGCTTTGTGCTGCACGCCGTCATCAAGCTGGATGGAAATGCCCACGCCCTTGTCGCTGATAACATGCGCGCAGGTGATGATGTAGGTATATTCACCGCTTGCATCCGTTCCCATGATAATGCCGGAACCTTCACCGGCGGAGCTTTGCTTCTCCGTGGAAAAATTGGTTTGTTCCGAGTAAACGAGGATGCCGATCACCGACGGTTTCACTTTTTCCGCAACCTGAACGGTTGAAAGCGCGCCGCTCGCCGCGGGTTGCCCGGATTCGGTCGGTGTTTCGTTAATACTCAGGGAAGGACCGCCGCTGGTGGTGGCAGTCGTGTCTGCCCCGCCTTTGGGGACCATATTCCGGCCCAGCGCGAACGCCGAAGCCAGCAGGGACACCACCACAAGCACCGCAAGGATAGACAAAAATACATTTAACCCTTTTTTTCTGCCCTTGGTCGGCGGCGGGGGCGGCTGCTGTCCGTATTGCGCCGGTTGATTGAATGGCGGCGGCATACCGTACGGCTGCCCCGGCTTGGCGTAATAAAACGGAGGCGGGGTACCCGGTCTGCCGTACGGGTATTGGCCGGCATACGGCGGATAGGGCTGCCCGTAAGGCGGCTGGGGCTGTGCGGCTCCGGTGAACACATCGGCGCCTTCGTTGGTGGCCGAATCTTCGCCCGTTTCGTTTGCTGTTTCGTCCGTTCCTGCCTGACTGCCGGTTTCAACCGGTTCGTCCGGGTCCGTGTCCAGGTTCATGTCGAGTTCTGCGTCTTTTTCGTTGTCGCTCACTGTTATACCTCCCGGTTATTGATTCGTGTCAATGGTGACAGTATAACGCGCATCTTCGGCGAATGTGTAGCGCGCGTATGAAATAAATTTGAACATTCGGTTAATACTATTCTGCATTAAAATTGTAGACACAATTTTAATCGGCAAGCAAAGCTTGCCGCTGCGGCTGAAGCCGCAGACAGATAGCATTGAACGGTATTTCCGGCAGCAAATGCTGCCCCCGCTGTCTTTGGACAGCGGATTAAAAGATAGACTTGTCTATCTTTTAAATGGAGATTAGTATAATTACATTATCCGGTCGGCAGCACGAAGGCAAATTCCGTATACTGATTCTCCACGCTCTCCACACTGATGTTGCCTCCGTGAAGTTCTAAAATTGATTTGACAATATACAGCCCGAGACCTGCCCCTCTGGTATCATAGCTCCTGGCTTTATCCACCTTATAGAAACGCTCGAAAACCCTGCCGATTTCCTCCGAAGAGATGCCGGCGCCCGAGTTCCTGATTTTGACAATCACTTTATTTTTATCCCTGTCCGTATAGGCGGCAATATGGATGGAACCGTATGCGGGCGTGAATTTAACCGCGTTGTCCACTAAGTTGTATATGACCTGGTTGATTAAATCTTCATCGGCGGACAGGTAGACGCTCTCCATTTGGTCAAGCCCCGATATGTTGATGCACTTCTTCTCAATCAGCTGTTCAAACGCAAGCATTGTTTTAAAAATAAGTTCCGAAATATCAAAGCGTTTTGGTTTTAAGCTCAGTTCGCCCGCTTCGATTTTGGACATGTTGAGCATACCGGTTACAAGGCGGGACAGACGCTTGATTTCATCCGACACAATGCCGAGGTAATAGGCCCTCTTTTCCTCTTCAATGGTGCCGTCCAGCATGCCGTCAATAAAGCCGCCGATGGTGGTCATCGGGGTTTTCAGTTCGTGCGATACATTGGCCACGAAACTCCTGCGTGAAGATTCGAGCGTGGCTAAATCCCGGGCCATGTTATTGAACCCGGCTGCCAGTTCCGCCAGTTCATCGGTACCCTTGACAGCAACCCGGTAACTGAAATCGCCCGACGCGAACCGTTTTGTGGCAAAAGACATTTGCCGCAGCGGCTTGGTCACTTTATAAATCATATAGTATACGGTGATAAAAGCAATTGCCAGCGCGAGCAGGGACGCGAACCCGAACATCCGCAGCATGGAAACCACATAAGGCCCGAGCACCGAGGCAACGGGCTGCGTCGCGACGACAATGCCGATTGCCTGGCCGGACGCGAAAATCGGCCGCGCGACAACGATGTGCGGGGCAGGGTACAAACCGTCAAGCGTGCTGATATCCCCGTAGCCGCCGGCAAGCACGGCCTCGCTCAAAACCTGTTCGGGCAGGCGGTATTTGCTGTGGATCGCGCACCCGCCGGGCACGATCACCATGTCCGCGCGCAGCATATCCTTGCAGTAAATCACATCGCCGTTTGTGTTGGTTATGTAAATATCAGCATCGATGGAAGCGGACAAGAGCGATAATGTGTTGCATATCAGCAGCACAGAGCCGCTCTCGTTTTCGCGCATATAACCGGATTCGAGCAGCTCGGAGGTGGTGGCGGCAACGCTCTCGGCATTCTCTTTCAAGAGCTGATCCTTTTCATCCAGCCAGGAGTTGGAAATAAAAAAGAGCAAAGCTCCGCCAAGGATGGCGAAGCTTAAAAAGATGACCATCGAGATGATCAACAAATATTTCCTGAAAAGGTTTGTTTTATTGCTTGCGGCCATGGGCGCTTCTAATCCTTTGTTTCAAATTTATAGCCGACGCTCCACACGGTTTTCAGTTCCCATTTGTCGGAAACGCCCTCCAATTTTTCACGCAGGCGTTTGACATGCACATCAACCGTTCGCGAATCACCGTAATAATCAAAACCCCACACCTCATCGAGCAGCTGGTCACGGGTGTAAACCCTGTTGGGGTTGTTGGCCAGGTGATACAGCAGCTCCATCTCTTTGGGCGGCGTGTCAATTTTCTTTCCGTTTACCTTCAACTCGTAATTGGTCAGGTTAACCGACAGTTTGTCAAAAGTCACTTCTTTAACCACACCGTCGGCGATGCCGGCAGTCCGGCGCAAAACGGCTTTCACCCTCGCCACAACCTCTTTGGCCTCAAACGGTTTGACCACATAGTCGTCCGCGCCGAGTTCAAGCCCGAGCACCTTATCGAAAGTTTCGCCTTTGGCGGTGAGCATAATAATCGGTTTGTTGGAGAATTTGCGGATTTCACGGCAGACCTGCCAGCCGTCGAGCTGGGGCAGCATAATGTCCAGCAAAACCAGCTCGGGCCTGCTGTCCTGAAACACCTTGAGCGCCGCAACACCGTCATGCGCCAATAAAACCCGGAATTGCTCTTTTTCAAGGTAAAGCCTGAGCAGTTCGCAAATGTTCGTGTCATCATCCACGACCAGAATCTTCTCGTTTGCCATGAACTCAACTCCCTCGTTTCTTATTAATTTAAAATTGATAATTTAAAATAACAATACCATTATACACGCTTACTTTTGTATTTTCTATGAATAGTCGGAAAATCTTTTGTAACCACTTAATGATATGTTGAAAACTTGAAAGAAGTGCGCGATACAAACTTTTCGCCCGCCTGAAAGGTGCATTGCGGGAAAGCCGGCTGATTTGGCGTATCGGGATAATACTGTGTTTCCAGGCAAAAGCCGGCGTGTTTGCCCATTACCGTGCTGCCCTTGCCCGGAACATCCGCTAAAAAGTTACCGGTATAAAGCTGAACGCCGGGTAAATCGGTGAACACTTCCATTACCCGTCCGCTCACGGGTTCCCATACTGTTACCGCGGGGGATCCCGGTTCGCGTGCCGTCAGGCAAAAGTTATGATCGTACCCCTTGCAGTTTATTAACTGGTCATTCTCATGACCGATATCCAGCCCGATTGTTTTGGGGCGGGTGAAATCAAACGGCGTGCCTTTGACGGGTCGCAATTCGCCTGTGGGGATGCTTGCGGCATCCGTCGGGGTAAAAGCATCGGCGTTAATCTGCAGAATATGGCCGAGCACGCTGCCGGCATCAAATCCGCCAAGGTTGAAATAAGCGTGGTTGGTCAGGTTGATGACGGTGTCTTCATCCGAAACAGCGGAAAAATCGATGACCAGCTCGTTTTCATCGGTCAGGGTATAGATGACCTCAGTCTTGAGCGTTCCGGGGAAGCCATGGGATCCCGCCGGGCTTATATAACCAAGTTTAATAAAATTTTCCCCGGTGCCTATGACATCCCAAACCGTATGTGAAAACTCGCCGCCGCCGTGCAGGCAGGTGGCGTCTTTTTCATTTTTGGTCACATTATATTCTTTGCCGTTTATGCTGAAGGCCCCGTTCGCGATGCGGTTGGCATAGCGCCCGACAGTCTGACCCTGGTAGTTGGAAAGCTCTGTATGACCTTTCAGATCGTCAAAACCGATTGTTACATCCGCAAACATCCCGTTTCTGTCCGGCATTGTCAGCGCTTGCAGCGTGGCGCCGTAGGTGATAACCTCAACAGATGCCCCTATGCTGTTCGCTATGGCGTAAAGCTCAACTGCTTTACAGTCTTGAGTCAACCCGAAATCTCTTTTTTCAATACTCATCACTGATTCGCCCTCTCTATAAGTTCAAAAATATCGGTTAGGGTTGTTGATACAAAGTCTGCGCCGGCATTTTTTAGTGTCTTCTCATCAAACGAAGTTGTCAGCGCAAGGCAAAGCATCCCGGCGGATTTGGCCGCCTGCACACCGGATACGGCATCCTCCACGACCAGCGTCTCGGCCGGGTCAAATCCGGCGTTTTTTGCCGCTGTCAAAAAGATCTCCGGGTGCGGCTTTTTATGCTCCACATCGCTGCCCGTGACAATCGCGGCAAAAACACCCGGGTCAACACCGATGCACTTGAGGTTGCATGCCACTTTGGTGTAATCCGCCGCGGAGGCGAGCGCGAATTTTATGCCGCGCCGTACTAATCCGTCCAGTACCTGCTTTGACCAGGGGTATACCGTCACCCGTTCGGCGGCGGTGGCAACATAGATTTCGTATGTTTTATCCTTCATGTCAAAGGTGTATTCAGCGCCGTATTTCGCGGCGACCCCGCCGATGAACTTGTTTTCGCCCATGCCGGTGAACTGCTTAAAGTCGTCGAATTCGGCATGGACGCCCCAAAAGCGCAGCGCTTCCTGTGCGGCGAGGGTGATTGCTTCTTCGGAATCAATCAGTACGCCGTCCATGTCAAAAATAACCGTATTGATCATCACGAACTCCTTGCGTTTTTTTATTCTGTAAGAAAAGGGGAGCATGCCGATAAAATATCAACGCTGCTCCCCGAAGAACTTATTTGCCCTTGTGTTAAATCCTCGCTACACCCGTGTCCCTTGCCGCCTGGGCGACTGCCGCGGCGACAGCCTTGCCGACTCTTAAGTCAAAGGCTTTGGGTAAAATGTAGTCCGCAGTCATCTCTTCTTCCGTGACGAGGGATGCGATGGCTTTGGCTGCGGCGATTTTCATCTCTTCATTGATGTCGCTTGCGCGCACATCCAGCGCGCCCCTGAAAATGCCGGGGAAGGCGAGCACATTGTTGATTTGATTCGGGAAATCGCTGCGGCCTGTGCCGACGACTTTCGCGCCTGCTTTGATGGCAAGGTCGGGCATAATCTCCGGCGTCGGGTTGGACATGGCCATCACGATGGCGTCTTTGTTCATGGAGGCTACCATTTCTTCCGTCACAACACCCGGGGCGGAAACGCCGACAAAAATATCGGAGCCCTTCATCGCGTCCGCAAGGGTGCCCCTTAAGCGGTTCTTATTGGTGTAACTTGCGATATCCTGCTTCGCGGGGTTGAGTTTGTCGCCGTCGCAAATAATGCCTTTACGGTCGCACATGATAATGTCATTGACGCCGAGCGATTTGAAGAGCTTCGCAATGGCTACACCGGCCGCGCCGGCGCCGCTGAAAACGATGGTGCAGTCTTTCATATCTTTCTTAACAAACTTAAGCGCGTTGATGACGGCGCCCAGGCAAACGACCGCTGTGCCGTGCTGGTCATCGTGGAAAATCGGGATATCGCAGATTTCTTTCAGCTGACGCTCAATTTCAAAACAGCGGGGCGCGGAGATGTCTTCCAGGTTCACGCCGCCGAAACTGCCCGCGAGCAGCGCAACGGTCTTAACGATATCGTCCACCTCTTTGGAACGGATGCACAAAGGGAAGGCGTCAACGTCCCCGAACTCCTTGAACAGAACACATTTGCCTTCCATCACGGGCATGCCGGCTTCGGGGCCGATATCGCCGAGCCCCAGCACCGCGGTGCCGTCGGTAACAACAGCAACGAGGTTCCAGCGGCGGGTTAAATCATAGCTCAGGTTGACATCCTTTTGAATTTCCAGGCAGGGCTGCGCGACGCCGGGGGTATAAGCCAAAGACAATTCTTCTTTGTTTTTGACGGTGGCGCGGGCGGTGACTTCAAGCTTACCCTTCCATTCGTAATGCAGTTTCAATGATTCTTTCGCGTAATCCATAATAATATATCATTCCTTTATTAATAGTGGTCAGTGGTCAGTGATTAGTGGTTAGCTTTGTAGGGGCGAACAGTGTTCGCCCGATTTAGGCTCCTTTTTCAAAGGAGCTGCCGCCCGCGGCGGCTGAGGATTAAAATCACCCGTCGGGCTTTTGCCCGACACCCTCTTTTAAAAAGAGGGCTTTGTTTGGTATTCGCGTCTACCATCTAAAATCTAAAGTCTAATGTCTAATTTTCCCATTCGAACTTATACTTCGTCAGCCCCAACTGGTCGCGGACTTTGATGAATTCAAGCTGAACGGCTTCATTGATCGGCACGCCGGAATCCTTGCGCTGCAGCCAGACTTCGTACTCTTTTTCACCCGCGGTAAAGATACGCTCTTCGCCCGGCGCCTTTTCGGACGCGCGCAGTTCGCGCAGGATATCGCCCGCGGTCTTTTTGAACTCTTCAAGGCCCATAAAGGCTTCCGTATCAATAGCGATAAAGAAATGGCCGAGATGATAGGGGACATCTTTGCCGTCTTTTTTACCGGTGAGCATTTTTAAGAAACTGCCTTGCTGGAGAGCGGCGGAGAGCACTTCAATCACCGTGGCGTAACCGTAGCCCTTGTAGCCCGCCAATTCTTCGCCGATACCGCCCAGAGGCGCCAATGCCGCTTCACCGGTATTGAGGTCTTTGAGGATCTGGTCTGTGTCCGTCTTCGGCTGACCGTCTCTGCCGACAACCATACCCACCGGGGTAGCTTTGCCGATTCTTGAATAATATTCCAGCTTGCCGCGCTGGGTAATAGAGGTTGCGCAGTCGATGTTAAAATCAAACTCCTCATCCGTCGGGAAACCGATGGTCAGGGGATTGGTGCCGAGCATGTTTTCCACCCCGAAAGTCGGCGCGATGGATGGCCTTGCATTGGTGCCGGTGATGCCGATCATGCCCGCTTTGCTGGCCATGGTGGTGTAGTAGCCGGCGATACCGTAGTGGCAGGAGTTGCGCACGGCAACCATGCCCATACCGTATTTTTTAGCTTTTTCGATGGCGAGGGACATCGCTTTGAAGCCGATGACCTGACCCATGCCGTCATGTCCGTCAACAACGGCGGTGGTTGGTGTTTCCCTGATGATTTCGTAGTTTGTTACAGGGTTTTGGATGCCGATGTTAATCCTGTCAATATAGATAGGCTTAAAACGGTTCACACCGTGGGACTCGATACCCCTCTTGTCCGATTCCAACAGTACATCCGCGCAGATTTTCGCGTCCTCACGCGGAATGCCGACGCCGGCAAAGGCGTCCTCAACAAAGTCGTAGAGCGTTTTCCAGTCAACAATAACTTTTGCCATGATAAAATCCTCCGGTTCATATAAAAATTTAACAATGCATAAAATGATACACGATTTTTGCGGAATTATGTGTCTTTAAATTAAATATCCAAATTTAATTTGGAATTTCCCAACCCATGGAACGCTCGACCGCCCGTTTCCAGCCGGTGTAAAGTTTCGCGGCGTCTTCCCTGCTCATCTGCGGGGTGAAAATGCGTTCCACCTCGCGGATTTTTTCAATCTCCGCTTTGTCTTTCCAAAAACCGACAGCAAGACCGGAAAGGTACGCGGCGCCCAAAGCGGTTGTTTCCACCGTTTTCGGGCGGGAGATGTTAATGCCGAGCATATTTGACTGAATTTGCATCATGATGTCGCTCACGCACGCGCCGCCGTCCACGCGCAGTTCACTGAATTTAATGCCGGAGTCCGCGAACATGGCGTTCATCAGGTCTGTCACCTGGAAGGTGATGCTTTCCAACACGGCTCTTGCGATGTGGGCCCGGTTGACTCCTCGTGTCAGGCCAACGATACAGCCCCGCGCGTACATATCCCAATACGGCGCGCCAAGCCCCGTAAAGGCGGGCACCAGGTAACAGCCGTTGGCATCCGGTACACTCTCGGCCAATTCATCGCAGCGGCTCGCCGTGTCAATCAGGTGCAGTTCATCGCGCAGCCATTTGATGACAGAGCCCGCGTTGAACGCGCTGCCTTCGATGCTGTATTCCACTTCATCGCCGATACCCCAGGCGACGCCCGTTAATAAATTGTTTTTCGACTCAACGCGTTTGTTTCCCGTGTTCAGCAGCAGAAAACAGCCGGTGCCGTAGGTGTTCTTTGCTTGGCCGGGTTTGAAGCAGCCTTGGCCGAACAGCGCGGCGGACTGGTCGCCGATAGCGCTGCTGATGGGGATGCCCTCGAGCGCCTCAATGCCGATGATGCCGCCGGCAACCGTGCCGTACACCATGCTCGACGGTACCGGTTTTGGCAAAACAGACATCGGGATACCGAGTTTTTCGCACAGAAATTCGTCCCAGCAGAGTTTATCCACATCAAACAGCATGGTGCGGGAGGCGTTGGAATAGTCGGTTACATGCGCCTTGCCGCCCGTGAGATTCCAAATCAGCCAGGTTTCTACCGTGCCGAAGAGGATGTTGCCCGCTTTTGCCGCTTCGAGCGCACCGGGAACATTTTCGAGTATCCATTTGATTTTTGTGCCGGAAAAATAGGCGTCAATTAAAAGCCCTGTTTTTTCCTTGACATAATCGCCGAGTCCCTGCGCCTTTAAACCCTCACAAAGCTCCGCCGTGCGGCGGCATTGCCAGACGATGGCGTTGTAAATGGGTCTACCCGTATGTTTGTCCCATAACACGGTGGTTTCACGCTGGTTGGTGATGCCGATTGACGCGATTTCCCCCGCAGTTACTTTGTCGGAGGCAAGCACCGTCGTCACCGACTGCAGCTGGCTGTACAAAATTTCCATCGGGTCATGCTCGACCCAACCGGTAGCGGGGTATATTTGGTCAAACTCTTTCTGCGCTTTTGTGACGATGCTGCCGCTTTTGTCAAACAGAATAGCGCGGGAGCTGGTTGTACCCTGGTCCAGCGCCAGCACAAACTTTGCTTCTGACATATTTGACTCCATTCCGCCGCCAAAGGTGGCGGCACAAACAGTGATGATTAAACGAGTTTTTATCCATGTAATATTACATGGAAAACGATATCTTGTCAACCGTTGCGGGGCAGGTGCCGATGCTGCTCAGCAGCAGCTGATAGGAGCCATTTTAATAAAATATGCCATTTAATAACGCAATCGGAATTATAAACACGGGTAAAGTGATATAATCTAAATCGGCTAAAATCGGGAGATGAGAGGTGCGCGTGCGTATGTTAAACGAAAAAATATCGGTTGTAACCGGGGCTTCCGGGCATATCGGGTATGCGCTTGTTAAAGCGCTGCAGGCAAGAAATGAAAAATTCAGGATTTTAATCCGCAGTGAAAGCAAGATATTTGACGGCATCCCGTGCGAAAAAGCATTTGGCGATGTGACGGACCCGGCATCGCTGGAAAAAGCGTTTGAAGGCGCTGAAGTGGTCTACCATCTTGCCGGTATCATTGATGTCGGGGGCGGCAATGAAGAACTGGTACGCAAAGTCAATGTGCAGGGTACCATCAATGTGGTGGATGCCTGCAAAAAGTGCGGCGTGCGGCGCCTTGTCTATGCATCGTCTGTGGACGCCGTCAAGCCATTGGCAGGCAACGCGCTCATGGCGGAAGAAACAAAAATTGATCCGGAGATCATCAAAGGTGTTTACGGCAAAACCAAAGCGGAGGCGACGCGCTATGTGCTGGAACATTCGGATGACCAATTGGAGGTTGTCGCGGTGTTTCCCGCAGCGTGTATAGGCCCTTATGATTTTAAGGTGTCGAGCCCCGGCGAAATGGTGCGCATGATTATGCGCGGTAAATTGCCGGTATCGCTGGCTTTCGGCGGATACAACTTTGTGGATGTGCGCGATGTGGCGGCCGGTATGATTGGCGCTGCAACAAAAGGCGGGGCAAAGGAGTGCTACTTCCTGACCGGGGATGTGATATCCTCCGACGATTTAATCCGTGTCATTTCGGAAAAGTGCGGGCGAAAGCCGCCGCGTGTGAAAATGCCCCTTTGGCTGGCCAAATCACTCGCGCCCCTCGCGGAAATTTATTATAAACTTTCCGGCAACACGCCCTTGTTTACCCGCCTATCGGTTGACATACTGACCTACAACTGCAACTTTTGCAATGCGAAAGCACAGGCAGAGCTTGGCTACAGCCCCAGAAGCGTTGCGGAGTCCATTGGTGATATGGTGAAGTGGATTGCCGAAAACGAGGGAATTGCCTGCACAATTAAAAGCAAGTGATCAACCGGGTTAATCATTACGCCGGGTGTGCAAACAGTTCTGTTGATTCACTTCAAATGCTTGTTATCATATCGGCGTTCTGCTATAATTCTTCTTATTGTCGCGACCGATGTCGGACACGCCATTAAACAGTTTTGGAGAAGTGCCCATGAGTGTACAAACCTGCCGGCAAAGATTAAAATGCTTTACGGAAAAGCACGGTGAAATATGGAAATTTATTAAATGGGTGCTTTTTACAGGCATCGGCGCGTCTGGTATCGAACTGGTCGCGCATATGCTGCTTTTGAATTTTGTGTTTGATTCATTAAAAACTGTCCCCATCACGAACGAGGCGTTAAATTTCATCGGCATTAAGTCGGTCGGTTATTTGTATGCCTTCTTCATTTCAACCGCGATCGGCTATTCGATTGCTTTTGTTTTGAACAGGAAACTGACCTTCAAGGCGGACAGTAATGCGGCGGTAAGCGCAACATACGCGATTATTCTGGTTATATTCAACATCTTTGCCTGCGCGTGGATCGGTTCCGCTTTAAGCAATATTGTTCTCGCGAAGCAATGGAACAGTTGGGGAGACGCTTTGGTAAAAGTGGTAACAATGACCATTCCGTCGGTTTGGATTTACCCCGCAAACCGCTTCATCATTCACCGGGTAAAGAAAAAACCCGCCAACGGGAAGCCCGCGCAGGTTGAATAGAATAAAACGAAGAACGCCGCAGATGATTTCTGCGGCGTTTTTAATAAACTTTTTTCGTTATGCTTCCGGCGGTGTGTCATCTGATTTTTCAACAACGACATCTTCAGGGCCGGGTTCTTTGGCTACACGGATACCGGCAGCGATCAGCGCTTTTTCAACAGCTATCGCGGCTTCTTCTTCGGTCACATGGGTTTGCAGGGCAAGCACATCGATGCCGGCTGCTTTTGCCGCGAAATACTCTTCCGACGGGATGCCGCCGATGTAAGTTTGTTTGTATTTGACCGGAATGCCGACCTTCGCGATGACCGCGTTGATGGCGATAACACCGGCGAACGCCGCCATTAAAACAAAAGGTCCAAATTTCAGACTGCCGCTGTACGAGCCGGGGAAGATGGTAGTGAACGACGCGTTAAACTGTGTAAACATCACCGTCGCGGTTGCTGTCAACACCAGGCCTATCGAACCCAGGGTGATATTGCGGGCGATGCCTTTGGGTGAGCAGGAAAGGAAGAGGAGAATCAGTTCAACCAGGCAAACAAGCGCCGTAATCAGCATCGCGGCCAACGCGACGAAAAACATGGTGAAGGGTGTGCCGACGATTTTGGAGCCCATCAGTTCCAGCAGCCCGCCAAAATCCAGTTCAGCAACTTTCGTGCCGAGTTTAATCATACCGACATTCACAGCCGAATCAATATAAGGCCCTTTGATGAGCATCTTCGCCCAGGGCAAAAACAGGCAGGCCAGCGGCAGAACGGTTAAAACGATTCTCACGATCGCCAATTTTGAACCGGCATAGGACGCCTTTGCCCGGTCAATTTTCTTTTGGAAATGCGAATGCTCCGCTTCGGCTTTGTCGGCATCGGCGAGCAGGCGCTCCTCCATACCGTAATAAACGAGGTTGACGCCGCAGCTTGGGCAATTCGGCCGCCAATCCGTTAACTTTAAATGATAATCACATTTTGGACAGTTTGCCATTTCTCTTCCCCCTGTGTAGAAATTTGGTGCCGGAAAAACTTTGGCATATTTCTGCCGGTAAAAAATAAAGAAGAAAACAGTTTGCTCTAAAATACTTTAACATATCGACTGTTCAAATGCAAGAAAAGATTGTCCCGCAGGCCTATAAAAAACGATGGCAAAAATATATCGTACAGCGAATGTCTATTTTGCCGCTTCCTCCGCGAGCATTTCGCGGCGTTTCGCCAGGTCGTCGAGCATACGCTTCTGCTTGTCCCCAACCAAGTCATAGAAAAATATCGGTATAATCGAAAACAAACCAAGCAGTGTCGGCACAATGGTGTTCATCATAAAAATCCGGAACTTGACCGTTTCGCTCTGCGGTATAATCGCGTTTGTCTGTGAGGTCTTGTACCCGATAACCGAAATCAGCAGGGCACCCAGTGAGCGGGACACGGCGCCGTTGAACTTGCCGATAAGAGTAAGGACGGAAAAACTCATGCCTTCCGACCTTTGCCCGGTTGTCCATTCCATATAATCGACGGAATCCGCTATCATTTCCGTCGGGACAACGGAGTTCACACCGCTTAAAAAGGCTGTCAGCGTGCTTCTGACCATCATGAGCGGAATCATAAAACGGATATTCGCATACCGTTTGAACGACAGCAGGAACATTAAAACATTAAGCGCGTCATTGAGCAGTTTGCTGCCGATAACGATTTGTTTGTTGTTGAATTTGCTTTTAATCTTGCCGATTAACGCAAAGCTGAACAGGGACACAATCGTGCCGGGGATGCCGATAATCAGCGTGGCAGATGCGGAACCGAGCACATCAATAAAATAATAGGTGCCGAATATGCCGCCGATGCCCCCGAGCGAGCCCAGAATATTTTGCAGAATAATCAGTTTAAGCGGTGGATTTTTGGTGATGCATTTGTAGCAATCCTTCATTTTCGGCGCATCGAGCGACTGCGCGACCCTTTCTTTTACAAACACGCCGGACAGGAAGAACAGTGCCATCCCTAATATACCGAAAGTTACGCCGGAAACAAAGAAAATCTGCTTAATCTCACTGCTGACAAAGCCGCCTTTTGAAAGGTCAATCAGAATCGGCATCAGCACGGTTGGTATACCGCCGATAAAACCCGATATCAGGCGGGCGGAGGTAATGGCTCGCGTCCTGTCCGCAGGGTTTGGCGATATGGCAGCCGCCATCCCCCAAAAAGGTACATCACTGATGGTGTAAAGAAACTCCCAGACAAAGTAGGTGATGACCATATAAACAATCTTTGAGGGAGCGGTCGGGCTCGGGTTCTTTAAGAGCATCGGCCCGGCAAAAAACAAGATGATCGAAATGGTCATCGGCACGGGTACGCCGATTAGATACGGTCTCAATTTGCCTGCTCTGGTGCGTGTTCTGTCAACAATGGTGCCCATAAGGGGGTCATTGACCGTGTCCCAAATGCCCTCCAAAAACAACATCGTCGCGACTATTTTCGCGTCAATATTAAAAATGTTGACATAAAAATAGGTCAAGTATGATGTAATAAGTGTAAAACTCATGACTTGACCGCCGTTTGCAACGCCGAAAACGAGGTTTTCTTTTGTACCGACATAGCGCCGGTTTGAATCAATCGTGCTCTGCCCCATATCTTCCCGCCTTGCCTGATTATTTTTACTCAGCAAAAACCGCCGTCCGCACCAATGATTTGCCCGGTGATAAAATCAGCCTTACCGCTTGCTAAAAACACAATCAACCCGGCGACATCATCGGGGGTGCCGAGCCTGCCCAACGGCGTTTCTTCTATTAATTGTTCCATTGTTTCGCTGCAAAAGCCGGCGTTCATGGGGGTGGCTATCACACCGGGTGTGATGCAGTTCACCTGAATACCGGAAGGGCCTACTTCTTTCGCAAGCGCTTTGGTCATGCCGATAACTGCTGCTTTCGCGGCCGAATAATGCACCTCGCAGGACGCGCCGCTTACACCCCATACAGAAGATATGTTAATAACCTTACCCTTTTTTTGCCGAATCATATACGGCAAAGCTGCCTGACAGCAGTTGAAGCAGCCCCGGACATGCACATCAAACATCGCGTCATAATCCGCCTGCGTGATATCCGTAAAAAGTTTTTGCTGCGCAATACCCGCGTTGTTTACCAGCACATCCACGCCCCCGAACCGCTCTGCACACTGGTGAAACATTTCCGCAACCTGCGCCGGGTCGGCAACATCCGCGCAAACAGCAAGGGCATCGCACCCGTTGGCGCGCAGCTCGTTTTCGAGCGCCTGCGCGGCATCCTTCGAACTGCGGTAGTTTAATACAACATGATAGCCTTCGCCCGCAAAAGCGCGGGCGGCAGCGCTTCCGATGCCGCCCGCAGCGCCTGTAACAAGTGCTGTCTTATTCATCATTTCCTCAATCGCTCTTATCCGAACATGCCGGACAAGCCTGCCAAATCTTCTTCTTTTAATTCTTTATAACCGGCGGGGATGTTAAAAATCGATTCATCGAAGGCCGCGCTGATTTCAATATTCTCCATAAACACCTTGGAACCGTCATCGCTCACCTGTTCGATTCGCTTGAGTTTGCCGCCGTTGAAATAGAACTTGACCGTCGAATCTTCGCTGCGGTATTCTTCGGCAGTGTATTCCACACCTTTATAGGTGACTTTTGTTGTTTGAATGTACTGCATATCCGTCGTGTCTGACAAACCGGAAAAATTGAACATATCATCATACTCATCCGATGCGTCGGCGGGCACGGTGATATATCCTTTTATCAGCCCTGCCAGGGCGGAAATCAAAAAGTATTTGCCGGTTCCGTTATTCAGGATACCCATCTTGCCCAGGGCCTGGTTGCTCATGGTGAGTTCGATAAGACTCTTTTGGCCAGAAACATAAATCGCGGCAGGCATGGTCTGTTTCGTTCCGTCAAGGTCAATCTGTGTGGTAAATTTAATGGAATACTTTTCGCCCTTAAAAATATCGCCCAATGCGCTGTCAATTTGCGAATCAACCGGTTTGCCTGAAGGGTTGGTAGTGACCTCAACCGGTTTGCCTGTTGGCATGGTTTCCTCGGAAATCAGGGATACCGGTACGGTGACGGGGATCGTCACCGGGTTGCCGCTTGCATCCGTATAGTTCTCGCCGTTTTCGTTCGTAAAAACTTCGGTCTCTCCGCCGGTGGGTTCGCCTGTTTGACCTTCAAGCGTTGTGGATTCGCCGGATGTGGGGGTTTTGTCCGTATCCTTTTTGCATGCGGCAAAAGAGAATATCAGCGCGAAAACCAGCAGCATCGATATAATTTTTTTCATTGAATAAATCCTTTCTTCATACCGTTAACCGTTCGATGTATTGTTTTTTTGAATCCGCTGACGGGCAGGGGATATGAAACGGCATTTTGCCCCGCAGAAACCATCTGTGTGGAATAAGCATAACGCATTCTTTTCATAAAATCAAGGTTTCAAAAGTTAATTTATTGTGACCGAACACCCGGGAAGCTTCCGTTGCGCCCTTCACGGAAAATTCATTAAAAGTTGGCAAAAAGCCTTGCAAAAACGAAGATACTTCATTATAATAGGTATCTGCCGGCCAGAAATCAGCGGAGTTGCCCGCCCGGGCAAAACGAAATAGGCTACTGTGGCTCAATGGCAGAGCAGCTCATTCGTAATGAGCAGGTTGTCAGTTCGATTCTGACCAGTAGCTCCAAAAGAAACCCTTGATTTCATTACGATTTCAAGGGGATTTTATTTTATCTGATGTAAAAATAAAGACCGAACCCATTTACAGGTTCGGTCTCATTAATTTTAATGTATGATATTAATAATAATGATCAGTCATATTCAGTCATATTTCTTACGATAACAAACTCTTCTTCCGGGACCAGAACCATTCGATAAAGACTCAAATAAGGATGCATATGGCTCCCAACCACAAGAACATATGTATTCTTCAACCAAGAACCAAATACTAGTGTTTTCACTTTTGAAATGTAGTGTGCCTCGTAAAACTGCCGAATTGGTAATTTGTTTTTCCTGAACATCATAATTAATTAATATATTAGCTGCAATGTAATTCAAGAAGTCGGTGTCGGTGGAATAGATATGATATTTGTCTTGATTACATGAGAAACTACAGTTTCCATATCTTACCATCTTATTATACCCCTCGTTTCATATTGATTGTATTTATGCTATGCGAGTTGTTACTTCATTTGAGCTTCGCTAAATCTATTTCAAAGTTAATCCCATTAATGGTAATATAAGCGAATTCCGAATCGTAGAACCCTTTGAACATCATTAACCCATATGGATAGTTTGTATCAACATATGTGTCTTTCATGGAGTAATGAATCAATGAAAACTCTTCACCTTGGTCATCCTTTATACTTACTTTAACATCTGGAATAACAGAGTTTCTTTGAGATACCTCAGCACTGTCAAAAGTGAATTTTAAGTAAAGGCATAGGTAAGCATCCTTTTTTTCTATCTCTTTATCAGAAGAATTCTTAAACCCAATATCAAAACCTCTATCAACAGATTTTGTATCTGTATTAAGTCCTGTCCCAATATTCATTGCATCCCTAATAGCATTTCCACTTGATTTATCAAAAGTCATTCCGACTATAGATACATTATAATCATTGCAGTCAACCATATCTGATTTGACTAATGTTACAGTCTTTGCTAAATTTTCTCGACCATCAGGATTAATGCTGATAGTATGAACTGCATTATCAGTTGTTACGCTATATGTTTTTACACTTTTAGTTTCACTGATACACCCTGAAGCACATGACAATGTTAAGCAGACTAAAAGAATCAACGATACTTTTTTCATTGCTTATATCCCTTTCATATGCATTCTATCAATTAGCTCATTACTGTTTAGATGACATTACCTTTTCATTCAATTTCGTTTGATATTCCAATGGCTTTGCACGCTGTTTTGTATTATCGAAAATGCCAGCTATCGAGTATTTTAAACTATGATTATTTCTAAAACCCATTTGAGGTAACACCATGCACTGCTTGCTCGTGAGTGAAGCCCTCATACTCCAACTGCTCAATTAGTCCCGTGCGAGAAAAAGAAGTATATTCTAAATACTCTTTTGCCTTTTTTACCGCCTGCTCATTCCAATTAGCACCTGATCTATCTGTTCCATAAATGGCATCATCATGTGGAAATCCTTCATACTCTAATTGCTCAATCAAGCCGGTGCGAGAAAATGATGTATAATTCAAATACTCTTTTGCTTTACGAACTGCGTTTTTTTGACTTATCGTTTCGCTGGGTGCTGCCGTGGTTTGGGGTTTGGTAGTTTTTGGTTGCGTGGGTGTCGCTTGAGTGGTTATAGGTTGAGTAGGTTGCGCAGTAACTGATTGAACCGAAGTTGTTTGATTCGTTGTTGTAGTAGTTACAATGCTTTTGTCTGTCGTAATGGAATTATCTGTGTTGTTATCCCCAACAATTACACCTATAACACCCGCAAATATGATCAACCCCACAAAAATAGCCAATGCTATCAAACAACCGTTTGGTTTCTTCTTAAGTGCCGGCTGCGGTTGGTATGGTGGTACATACTGAGGTTGTACTTGCGGGGGCTGTTGAATATGTTCGTCTAAAGGTGCGGAGCATTTCTGACAATTGCTGTTAATTGCTAAGTTTTTCTCGCCACATTTTTGACAATAAGTAAATCCGCTATCCATCTTACAAACCCCACTTTCATTTTTCTCATCTTAACACAGGAAATTATGATTTGCAAGAATATTTTACCAGCTATTATTTGCTGTACCAATAATCGTACCAACATTAAAGGGCGCATCATAAAAAAGATATATGGACTAATAGAGATGAATCGTATTATCGAAATTAACAAATCGAGATTGGATATGAGCAGGTTGTCATACTATTTAACGATAAACATATAGACAATTCTTATTCGATATGATATAATAATA
>CAZTCR010000053.1:0-18531 GCA_964612185.1 uncultured Eubacteriales bacterium
CTATGGTTATTATATCATTTTTCAGGGTTGGTTTGAAGAGTTTTGTAACAGTCTGACGTCTCCTTGTGTTCTCAGCCGGCTGTCCTTTTCGGGCGGCCGGTTTTCTATTAGCAGCCGGGCTGTGTCCAATTCATTGTGCCTATACAAAAAGCCTTCCCGCAGCACTTGACAAGTATTCGTCATACGCCTATAATACTCTCGAACAAATGTTTGTTTTATTGCGACAGGGAGATCGGTATGGACATTTATGAAAAGCTCCGAATTCTGACAGATTCGGCCAAGTATGATGTTGCCTGCACCAGCAGCGGCTCCAGCTCAAGCGGCGCGGGCAGCGCCATGGGCAACACCGTTGCCTGCGGTATTTGCCACACCTTTGCCGCGGACGGCCGCTGCGTATCCCTGCTCAAAGTGCTCATGAGCAACGCTTGCGTCTATGACTGCCTGTACTGCGTCAACCGCGTGACCAACGATGTGGAACGGGCGACTTTCACCCCGCGTGAACTCGCCGATTTGACCATCGCCTTTTATAAACGCAACTACATTGAAGGCCTGTTTCTCAGTTCAGGCGTCATTAAAAACCCCGATTACACTTGCGAGCGCATGATTGAATCGCTGCGTATTCTGCGTGAGGAGTACGGCTTCGGCGGTTATATCCACACCAAAGCGATTCCGGGTGCCGACAACCGTCTGCTCGAACGGCTCGGCTGTTTGGCAGACAGGATGAGTGTCAACATCGAACTGCCTTCGCAGCAAAGCCTACAGCTGCTCGCGCCGAATAAAACCAGGGAATCTATTCTGCGGCCGATGGGGATGATCAGGGAACGGATTCTTGATAACACAACCGGCAGCCTTGTTTCAAAAAGCCGCGCCGCGCGTTTCGCTCCCGCCGGGCAGAGCACGCAGCTCATCGTCGGAGCAACACCCGAAAGTGACTATCAAATCATCTCGCTTTCCGCCGCGCTGTACAAGAAATACGCGCTCAAGCGCGTGTTTTATTCCGCATACATTCCCGTTGCCGAAAACACGCTGCTGCCCGCTGTCACCACCAAACCGCCGTTGCTGCGGGAGCACCGCCTCTACCAGGCGGATTGGCTGCTGCGCTTTTACGGTTTTGATGCGGGGGAACTGCTGGACGAAGCGCACTGCAACTTCAACGAGTTTATCGACCCCAAATGCAATTGGGCGCTCAACCACCTCGAGCAGTTCCCCGTTGATGTCAATACCGCCCCGCGGGAAATGCTCCTGCGCGTGCCGGGGTTCGGTGTCACCGGTGTCAAGCGGATTCTGCAAGCGCGTCGCGCGGGCTCGCTTAGTTTCGACAGCCTCAAAAAACTCGGCGTTACCCTCAAGCGAGCGCAGTATTTCATCACCTGCTCAACCAAAGCGGTGCCGGGGTTGGTCTTCACGCACGAGCGTATTCTGCGCGCCCTGATGTCCGACAACTGCCGCAACGCTTACGAGGCGGGGGGATATGAGCAACTGAGCCTGTATGCCCCCGCGCCGGATAGGGAGGATCGTGTCAAATGCCTGACCGGTCAGCTGTAAATTATGTGTATGACGGCAGCTTTGAGGGCTTTTTGAGCCTGGTGTTCGATAGCTGGCGCAAAAAGGAACTGCCTGCTATGGTCTTTCCGGCCGGTGCGGAGCAGCTTACGCTATTCCCCTCTTTTTTCATCGAAACAGATGATGAAAAGTCGTTGAGGGTTGAAAAGGGTATCATCAAAGCCGCCGGTAGGGACGCTTTTTATAAAGTTGAGCAGTGTTTCCTCTCCTGCGTGGACGGCAAGGAACTGCTTTTACTCGACTATATCCGCCTTTGTATCGGTCATGGAAAAAAGGTGCTCTCGATGCTCGCCGACAACACAGTCCACGCGGTCGAAAAGGCCGCTTTTGCCTGCGCGCGGGAGGGACACCACTATAAAGGCTTTGTCCGCTTTTCGGTACACGGGGATGTGATGACCGCCGTCATTGAGCCGAAACACAGCGTCCTGCCGCTGATTGCCGGTCATTTTTGTGAGCGCTATCATGCCGAAAATTTTATTATCTACGACAAAACGCACGGTTCTGCCTTGATTTATTCCAAGGGGAACCGCGCGATAGTCCCGGCGGAGGGTTTTGAGCCGCCCCGGGCGGACACAAGCGAAATTGAAGCCAGGCGTTTGTGGAAACTTTTTTATGACACGATTGCCATTGAACAGCGGGACAATCCGCGCTGTAGAATGTCCATGATGCCAAAAAGATTTTGGAGTTGTTTGACCGAAATGGAGGAAGACACACAAGCCTGCTCGCTGCCGCAGCCGGGTGGTTTACCCGAACGGACGGATATTGGCAGCTTTGACCGGGTGCTTCAGCCTTGACTGGAAGCAAGCGATTCTCAACACAGGGGCAGACCGAAAGGTTTATCGTTTTCTGTTTAAATTTCGCGTCATTGTGAAATATAGCATTGTTTGGTATAATGTCTGTAATGCTATTTAATCAGGTGACAAAATGGACGAAACCCTTCAAAAGCTCCGCGAAAAATCGATGCGCCTGCCGCAGACACCCGGTGTTTATTTGATGAAAAACGCCAAGGGTGAGATCATCTATGTCGGCAAGGCGAAAGCGCTCAAAAACCGCGTGAGCAGCTATTTCGGTGGAACGAGCAACCAATATATCAAAGTGATAAAAATGGTGGAGAAAGTCGCCGATTTTGACTATATTCTCACCGACAGCGAGTTTGAGGCGTTGGTGCTGGAATGCAGTTTGATTAAGCAGCACATGCCCAAATACAACATCCTGCTCAAAGACGACAAGGGCTACCATTACATTAAAATCACCAAAGGCCCCTGGCCGTCTATCACGGCTGTTAAAAAAATGGCAGACGACGGCGCGGAATACATCGGCCCTTATACAAACTCTTTTGCCGTATCCAAACCGGTGGACGAGGCGCTTAAAATATTCCGTCTGCCGCAATGTTCCAAAACCTTTCCGGCGGACTGGGGCAAGAGCCGCCCCTGCCTGAACTTTTTTATTCAGCAGTGCGCCGCTCCCTGCGCCGGCAAGATTAAAGAAGCTGCGTACAACGAAGCGGTCACCGAAGCGGTTGCCTTTTTAAAAGGCGGCAGCGGCGCGGCGCTGAAGGATTTGCAGCGGCGCATGGAGGCAGCGGCGGAAAATCTGGAGTATGAAAAGGCCGGCAGACTCCGGGACACCATTGCCGCGATTAAGCGGATGAATGAAAAGCAAAAAGTCGTTTCCGCCGGTGTAAATGAGCAGGATGTGTTTGCCGTTGTGCAGGGCAGCACACAAGCGGACCCCCGCACGAGCGACAAGGCCTGCATGGCGGTGCTGCGTTTTGCCGGCGGGCGGTTGTTTGACAGCGAGCACTTCATCTTTGACAATCCGGAGAATTTGCCCGCCGCGCGCCATGAACTGCTGCGGAGCTTTTACATGATGCGGGACCATGTGCCGCCCAGAATTGCCGTAGACGGTGAAGTGGAGGACGCGGAGCTGATTGCCGAGTGGCTCACTGCCAAAGCAGGGCGCAAGGTCACCGTTGCCGTACCGCAAAAGGGCAAGCAGGCGGAACTGATGGCGCTATGCCGCTCCAATGCTGCGGAAAAACTGGCTAACACCATCGGCAGAACGGGAAAAGACACCGCCGCGCTGGATGAACTCGCAAGGCTGCTCGGGCTCCCCTCCCCGCCGGAATACATTGAAGCCTATGATATTTCCCACACCGCCGGCAGTGAAAATGTGGCGGGCATGGTGGTTTTCAAAAATGGCATTCCCTATAAGTCAGCCTATAAGCGGTTTATGATCAAGGGATTCGCCGGGCAGGACGACTACGCATCCATGGCGGAGGTTGTAACCCGCCGCCTGCAGCGGTATACAGATGAAAAAGAAACCGGCGACGGTTTCGGCAGACTGCCGGATTTGATCCTGCTCGACGGCGGGCAGGGGCAAGTGAGCGCCGTATTGCCCGTGTTGGCGCAATTCGGGTTGAATATCCCCCTGTTCGGCATGGTCAAAGATAACCGCCACCGCACCCGTGCCATCGCCCAAGGCGGCGGAGAAATCGCGCTCAACTCAAAGCGGGCGGCCTTTACGCTGGTGTCCGCCATTCAGGATGAGGTTCACCGTTTTTCGGTAGACTATCACCGTAAAAAGCGCAAAACATCCACGCTCGCCGGCACCCTGACCAATATCGAGGGCGTCGGTAAAGCCAGGGCAAAAGCACTGCTCGTACATTTTAAGACCATGAAGGCGATTAAAGAGGCAAGCATGGAACAGTTGATGACGGTAAAAGGGATGAGCGAACGGGTTGCAAGGAATGTTTTTGAGGCAATGCGCGGAGAATAGTTCACGGCAGAGCCTTGCAGAATCCTCCTGTCATCAGCGGATGACATCCCCCTTTAGCAAGGGGGACAAGTAATTCTTCCTGCTTGCCTCCCGACTTGCCTCCCTTCCAAAAAGCTTTAGCTTTTTTAAAGGAATGACGAAGTCATTCTATGTGAAACGGGATGGGGACCGCCGAGGCGGTGGTGGGATTTATTTTTACTTGACAATATACCACCCTTGGTGTGATAATGTAAGATACAAAAACCGGACGGAGAATACCCGATGAGAGTCATAACAGGCACGGCAAAAGGCAGAAAACTGAAGACCCTGGAAGGCGAAAATGTGCGCCCTACCATCGAAAGGGTAAAAGAGGCGGTTTTCAGCATTATCCAATTTGAAATTGAAGGGCGCAGAGTGCTCGACCTTTTTGCGGGTTCCGGTCAGCTCGGTATTGAAGCGTTAAGCAGAAGCGCGGTTTCCGCGGTGTTTATCGATTCGGACAAAGCCGCTGTTGCCGTTATAAAAGATAACTTGGAAGCAACCAAACTCACCGACAAAGCAACCGTTTTGCAAACGGATGCCCTCTCGTTCCTGCAAACATCGAACCTGACTTTTGACATCGCGTTTTTAGACCCGCCCTACAGTACCGGCATCCTTCAAAAGGTTCTGCCGCCGGTTGCCGCAAAAATCGCGCCGGGCGGAATTATATTATGTGAATCGCCCTTTGGCGAAGATCTGCCCCAAACTTTGGGCGAACTCAAGCTGACCCGCATATACCGGTATGGTAAGACAGCGGTTACGACATACCGCTAACATAGTCAAATGCAAGCATTTGCCATTTAGAGTTTCCACTGCCGGCGTAAAGCATGCCGGCAACCGCCCTGGGCGGTGACGTGAAAACTCGGAAGTTGTTATTGCTCAGCAGAAAAGAGGTTTCATTGTGAAAATTGCGATTTGTCCCGGCAGTTTTGACCCTGTCACAAAAGGGCATGTGGATGTCATCACCCGCACGGCCAAGATGTTCGACAAGGTGATTGTTGTTGTGATGATTAATTACCACAAACCCGAAAGAGCGTTTACAGCCGAAGAACGCGTGGACCTGCTTAAACGCTGCACAGCAAATTTGAAAAATGTTGAAATTGATATGTACAGCGGACTGCTTGCCGAATACGCGAAAATCCGCGGCGCCGTCGCCATCGTGAAGGGGCTGCGCGCCGTATCGGACTTTGAAAATGAGTTTCAGCAGGCACTGACAAACAAAAAGCTGAACCCGGATTTGGAAACCGTTTTTGTGACGGCTAACGCGGAAAATATGTTTCTGTCCTCCAGTGTTGTGAAACAGGTGTGCGAGTTCGGCGGGGATATATCCGACTTTGTACCGGAGGAAGTCAGAGACGATATTATAAAAAGACTAAAAGGAAAGGAAGCGCAGAGATGAATATTGACGAACTGCTTGACCAAATCGAGGATGTGCTCGAATCCGGCAAAAACATGCCCTTTTCCTCCAAAGCGCTAATCAATGCCGAAGAGATTAAAACCTGTATTGAAGATATCCGCATGAATCTGCCAAGTGAAATCAGCCAGGCAAAAGCCATCGCCGCGGACGAGCACAACATCCTCGCGAAGGCGAACAGCCAGGCATCCGACATTGTGGGGCAGGCGCGGGATAAAGCCGAAAAAACCATGACGGATACCAAAAATGAAATCGGCGTTCTGATCGCAAAAGCTGATGAGATCACCAAAAAGAAGGTTGCCGAGGCTACCGAGCAGGCAAACAGAACCATCGCGGGGGCGCAGGCGCAAGCTGCGGAAATGGTTGCCGCCCATGAAATAACGCGCCAAGCCAAGGACAGCGCCGCGCAAATCAAAAAACAGGCGCAGGACGAAGCGGATGCCATCCTCATGAAAGCAAAGGAACAAGCCGACCAACTGCTGCATTCCGCTAAAACGGAAAAGGAGCAGGAAGTTCTTTACACCAAAGAGCGTGCGGACAAGATGGTTGCCGATGCCGAAAAGTGGTCCAACGAACTGCGCACATCCGCTTGGAACCATGCGGAAAAGATTATGAAAGAAGCAAACGATGCGTTAACCGTCTGCTCCAACAAGGTCAACGAATCCAAGCAAAAAATCAGCGATGCCATCCAACGGGTCAACAGCATCAACATCAATTAGCGGCGGCGCAATCATCGGAAACAGCAACCTGATTTTGACCGTAAGTCGGTTGACAGATAAACAACCGGGGCGAAGCAATTCGCCCCGTTCCTTTAGAAAATCTGTTTGAGTTTCA
Organism: uncultured Eubacteriales bacterium; assembly: GCA_964612185.1. GTDB lineage: Bacteria > Bacillota > Clostridia > Oscillospirales > Acutalibacteraceae > UBA1447. Next base: position 6,608 of record CAZTCR010000053.1, read on the forward strand.
TTACATAAAATCATCCCAAAACGGTTGATTTAATCGAATACGCGTGGTATAATAGCAAAGCTTTCGCGGGATTAGCACATCGGTAGTGCATCGGCTTCCCAAGCCGAGGAGGCGGGTCCGACTCCCGTATCCCGCTCCAATAATAAAAGCCCTTAAACCTTTGATTTGTATAGGTTTAGGGGCTTTTTGTTTTTTGCCTTATTTAGTTTTAGTCAACTTTTAGTCAACTTTCTTTGAAAAACCGGCTTTTTCGTGGATGTGTTTGCATGCCCCAAAATTGATGATACTGTCCGAACATCTACTCCGTTGCTGATAAGCAATGAAGCGTTTAGATGCCGGAAGCAAACATCTCGTCAATTATTGACAAATAGAAAAATAAGCAAGGAAAACGAGAATTTGTTAAAATAGTCCGAACGGATTATGCAGAAATTCCTCTATTAGAAACCCGATAAAACCAAACAACTCAACGATACCGCTAATTGTAAACACAGGAGCTAGAAGAATAATAGCAAACCAAAACATCATATCACCTCCCTAATTCGAATCTTGCTTTGATATATCAAAATATCAAAATTATTACAGAACATTTCACATCCTTCTCCCGATTTTTAATTAAATATTAGATAGAATGAGAACATTTTTATATCAATCATCATGCATAGAGTATGCTCAAAATATTTGTCACATTTTCCTTGTTTTTGCCCCAGTCAACAATCTGTGTGGGCAAGGCACATTCGGAATAAACCGTTACGCCTGTCTGATATTCGTTTTGGGGCAACAGCGTTACCGTTATTTTCTCCCCCCACGAGGTTATGGACATCCCGCGGGAGAGATTAATTTGGCAGCCGTTTTGATAAGCCGTCTCACCGGTATAGGTGAACGACCGGTTGATGTTGGCAATATTCCTTGCCGCTACAAGCACATTTTGAAAGGGTTTGTTGAGTAATACATCCTGCCGGAATTTTGCCGCCATAACTTTCGCCCCTTTAATCAATCTTCATATATTTTAATATAAATATGCGACCAATGCAAATAAATTTTTCGCTGTGTCGTTTTTTGCTGTCTGCTGCGTTTGCGCAAGCGAAAGCTGATGCCGCTTATTTTATCGCACAAAGCAGCCCTGACTTACATTTTCGATAAGTATTTTTTATCATACTGCGCCTTGAAACCGTATCTTGATTGTGTTAATATCTGTTCAGGTGATTTTTATGAAAAAACAGCTTTTAAACAAAGCGAATATATCCCCGGCCTGTGCCAACTGCCTGCACGGCAAGATGTCGCCGGATTTGCAAAGCGTGTTGTGCATCAAAAAGGGCGTCATGCTGCCGACCTCCTCCTGCAAAAAATTTGTTTATGACCCACTCAAGCGGCAGCCGCAGCGCATACCGAAGATCCCAAAAATGAACCCCGAAGACTTTACGCTTTGATGAAACCCGAAAGGAACGAAACCATGCCCTATATTCCGATGATTGATTACGGCTCCGCCTCCGACGAAATACGCGCCGCGCATGACGAGCACGCCAAAATCGGGCGGATTACCAATATGAAAAAGACGCTGCTCCATAGCGTACCGGCTTTTAAAGCCTTGATGGAATGGTACCCGCTGCGGGACGAGGCGGCAAAATTTCTTTCCCCACTGGACATCAACTTTTTCTGCTACGCTATCTCTACGCAGAATGACTGTTTGATTTGTTCGACCTTTTTCCGCAAGATTCTCAGGGACGAAAACATCGACTTTGAAAGTTTTGCCTTTACCCCCCGCCAGCAGACGCTTGTAGATTACGGCCGTGCGATGGTCGCGGACCCGAAAGGCATCGGCGACGAACTTTTCTGTGAACTGAAAAAGTATTTTAACGATGAGCAAATCGTGCTGCTCACCGCGTTCGGCGCAGTCATGATAGCGACCAACTTGATTAACAATACGCTCAAGGTGGAGTTGGACGGGTATTTGATGGGATACTGACGAGTGGTCGGCAGTTAGTGGTCAGTGGTCAGCAGAAGAACGGTTGGCGGGTAGGGGCGCGCATTGCGCGTCCATCGTTCTTCCTCTAAAATCTAATATCTATCGTCTAATATCTAAAATCTAAATTGCGGAGGACTAACCATGCAGGAATTTTTAAACAAAACCGTTTTCATTACCGGTGCCGCCAAAGGGCAGGGCCGCGGTGTCGCACTGGCGTTCGCCAAGGAAGGCGCGAACATCATCGCCTTTGATTTGGGTGAAAAGATCTGTTACCCCGCCTATAACCGTGCCTGTTCGGATGACCTGTGCAAACTCAAAGAGGAAGTTGAAGCACTTGGCGCGCAGATTGAGATTTGCGCCGGTGATGTGCGCAGCACGGCGGATGTTATCGCGGCGGTGGACGCCGGCATCAAGCGTTTCGGCGCAATAGATGTGCTGTTCAATAACGCCGGCATCTGCGCGTACGGGCTGTCGTGGGAACTCAGTGAGGATGAATGGGACACGATGATGGACATCAACCTCAAAGGCGCCTGGCTGGTAAGTAAATATGTCGTACCGCATATGATTGAAAAGAAAAGCGGCGTGATCATCAACAATTCCTCCGTCGGCGGTCTGCGGGGGATGAACCGGCTGTCACATTATGCCGCGTCCAAGTTCGGGATGATCGGGTTGACTAAATCGCAGGCAATTGAGCTCGCTCCCTACGGCATCAGGGCTGTGAGCATCCATCCGACCGGGGTGGACACCCCGATGAACGACGGTCTGGCCGAAATGGAAGGCGCAACAGCCATTGAAATCGCCACCCGTTCCGCCGGCAACCTGATTCCGGTGCCTTGGATTGAGGTGGAGGATGTCGCGAATTCCGTATTGTTTCTCGCAAGCGAAAAAGCACGGTATATCACCGGCAGCCAGTTTGTTTTGGACGCCGGTTTGCTGACAAGGTAAACTACTTTACAAGTAAAAAATTCAACCCGCTCTGATTCCGGTGCGGGTTTTTATATTACAGTGAATTCAAAATGTTTTTTATCCGTATTCTATTGTTATCGTTTATGTGTTCGTATTGTGTCATCATGACGGCACATATTTCACTACAGCCTTTTCTGCCACTTTGCCCTTTATCTTTGGCAGCCAGTCTTTACCCAGAACCATCCCGTCGCTGTTTTCACGCTGAATAATCACCTCTGTCACGCCGCTGGACATCGCAAAAAAGGCGTAATCGCCTATTACGCTCACCGAAGCCGGTATCGTCACGGCTGTTAAAGAATCGCAGAACGAGAACGCGTCCACACCGATTTTTTGAAGGGAGTCCGGCAGGATAAAGTTTTGCAGATTGCCGCACTTGATAAAAGCCTTGTTGCCTATTTCTAAAAGACCGCCGTTAAAAGTAACTTTGTACAGATTGCCGCAGCTGTAAAATGCGTTGCTCCGGATTTTTTTGACGCTGTCCGGCAGCACAAATTCGGCACCCCCGACAATCTCGCCGGCAGTATCTGAAACAAGCGGGATTTTTCCGTTGGGGTAAGCGACCAGTTCCGTCAAATCTTTTGTGTAAAGCACGCCGTCCATGTCCGTAAAAGCGCTGTTTTCGGCGTGAACTTTTATCTGCGTGAGTTTTGAACTGTTGGTAAACGCCCATTCCCCTATTGCTGCGATATTTTTGCCGATGCTGATACCGGTGAGGTACTCCGCATTGGCCAACGCGAAATCAAGAATTTCTACAACCGGTCGGCCTTCATGCTCGTCCGGCACAACAAACAAGGTTGCCCCGGATGTCCCGCTATACCTGTACAGGGCAACGCCGCCATCCACTTCTTTAAAACGCAATTTTTCCGTCCCGCCGGGCAGCGAACAACCGGAGAAGGAAACGGTGAGGACAGACAGCATTAAAACAACGGTTATCATTCGTTTCACGGCTGCACCCCCTGTTCCAAAGCCTGCCCTGTTTCACTTTCTTCACTTTCGCCGTGCTTGATGCGCTGCCGTTCTTTAAGCTCCTCAATAATTTTGCGGTGCTTGTCTTCCGTCAAATCATAAAAATGCATTGGAATAACGGTGATGAGCGAAACGACGACGCTGAGCACAATAGTAAAAATAAAAATCTTGTTGCGGATAATCGGGTCATACAGCACAGTCCAGTCCGATGTGAAGCCCATGCCGGCATAGACCGTCGGGACGAGGAGCGCCATAAACGGACCGAGCGGCGATGTTAGCATCCCGATAGACCCCATAAACCCTTCGAACCGTTCGTTGGAGATATATTGCTGGTAATCCCATATGTCCGGTGTCATCCCCCTGTCCGCGATATTTTGGTATTGGTTGATCACACCTGAAATGTAGTTCACGACAATTAAAAGTACAAAACTGTTCATCAGCACGGCGGCAACTGAAAAAAGAGAAGTAAACATAGAGAGATATCTGGCTGTAAGCCACACTTTCTTTTTACCGTACCGCTGAATAAAGAATTTGGCCGTCAGATAAGCGGGGATGTTGGTTGTCCCGATAATTGCGTGCAAAAGGCCGAACATCCAGTCCTTCCGGAGCATATAGATGACCATGATGGTGTTGATATTGATAAGCCCTTGCGAAAACCCGCCCAGCACACTCGAAGCAGTTCTTATCCACAGATACTTGTTATGAAAAACCGCCTGGATGCCCCGCTTAAAGTCAATGTTGGGTTCCCGGTCAAAGTCAATAATTACCCGGTCTTGCACCTTAAAAGCGAGGAACAGGCACATGGGGGAAAACAACAGCATGGTAAAAAGAATCGATGTCTGGAAAGATCGCAGCGCAGTGAAGCCGCCGGTGGAAGCAACCAAAATAGGCAGGATAATCCCGACAATGGACGGAAACAGATTGTAAATCAATGACCCAATGGACATAATCCTTGTGCGTTCTAAGGTGTTCGGCGATATTACATTTTCAATAGCGCCATGCTGGTCATTGTAATTGGAAAAAAGCCACCACAGCTGGAACAAGAACCCCATGATCCAGAATTTGTTATAGTATGAAAAGTTATTGTAAGGGAAATAGACCAGCAACACCGATGTAATGACAAAAAACGGCCAGTTAACAAAAATCCACGGTTTATATTTTCCGTATTTTGGGGCAAATTTCCGCAATACCCATCGCTTGAAGTAGATATTGATAACACTCAGGATGAATTTTGAGCCGATCACCTGCGGCAGTGCCGGCATAATAAACTCAAAGGAATCTTGCGGCACGAACATGCAGGCAATGCCGAAAACAGCGTAGCACAAACAGATACGATTGACAGACCGCATGGTTTTGCGGGGTACTTTACCCAAGTTATCCATCACAAGCATGTCAATCGGCGCGAAAAAATAACCGAGTATCATATACACAAAGCCGAGCCGGACAAAATCCTGCATCGCCAGCCCATAGATAGCGCCCACAAAAAAGCAGCCGGCGGAAAAATACAGGTATTGTTCGCCGCCCGCGGCAGACTGACAGCCGCCCGCGCCGAGGATAAAATACATAAACTCCTTGTTGGATACATACTCACCCTCACGCGGATGGTTCCAATAGGTTTTAACATCTTTGATTGTGTTTTTGCCTTTTACGGCCGCGTTCCGAACCGCTCCGGTCAAATTCTTCACGAAAAGCCTCCTTGCGTTGCGGACATCGAGAAAATTTTAACAACAGTCTGCCTTTGATTATATACTATACTCAACACCATGTAAATTGAAAAGTCTGTTACGGCCCAACCCGTAAAAATCGAGCCGCATCCGGATAGGGCGGCTCGATGTGTATTATTTGGTTTTGCGTATTTTCTACAGTTCCATGACCCAAAAAGCAATTGTTTCCCGCTGCCAGGTGTAGGTAATGTAGAGTTTATTCCCCTGGGCAACAATCGCCGGGTAGGAATACTCGCCTTCGTCCTTTTCCAGCACCAGCACTTCTTCCCAGGTTTCGCCGTTGTCCGCTGACTTCATGAGTGTCAGCGGCGTGCGTTTGCCCCAGTTTTCCGCCACGGGGTTGGAGACCAAAAACAAATCACCGTTGTCTGTTTTTGCCAAATCAAGGCCGCTGTTATTATTGAGCAGTTTGGTTTTATACGCCATGCACCAAGTCGCGCCGTAATCCGCCGAGTCGCTGCGGTAAACACGCCCCACATTCGTGCGGGTGAGCATGTGTACCAGTCCGGGTGCCGATTCCCAAAGGGTGGGTTGAATCATCGGGATATATCGGCGGTGGGGTCTTCTTGTGGGGACATCCGGCTGTTTTTGCCAGGTGACACCGTCATCAAAGGACATATCGATGAAACTCAGCCACCTACCGTCTTTCTCACTGGACGCAGGGGCAAGCACCCTGCCGTCCGAAAGACGCAGGCATTTATTTTTCACCGGTCCCCTGCCGTTGCCCGTGTCGCCCGGCACAACTTGTTCCGGTTTGCTCCAGGTGCGGCCGTTGTCCGCGGAGGTACTCAACCAAGAATGCCAAAAGCGCACCTTTTTGCCGATCTTAAAAAACAGGCAAACGGTTCCGTCCAACCGCAGGAATAAAACCGGATTCCAATGCGGCATATGCTCATCCGCCGTCACCCGCTGGGGTTCGCTCCATTTTTCGCCGCTGCGGATGCTCAGCCAGATATCCACATCGTCGGCGCGTTCTTCGGTGCCGCCGAACCATGCCACGATAATTTCGCCGTTCGGCAGAGGCAGCACGGTGGACGCATGGCAGGATGGCGTCGGTCTGTTCTTGTCAAATACCATTTCTTTTTTTGCGTTCAAACTCATTTGTCCCTGTTTCCTTCCATATGTTAAAGTTTATTCGGGTGCGGGGGTCCATTTAGATTTTAGATGGTAGATATTAGATGTTAGATGAAGGAGACGGATTTGCAGTTCGTTTTTTTCGTTTCGTTACGGCAGGTTGTTCCCCGCCGCGCGATACAGTTTGTACCACTCCTCGCGGCTCAGGCATATATCCGCCGCGCGGCAAAGCTCGGTCAAATGCTCCGGACTGGTGGTGCCCGCGATGGCTTGGATTTTAGTGGGATGCCGCAGTATCCAGGCGAAAGCAATGGCGCTCTTGGTCACACCTTTGGCATCGGCAAACGCCTTGAGCTTCGCGTTAAAGGAGGCAAACTTTTCTTCGTTGTCAATAAAGGTGCCTTCAAACACACCGTACTGCAAAGGTGACCATGCCTGGATGGTAATCTCTTTGAGCCGGCAGTATTCAAGCACGCCGCCGTCGCGGTCCAGCGCGGGGCTGTGTTCCATGTTCACATTGAAGCCGGCGTCAATCATGCTGGAATTGGTCAAGCTGAACTGCAGCTGATTGGCGACCAGTTTATGAGATGTGTATTTCTGCAGCAGTTCCATCTGCATGGGGTTTTGGTTGCTCACGCCGAAAAAGCGAACCTTACCCTGCCTATGGAGGATATCAAACGCCTCGGCCACTTCTTCCGGCTCCATGAGCGTGTCGGGGCGGTGCAGCAGCAGCACATCCACATAATCCGTACCGAGCCGCTGCAAACTGCCGTCAAGCGCTTCCAGGATATGCGCTTTTGAAAAATCATACAACCCGCTGCGAATACCGCACTTGGTTTGGATGAGGATTTTTTCACGGACACCCAGCGCTTTGACGGATTGACCGAACACAGCTTCCGCTCTGCCGCCGCCGTAGATGTCCGCGTTGTCAAAAAGGTTGATACCCTCTTCCAACGCCGTATTCAGCAGCCTTTCGGCCTGCGCCGGCTCCAGGTTTGCCGTACGCCAGCAGCCCAGAGCGATTTCGGACGCCTCAAAGCACCCGCCGATTGAAATGTTTTTCACCTGTCATCCTTCCTTTCCTGTTCGTCTTTCGGCCAGCTGTTTGCCGAATTTTTTACCTTGGTTTATTATACCAATATCGTCTGCACTATTCAAACATTAATTGCCTCATCAAAAAGGGATCGGTACAAAAATATAAAAAAACACGCATACCCAATATAGACATCAAAGCATGACTGTGATACTATTGGTATGCTTTATCAAGCAAATTATTGATACAAGGGGTGCGGGAAAATGTCATCTTATATCGCTAAATTGGACAGATTAGAAGTTAAAAGCAGCGGCGCCGCGGCGGAGCGGATTATCGCCCAACTGAACTACGCGGCGCGCTTGTCGGACGCAAACGGCGGCAAGTTTGACAAGGTGATCGAAAAAGCGGTCAATTACCTGGATGAAAAGTTCACGGCGGACGGCGCCGTCACCAACGAAGCGGCCGCCCAAACCGAAAAAATGATTCTCGAACTCGGTAAGACCGCAAAGAGTTATAAACTTATCTGCGCCGCACACGCGCATATCGACATGAACTGGATGTGGGGGTACGACCAAACCGTCGCCGTCACGCTGGACACCTTCCGCACCATGCTCAATTTAATGAAGGAATATCCGGATTTCACTTTCTCGCAGTCCCAGGCTTCCGTATATAAAATTGTGGAAGAAAATGACCCCGCCATGCTGGCGGAAATTAAAGCCAGGGTCAAAGAAGGCCGCTGGGAACTCACTGCTTCCACCTGGGTGGAAACCGATAAAAACATGCCCAACGGCGAAAGTCTCGCGCGCCATATCCTCTACACAAAAGAATACCTGTCCAATCTTTTTGACATCGACCCGGATACCCTGAACATCGACTTTGAGCCGGACACCTTCGGCCACAACATCAATGTGCCCGAAATACTCTGTGACGGCGGGGTAAAGTACTACTACCACTGCCGCGGCAATGATACCGAATACTTATACCGCTGGCAGTCCCCATCCGGCAAGTCCATACTTGTCCATCGGGACCCGTTCTGGTACAACGGAATGATTGACGATAATATGATATCCCACATGCCCGCTTTCTGCGATGAGTACGGGATGAAAACCACATTGAAAGTGTACGGCGTGGGGAACCACGGCGGCGGCGCAACCCGGCGTGATATTGAAAAACTCATAGAACTCAACACCTGGCCGGTATTCCCGACCGTGGTGTTCGGCACTTTTGCTGCGTATTTCGCGGAGCTGGAGAAGGTAAAAGAAAAGCTGCCGCTCGTGGAGAGGGAACTGAACTTTGTCTTTACCGGCTGCTATACCTCGCAATCCAGAATCAAGATGTCCAACCGGGTCGGCGAAGCAAAGATGAACGAGGCGGAAGCTTTCAGCGCGGTATCGTCCGCGTTTGCGGGCGGCGGGTACCCCGGTGCCGCGTATAAAGAGGCTTGGAAGAAGGTACTCTTCAACCACTTCCATGATATTTTGCCGGGTTCCGGCGTGATTGAAACCAGGGAATTTGCCTTGGGGCAGTTCCAGCAAGTTTTAGCAACGGCAAACACCGGCATCGGCGGTGCGCTGCGGCATATTGTGGGGCAAATTGATACCTCCGCTATGCCGGCTGCGGATGATGACAATGCCGTTTCCTTATCCGAAGGCGGCGGCGTGGGCTACGCGGTGCGCGACTTCGGCGTTTCCCAGCCGGAAAGAGGCAAGGGGAAAAACAGGGTGCTCCATTTCTTCAACCCGTCGGATACCCCGCGGAAAGAGCCGACAGAAATAACCGTATTCGACTGGCCGGGTGACAAATCAAGGCTTGCTGTCAGCGACGGTGAAGGCAACCCCGTCCGCTATCAAATACTCGATATCAACCGCCACAATGAGTTTGAAAACAGAAACTACTGGGGTCACCAGTACATGCGCCTGCTTATCGAGGCCGAAGTCCCCGCCTTTGGTTACGCTACATACTTTTTGAAGGAAAAAGAGCTGACCGAAATCCCGGTGCGCTTCCCGAAAGACCCGCGGGTAGATAAGGCGAAAAAATACACGCTCGAAAACAGCCGGATCAAGGTGGTGTTTGACACCAAAAACGCCGCCATCCTCTCCCTCAAAGACAAAGCAACCGGCATAGAACTTGTGGACCCGCAGCAGCCATCCGGCCTATTCCGGCTCATTGAGGAAGACGACGCGGAAGGTATGACCTCCTGGCGTGTCGGGCGTTATATGAACATCAACCCCCTTAACCGCGATGTCAAGGTCAAAGAGGCTGTTGCCGGGATGGACGCGCTCAAGCAGTGGATATCTTATGCCATCACTTTCCGGAACTCCAAACTGGATGTGACCGTGACGCTGAACAAGGACAGCGCGATGCTGGATTATCAGGTGGAATGCGACTGGCGCGAGATATCCCAAAAAGGCAAACCGATGCCGCAGCTCAACTTCTACATGCCGTTCGCTTATGAATGCGAACAGTACAAATATGACATTCCTTTCGGCACCATCACCAGGAACCCCATCCATGACGATGTGCCCGCCAACAGCTGGGGGCTGGCGTTGCCCAAAGAGCAGCAGGACAGCGCGGTGATGGTCGTCACCGGCACCAAGTACGGTTTCAGGGGTTTTGAAAACGCCCTGGCCGTTGACCTCCTTCGCAGCTCCTATGACCCGGATCCCCTGCCGGAAGTCGCGGTGCACCGCTTTGGATTCGCGGTAGCGGTCGAAAACCCGGCACAGGCCAACGCGGCGCTGATTAAAAAAGCGTATGATTACAACCACCCGCTCACAACTCTTTCCGGCACCAAGCACGAAGGTAAGCTCGCGCTGTGCGGCGGCTATTTGGCGCAGGCAGGCGGCAATGTGACCGTTTCCGCCGTGAAACTGGCGGAAGACGGCAGCGGAAAATTGATTCTGCGGGTTTACGAATGCGAAGGTAAAGACACCACGGCGGTGTTTGACTTCGGTAAAAAGATTAAAAAAGCAACCTTTGTCGACATCAACGAAAAAGCCGTTGCCTCCAAACAAAAAATCAGCGCGACCGGCGGCAAACTGAGCTTCGGCGTTGAAGCGTTCAGCGCGGCAAGTGTTTGCTTGGAATTTTAACTGCCATAAAAAGGAAGATGAACATGTTCGCCAAAAAAGTAATTACTGACCCCGTCACCGGCTATGAATACCGGCTGCTGACCGATTCGGTATCGCCGAGCCGCAAAATGTATTTTTCATCCGAAAGCTGGACGACGGACGATCAGCATATAATCTTTTTCCGTTGCGGCGAAACCGGCGAACAGCTCATTAAGCTGGACGAGGAAACCGGAGAGGAAACTGTTTTGGCCGATGCGGCTGACGGCTGGATCATATATACCTTCGGGCTCAGACGCGAAAAGGACGAAGGTTACCTCATCAAAGACAATAAGGTTTTTTCGCTTGATGTGCTCACCGGAAACACCAAAGAGCTCGCGGCCCTGCCTGAAAGGGCGCACCCCTGCGGGCATTACACCGCGAGCAAAAGCGGCTTGCTGCCGATGACCTTCCAACTCCGCAACGGCATTTTCTGCCTCGCGCTCACCGACCCGTCCAAGGGCTCCACCGATATTCTGTATTATTCCGATACGCCCTTGGGACATTGCCAGGCCTGCCCGGGGGACGACAACACCATTTTCTTCTGCCACGAAACCGGCGGTGACGCGCTGCAGCGCATGTGGCACTTTGACATAGCGGAAAACAAGCCCTTCCCCTATTATGTGGAACGCTGGGGTGACTGGGTGACGCACGAAACCTGGAGCTATGACGGCAGCTATATGACCTTTATCATGGCGCCGGATGAGATTTGGACCGGGTCAAAGGACGGAAAAGTTTTTCGAAAGGTCTCCAAAAGCAAAGAGTATCATCACTGTGCGCCCTCCCGCAGCGGAAGGTGGCTAACATCCGATCGCAGCGCCAGCGGCGAGATTGTTTTGGTAAACGCCGAAACGGGGGCGGACACCCTGCTCGTCACCGGGCATATCCCGCCGACCGGCTTGGAACACCAGCACCCGTCTTTCAACCGCAAGGGCGATAAAATCCTCTTTTCAGCGCCCGAGGGCAAAGACGGCGCATGCCAAATCGGACTGATCGATTTGAATCAAATCGAGGGATTCCGGGCGTAAAAAATGGGTGAACACGGTTCTCCCGAATCTGTAGGGGACGCGTTTTGCGTCCCGGTACTTGTA
>CAZTCR010000054.1:0-15926 GCA_964612185.1 uncultured Eubacteriales bacterium
GGGCAAATGGATCTGTGTTCCACCCGACAAAGGTATAGCCCGTCTTTGTATAGCCCTCCTCCGGCAGAATTGCAGCAGTATTGTAGTCCTGCGTTATTGCTTCAACCGTGCCTTCCCCGCCGTTCGCGTCAAAGGTAACCGTGTATTGGTTGATGTCCCAAAGCGCAGTGACATTAAGGCCGTTAACCGGGTAAACCGCTGGTAATTCCGTACTCCAACCCGCGAAACTATAGCCGACTTTTACCGGGTCTGCGGGAGCTGCAAGCGTATCGCCTTCATTACCTGTCAAAGTTGCAACCGCTGATCCGCCGTTGCTGTCAAAGGTGATGATACTTGTTGTACTGGTTACATCACCATTTTGGATAATGGTTTCAAGCGGTATTAATGAATTCTCAAAAAACTCTCCAACTGTCAATTGTACCGGGGTTGACCCCATCCATCCGGGAAGAACGCTGAAAGTAATCTGCATCATCGTACCGGCAAGTGCAATACCATCAAGATCAATAATGTTTTGTTTAACAACGGTTGTGTTACCGGTTGGATTTTGCAGGTATATGTCTGTCATCGCACTTGCAGCAGCGGTACCAGTTTCAGCGCTGACAAAGGCAATTTTCGTATTATCAAATGAAAGAAACAATTCACCCGCAGCCAAACCTGAATTTTCCGAAATACTTACCGATATAACAACATTACTGTCCGCGGCACCTGTTGCGCTGCTGACACTTAACGTTACGGGACCAGCCAGCTCCCATTGCGCCGCGCAAACAATATTTTCCGCAGGCATCGTTGCAGGAACTGCGGGAACCCAGCCTACGAAGACATAACCGGGTCTTGCCGGGTCAGCCGGTGCCGTTATCTCCGTAGCATAATCCTGCGTGATGCCGTCTACCGCCGTTCCGCCGTTTGCGTCAAAACTGACGGTGTAGTTGTTGATCGTCCACTGTGCGACACACTCGGTGTTTTCGTCAGGCATAACTGCAGGTACTGCAGGCGACCATCCTGCGAAGGTGTAACCTTCCCTGCTCGGATCTGCCGGTGATGTTATTCCGGTGCCATAGTCCTGCGTTATGGTATTAACCATAGAACCGCCCGCTGCATCAAATGAGACAGAATATTGGTTAACCATATAGACTGCATAAAGTGTCGCATCCTCAGCCGTAACAGAGTAACTGCCTAACGCCGTTGCTGCTCCCGGCTCTGTGTTCCACCCGATAAAGGTATAACCGGTTTTTGTAAACCCTGTTGCCGGCAATACAACCACAGTGGTATAATCCTGCGTTACAGACGCTGCGCTCCCCTCGCCGCCGTTTGCGTCAAAGGTCACCGTATATTGGTTGATTGCCCATTGCGCGGCACATTGTGTATCAAACGCAGGCATCACAACCGGAACAGCCGGCTGCCACCCTGCAAAGGTATAACCGGGCCTTACCGGGTCCGAAGGAGCCTCAATATCGGTTGCGAAATTTTGTGTGAGCGGGCTAACAAACGAACCGCCGTCGGAATTAAATGTTACAGTATATGTATTAATGGTATAGACTGCATACAAGGTTCCGCCGTTAAGCGGCATATTGTAGCTTGCGAGTGCCGTTGTTGCGTCAGGCTGTGTATTCCAGCCGACAAACGAATAACCTGTCTTTTCAAACCCTTCCGCCGGCAAGGTTACCGTTGTTTCGTAACCCTGTGTTATTGGTGCGGCGGAACCTGTGCCGCCGTTCGCGTCAAAGGTTACTGTGTAGTCAACCGGTGTCCATTGTGCCGTGTAGGTGGTATCCTGTGTTGGCACCGTTTCCGGCACCGCCGGTAACCAACCGGCAAATACATATCCAACTCTTGTCGGATCCGCCGGTGCGGTTAGCGGCGTCTCACAATTCATTATTCCGCTTGTGCCCCCCGTGCCGCCGTTCGCGTCAAAGGTTATTGTTACAATATATGCTTCCCATTGAGCTGTGTAGGTTGCCGCGCCGGCTTGCACGGTTGCCGGTGCTTCCGGTGACCAGCCGAGGAAGATATGCCCCGCTCTCGTTACCACCGGCGGTGTAAGCTCTGAACCATAGACCATAAAGCCGGACATACCGCCGGTGCCGCCGTTGGCATCAAAGGTTACCGGATAGCTTTTGGGACTCCACATGGCATAATAGGTGTTGTCTGTTGCAGGAACCGTCGTAGGTGCTGATGGTACCCACCCGGTGAAAGTGTGCCCTTCTCTCGTAACCGTCGGAGAAGTGAGTATCGAACCGTACGGCAGGGATGCGCTCGTGCCGCCGCTGCCGCCGTTGGCGTCAAAGGTTATGGTATAATAGTTAAGTGACCAAACGGCATAAAACGTAATCACTGACCCGTTAATTGAACTGAGGTTAAGTACACTATCCTGATCTGCCCACATAGGTTCTGTCGCAGTGTTTGTCAGCGCCCAGCCTTGGAAGGTGTTGCCGAGTTTTGTGTAACCGTTGGCATTCAGGTTTTTCGCAACATCATAGGTGTGTGCGGAATTGTTTGTGTTCCCACTTGTGCTTCCGTTTCCGTTATATACAACAGTATAGTTATTCGGTATCCATTTGGCATAAAGGCTGTAAGTACCGCTCGTGGTCAGGTTGGTTACACTCGCGCCGTTGGCGTATGCCACAATACCGGTCGGGCTGGTTGCCCAACCGGCAAAGGTGTAGCCGGTGCGGGTAAAGGTGTTGCCGGTCAGGTTTTTGGCGACATCATAAAGATGATATGAGTTCGCCATGGTCCCGCTGCCGCCGTTGGCGTTGTAAGCAACCGTGTACATGTTGGGCTGCCATACCGCGTAAAGCACCACTGTGCCGCCGGCATCCGTCGTCAGGTTGGAGACATAATCACCATCAAGAAAAATTAGAAATCCGCCTGCGCTTGTGGCCCAACCCATGAAAGTGTAGCCGGTTCTGATAAAACCATTTGCTGTCAGTTGTGAAACAACATCATATGTATGAGCGGATGCCGGTGTACTGCCATACCAGCCGCTTGAAGCGTTCGGGTTGTAGCTGATGTTATAAGTATTAACAGTCCACTGTGCTACATAGGTTGAGTTCACGGCAGGTACCGTTGCCGGAACCGTTGGCGACCATCCCGCAAAAGTATACCCGGATCTTTCAACCTCCGGTGCCGTCAGTGTGCTACCGTAAACCTTTGACCAGCTTGTGCCGCCGCTGCCGCCGTTCGCGTTAAAGGTCATTGTATAACTGTTTATAGCCCACTGCGCATATAAAATCACAGTCGCGCTCTTGGTTGCGGTAAGATTCAATACGCTTTGACTGTTTGTATAACTTGTTCCCGAACCATTTGCGGCTGTATTCCAGCCCATAAAGGTATAGCCGGTTCTGGTAAAAGAGTTGTTTGAAAGATTTTTTGCCGTATCATAGGTATGTGTAACACTTGTCATGGAACCGGAGCCGCCATTGGCATTATAGGACACCGTATAAGTATTTGCCGTCCACTGCGCGTTATAGGTTGTATTTGCGGCAGGTACTGTTGACGGTACCGATGGTGACCACGAGGCCAATGTATAGCCTGTTTTTGCAACAGCCGGTGCGGATAGAGCGCTGCCGTATGTCATGGGATCGCTCGTACCGCCACTGCCGCCGTTCGCATTAAATGTTATTGTATAGGTGTTTACCGTCCACTGCGCGACATATGTTGTATTTGCCTCAGGCACCGTTGAGGGTACGGCAGGTGACCAACCGGCGAATGTATAGCCGGTTCTTGTTACAGTGGGCGCGCTCAATGCCGCGCCTGGTACCATTGAGGCATTCGTTCCGCCGGTGCCGCCGTTTGCGTCAAAGGTGATGGTATAGGTTGTTTGCCTCCACTGCGCGGTGTAAGTAACATCCGCGGCAGGTGAGGTTGAAGGCACAGTCGGCGACCAGCTTACAAATGTATAGCCTGCTCGGGTTACCGTCGGTGCTGTAAGCGCTGTTCCGGATACCATAACTGTGCTTGTCCCGCCGGTACCACCATTTGCGCTAAAAGTAATGGTCCAGGTTGTGTCTTCTGTCCATTGCGCCGTGTAGGTAACATCTGCAGCCGGTACGCTTGTTGGTACAGAGGGTGACCAAGACTTAAATGTGAACCCTGTTCTGGTTACTGTCGGCGCTGTAAGCGGCGCAAAATATGTTTTAGCCGAACTCGAACCGCCTGTGCCTCCGTTTGCGTCAAATGTTATGGTATAACTGTTCGTGGTCCATCTGGCGTACAGCGTAACCGTACTACCGTTTGTTGAGGTCAGATTGCTCACGCTCTGTCCGTTTGAATATACGACTGAGCCGCTTGTGCTGGTTGCCCAGCCGGCAAAGGTATACCCGGTTCTTGTGAAATTGTTCCAGTTCAAGGTGCGCGCTGAATCATAGGTGTGTGATGTGCTTGCTGTTGTTCCGGAACCGCCGTTTGCGTTATATGCCACAGTATAGGTAATGGGTGTCCATTGCGCGGTATATGTCGCATTTGTGGCAGGAACCGTCGAAGGAAGCGCAGGGGACCAAGACAAGAAAGTATAGCCTGTTTTAAATACCGACGGTGCTGAAAGAGGTGTGCCGTAAACCATTGTAACCGATGAACTACCCGAGCCGCCGTTTGCGTTAAAAGTTATAGTATAACTGTTTGCAGTCCATTTTGCATAGAGTGTAACCGTTGCTCCGTTTGTGGATGCTAAATTAGTTACGCTCTGGCTATCCGTATAAATGACCGGACCGTTTTGTTCAATAGCCCAACCTGTAAAAGTGTGGCCGGTTTTGTTGAACCCGTTTGCGGTAAGCGTATTTGCTGCGCCGTATGTATGCGAAGAGCTCCCTGTTGAACCTGAATCGCTGCCGTTTGCGTTATATGCAACCGTATAGGTGACACCGGTCCATTGTGCCACACATTCGATATCTTCCGCCGGCATAACAGGCGGTACGGCCGGTACCCAACCGGTTAATGTATACCCAAAACGAGCGCACGCCGGTGATGATAGCGCGGCACCGTATTCCACAAAAGCGCTGCTGCCGCCCGAACCCCCGTTGGCGTTGAAGGTAATTTGATAGCGGTTTTGCCGCCACACGGCATACAGCGTGATATCTTCCGCCGCCATGGTGTAATGGTCACCGTCGAAATATTCCGGCGCCCCCGAATCTGCAATCCAAGCGGATGTCGCCCAGCCAAAAAAAGTGTATCCGGTTCTCGTAAAAACATTACTTGTAAGCACAGCGGTTTGCCCGAACTGTATGCTTTGCGCCGGTTGTGTTCCTTCACCGCCGTTGGCATTAAATATTACATTATAACTATTATCATTTAATTCGCCGTTTGCGAGCCAAACCGCGGTATAAGTTCTGTCTGTACCCGGTACTGTGTCAGGAACAGAAGGGGACCATGCAACGAAAGTGTATCCTTCCCTTGTCACCGCTGGCGCGGACAGCGCAGAACCGACAGACAGGGTATTGGGTCCGGTGCTTCCCAAACCGCCGTTGGCATCAAAAGTGATGTTCACATATGCCGGTGTCCATCTGGCGTACAAAGTAATTATTGCATTCTGCGTGCTGGCCAGGTTTGTAACACTTTGCCCATCCAAATAAGCCAAGGCACCGCCCGGACTTGTTGACCAACCGCTGAAAGAATAACCTGTTTTTGTGAAGCCGTTGACAGAAAGCGAAGAAGTTTCATTATAAGAGTAATGGGAGTTCCCTGTATTTCCGCCCGTATTCCCGTTCCCATCATACATTACTGTATAGGTTATTGGGATCCATTTGGCGTACAAGTTTACAGTCGCGCCCGATGTCGCGGTCAGGTTGCTCACACTTTGCCCATTGCTGTATGCCACAGCACCGTCGGCAGAAGTTGCCCAGCCGGCAAAAGTATAGCCTGTTCTGCTGAACCCGTTCGAATTGAGGGTATAAGGGGTATCGTACGCGCAGGACATGGTTAGTGTGCTGCCACCGGTGGCGCCGTTGCCGCTAAAGGCGATGGCGTATAAAATCGGATTCCACTGAGCGTAATAGGCCATATTTCCGCCGGGGACTGTTGTGGGCAGCGTTAATACAGAATCGCCTACAGGAGCACTGTACCAGCTTGCCTTTGGGGTGTAGCCGGTGCGGGTGCCGATGGTGGGGAAATTTGAGGCGGGCAGTGTCGCGCCCTGAATGGCGTTGAGTGTATACGGGGTAGACGAGCTTAGTGAACCCCCGTTGCCGTAAAAGGTTAATGTCTTATTGAAGGTTGTGTCTATCGCGCCGTTGTAATTAAAGTTTATCAAAGCGCCTGCGCTGGCTGTTTGACCGCCGCCGTCGTTGTAGCCGACTTCAACATAGTTCGTGCCATCGTAGAGGTATTCGATTTTAACCCAGTCCCAATACCAGTCGTCGTTGTTGTTGTAGTCCATCATTCTGAAGTTTATTGATTCAATAGGCTTGACAGGCACATTGCTGACAACCCATGAATTTGTTTGGCTTGCTTCCATATCGCCGTCGGGTACAAAATTGCCGGAGAACCAGTTGTTTTGATCATCATACTTAAAAACAAGTTCAAAGTCGGCATCTGTACCGGTTCCCGCGCAGTTTTGGCTGCTTGTTCTGCAGCTGACCCGGAATGTGCCGAGCTGCCCGGTGGCCTGCACAGCCGAGGTCTTGAGCTGCCCGACTCCAATAACGAGACTTGACACCACCAAAGCCGCAACCAGCAGCCAGCTGAGTTCCTTCTTGAATCTTTTCATTTATACTACCTCCAAATTGACTTGGTATATTTACGGTTATACTTTCCCTATTTGAATTTATTTAACTAAAGAATAACAAACATTATTTCCAATGTCAACAACAATTATTACCTATTTATGAATATTTTTACAGTTTATACGCATTGTATAGGATTGAGAATATTCAAAATACACTTCGTTTTTTAGCGAGTTGTAATTGCACAGTTAGAACCGTTTAAAATCTCTTTTTTAGACTCTTTTAAACTTTTTAATTAATGCCCTGCTATAAACAGGTGATTCTGCGGAATAAGGAACGTGAATAGGCTGATTTTTACGCAAAAATACCGCCTCAACTCACAAACGGGTTGAGGCGGTTATTTTGTGTTTATTCGGATTATTTCCTCAGCTTAAGCTCCTGTCCCTCGGCTTGCGCGCACTGCGTCAACATGCTCTTTAGGTTTGCACCGCCTTGCGCCTGTTCCAACGCTTTTTGCAAACTGCCGACCGTCAGCAGTGCCGCGGCAAGGCAATAAAAGCTTTTGCTTTTACTGTCGTCATGGTGTTCGAGCGCCATTTCAAGGAAGGCTATTCTCGGCTGCTGCTGTTTTACAAAAGCGTCTACGCCGGTTTCGGCTAAGCGGCGCTGGTTTGCCATTACCCGCCTGTGCGTTACAAATGAATCGTGTTCGCCGGTTTCCTTGTCGAATTTTTTGCAGGGAAATTCGCCGCACTGAGCGCAAACATTCAACCCGTGTTTTTTTACGCAGCAGGTAACAAAAGCGCAGGAGGGATGCTTGTTCTCAAAGTTTTCTCCGCCGCAGCCGGGGCAGCGTGATTCACCGGCGGTGTAGAAACGCGGGCACAGCCCGCAATCAATGCCGCAGCAGCCAACGGTTGGATGTTTTCGCATCGGCATCATACACTCCCGTTTTACTATACTTCACGAATCCGGCTGACAAAATCCGGGTTCACAAGCTGCTGACCCTTTTTTGTTTTGATGCGCAGCCAGCCGTCGTCCGCCGCTTCGACAATCCCCTTTACGCCGGTGTTTTCAAAGGTGTAAACCACACATTCTTTGCCTAAAAACATCTTGATTGCTTCGTTCATGATGAAATGCCCCCTGTTTCCTGATTCTTTCTTTTTAATGATTTTTCTCATCAGTTGTCTTCTGTTTCTTGCCTGCGTCATAACCACAACAATGATTACAGTGAAATATATCACATATATGCCCGGATTCAACTGCCGCCACCTCACAATAAAGTAATATTCCATAAGAATCATAACACGAAAAACAACCAGGCGCAAGATTTATTGTCAGCCGGTTTATGCGGCATTGTAAAACGCTGCCTTTCGCTATTTCGTCAATTCAAACCGGTCGTACACCTCAAACCCTTCCGCGTTGTCGGCAACACACAGTGCTTTGACCTGAATCTTTTCGTCCGACACCCGGAGTATTGTTGCGGATGGCGTTTTGCTGTCATAAACCGCGTTCCAAATCGGGCGGTGCAGTTCCCAGTCATGGTTTGACGCGCCGCCGGAAGTGGCGCACTGCAGATAGGTTACACCGGCGGATGCGGATATTACCCCGCCTACATCGATCGTCTTGCGGTCTTTGATGGTGGCGCGCTGGTAGGTGTGGTCATGGCCGGAAATGAGCAGGTCGATGCCCGCCGTGTTGAAAAAATCGCCCCACTTGATCTCTTCCGACGCCGAGTTGATGAAGCAGGTATACGGACCTTCGTGGGTCAAAACAATTTTCCACTTCATCGCGGTGTTCCGGATGATTTCGCTCATCCAATCCATGATGGCCGCATCATCGCCGAAGCCGCCGCCCGCCGCCATAAACAGCGTATTGTTCAGCTCCGTATAATAATAAAGCCCTTTGGGCGCGCCGGCTACACCGTTGGCCGGGTTGCTGTGTGTCAGCCGGTAGTTCGCGCCTGTGCCGTCGCTGAGGTCATGGTTGCCGGCGGCGGAAACAGTGGGATACTCCGCGTGCAAACCGCCGGCATCGGCAAAATATTTCTGCCAGTCATCATAAACGCCGCCGGCCGACACAAAATCCCCCACATGAGCAAAAAACGATAGTGCCGGGTCGCTCTTGAGCGCGGCGCGCATGGCCCGGCCGCAGACATTATGCGTGTCCGCCAGCACCGCGAAAGAGAAGTCCCCATCGGCGGGTATTGTTTTGAAAACTTTTATCCCGCTCCAACAATCACCGGTTCCGACTTTGTACAGATACGCCGCACCGGGTATTAAACCGGTCAGGCAGACCGAATAACCGTTCATTTCGCAAGACTCGTTCCTGTGTGTGCTGAAACTGTTCACGCA
Organism: uncultured Eubacteriales bacterium; assembly: GCA_964612185.1. GTDB lineage: Bacteria > Bacillota > Clostridia > Oscillospirales > Acutalibacteraceae > UBA1447. The sequence goes on from CAZTCR010000054.1 coordinate 9,011, forward strand.
TTCGGCTTGTTGAACGATATCGTCCGGCGCTAAATCTGTTTTCCCGGGTGTTTTGAGCGCGTATCGGATAAACCCGTCGGTTACTTTTACACCGGTCTGCCAGGCAACCGAAATTTCCGCGCAGTTTTTTCCGCAAGTGACATTGATATTCTCCGGGTATTCCGCACCCAAATCGCTGCTGACCGAATACCGCGCCGTCACGCTGAACCGGTTTGCTTTGCGGGCGTACAAATCCAGCTTGGTGCCCGTGTCCGGGCTGGATACGCCGGCAACGCTTAAGCGTCCCTGCGCGTCGGTTTCGCCCGGATATTCGGTACTGCTTTTGCGCTCATACACCCTTGCACCGGGCACCGGCAGCCCCCCGGCATCGGTCACCGTAAACAGGGTATCATACCCCTTGCAAAGCCGCTCAACCGAGAGGCATAGCCCGGGCTTTAGGGTTATTTCAGCATCGGCAAAACAGAACGGTTCTGATTTACCGTCCGATTCTATCTGCGCTTGTTCACAAACAATCACCGTGTCCCGTACGCTGTCCAGCGCGGAAACTGCCGTGAAATCGAGTGTTGCAAGTTCAAAACTGCCGGTGTTCTTCCCCGACGCCAGCTCGATGAATACCTGGCCGTTGTCATCCTTGATAGTTGCGGCAACTCCCTGCGCGGGGGTGAAGAACTGTTCGGCGGGAACAAGCACTTCGCTGTCGTATTTTAATGTAATGGATATTTTTGACTCTTTCCGAGCGTCTTCCATCGTGAACCGGCAGAGCAGCCGGCCGCCGAATTCAACCGGGGACTCCGCCGACAGGCAGACCCGCGGCGCCTTGGCGCATACATTAAAAAATATTTGAACCCGGGTTCGGTTGCCCGCCCGGTCATAGGCTGTAATCACCAGCTTATGCGGACCGCCGCACAGGGAAAAATCCGGGGTGAACTCCAGCTTGGTATCGTTGCCGGACGGTTCAAAACGAATGCCGTTTTGATGGCGAACCCCGTCAATCTCTATCTCGGTGCGGCCGGAGTCAACGCCCGACGCAACGCAGCCGTTCTCGTCATCGTCCCGGTCGGCTAGGAGCGCGCTGATAACAGGAAACCCGGGCCGGCCGGAAGGCAGTTCAATGCATGATAACTGAGTAACGGATGGCGGCAGGGCGTCAAAATCAATACCGCCGTAAACGGCCATAATTTCATCAATATAAAGGGTGCCGTGGATGGTTTGATTGCCGGTGAGCAGGCGGGCGGGAAAGGCCACATAAAAGGGAAGTTTATATTTTGGCGGGATCTCCATAATAATAAACTTCCAGCCGACCCATTCCAAATCGCCGCAGGTCACATCAAATTCCTTACCCTCCGCGTCAACGATCAATCCGTTGAACCAGGCATCATTGGCGTCGCCGTATACCCACATGGCCAGGTGGGTTGGGTATTCGCCTTGAGGGATCACCAGCACATAGGGGTCGTCTTTGATGCTTGTGTCCGCGCGGGGGTAATTGTTGTCGCCCGCCCAGGTGTTGAAATAAGCGCGCCGGCTGCCGCCCTCGGTAGTTTCATACCGAAAGTCGTAGTCAAACTTCAGCGCATGCTCCCCGCTTCTAATAATCTCCGGGTGGCTCTGCCTGTCGACAATTTCAACCGAGGCATAGGTTTTTTCGCCCTTGGAGCCCCAACGGCGGCCGGTGCCTTCCGCTGAAGTCCGCGCCGATTCAAAGTTTTCAAGCAGGAGCGGGGGTCTGGTCATTCTGTTATTGGTCATATTAAACTCCTTGGCGATACTAGTTTTATTTTAATATACTATAGCATGTGTATTGCGAAATCTCAACACCATATGCTTTATGCACTCATAACGCATTAGGCTTTCTCTGGTGAATACCGAAAGCAATTTATTCATTCATGGGTGCACAACTGTAACTTATTCACTTCTCAATGAATTTTCTGTACTTAATTAGTTGCGTGAATGTTTCTATTGGTGTTTATGTTGCTGTACCATAAATGTCACTTCACTATTTTGGGTTGCATAATTTTACATTTTTTATTGAAATAATTATATTTCGTGATATAATACAATCAACATGTCGATAATACGTAAAAGGAGGTTAGGATAGAGTTCTCGGAATAGTAACTTAAAGGTGCGCTCGGTTCTCCTGAGCATGACGCAAAGCGTGTTTTCGGATACGATAGCAAACTACAAATGGGATTAAGTAAACACAGTTTAACTTTACCCATAGGTCTGTCAAATCTGTAATTTGGAAGGTGGAGGATTACAATGGAAGATAACAATGCGTTAAATGATATGGTTGAAGTAATGATGACCGTAGAAGCTAAAAAAAAGAAAATGTCTTATAAAAAATGGATTGTAATTGGTTTGATAATAGTATTAATAATCGCGGTTACATCCTTTATTGCAGTTCGGTTTGTTGGCGGTCAAGATAAAAAGGCAGAGATATTAACTACATCAACATTGGAAAAAATGGTTAAGATTAGCGAATTATCTACTTTCCAAGCCGTTTACAATGGAATTGCCCAAGTGATGAATACAGAGACACCGGATCAAGTGGATTATTATGTAGCTTATATGGCAAAAGTTAACGCGGGCTTTGATTTCGAAAAAATAAATATCAAATTGGATAAGGAAGTTAAAAAAATCACCGTCTCTATTCCGGAAATTGAATTTATAGATGAGCCTGAGGTAGATATTGGTACTTTAGAATATATCTTCCTTAATGATAAGGCAGAAACGAACACCGTAACCGCTCAAGCATATCCGGCCTGTATAGCAGACGCTAAAAAAGAAAGTGAAGAAGAACCTGCGATTAAAGACTTAGCAAAAGAAAATGCAAAAAATATTATGGAAGCTTTAATAAATCCTTTTATCGAGAATCTAGATATAGCGTATGAATTAGATATAGAATTTGGGGGTGTATCATGAAAATAAAAATCATTGTACTCTTTCTGACTATAATATTATCATTTACATTGGCTTCCTGTATCAAAGCTGAACCTTCTGAATCCCAAGGGCAAGTATCGCAAGTACAAATGAAAGCTATTTGTGAATTAGCAACAATACAGTGTTATTACCATAATGTTGCCAAGTATAAAGAGGAAGACGCAACCGGCATGCTATTATGGAAAAAAGATAAGCATTTTTGGGTTGAATACAGCGGAATTGTAAAAGTAGGCATAGATGCTTCACTGTTAGTTGTTGAAGTAAAAGAGAATTCAGTAACAATAACAATTCCTGAAGCAAAAGTGCTTGGTGCAAATGTAGACCAAACATCTCTTACGAAAGAGTCTTTTATTGTAGCTAAAAAATCTGCAGATATAAGCGCCGATGATCAAACAAGAGTTTTTTCGGAGGCACAGGCAAATATGGTTTTAGCAGCATCGAAAGATTCAGCACTGCTTGAAAATGCTCAGCAGAGGGCAAAGACATTGCTGGAAGAATACGTTGCAAATATTGGGAAAGCAATTGGAAAAGAATATTCAATAGAATGGGTTAATCCTGTTAAAGATGGAGTAAGCCCAACAACAACAACCGGAGTATCGTAGGTATCATAGCAACCATGAATCTAAGAGGTCATAGAATTTGGCCTGCGACCCTCTCAGGGTTCAAATGCATCGAAGAAAAAAGCAACCTGCCCTGCCGGGCGGGTTGCTTTTAACTCATACTTGAAATTGACACGCAAATGTATTGCCAACTTATCATTAAGCCGGCGTTTATGTTTACCCAACAGTCGATACTGCGAAACAATGCTGTTCCTGCCGGAAAATAGCATGACAGCAAGATTCTACATCCAAATCCACCCAAACAGGAAGATAATTTGCAGCCACTGTAAAAAGTTTGGTTTGATTTTAATTTCATAGTTCGCGGTTATATCTCCCAGGGTGGCGGTAATCGTAACAGTGCCGGTTTTTGCAAAGTTCTTGACGGAATACACGGTAACCTTATTGCCGTTCGGAACGAGCTTTACAGAAATATTGTCAGCGCTCCATATCACGCCGTCCAGGTTGGCTTCCAACATAATATTGCCAAGGTAACCGATCGTATTGTCTTGGGTGCTTGTAATAATTATAGTTGGCAATGGATTCTGCTCGCCGCTTTCCAAATCGATAAAATGGATTGAATACTTATGGGCTGCCAAATGCGCGACGGAATTCAGGTAGCCATAGATTACAGTCATCTTGCTCATGGCAAAGGGGCCCGATCCATCCTCTGTGCCGCCGGGCGCTATGTAGGTGACACTGCGCGGAATACGTATCATGTGCAGGTAAGCACAGCCCGGGAAGGCGTTGCTCTGGATGGATGTCACCCCGTCTTCTAAGTTGACCTGCGTTAGTCCGCAGCCTGCAAAAGCACCGCTTGGGATAACCTTTACACTGCCCGGAATCGCGATGCTGTTAAGTGATTTAGCACCCATAAAACAGTTAGTGCTCAATGCTTTCAGCCCCGGTTGAAGTGTCACTTGCTGCAGATAGGGGCAATAACTAAAAGCGGCATACCCCAATTCAGCATCGGCAGGGATAATTAAAGACATAAGACCCGTGTATGAGAAAGCACTTTCTTGGATTTCTATCCCGGCCGGAAGGTCAACGCCTTTCAGTGCCATGCACCCCTTGAAACAGTCTTTGCTTATGCTTTGCAGACCCGGCTGGAGTGTAACTTGTGCCAAAGACAGGCAGTCTTTGAATACGGCTCTCGATAATGCTGTGTCGGCGGGGATGCTGATACTTGTAAGACCGGTTTTTGCAAACGCTTCTTCCTGTATGCTGAGCCCTGCAGGGAGTGTGATATTTGTCAATGCATTACAACCATAAAAGCAGTCCTCGCTGACGATTTGTCCGCCCGAACCCGGCTGCAGCGTTACCTGCTGCAAAGCCGCGCAGTAACTGAAGGCACCTTTTCCCAACACCGCGTCGGCAGGGATATTGATGCTCGTCAACCCGCTGGATACAAAAGCGTTGGTTTTAATAATAACCCCTGCCGGCAGTACAACATCTTTAAGCGCCGTGCAGCGGTAAAAGCAGCCTTCGCTGATGGCTGTCAGACCAGGCTGAAACGTTACTTGCTCCAAGGCCAGGCAATTGCTGAACATGTTTTCACCCAAGTCCACACCCGCAGGTATAGAAAGACTTTTTAAACCTGTACATTTAAAAAAATTGCCTGTACCTGAGGATTGCATACCCGGCTGCAGCGTAACTTGTTGTAAAGCCTGGCAATCTTCAAATACAGCACCTACCAATTCAACGCCGGACGGAATGGTTACAGCCGTTAAGCCTGAACTCTTAAAAGCGCATCTTTTAATGCTTACTCCGGTTGGAAATGTTATATTCTTTAGTGATGTACAATCGCGAAAGGCTTCATCGCCAATGGTTTTCAATGTGCTTGGTAAAGAAACTAAATCCAGCTTCTCACAACTTTTAAATGCTGTTGATGCAATTTCCTGCACCCCTTCGGGCAGTGTGATTTCTTTCAGCGATGTACAGTTAAAGAATGCATCGCTGCCAATCGTTTTCACGCTGCCGGGAATCGTTACATTCTGCAGTTTTGAGCAGTATTCAAACATCCCGCTGCTGATGATGGTCAGGTTGTTTGGCAGCACGATATCCACAAATGTGCACGACCTAAATGCCTGTTCACCTATTTCTGTTACACTGTTGGGAATTGTGATCCCAGGCAGTGCGGTACATGAACTAAACGCCCATTTGCCGATGGAGCGAATTCCGTATGGCAAGTTTATCTGGGGTAGCGTACTATTGCCCGCAAGAAGGCCTTCCGGAATCTCTGTGACAAGCGGCGGCACGGTAAACTCAGTAAATTTGCATCCTGAAAAAGCATTCTGACCAAAACTGCTTACTGTATTGGGGAATGTGAGGTTCGGCAGGCTTGTACACATGGAGAATGCATAGTACCCAATGGTCTCCAGTTTGTCGGGAAGGTTGATTTCCATTAGCCCCGAGCATTTAAAAAACGAGCATCGCCCGATTTCCTTTATACTGTTGGGCAGTGTAACTTTTGTCAGTGTGCTCTTATAATCAAAGACGCCATTCCACTGGTCCAGACCGCCCATTTCCGTCACTGTGAAACCGCCCAAAGTACCCGGCACCGTCACCTCGACCGGGTTCAGCCCTGTGTAGTCAATGATGCGCGCGTTATTGCCCGCAAGTGTTATATATTTCCAATCGCCTTCGGTGTGTACCGTAGGCTCCTCCGCCGATGAGATCACAAAGGTGAGTCCCAATAAGATGACCAACAAAAGGGAAGACATTAATGCTTTTTTCACAAATTTACCTCCGGCCAATATTTTTCTTATTATAACATAAAGGGCGGTAACTGTCTATCATTTTTTGAATTATCCCACACGGTTGAAATATTCCTTCTGCATGTTGATTGTCGATTTTTCGGCTATACTAATATTGAATATTAGTATAGCCGGATAATTGTTTTGCGCGCTTGAAGGGAAGACCGTCCGCTTCACCACTCTGTGGGCTCGCGTATTGCATCCTCACGGCAAAAAGCCTCCTTTCAAAAGGAGGGGGACCACCGAAGGTGGTGGAGAATTCTTCATCAACAAACCTATCCGGAGAAAGAATCCCCCGTCACACCACGTGTCGGCGTTTTAACGCCGTCCATCCGTCCTATCGAAAGAGGGCATTTTTGCACCTTATCTAAACGGCGCGAACCCTGTCGGGTTCGAATCACTCCAAGAAAAATCCCCCGAGGTCAAATGACCTTGAGGGATTTTTGGCGCGCTTGGAGGGAAGACCGTCCGCTTCGCCACTTTGTAGGCTCGCGTATTGCATCCTCACGGCAAAGCCGTTCGGACCTCGCACTGACGGCCTGCGACCCTCTCAGGGTTCGAATCCCACCAAGAAAAAAGCAACCCTCCCCAATGGGGAGGATTGCTTTTTTGGCCAGACTGTCCGAA
>CAZTCR010000055.1:0-15437 GCA_964612185.1 uncultured Eubacteriales bacterium
TCAAATCGAGCGATGCAAAGTAGTCAGTTGGTAGTTACATTATATACGAGGGAATGACCCTTATATCATTCCAAGGAAGCGCAGCAAAACAACATTTGCATTTACAAGGTTGATATGTTAAATTGATATCAAACATTTTAGGGAAAGGGGTTGATTGATTTGGCTCACGCCAGCAGTGATATAAACGCGCCGGCCGCAGCGGACCAATCTGCCCGGAAGAGTTTTTTACTCAAGAGGAATTTTCTCGGTACGCGGGAGATCGGCGCGCTGGGTCTGTCCAACTTTGGCGGGGCATTAGCCGGCGGCTACATGGGCTCTTTTTTAATGTACTTTTTCACGAGTGTTTTCCGCATTGATTACCGCTACATCAGCCTGATGTATTTTGTTGTCACCATTTGGGACGCGGTAAACGACCCGATGATGGGTATCGTTTTTGACCGCACCCGTACGCGTTTCGGCAAGGCGCGGCCGTACCTGCTTTTTACACCGATTCCCTGGGCAATCTGCGTCGGCCTGCTTTTTTTAGGGCCTGTCTTCTTCCCCGGCGGCAGTTTGCTGGACATGCGCAAAGTGGTGTATATGTTTGCCACCTATTTTTTGTGGGAAACCTTTAACACCATCAACAGCGTACCCAAGGGCAACCTGCCCCTGCTGATGTCCCCGAACCCGACGGAGCGCAACAAGCTCTTCGCCGCGTCCAACTTTTTAAACGAGCTTGGCCGCGGCATGCCGAGCCTGATAATCGCCCCGATGATTGATTTGAGCAAGGCGGGTGTCATTAAAATATCTGTCACCAACAGTTTCGCGGTCATCGGTGTGAGCGTTGCGGTGCTTGGCGCTATCCTCTCGCTGTTCGCGTTTTTCGGCACGAAAGAAAGAGTCTTCCTCATCCCCAAGCAGCCGCCTGTACTCCAGGGCGTCAAATATGTTTTCAAAAATAAACCGCTGCTGCTGCAGGTTTTGGCGGGCGTGATGGGCTGCCTTGGCGGTATCGGCGGAATTTATGTCAACTTCTTCTACATCGATGTCATGGGTTCCGCAACCATGTCCCTGGTCTGCGGCGCGATGGGCACGGTGATTAAATATGCGTCCTTCGGGCTGATTCCCTGGTTCTTTAAGCACTTTTCCACCAAGCAGATGTTCTTCGGTTTCAAAGCATATATGACCATCATGAAGATTATTCTGTTCCTCGTCGGGCGGCGGTTTTTAAATAATCTGCCGATGCTCGCCGTCACAGTGATTGTCGTACAGGCGCTCTATTCGTTTATTGACGGCGCGGAAGGTGTGGTCAACAGCGAGCTCGGCGCGGATGTACAGGACTATATGGAATGGCAGACCGGCAGCCGGCAGGAGGGCACTACCGGCGCGGTAGCAGGCGTTATCGGCAAATTCGGCAATGCTGTGAGTTCCTCCGTGAGCGCGATTGTGCTGAACAAGGTTGGCTATCAACAGGGGGCAAGAGAGCAATCGGACGAAACGAAAGCCCGGATTTTTGCCATGTTCGCCGTTATCCCGCATTTGCTCGGATTACTGGGTTTAATTCCCTGGCTTTTCTACTCCCTTTGGGGCGACAAGCGTGAAAAGATGCGTATGGAACTCGCGCAGATGAGAGAGGAAAGGGCAAAACTGTATTTTGAGCCGGTTGAGGCAGAATGAAAGCAGGTCTTATATATGCCGCATAAATTTGAAGCGAAAGATATGAAAAAACTGGATACCGAGTGGCGCAGGCAAAATCTGCCGCCGCTGCCGACGCTTGAAAAGCTAGGTCTGAGCCCTGCTGACACTGTTGCCGATATCGGCTGCGGCGTCGGCTATTTCACCGTCCCTGCTGCACAGTTTATTGCCGGCATAAACAAAGTCTACGCGCTGGACACCTCCGCGGAAATGCTCACGGAAACACTTAGGCGGGCAAATGAAGCCGGTGTGCAAAATATAGAAGCCGTTTTAACAGACGAATACGATTTAAAGCTACAAGACGCATTGGTCACCTTCGCCCTGATGGTGAATGTGCTGCACGAAATTGAGGACAAGTCAAAGTTTATCCGGGAGATTAACCGCATATTGACATTAAACGGCAAAATTGCTGTTATTGAATGGCACAAGGAAAACGCCGATATGGGCCCGCCGGCGGAGCACCGCATCGGGCAGGAGGAGACCGCAGACCTGTTGAACAGCCTCGGTTTTGAAACCGGTGCGGTGATGGACTTTGCGGGGAAGTTTTATGGGTTGGTTGCGGTTAAAAAGAGAGCCTTATAGATAGCATACTATTATAAAGCATGGGAGCGGATGAGAGTTCGCTCTTTTTTTCTATCTCTCAGCCGCCTGCGGCGTCAGCTTTTTCTCCGATAACGGGAACCCCCCTTTTGTCGCTTTGCGACATTTCCCCTATTAGGGGAATTTCCTAATATAGGCGAACACTGAATTGAAACCCCCGTTGTAGGGAACAACCCCTGTGTTGTTCCGCGTTATTCTACCTCTCAGTCGCCATCCGGCGACAGCTCTCCTTCCAAAGGCGAGCCAAGGTTGAAGAATCGCTGTTTTGAACTGTTGCAATATATGCAACGATTGGAATCCCCGTTGTAGGGGGCGGGTCTTCCGCCCCGTATTGTAGGGGCGCACTGCGTGCGTCCGCGGTTTCGCCCGCAGGCGGTAGTGTCATTTGTTAATGACATGGGGATTGCCGTTCCTTGTCCCGTAAATAGGACTCCACCCAAAATTCAGCAATATTTGTACCAATACAAGGAACATTTTAATTTATTTCATGGAAATCATTAATAATATGTGCTACTATATAAAAGTTAATGTGACCCATGTTATAACTGTATAACTGAGGTGAAACAGAATTGAAAATAATTGACAATGTCAACGAACTGCTCAAGGACGACCTTGCCGTGACCATGCAAAAAAACAGTAAGGTTGCGATTGCGGCATCTTATTTTTCTATCTATGCTTTTCAGGAGTTAAAGGCACAGCTAAAGGATATTGACGAACTCAAATTTATTTTCACTTCACCGTCTTTCACCACGGAAAAAGCCAAGAAAGAAAAGCGGGAATTTTATATCCCGCAGCTCAACCGCGAAAAGAGCCTTTACGGCACGGAGTTTGAACTCAAGCTCCGCAACCAAATGACACAAAAGGCCATCGCTATCGAGTGCGCTGAATGGGTGCGCCAAAAGGCAACCTTTAAATCAAATATCACGCAGGAAAACATGGGCGGTTTTATCAATGTGCAAAACAGTGATGACCGCCTGACTTATATGCCGGTTAATGGGTTTACTACCGTAGATATCGGCTGTGAAAAAGGTAACAATATTTACAACATGGTCAACAAATTTGAGGCACCGTTCAGTGACGAGTACTTTAAGATTTTTAACACCATTTGGCACGACCGGGAAAAACTGCATGATGTTACGGAAGAAGTTATTGAAAACATTTCAACCGTTTACCGTGAAAACCCGGCCGAATTCATCTATTTTTTAACGCTCTACAATATTTTCAGCGAGTTTCTTGAGGATATCTCCGAAGATGTCCTGCCCAACGAGGCAACCGGCTTCAAGGAAAGCGCCATTTGGAAAATGCTTTATAACTTCCAAAAAGACGCCGCGCTTGCCATTATCAACAAGCTGGAAAAATACAACGGCTGTATTCTGGCGGACAGCGTCGGTTTGGGCAAAACTTTCACCGCGCTCGGGGTTATCAAGTATTATGAGATGCGCAACAAAACCGTATTGGTGCTGTGCCCTAAAAAACTAAACGATAACTGGAACACTTTTAAACTGAATCTACTTAACAACCCCATTGCCTCCGACCGCCTGCGGTATGATGTTTTATATCACACCGATTTATCCCGGACGCGCGGCTACTCCAACGGCATCCCGCTGGACAGAATCAATTGGAGCAACTACGATTTGGTGATTATCGATGAATCGCACAATTTTCGCAATGGCGGGCAGGTTTACGGTGAATTCAGCGATAAAGAAAACCGTTACTTAAGGCTTTTAAATCAGGTAATTCGTAAAGGCGTTAAAACGAAAGTACTGATGCTTTCCGCCACACCGGTGAACAACCAATTTACGGATTTGAAAAACCAGCTTGCCTTGGCGTATGAAGGCAATGAGGAAAATATCAATGCGATGCTGAATACCAAAAACAGCATTGATGTTGTTTTTCGGCTTGCACAAAGAGCCTTCAATAAATGGAGCGAATTTCAGGCAGCGGACCGCACAACGGATAATCTGCTCAAGATGCTGGATTTTGACTTTTTTGAATTGCTGGACAGTGTGACGATCGCCCGCTCCCGCAGGCATATTGTTAAGTATTACGACACGGCGGATATCGGCACTTTCCCCGAAAGGCTCAAGCCTATTTCCCTGCGGTGTGAGCTGACTACCCTGCCGGGCGCGATTACTTACAATGAAATTTATAAGAAGCTTTCCGCCCTGAATATGAGCATCTACACCCCGTCGGAATACATTCTGCCGAGCAAATCGGACAAGTACGAAGCCAAGTACGGCAGAGATATGGAAAATGTCCGCTTCAAGCAGATTGACCGTGAGCGCGGCATTATGATACTCATGCGCATCAATCTGTTAAAGCGGCTGGAAAGCTCTGTCTACGCCTTCCGCCTGACGGTTCAGCGGGTACTGAAGCTAATTACGGACACCCTGTATGAAATTGAGCATTACGACCCGAACAAGATACTGGAGCTCCGTGAAATCAGCGAGGATGACTTTGACTTAGACGACCAGAACAATGACCTCTTCACCGTTGGTAAAAAAGTTAAAATCAGCCTTGCCGATATGGACCATATCACCTGGCAGAAAAAACTGACCCATGACCTTGAAGTACTTGCGGACCTGCTCGGCAGGATGAATGCCATCACCCCCGTGGAGGACAACAAGCTCGATGTGCTTGCCGATACCATACGCAAAAAGCTCGCCTGCCCTATAAACGACGGCAACAAGAAAATCATCATATTCACCGCTTTTTCCGATACGGCCGAATACCTGTATGAGCATGTCGGCAAACTGATGAGAAAAGAGTTTGCCCTGCACACCTCAATGGTCACCGGTTCCGTCGGCAGCAAAACCACGGTGCCGAAACTGCATACCGACCTGAACACTATCCTCACCTGTTTTTCCCCCTTGTCAAAAGACAAACACCTGATTCTGCCGGACGAAAAAGCGGAGATTGATATGCTCATCGCGACCGACTGCATATCCGAAGGGCAGAATTTGCAGGACTGCGACTTTTTGATCAATTACGATATCCATTGGAACCCCGTGCGCATCATCCAGCGGTTCGGGCGCATTGACCGTATCGGCAGCAAAAACAAGGTGATTCAACTCGTCAACTTCTGGCCTGATTTAGACCTTGATGAATACATCAAATTGAAATCTCGCGTGGAATCGAGAATGCGCGTAACCGTTATGACTGCCACCGGGGACGACAATCCGATTGACGACGAAAAGGGTGATTTGGAATACCGCAAGCAGCAGCTTGAACGGCTGCAAAAAGAAGTGGTGGATATTGAGGAAATGAGCAGCGGTATCTCTATCATGGATTTGGGGCTCAACGAATTCCGCCTCGATTTACTCAGCTACATCAAAGAAAACCCGGATTTGGACAGGACACCGTTCGGTCTGCACACCGTAGTCCCCGCGCAGGGCGCGGATATTCCGCCGGGTGTGGTCTACATCCTCAAGAACATCAACAACGGCGTGAATGCCGATAATCAAAACAGGCTGCATCCGTTTTATATGGTCTATATCTCAGACGGGGGCGAAATAGTATCCAACCATCTGGAACCCAAAAAGACGCTGGATATTTTGCGCCTCGTCTGCAAAGGCAGAACGCAGCCCGAAGGGGAGCTTTGCCGCCGGTTTAACCTTGCGACCGATGACGGCAAAAAAATGAGCAAATATTCCGACCTGCTCGGGGAGGCTATCGGCTCTGTTATCCATGTGAAGGAGCAGAAGGATATTGACAGCTTTTTCAGCGAAGGCGAAACGAGCTTTTTGACCAATGCGATTTCCGGGCTGGATGATTTTGAGTTGATTTGTTTCATCGTTATTTCAAATTAAATGTAGGGGCGAACTGTGTTCGTCCGTGTGTAGAGGCGGCGTTCGTCCGAGTAGGGGCGAACATTGTTCGCCCGCGAATGGAAAGGGCAGGTGCATTTGTTTGATTGTTTTTCCCAAATCAACCGAAATAAACAAACCGATGCCCAAAGAGGCGTTTTACCGCAACCTTGCTTTGAGCACCGGTATAAAAGAAAAATTCGTGTCGGACATTAAGCGCATCATTCTGCTGAACAAGCTCGCACCGTCCACCTATAACATCGCCAAAGGCAAAGAACTCGGTGAAATACTCGTGCTGTCCGTTGAACTCAAAAAGCAGGATTTTGACTATAAAACAATCGAAACCATCGCGCGGAAGAACAAGCATAAAATCCTTTTTATTATAAGGTTTGAGGAATCTGCACAGCTTGCCGTTTTCCACAACAAGCTTTATAAAAATCATTGGCGGCAGGTGCAAAACCAAAACCTTGCCGTAACCGGCATGAATTTGGATGATGTTTGGAAAAACTTTGTTGCGCAAATCAGCGGGATAGTAATTGGGCTTGGCGAGGATTTAAACGAAACAATAGAAAAGCATGAGCAGACGGAGCGGCTGAAAAGAGAAATCGCGAGACTGGAAAAACTGGCGCAGAATGAAAAGACACCGAAGAAGAAATTTGAGTTGGTGAATGAAATACACCGCCTAGGGAAGGAGCAGAAAAATGATTGCTAAAATTGATATTTGTAATACAGTGCCATTTGGTTGTGTTTTACAACCAGTTGATGATCTTAGAAAGTTCAACTTCTTCTTTGGTGCAAATGGGACAGGAAAGACTACCATAAGTAAAATTCTTGCCGATAATACACAGTTTCCAAATTGTAGAATCAATTGGGAGAACAGCATTCAGCTTGAAACTCGTGTTTATAATCGTGACTTTGTTGAAAGAAATTTTAATTCACAGAGCAAACTTAAAGGTGTGTTTACTTTAGGTGAACAGGCAACAGATACCATACAGAAAATTGAAGACAAAAAACATGAAATAGATGTTTTGAACGATAATATTACACGTATGAATAATACTCTTAATGGTGACGATGGTAATGGCGGAAAGCAGAATGAACTGTTACAATTGGAAGCATATTACCGCGACAAGTTCTGGGTTCAAAAGCAAAGACATGACGCAAAATTGTCGGGTGGTTTGGAAGGTTACAGAAATGATAAAGGGAAGTTCAAGGATAAGGTAATTGCCGAGTCAACAAATAATGCATCTGAAATTTTGTCAGTCACAGAACTTGAGTATAAGGCAGAAAAAATCTTTTCTGGAAATCCTGTTTCGGCACAAATAATTGTTTTGCCTGAAACTGACAATCTTCTTGCGCATGAGCAGAATCCAATTTTGAAAAAGCAAGTAATTGGCAAGGAAGATGTCGATATTGCCGCAATTATAAATAAGCTTGGTAACAGCGATTGGGTTCGTCAAGGGTTATCGTATTATGAATTAAATGATGGCATTTGCCCTTTCTGCCAACAGATAACAAATCAAAGCTTTGCTGATAATTTGAACGAATATTTTGATGAAGCTTTTGAGAAAGATAATGCTGCAATAAACAAACTTATTGCTGATTACACAAGTGATGCCGGCTATCTTCAAGTACAAGTCCAAGGGTACATAGATTCACCATCGGATTTTCTTGATGTTGAAAAGTTGAAAAATAAGAAACAAATCCTCGATACCTTAATATTGGTTAATAATCAGCGACTTGAACAGAAAAAGAAAGAAGCAAGCCTACATGTAAAACTTGACTCATTAAAAAATGTGCTGGATGAAATTACCGAGCTTATTGTAGCAGCGAATGTAAAGATTGACGAACATAATTCAATTGTAAGTAATCTTACAAATGAGAGGAAGTTGTTAACTAACCAGGTTTGGAGGTTCATTGTTGAAGAATTAAAAACAGAAATTACAGAATATAATCAAAAGAAAAGAAATCTCAATGATGCTATAAACAGTTTGAATAAACAAATCTTTACAAGACAAACTGAAAAAAATGAAAAAGACGGAGAGCTAAGGGAATTAGAGAAGCAAGTTACAAGCATACAACCTACTCTTGATGGAATTAACGGGCTTCTATCATCTTTTGGTTTCAAGAGTTTTAGCTTGGCAAAGGGTGAAGATGGTAAAACATATCAGATAGTTCGTGAAAACGGGTCAGAAGCCCAAAACACTTTGAGTGAAGGCGAAAAAAACTTCGTGACATTCCTATACTTTTATTATTTGCTTAAAGGTAGCCATTCTGAAAGTGGTATGACCGCAGAAAAGATAGTTGTATTTGATGATCCTGTTTCTAGTCTTGATAGTGATATTTTGTTCATCATCAGTAGCTTAATCAAAGAGCTGTTTGATGATGTTCGTGAGAACAAGGGTACAATTAAACAAATATTTGTTCTAACACACAACATTTACTTCCACAAAGAAATAACTTTTAATAGTAGACGTGATAAAAATAGCACATTAAGAGAAGAAAGTTTTTGGTTAGTTATGAAACAAGGAACCAATTCAATTGTTGAAAAGCAGGTAAACAATCCCATCAAAACATCCTATGAACTACTTTGGGATGAAGTCCGAAAAAACAGTCGTAATAATGCAACTATCCAGAACACACTTCGCAGAATACTTGAAAACTACTTTAAATTACTAGGTGGAATCCCATTGGAAGATTTATATAAAAATTTTTCTGGGGAAGAGAAGATAACATGCAAAGCTCTTTGTTCATGGATACACGATGGATCTCATAGTGCGTTTGACGATTATTATTTTTCCCCATTAGACAATGAAAGTGTGGATAGATATTTATCTGTATTTAAAAAAATATTTGAAAAATGTCATCAAATCTCACATTACAATATGATGATGGGAATTAATGCTGAACAAATAGCTTCTGAGGAGGATACAAATAATGGACAAACTTAAAATGCACACACCTAACAAAGTTGACGAAAATGTTGAAAAAATCGGGAAGCTGTTCCCGAATGCGTTGACTGAAACAATCAAAGGTTATAACGATGACGGCTCACCAATTATAGAGCGGGCTATTGATTTTGATATTCTCAAACAAGAGCTTTCGAATGTTGTTGTTGAAGGCAATGAAGAACGCTATCAATTCACTTGGCCGGATAAGAAAAAGTCCATCTTGCTTGCCAACGCGCCCATCGCCAAAACCCTGCGCCCTTGCCGGGAAGAAAGCGTTGAATTTGATACAACCGAAAATCTTTACATTGAGGGCGACAACCTTGATGTGTTGAAGCTGTTGCAGGAAACTTATCTCGGTAAAGTTAAAATGATATACATTGACCCGCCTTACAATACCGGCAACGACTTTGTTTATGAAGATGATTTTGCTCAAAGCACCGATGAATATTTGACGAATAGCGGTCAGTTTGATGAAGACGAAAACCGCCTTGTTCAGAATACTGAGAGTAACGGGCGGTTTCATACAGACTGGCTGAACATGATTTATCCGCGATTGAAGTTAGCAAAGGATTTACTCTCAGACGATGGAGTTATATTTATCAGTATCGATGACAATGAAGTCGAGAATTTAAAGAAAATTTGTGATGATATCTTGGGATGTGACAATTTTGTTGGTCAAATTGTATGGCAAACAACTCAAAAAAACGACCCGCGTTTTATTGCAATTAATCATGAATATGTGCTTTGTTATGTAAAAAACCTCTTCATACAGAATGAAAGTGGAAAATGGAGGACGAAACATCCACTTGTAGACGAGATGATGTATGAATACAACAAGATCAAAGAAAATTATA
The DNA here is from genome assembly GCA_964612185.1 of uncultured Eubacteriales bacterium. Classification (GTDB taxonomy): domain Bacteria; phylum Bacillota; class Clostridia; order Oscillospirales; family Acutalibacteraceae; genus UBA1447. The sequence continues at coordinate 9,886 of CAZTCR010000055.1, forward strand.
ATTCATTAGAAGCCGTTCAAAGGCAATGGTTAGAAATAATTAAGAATGATAAATATAGCGCCTTAAAGCATTATAAGTTTGTTGATATAAAAGGGCCATATTTTGCTGCTGATATAAGCGACCCACAAAGAAAAGGTCCAAAACATGATTTTGTAATACATCCTATTACAAAGCAAATTTGTAAAGCACCAGCGGGAGGTTATTCACCCAGAGAAATTGAAATGAAACGAAGATTAGCAAATGATGAAATTCATTTTGGCTCAACCCACGAATATGTTGTATGCTCAAAAAAGTATTTGACAACGGCTGAAGACCGTCTTAACAGCGTATATTATGAAGATGGCAGGCGAGCAACAAAAGCATTAGAAAGTATTATTGGCAACAATATATTTGACCATCCAAAATCAGAACTGCTAATAAAACGACTTTTAGGATTTGTTTCAGAAAAAGATTCATTAATCCTTGACTTCTTCTCCGGTTCTGCCACAACTGCACATGCAGTAATGCAGCTTAATGCAGAAGATAGTAGTAGCCGAAGATTTATTATGGTTCAGCTCCCGGAAGAAACAGATGAAAAATCCGAAGCTTACAAAGCAGGTTACAAAAATATCTGTGAAATTGGCAAAGAGCGCATCCGTCGAGCAGGCAAAAAAATCAAAGATGAAGCAGGATTGACTGCGACAAACCTTGACATCGGTTTCCGTGTGCTTAAAGTTGACTCAACCAACATGAAAGACATTTATTACAACCCTTCGGAATACACGCAAAACCTGCTGAGCGGATTGGAAGACAATTTTAAAGACGACAGAACACCGGAGGATTTGCTGTTCCAAATCATGCTTGATTTGGGTGTGCCGCTCTCCAGCAAAATCGAAGAAAAAATGATTGCCGGTAAAAAGGTGTTTGCCGTTGCGGAAAACTACCTGATTGCCTGCTTTGACAAAAATGTGAGCGATGAAGTGGTAACGGCAACTGCAAAACAAAAACCCTATTACGCCGTTTTCCGCGACAGCGGGATTGCCGCCGACAGCGTCGCAACCAACTTTGAGCAGATTTTCGCAACATATAGCCCGACGACGGTAAGGAAGGTGCTGTAAAAATGAAAGATAATTCTCTTATCCATCCTATACAACTTATAGGAAACTGGGATGAAGGCTGGGCTTTAGATCTACATTCTATTAGGAGTGTGCCTATAGGAGAAGATGCATTTGGGCATATGGTATTTGATACTGATAGATCAGTAATAGGTGAGCAGGTATTTCTTTTAAAAAACCGAGGGCAAGATACAGTTAATAAAATTTTGATACTGGCGAGATTTTTTTTAGATGAATGGCCTGCGATGGAAACAGTCAATATGATAATTCCGGCTCCGCCAACATTAAAAGACAGGGCATATCAACCGGTATTTGAGATTGCAGGCGCAATTGCAGAGTATTATGATATCCCATACGAATTAAATGCTTTGGGAAAGATCAGTTCAGATCAACAAAAGAATGCACCTCTTGGTCAAAGAAATATTGAGGGTAAAATAATTTGCAATATCAACGCAGATAAGGAGCTTAATATTTTAATCATTGATGATATATATGATACCGGTGCGACACTAAATGAATGTGTAAGAGTCTTAAGATACCATCCATTAATTAAAAACATATTTGTATTTACTATGACAAAAACAAGGGGATAAGATGAAAGTATTCATTGCAGGACCACGAGCTGTTTCAAAACTTAATACAGATGTTGAAACAAGGCTAAAAACATTAATAGATAAGGGTATTACTGTATTAGTCGGCGATGCTAATGGCATTGATAAAGCCGTTCAGGAATATTATTCCAAATCACATTACGAAAATGTGATTGTGTATTCATCTGCCGGTAAAACGAGAAACAATTTAGGTAAATGGAAAGTTGAAAGTGTGGAAGTTGAAAAGGGCTTAAGGGGTTTTGATTTCTTTCAACAAAAAGATATGGCAATGGCTAAAGATGCAGACCATGGCTTTATGATTTGGAACGGAGAGAGCAAGGGGACTTTAAGTAATATCATCAATCTGATTAGTTTCAACAAAAAGGTGTTAGTGTATTTTCTATCCGAAAAACAATTTATTACTCTTAACAAAATGATCGAATTGAATGAGTTGCTTTTAAGATGTCCTGAGAAAACCCAGACTTTATATAATGATATCATAAATAAATTGCCTTCAATTGAAACACAGTTGTCTTTGTTTGATTTGCCGGGGGAAAACGATGAAGTTTAACTTTAAAATCCAACAATACCAAACCGACGCCGTCAACAGCGTCGTCAATGTCTTTGCCGGTCAACCCTACATCGGCAGGGTTAAATATGTCCGGGATATCGGGATAGCGAAAAAAGATACGCAGATAACCTTCAATAATGTCGAAACCTTTGCGGAAGACGCAAAGCTGGGCTTCGGCAACGCCGACATTGTTTTGGAAGACAAGGATATCCTGAAAAACATCAAAGACATCCAGCGAAAAAACAATATCAAGCAGTCAAACGCGCTTGTGGAGCATTTGGGGCGCTGCAGCTTGGATATTGAAATGGAAACGGGCACGGGCAAAACCTATGTTTATATCAAAACGATATTTGAAATGAATAAGCTTTACGGCTGGAACAAGTTCATTGTGGTGGTGCCTTCAATCGCTATTCGCGAGGGCGTTAAAAAGTCCTTTGAAATGACGCAGGAACACTTTATGGAGCATTATGGCAAAAAAGCACGGTTCTTTATTTACAGCAGCAAGAATTTGACCGAGATTGACAACTATAGCAGCAGCGCCGGCATTAATGTGATGATCATCAATATACAAGCCTTCAATACCCGCGGCGCGGATGCAAGGCGGATATATGAAAAACTGGATGAGTTCGGCTCAAGGCGGCCGATAGATGTTATTAAGGCGAACAACCCGGTTGTTATTCTGGACGAACCGCAGAAGATGGGCGGCGCAGCAACACAGACATCGCTGAAAGAGTTCAACCCGCTGTTTTGCCTGAACTATTCCGCAACACTTGCCAAGCAGAACAATATGGTATATGTGCTGGACGCTTTGGACGCCTACAACAAGCGGCTGGTTAAAAAGATTGAGGTCAAGGGTTTTGAAGTGAAAAACTTCCGGGGTACGGACAAATACCTGTATCTGGAAAATATCATTGTCTCGGCTAAAAAACCGCCGATGGCAAAAATTGAATTTGAAATCAACTATCAAAACTCGATTAACCGCGAAGCGCGCATACTTGGCGTTTCCGACAATCTTTATTATTTGTCTGCCGGTAAGAACATGCCGCCATTGGAGCAGTATAAAGGCTACGCAATAGCGGAAGTTGACCCGGTAAAAGGCACCGTCACCTTTACCAACGGCGAGACCATCATGCGGGGCGATGTGGTAGGGGATATATCCGAGCGGGATATGCGCCGCATCCAAATCCGTGAAACCATCGTGTCCCACTTTGAAAAAGAAGAAAAGCTGTTTAACGCCGGGATTAAGACGCTGTCCCTTTTCTTTATCGACGAAGTCGCGAAATATAGGCAATATAACGACGCGGGGGACGAAATCAACTCCGAATACGGTGATATGTTTGAGCAGGAATATATCAGCGTTTTTAATGAGTACATCACGCTGGAAGATACGCCGTATATCAAATACTTAAAAAGCATTGAAGTGAAAGATACCCACAAGGGCTATTTCAGCATCGACAAAACCGGCAGATTCATCAACAGTGCAACCAAGCGGAATTCCGACGAGAGCGACGATATTTCCGCCTATGATTTGATTTTGAAAAACAAGGAGCGCCTGCTGAGCTTTGAGGAACCGACACGGTTCATTTTCTCCCACTCCGCCCTGCGCGAAGGGTGGGACAACCCCAATGTATTCCAGATTTGCACCCTCAAGCACAGCGACAGCACCACCGGCAAACGGCAGGAAGTCGGGCGCGGTCTGCGTATTTGCGTCAACAGCAGCGGGGACAGGATGGACGCCGAAACCTGCGGGGATACGGTGCATAAAATCAACAAGCTCACCGTTATCGCGAGCGAGAGCTATAAAAAGTTTGTGACGGAGTTGCAAAGCCAGATTAAAGAGGTGCTGTACGACAGGCCGTCGAAGGCTACCTTTGAGTATTTTATGGGCAAATGTATTGCCGCAGGCGATGCAACCGTTGTAATCAATGATGAGCAGGCAAGGGATATTTACCGCTATCTTGTCAAAAACGACTATGTAGACAACAAGGACAATGTGACCGACAATTACCGAACCGATTTGGAAAACAACTGCCTCCAACCGCTGCCGCTGGAACTCACCGAGCTTGCAGACGGGATACACGAATTGATTCAAGGCGTGTTTGATGACAGGGTTCTTGCGAACATGGTGGAAGATGCTAACAAAACAAAGATTACCGAAAACAAGCTCAACGAAAATTTCTTGAAACAGGAGTTTCAAACGCTCTGGAACTATATCAACCACAAATACGCCTACACGGTTGAGTTTGATTCAAATGAGCTCATAACAAAGGCTGTTGCGCACATCAACGATAAAATGTTTGTTTCCGAACTGCTGTACACGGAAACGATCGCATCGCAAAAGGATGTATTGAAAGAAGAAGAAATTGAAGACAACACCAGTTTTGGTCCCACCAAGACGAAAACCAAAGCCCTGGCACACGCGCAAGCCAGCCAAATAAAATACGATTTGGTCGGGAAAATCGCGGAAGGCACAACGCTCACTAGAAAGACGGTTGTCGCTATCCTGCAAGGGCTAAAAGATTATATTTTTGCCATGTTCAGGAATAACCCGGAAGAATTCATCAACAAAGCCATCAAGCTGATTAAGGAACAAAAGGCGACGATGATTGTTGAGCATATCAGCTACAATCAACTCGACGGTAAATATGACAGCGATATTTTCACCGCCGAAAAGCACGGGCAGGATTTTGACAAGGCCTTCCGGGCAACAAAGCACATTCAGGATTTTGTTTTCACCGACGGCACGGCGGATCAAAGTGTGGAGCGCCGGTTTGCGCAGGAGCTGGACAGCGCAACCGAGGTATGTGTCTATGCCAAGCTGCCGAAGGGTTTTGCAATACCCACACCGGTCGGCAATTATTCGCCGGACTGGGCGATAGCTTTTTTTGAAGGTTCGGTTAAACATATCTATTTTATTGCGGAAACAAAAGGCTCCATGAGCAGCCTTGATTTGCGGCCGATTGAACAGGCGAAAATAAGCTGCGCGAAACGGTTGTTTAACGAGATTTCTACCAGCAAGGTAAAATACCATGATGTGGATAGTTATCAGAGTTTGCTGAATATTATGGGGAGTGTGTGACGGGGGAACGCAATCCCCCCACCGCCGCGGCGGTCCCCCTCCCTTTAACAAGGGAGGCGAGGTTGGACGCGCAGCCACGGGACAAAAACCCGCCCCCTACAACGGACGGGCACGAGGGCAGCAAGGAAAAGCTGAGGATTCTGTTTCATAAATGAACACCCATAGAGCGGTCACCCGCTCTATTTCTATTGTTGTTTACATGCCTTTCAAATTATGGT
>CAZTCR010000056.1:0-15128 GCA_964612185.1 uncultured Eubacteriales bacterium
CTCCCTATCAAGGGAGGTAATTCGGGAGAGTCCTTATCCCCCTTGTTAAAGGGGGAAACCGGCGTCAGCCGGAGGGGGATTCGTTCCACAATCGACGGAGGAACAATATATGGCAGTATCAAAAAGAGTGCTCGCCTTTGATTTCGGGGCGTCGAGCGGACGGGCGATCATCGGGATTTATGACGGGGATAAAATCACCCTGGAGGAGGTTCACCGGTTTACCAACGACCCGGTGGAGGTGCAGGGCACCATCTATTGGGATATATTGCGGCTTTTTCACGAGGTGAAGCAGGGTATCATAAAAGCGAAAAACGCCGGCGGGTTTGACAGTATTGGTGTCGACACCTGGGGGGTCGATTTCGGCTTGATTGACGAGTTCGGCTGTCTGCTGGAAAATCCGATTCATTACCGCGACCGGCGCACAAACGGGATTTTGGAAGAAGCGTTCAAACTCATTCCCCGCGAGGAACTGTATGGCATCACCGGCATTCAGTTTATGGAACTCAACACCGTTTTCCAGTTGCTTGCGCTGAAAAAATATCGTCCGCATATGCTCGAACGCGCGGATAAACTTTTGTTTATGCCCGACCTTTTCACCTACATGTTAACGGGGAAAAAGGTGACCGAGTATTCCATCGCCACTACCTCGCAGATGGTGGATTTAGCAACACGCGGTTGGTCCGGTACCGTACTGGAGAAACTCGGCATACCGGATAGGCTTTTGAATGAAATTGTTCCCTCCGGCACCGTAGCGGCGCTGTTGAGCGGCGGTGTGTGTGAAGAGTGCGGGGTTGCGCCGGTGCCGGTGATTTCCGTCTGCGGGCACGACACGCAGGCGGCGCTGACCGCTATCCCCAGTGCGGAAAAGGACTTTGCTTTTATCAGCAGCGGCACCTGGTCACTGTTCGGCACAGAACTCGATGAACCCATTATCAACGAAAAAGCAATCCACATGAATGTGACCAACGAGGGCGGCTATGGTTATTCCATCGGCTTTCTCAAAAATATCATCGGCCTGTGGCTGATTCAGGAAAGCCGACGCCATTGGAACCGGCACGGCAACGACTACAGTTACGCCGATTTGGAGCGGCTGGCATTGGAGGCAGAGCCGTTCAAGTGCTTCATCAACCCCGATGCCCCCGAGTTTCTGCCCCACGGCAACATCCCCGAGCGGGTGCGGGCCTACTGCCAAAACACCGGGCAGCCTGTTCCACAGAGTGTGGGTGAAGTTGTCCGCTGCATCTATGAAAGCCTCGCAATGAAATACCGTCTGACCTTTGAAAAATTGATGGACTGCACAGGCAAAGATTATTCAGCTATCCATGTCATCGGCGGCGGAACGAAGGACACGCTGCTGTGCCAAATGACGGCGAATTCCTGCGGCCGCAAGGTTTTAGCGGGTCCCATCGAGGCAACGGTGCTCGGCAATATAGTGGTGCAGCTGTTGGCGACAGGCGAGATTGAGAGCATTGCGAAGGCAAGGGAGATTGTCGCAAGGAGCGAGGGTGTCAAAGAATACCTGCCGAAAGAGTCGGAAAAATGGAAAGAAGCGTATGAAAGAGCGCTGAAAGTGATCAATTAAAATACATTATATTTTGAAAGGACGATAGTATGTTTAGAGCAAAAATAGGAATCCGACCGATTATTGACGGGCGCTGGGGCGGTGTGCGCGAGGGACTTGAGGAAAAAACGCAGGCAATGGCCAAAGCGGCGAAAGAGCTTATTGAGGCAAATGTTTTTTATACCGACGGTACTCCTTTTGAGTGCGTAATTTCTCCCTGCACCATCGGGGGCGGGGCGGAAGCGGCCAAGTGCGCCGAGTTTTTTGCCACGCAGAATGTCTGCGCGACGCTTTCCGTCACCCCGTGCTGGTGCTACGGCAGCGAAACAATGGATATGGATCCGCTGACCGTAAAGGCTGTTTGGGGTTTTAACGGCACAGAGCGCCCGGGCGCCGTGTATCTGGCGGCTGTTATGGCGGCGCACGCGCAAAAAGGCTTGCCTGCGTTTTCAATCTACGGCAGAGATGTGCAGGATTTGAACGACAATTCCATCCCCGCCGATGTGGAGGAAAAAATCCTCCGGTTCGCGCGCAGCGCAGCGGCTGTCGGGCAAATCAGAGGCAAATCTTATGTCGGTATCGGTGCCGTTTCCATGGGCATCGCCGGCTCCATCTGCGACGCGGCGTTTATGCAGAAGTATTTCGGCATTCGCGCGGAGTGGGTCGATATGGTCGAGGTGACCCGCAGGGTGGAACTTGGTATCTATGACCATGAAGAATATGAAAAAGCGTTTGCCTGGGTGAAAAAGAACTGCCCGGAGGGCTTTGATAAAAACGCCGTGCCTTCCTCCCGTGAGCGTAAAGATTGGGAATGGGAATTTGTTGTTAAAATGACACTCATCTGCCGCGACATTCTTGTCGGCAATGAAAAACTGAACAATGTCAAGCCCCAAGGCGCCGAAGCGGAACACGCCGGTCCGAAAGACGGCTGGCACGAGGAAGCACTCGGGCGCAATGCCATATTGGGCGGCTTCCAGGGACAAAGGCAATGGACGGACTTCATGCCGAACTGCGACTTTACCGAGGCAATTCTCAACTCGTCTTTTGATTGGAACGGCAAAAAAGAGCCGCTCGTCTTCGCTACAGAAAATGACGGGCTCAACGGGCTTTCCATGCTTGCGGGCAAACTGCTGACCGGTACTGCGAGCGTATTTGCGGATGTTCGTACCTATTGGAGCCCGGAAGCGGTCGAGCGCGTCACCGGTGTAAAACCGGACGGGATCGCGGCAGGCGGCTTTATCCACCTCATCAATTCCGGTGCCGCGGCGTTGGATGCGACCGGTATGTCCAAAGATGCTCAAGGCAACGCGGTTATCAAAAAATGGTGGGATGTCAGCGATAAAGATATTGAAGCGATGCTTTCCGTCACCGAATGGTGCCCGGCGGACACCGGCTATTTCAGGGGCGGCGGGTATTCCTCCCAGTTTAAAACAAGGGCGCAGATGCCGGTGACCATGATCCGCTTCAACCTTATTGACGGCATCGGCCCCGTGCTGCAACTGGCAGAAGGGTACACGGTTATTCTGCCGGATGAAATCCACGACAAGCTCGACAAGCGGACAGACCCGACTTGGCCGACCACCTGGTTTGTGCCGAACACCAACGAAAAATGCGCGTTCAAGGATGTTTACTCCGTGATGGCGAACTGGGGCGCGAACCACGGCTCGCTGACCTACGGGCACATCGGCAGAGACTTAATCACCCTCGCGAGTATGCTGCGTATCCCAGTCGCGATGCACAATGTGCCGGATGAAGCCATTTACAGACCTCATTCTTGGGCAGCTTTCGGCACCGGTGAATTGGAAAGCGCGGATTACAGGGCTTGCAATACCTACGGGCCGATGTATAAGTAATACGATTCCGCATGAAAATATAACTGACGGAGTGCATTCTATTTGGATGAAGAGCGTGAATTGAAGTTTGACACCCCTGTTGAGCGCAAGTTGGTCGATGTTTTGGACACCTTGCGCTATCAGGGACATGTCCCACCGGATATCAAGATATCGGACATCGCTTACGACTCCCGCAAAGCGGGAGCGGATGTTTTGTTTGTATGCTTAAAGGGCGCAAGGCTTGACGGGCATCTTTATGCAAAAGATGCTTATCGGGCGGGCAGCCGCATATTTGCCGCGGAAAGATTGCTCGAACTGCCGGATGACGCGCTGGTGTTGATTTTTGACGACACCCGCGCGGCGCTTGCGGTGATGAGTGACAACTTCTTTTCACATCCATCCCGGGAGATTAAAGTGATAGGCGTCACAGGGACGAAGGGGAAAACAACCGTTACCCATATGATAAAATCCGCCCTTGACAGGAGCGGATATAAATCAGGCTTGATCGGCACCAACGGCGCATTTGTTGATGATAAAAAATATGCGACAGCAAACACCACCCCCGAGTCCTACGATTTAAATAAACTGCTCCGGTTCATGATTCAGGCAAACTGTAAGGCGGTTTGCGTTGAAGTGTCTTCGCTTGGATTAAAAATGCACCGGGTTGACAAAATCAATTTTGCCATCGGCGTTTTTACCAACCTGTCAAACGACCATATCGGCGGCGGAGAACATGAGAGTTTTGAGGAATATGTGTATTGGAAAGAACAGCTTTTTAAACATTGCGCGTTAAGCATGGTGAATATCGATGACCCGTTGAGCGGCGACATGGTCCGTGCATCATCAGGTAAAACCATCCGTTTCGGTATCAATAACAAAGCGGATTATTCGGCAAAAAATATCACGCTCATCAGAGATCAAGGCTTTTTAGGCGTACAGTTCGAGTGTGTTTTTAACAATGAGCGTTTAGACATCAAAGTAAATATGACCGGAAAGTTTTCGGTTTACAACGCGCTTGCCGCAATCGCGGTGCTGGACACCCTCGCGGTGCCAAGTTGGGCGATGAAACAGTCCCTTGAAAATATTTCGGTCAGCGGCAGAGCCGAGCTGGTGCGGGTTAGTGACCGGTTCGATATCCTGATTGACTATGCCCACAACGGCGTGAGTTTTCAAAACATTTTGGAAACACTCAGGGCGTATCAGCCGAACAGGCTGATTTGCCTGTACGGCTGCGTGGGGGACAGAGCGCAGATTCGGCGCAAGGAAATGGGGACGGTTAGCGGTCAGCTTGCGGACATCAGTATCATTACATCCGACGACCCCGGTTACGAGGACCCGGTAAAAATTTGTGAAGAAATTGCTCATTATGTGGAAGCTGCCGGCGGTAATGCGGTTAAAATCGTCGACAGAGAAGCGGCCGTTCACTACGCGCTGAGCATCCTTGAAAAGGGCGATATTCTCGTCTTGCTCGGCAAGGGGCATGAGCTCTACCAAAAAATCAAGGGAGAAAAAGTATTTTTTTCGGAGCGGGCGTGTATTCAGGAGTATTTTGACCTGTAATACGATGCTCGTGAAATAGGGTGACAAAACCACCCAAATTTCGGGGCAATCAGCGCGGATATCAGTACTAACAAGAACTACGGACCGATTTACGAATAAAAAGGCTTAAGTTAAAATCAAAACATAAAACACGGCAGGTTTGAAGATGATCAGACTTGCCGTGTTTTAATGATTTTTATGTTGGCTTGAATAGGAGTTCAGGCAGCTCAAAATTAGAAACATGTAAAAAACAGGGAAACACTTTACTAATTGTATAGTTAGTAATTGCAGGGTTAGTTTTGTTTGTGACAAGAAAAAGCGAACTTTGACGACCAACACAAAAAAGAAACGAAAAAAGGTATTTGCGTTAATCAGAAATCCCGATAAAACTCCGCAATATATGCATCAACATCTTCACGGTTGCCCCTGTATGGTCCCGGTGTTTCCATCTTGACGGAAACCGTCGCGGTGGCATACAGCAGCGCGTCTTTGATATTATGCGTCAGCCTTTCGTTGATATAAGCGGCGAAGGTGGTATCGCCCCTGCCGGTTCTGCCGCTTAAATTTCTGGAGCGTATCGGGCAGGTATAGAAATCTTTGCCGTCATAGATTAACACCTCGGTATTGTGGGTAATCATAATTTCTTTGGCGCCCCAGCCGTAAAGCAGCTTTGCGGCTTCTTTCCGGTCGGTCAGCCCTGTCATAATTTCCGCTTCCGCGGCGTCGGTTTTAAGATAAGTGATGAAGGGGAGCATCTCCTCTTTATCAGCCCAGTCCTTAAAAAACAGAGAGCCGTCGGCGTCATTGCGGTTGCGCAGGCAGGCCTGAACATCCACAGCGACAGCGCCTTTTTGGGAAAGGGCTTTCATCATCTCGTTGCTAAAATCGCCATATATGAGCCCGGCGAAATGGTAAATATCCGCGCTCAAATCGGCCGGTATGTCCGAGATGGTAAACGGGTCACCCTGACTCGTGCAGGCGCTGATGCGGCGCTCTTTTTCCGGTGTCAGGTATTGGTTCATCATGTCTGTTGAACGCTCGGAAGAGATGAGGTAAATATCCTCCGCGGGCAGGGTGAAGGCCTTCATACGGTCAGCATCCTGCGGGGCGACCTTTGTCAGCGCGGCAACCTTGTGCCCGAGCGCATAGGCGGACGCGGAGGAATACAGTACTGCACCGCCTTCGATTTTGGTTTTGTTGCCCAAATAATCCGTGTCGGCGTCCACTGTGATATGGCCGATAATCAGCGATTCGTAATGTTTCATGGGACACTCCATGTATATAATTATTTTTTATGGCACCGGCATACTACCACAAGCGAAACTGGAAGCCTCTGCTACAGGTTTTATTTCACGGTGTTGCTCAAAAGCCGCGATATGTTTTTTGGGCGATGACCTTTCAAACTAAATAACGGCGAGTCCGGTTGTCTGGTCAATAGTTAACACATAGTTTTCTGCATCAACCGCAATACCGGCATCAAGGCTGTCTATGCTGTTGTCTCCGTTAAGGTCCGCTGCTTTCAAATAGGCTGAGTCGGTTTATATATCCCAGGTTATGTAGATTTCTCGTAATCAAACGCTAAAATTTGGCAATAAGCCCTGAAGCAAATTGCAATATTTTCAGCGCATCAAGCGAAGAAATATCACCGCTGTTATTCACATCCCCCGCAAACAGTTTTACACCATTAAAATCTACCAACCCGCTCGCATTCTGTAAGGTCATTAGAGCGTCAAGAGACGAAATCTGACCGTCACCGTTGACATCACCGAAGATAATAATAGTAAATGTAGCAATCACTGTGCCTGTTGATTTGAGCGTATTGTCAACAATGTAAACCTCTGTACCTGTACCAAGTATTTCAGTGGAATATTCAATTGTGTAGTTTCCGTTGATCTGAATTTTTTCTTCAAACTGTGATTTTGTGATACCTGAGGAAAAGCCATAGAGAAAGCCCTGTTCATTATCCACTACGCAGTCGGACCCCGGGGCAGGAGTGATGATGCTTTCAACAATGCCGATGATGCTGTCAATACTAAATCCGTACCCCGTCACGGAACCGTCGGAGGTGAGTTTGATACTGAATGAATTCCCAGGCACCGTAATGGTTTGTCCTGCCAAGGCTGTCCCGCTGTATTTTCCAATCTGGGCATTGGTTGCATCGTAAAGATAAATATAATCATAACCACTTTCTGTAAATGTTTCACTTGAAAATTTAATTTCGAGATAATCAGCCGGCTGCGGATGGGAGTATGTCCAAGTCTTGTTTGTATTATTGGCATAGGGATGATCGGACTCGGGGTAAAACACTTCCAACACCAGCACGGTGAATGAAACGATCTGCCCGAGGTAGATAATATTTACCGTCTGTTCCCCAAGCATATTTGGATTGTAACCACTGATGACGCAATCGTCCAAAAGTACATTGTTGACTATCAGGTCTGAATCCATATAAACCAATTCTAATCCCGTAAAATCCAGCGGCTCGCCGAACAGGTAATTTGTTTTGCTCGGTTGTTTGAGAAGGTATAACCCTTCTGTTTCTATAAGGGGTAAAAATGGAATGCCATTAGTATTTGCATAGATATGTGCGTAGGAGTCTGGTCTCCCATAAATGGTTAAGTTGTTGCAGTTGTAAAACGCAGAGTTTCCGATGTTCGTCACGCTGTCCGGGATTGTTACACTCGTCAAACGCCAACAATTATAAAACGCATAATTTGGAAGTTTTGTCACGCCTATGCTTATATCCACATTTTGCAAAGCCGCACAGTCTTTAAAAACAGGATATTCATCTGTGCCCATATATTCACAATTAATCGCGTTGAAGTTAACGGTTTGAAGTGACGTACAGGCAAAAAACGCTCTATTCCCGATGCTCGTGACGCTGACCGGGATCGTCAGGCTCGTCAGACCAATGCAAGATGAAAATGCTTCCTTCCCGATGCTCGTCACGCTGTTCGAGATTGTCAGGCTAGATAGACCAATGCAAGATGAAAATGCTTCCTTCCCGATGCTCGTCACGCTGTTTGGGATAATTACGCTTGTTAGACCCCTACAGAATGCAAATGCAGCATCACCAATGCTTATCATACTGTCCGGAATTGTGACACTTGTCAACTCCTTACACCAACCAAACGCCCCTGGTTCGATCCTTGTTACACTATCCGGAATCGACAATGCACCCATTTTTCCTGTAAGGCACTGAATCAGCATTGTTTTTGTTTTATTATAAAGCACACCATTTTCGCTCGAATATTTTGAATTATTCGAATCAACATTGATGTTCGGTCCTTTGCAAGCATAAAAAGGATAAGACCCGATATTCGTCACGCTGGCGGGAATTGTGATGCTTGCCAATTCTTCACACCAACCAAACGCCCAATCCCCGATGCTCGTCAAACTGTTTGGAATCATTACATTTGTCAGGCTCTTGCAGGAAAAGAAGGCGTCATGGCCAATGCTGGTTACACCTTCTGGAATCGTCACACTCGTCAGGCCGCTACAGAAGGAAAACGCATAATTCCCGATGCTTATTACTTTGTCCGGAATTATTACATTTGTCAAGCCGCTGCATTTATAGAATGCACAACTCGGAAGACTTGTCACATTGCTGCCTATATTAACTTCGTACAACGCGGTGCAACCGATAAAAACACTTTTATCTATAGTTGGAAAACTTTCAGACTCAATTACCCAACCCATATAAGTACAGTTAACAGCATTAAAATTAACAGTGTTCAGAGCCGTGTTTTGATAGAAAGCACAATCTCCAATGTTTGTTATACTTTCGGGAATCGTCACGCTTGTCAGGCCGCTGCAGTTTCTAAATGCATAGCCCCCGATGATAGTCACGCTATTCGGGATGGTGACGCTCGTTAGGCCGGTGCAATCTTTAAACGCAAAATCCCCGATGTTTGTCACAGGGTAACCACCAAGCAACATGGGGATCGAAATATCCCCACTCACCGTATCGTCGCAATCGGTTATTGTTGCTTTCCCGTTCGAAACCGTATAGGTGTAAATCCCTTCCGTCAGCGCACTCGCGTCTATCTTCATCAAGTTGAAATTCAGCCATTCCGGAACCTTCCAATCAATTCCGGCAATACCGGAAAGCGGCGCGGAGCCGAAAACCATCAAGGCTGCGAGAACGAATGCCAACAATTTTTTGGTGATTTTTCTCAAGTTATCAATTCCTTTCCTGTACACTCGCTGGATGATTACTAAACAAAAATATTTACACGTATTATATCACACATTTTAGCAGTAATCAAGTTAAATTGTTACTTTAGGAAAACTGATTAACGGCAAATAATTATTGATAAACAATAAATAATTATTGACAAACAGAGATATCAGTGCTATACTCAGCATGAAATAGCGGACCGGGATACTTACTTAACCCTTTCCGCTTGAAGACAAAGTTGAAACACTCCGAATACAGGAAGGAATGAAGATGCAAATGAAAAAAAGCAAATGGTTCCCGAACCTTTTATTTGCCTTAACGATTACGGCCATTGTCTGCGGCCTTGGCGCCGGGGTAGCGCTGCCGTGGATACTGCGGGCATATCTGGACTTTATCCATGTGAGCGTGAATATGAAATGGATGCTGTTGCTGCTGTACACAACCTATTTCCCGTTCATGGTTATCTGGGCGGCCGTGTTCAGGCTCTGCCGCAATTTAGCCAACGACCGTCCGTTTTGTGAAAACAGCATCCTGAACTTAAAGCTTATCAGTGCCTGCTCCTTTTTTGACTTTATAATTTTTATGGCAGGGACACTGGTTTATATGCGCATGGCATTTTTTATCCTGGCAGGCGCAGCGCTTATGATCGCGGTAATTTCCGCAATTATTCGGGAACTTGTGATACGCGGCATTGAGTTGCGGGAGGAAGTCGATTTGACGATTTAGCGAAGTGGAGAAGCAGTAGGAGGCGATTGGGAAGCGATAGAGAAGCAGTGGGAGAACGAATTATCTCAAGCTCCTATCCTCCCAACTTTATCCCGAAACCCAAATCTCCTATGCTTCTCAACTGCTTTCCGCAACGCAGTTGCACTTCTCAACTGCTTCCCAATCCCAAATAAAGGATGTGTGCTAAAAATGGCTATCATAATCAACCTGGATGTCATTATGGCGGTGCGAAAAGTCGGGGCGACCGAGCTGGCGGACAGAATCGGTATCACCCCGGCCAATCTCTCGATATTAAAAAACAACAAGGCAAAAGCCATCCGCTTTTCGACGCTGGACGCGTTATGCAAGGCGCTCGACTGCCAGCCTGCGGACATACTTGAATATTGTAAGGAGAAATAAGCAAATGGAAACCAACAATAATAACAACGGCACTCCGGTTGAACAAAAGCCGCAGCCGGTACCTGCAACTCCGCCTGTGACCGCGCCTGTGCCCCCGCAGTATTACGCCGCGCCTCCGTCTCCCCGTACTCCGAAAGCCCCGGTGGTTTTTGACAAAATGGACAGCCTCTTTTCCGCGCTGGCTGTCGTAATCGGGTTTCTCTTTTTTGAACTGATTCTTTTCGGCGGGTTAGGGCTGGGCGTTCCGGTTTTCTTTGCCGCCGCTTATACCGGCGTGCTGATTTACGGTATAAAAAGCAAAAGCATGGACTTCAAAAAGGGCGCGCCGCTGGCTTTGCCGATTGTGCTGCTGCTGTTGTGCTTCGTGCTGTTCGACAACCCGGTTTTGGCAGTCCTGAACATCTTTTTTCTGTTTTTCCTCGCCACACTGCAGTTCATGTCCATGTACGGTGTGCGGGACCACGAAAACCTTTCAAAAGGCATACTGTTTGACTTTTTTGGCGGGTTCGTCGGCAGACCTTTTATGAACTTGGACAAACTGTTTGTTATCGCCGCCAAAGGCACAAAAGACGAAAAAGGCAAGCGTGTCGGTTTCCGTATTATGCTCGGGGTTATCATCTGCATTCCGCTGCTTGCGGTTATCCTGTCCCTGCTGGCCAGCGCCGATTTCGCGTTTGAAAGCGTGTTGAAAAAGCTGGCGGATTTAATCGGCGATAAGGTTTGGGAATATTTCGGCAAAATCATACTGGGCTTTCTTGCTGCAATCCCGCTGTTCGGCGCGTTCTTTGCCTTCCGGTACAAGAGGAATAAAGGCGCCGTGCAGATACCGGATATCTCCGGCAATCTCGACCGGGTTGTTGCCTATACGGTTATGACAATTGTCTGCGCTGTGTACCTCTTTTTCCTGTTTGTGCAGTTCAACTACATGTTTTTCGCGTTCGGCGGCAAACTGCCCGGCGGTTTCATCTATTCCGAATACGCCCGGAGGGGATTTTTTGAGCTGGTGGCGATCGCCGCAATCAACCTCGGGTTACTGGTTGCTTTTTATCTGTTCACCGCAAAAAAAGACGGCAAAATATCTAAGGTTTTAAAAGGCTATCTGCTGACCCTTTCATTTATTACGGTTGTTATCATCGCTTCCGCTGTTTCGAAAATGGTGATGTATATGCAGGTATACGGGCTGACACAGCTGCGTGTATATACCTCTTGGTTTATGATACTCACAGCTGTGATCTTTGCTTTGGCGATTGTCAAAATCATTTCGCGCAAATTCAACGCGGTCAGGATACTCTGCGTCTTTTTCACCGCATGGTTTTTGGTGCTGAATTACATGGGAGTCGATGCCCTGATTGCGAAGTATAATATCGCAAAGAGCGAACAGGATAACAGCATTGCGCTGGATGTCAATATGTTTAGCAGCCTTTCGGATTCAATGGTGCCGGAGGCAATCGGATTGCTTGATACAAAGGATACCCTTTTAAAGCTTCGTTTAAACTGGGTGCTTACAATCAGATACAATGAGTTAATCAATGAAAACTGGCAGGCTAAAGATGCGGCGAGCATGAAAGCAATAAAACTCCTTGAAGAAAATAAAGACAGGTATTATATAGAAAACATGACTTATTAATAAAATGCATGTTTTGCAAAAAAACACTATACAAAAAGCGGATGCCTAATAGGCACCCGCTTTTATATGTTACATGTTTGTCACTCAATATTCATCGCAAAGTATTCCGCGTAGTCGCGCACCTGCGCCAAATCATCCTCGCTCGGCACAAAATTGACGCGCACGCCTTCGCCCACAACGTTGAGTTTCAAACCTTTCAGCCGTTCAACCAGCATTGGCACACCCTCGCCGCTCCATCCGAAGGAGCCGAATACACCGGCGGGCTTGCCCTTGTTTTGGATAGCGTCAATGACGGTCGTGACATCCCACATCGGTTTGAGCGCGTCCCGGTTGATGGTCGGGGTTCCGAGCAGGATGCCGTCGGCTTCGTCGATTTTTTCTTTGATGAGGCAAAGATCCGCATCGAGCACATGAATAAGCTCGGTACCAAACCCGAACTTTTCCGCCAGCACATTCTGCAGCGCTTCCGCAATGCATTTTGTGCACCCGTAGGCGGACACATACAGCAGCAGAATTTTCTTGGGTGCACCGGGGACTTTGACAGATGTGCTCCATTTGCGGTATTGTTCAAGCGCTTCGCCTATGTTTTCTGTAAGCACAGGACCGTGGCTGGTGCAAATATAGTCAGCACCCAAGTTTTCCATCTTGGCAATGCCTGCCAGCACAAAGGATTTAAACGGTGAAAAAATCGCGTCATAGTAATCTTTAAAGGCTTTTTCATATTTTTCAGGATAGGTGACCAGGTTGTCAAATACCCGCGGTTCACAGTAATGCGCACCGAAAAAGTCGCACGAAAACAGTGCTTTTTCCTCCTTGCACCAGGTGAACATCGAGTCCGGCCAGTGGAGCAGCGGGGCCATGATAAACTCAAGGGTAATCCCGCCCAAATCAATGGTTTCCCCGCCTTTGACGATCATGGCCTTGCAGGGCTCGTTGGTGATGGCGGACAGATACTTGTGCCCGGGGTTGGATGCGATAACGGTGATGTTCGGGTTTATCGCCAGCAGTTTTTTGACACTGCCGCTGTGGTCGGGTTCGGTGTGGTTGAGGATGAGGTAATCAATTTTGCTCACATCCGCCAATTCGGCGATGTTTTCGAGGTATTCGTCAAAGAAGGTGAGATGCACCGTCTCAATCAGCGCCGATTTTTTGGTTCCTTTGATGAAATAGGCGTTGTAGGATGTGCCGTATTCGGTCTGCATAATGATGTCAAAAACCCGCAGTGCAGGGTTTTGCACACCGACGGAATAAATATTGTCTGTAATTATTTTTGTACTCATAGTGGCCTCCATGAACAGATTGTTTCGCACAAATAAAAGCGAATAAGCAACGCCGTTCGGCGCATAACGCGCTAAACGGCGTTTGCCGTGATTAAAACAGTATTGGCGGATGGTTTAGATTTGAGTGAACATTTCCTTTGTCAGGCCGCAAACCGGGCATGTCCAGTCATCCGGGATGTCATCAAAAGATGTGCCGGGAGCAATGCCGCTGTCCGGATCGCCGAGTTCGGGGTCATAGATGTAACCGCATACGCATTCATACTTGCTCATTTTTTTACAAAACTCCTTCAATATTATATGTTAATTTTATAGTACTGTCTTCCAAAGTCCATGCAAATTGCAGTAAGCATAAGCCGCGACAGCTTCATCATCGATGACCGAGAAAACTGCCTGCGGTTTGTCGCCCGGAACAAGGTTCTTCCTTTGACCGCCCTTTTTGGTTTCCAGGTAAACCCAGGGGATGTAGTGCGTTTCAATCATCGGATGCTCTACACTGCCGATATCAACCGTTACCGTGTCGCCTGCCACGGAAACGACGGGGAGGTGCTTTTCAACAGCCGCTTCAACCGTATTCGGAACAAGCTCCTCCATCGGTTCGCCGCAGCAGATTATCTCCACCTCGGAATCGTGAATCATGCCGACCAGATTGCCGCATATACGGCAAATATAGAATTTTTGTGCTCTGCCCATTTTAAACGCCTCCTCAATAAGTTGATGTTACCTCGTAATGAAAACAAATACAGTCAGAATGTTTCCTAAAACAATATATCACAAGGGCTGGCATTTTGCAAGCAAAAGGCATATAATTATGCCAAATGTCAACTGAATTTGTATCGCCGTAGTATGCGGCAGGATGGAGTATATGATGAAGACTATTCGCTGGGGAATTATCGGTGCGGGCGGCATTGCTGAACGCTTTGCGGAAGCTTGTAAAAATGTGGAAGGTGCGAGCCTGGAAGCGATTGCTTCCCGCAGTATCGAAAAGGCGAACGCGTTTGCTGACCGGTTTGGGATTGAGCACCGTTTCGGCAGTTATGAGGAAATGGCGCAATGGGACGGCATCGATGCCGCCTATGTTGCCACCCCCCATGCCACACACGGCCCCTTTGCCATCATGTTTATGAACAAGGGCAAGCACATCCTTTCCGAAAAGCCGATCACCGTCAACTGCAATGAACTGCAGAAGATGATTGACTGCGCTACGGAGAATAAAGTTTTTATGATGGAAGCCATGTGGGCGCGTCTCACGCCGGGCACCATCAAGATACTGGAGATTGCGGAGTCCGGCGTTCTCGGCAAAATCAAAGGCGTTCAGGCGGCTTTTTGCTATGATATGTCGGACGAGCCGGACCATCATGCTTTTAACCCCGTTTACGGCGGCGGTTCCATATTGGATGTCGGCTGTTACTGCCTGAGCTTTGCCTCCTGGCTGATGGATACTCCGGTTGTGGACATCGCTGCGGAAGCGGAACTTAGCGCCAAAGGTGTTGATGTGCATTGCTGTTATTTATTAAAATATGAAAGCGGCGCGATTGCCTCCCTGACCTCCGCCATGATGCTCAACAAACCTGGCGACGGCTACATTTTCGGCGAAAAAGGGTATATCAAAACCAAAGACCGTTTTTATGCCCCGCAGGAGTTCACCGTGCATATCAACGACCAGGAGCCGCAGACCTACAAATGCCCGTTCCTCGGCAACGGGTTTGAAGAGCAGATTCTGGAAAGCAGCCAATGCATCCGGGACGGCAAGCTCGAAAGCGACATCATCCCGCATGCCCAATCTATGAAGATTATGGAGCAAATGGATGCTATCCGGAAGAAAGTCGGCGTGAAATATCCGCTGGATGTGGAGTAAGAGCTTGCAGAAGACGGGTCTTCCGTCCTGCTTGATGATTGTTTGGCAGGGGCTATGCAATTTGCAGTGCCCCTGCTTTTTTGGTATTAACCAATAAACCCCCGGCTATGCCGGGGGAGTGAGAGCGCT
>CAZTCR010000057.1:0-14588 GCA_964612185.1 uncultured Eubacteriales bacterium
AACCTACTAAAAGGTGTATGATTTAGTCTTGACTATATCATACAAGGGGGACCGCTTGCGGTGGTGGGATTCATTGGCTTACTAATTATTCGCCTCAAATTCCTTCATGAACTCCACAAGTTTTTCCACGCCTTCAATGGGCATCGCGTTGTAGATGGAAGCCCGCATGCCGCCGACCGAACGGTGGCCTTTGAGGTTGACAAAACCCGCTGCCGTCGCAGCCTTTACGAATATATCGTTGAGCTCTTCCGTGGGCGCGACAAAGGTGACATTCATCATCGAACGATCCTTGGGTACCACCGGATTGCTGAACATTTTGCTGGCATCCAAAAAATCGTAGAGGATTTGCGCTTTCTTTTGATTATGAAGTTTCATCGCTTCAAGGCCGCCGAGGTTCTTAATCCATTCAAGCACCAGCTTGCAGATGTAAATCGAATAGCACGGCGGGGTGTTGTACATGGAATCGTTATCCGCCATCGCCTTGTAATCCATCACCGTTGGCGTGCAGTCCCTTGCTTTGCCGATTAAATCATCGCGGACAATAACAACCGTTAAACCGGCAGGCGCGACATTTTTCTGCGCGCCGCCATAAATAAGACCAAACTTTGAAACATCCAGCGGCTCTGAAAGGAAGCATGAAGAAACATCGGCTACCAGCGGAATATCACCCGTATCCGGAAATTCTTTGTAACAGGTGCCAAATATTGTATTGTTCATACAGATATAAACATAATCCGCATCGGGTGTGAAATCTTCTTTTTTCAGCGCGGGTATATAGGAAAAAGTTTTGTCTTTTGAAGAGGCGACCACTTTGATTTCGCCGTATTTTTTTGCTTCTTCATAGGCTTTTGTGGCAAACTGGCCGGTCAGCACATAATCCGCCTTGCCGGAACCGTTCAGGAGATTCATCGGTATACCGGCGAACTGAAGCGACGCGCCGCCTTGGAAGAAAAGAATTTTGTAATTGTCGGGCACATTGAGCACCTCGCGGAATAATTTTTCCGCGCCGAATATGATTTCCTCATAAACCTTCGAGCGGTGCGACATTTCCATTACCGATTGACCGCTGCCTTTGTAGTCGAGCATCTCCGCCGCAGCCCTGTTGAGAACGCTTTCGGGCAGCATGGATGGTCCTGCCGAAAAATTGAAAACTCTTGCCATTTTTTCTACCTCCAACAAAATTTTGGGGTTACCGGATTGCCTCGTTTTTCGAGACAATAAATTAGTTTTATTATAAGTCAGCGCGGCAATTCAAGTCAATGGCGAAAAGTTAATAATATGTGTATTTACCGCGGTAAATACTGTTTATATTAACCGAAGGGCAAAGCCGGTTTTTTCCGGATAAAAAAAGCCCCGTCGGTATTGAAAAAACAAACACATCAAAGTATAATACTTCATATACGCCGCAGAGAGTACAAGGGGGATACAAGGATGCCGAAAGCCAGCAGACAGAAGAAAAAAAATGTGAACAAGAACCGGGTTACCGTGCTGATTGCCGCCGTACTGCTTATTACCGCGCTCATAGCCGGTATTTTTTTATTTGGGAAGTTTAAAAACGATCCCGCTGACGAAACCACGGCTTCAACCGCGCAGCCGACGACGCAGGCACCTACTACGCAGGCCGAAGCAGTCAAACTGAAAAATCCGTTAACGGGTGTTGCCGGCTTGAGCGACACCGCCGCCGGTAAAAGACCGATAGCCGTCGTGGTGGAAAATGCTCCTCCGGCGAGACCGCAATGGGGCCTGTGCTCGCCGGACATTGTCATTGAAGGCGTGGTGGAAGGCGGCATCACCCGCATGCTCTGGTTATATGCCGATGTCAACACAATTCCCAAGGTCGGTCCCTTGCGCAGCGCGCGCCATGACTTTGTGGAGGTGGCTGAAGGCTTGAACGCGGTTTTTGTTCACTGGGGCTGGAGTTATGTGGCGGAAGACGCGATAATCAACCGAAAGGTTGATCATATCAACGGTCTCAATGGTGTGTACTTTTACCGCGATAATTCGCGCAATGTTGACTCCGAACACAGGGGCTATACCAATGGGGAAAGCATCGCAACGGCACTCAAGGACAAAAACATCAACACACAGGTCGGCGAAACCTACGCCGCACCGTTCAAATTTGTCAAAGAAAACGCTGCAAGAACGCCCGCCGGCAGCGCTTGCGAAAAAGTATCTTTCGCGTTTTCGTCGAGTTACAAACACGATTTTTGTTACAACACTGCGGATAAATTTTATTATAACTATATGAACGATAACCCGATGCTGGAAGACGGCGGCAGACAAATGGCCGTCACCAATGTTATCCTGCTGTACTGCCCGGTCGCGTCCTATAACAATACCATTTTAATGGAGATGGATTTAACCGGCGGCAACGGATTGTATGTTTCAAACGGAGCCAGCGAAACCATCACCTGGAAAAAGGGCAACACACCTACCGCGCCTTTAAAACTTTATGCCGCGGACGGCACCGAACTACAGCTCAATCCCGGCAAATCCTATATCGGCTTTGTGCCGGCGGCGCAAAGCGGCAATACGGTTATCGCGTGAGTTGATTGTCAATTTCATACACTCGGAATTTTCGGCAATAACATCGCATACTCATAATAAGCTTGAGGCAAGCGGAAGAATCCGCTTGCCCCTTTTTTGTTTACAACAAGTCAGCTTATGTTCAATTGCCTGTTTCTTTGTTACCCGTTGATTTCGTTATGAAACAAACTTTTGAAAAATTGAGAAAATGTAATTCATCACATCAACTACATACTGCATGATGCCAACCGGTTCAACCGTATCGGGTCGATCTTGCTCCAGTTTATTATACTCTTCGGCGGATAAATTCCGCTGCGCATAATTGTCGCTGACAACACTTTGGCTCTGCAGTTTTTTAAGTTGCCAATTGTATTTGTAGAAAATGACCTTAACCGTATTGCTGTATTCATTTCCGTCAAGGTCTCTAATTGTAACTGTGATGTTGGCAGACCTCGCACCGGTGCGCAGATTTGTTATCAACCCGTTCGGGTCAACATCAACTTTTGAATTGTCCGATTGCCATGAAACATCGGCTATATCTCTGACAATTGATGAGAAATCAAGCTGCATCTGAACTTTTTTATATGATTTGCTCCACTTCACTTTAACCGGCAAGGTACCATCAATCCATTCACCGTCGCCGAAAACACCAGGTTGTCCGTCGATACAAGATGTCGGGTAACCCCAAGAATCAAACCCTGTTTTACCGCAAATGTAATAAACCGTAAAATAGCTACCGCACCATTCGAATACACCCATACCAAGCATAGGGGCGTTGCCGTAAAAGTATGCCTCATTCAAATTTTCACAGCCCCAAAAAGCACCATCACCAACATACGATACACGGTAGCCAAAATCGACTCCGTACAAATTATAACACGAGTAAAACGCAGACTCTCCGATTGTCTGCACACTGTCCGGTATATTGAACCAATAGATTCCACCGCATTCCGCAAAGGCAGCTTGTTGTATATCCGTTACGGTATCCGGCAAATAAACCCAGTTCAGCCAGCAGCCGGCAAATGCGCCGCTACCGATTGTTTCGACACCGTAAGGGATATCATACTCGTCCACTATTTTTCCGATTGGGTACTGGATAAGTATTGTTTCGTTCGCATCAAACAGTACCCCATCCTGACTTATGAAGTCTTGATTGTTCGAATCAACGAGAATTTCTTCCAAGCCGTAGCACGAAGCAAACACAAAAGACCCGATATAGTTTACACTTTCCGGTATGGTTACAGTAAAGAGCAGTTCACAGGCAATAAAAGCACCTTGGTATAATTCTTCCAGACTGTTCGGTAACGATACAGCGCCCAACTGATAGCAGCCGGCAAATGCATAGTCGCCGATTGTTAATAACCCGTTGTGGAAGGTAACAGCGCTGATCCCGGTCTCACAAAAGGCATACGCTCCGATAAATGTAACGCTTTCCGGTATGTCCGCGGATGTTAATTCATAACACCATGCAAAAGCATAATCTCCGATTGTTTCAACGCTTGCCCCGATTGTTACTGTTTGCAAGTACTCACAACCCTCAAAAGCACTGATGCCAATTGTTTTCACAGCGCCCGTAATTACTGCCGTGAGCAACTCGTAACAATAGGCAAATGCATAGTCACCGATAGTTACCATACCCGCACCAAGTGACAGAGAAGACAAAACGAAGCAATCCGCAAACGCGAAATCGCTTATCGAGGTCGCCCCTGCTCCGACGACAGCATCCTTTATATAACTTCTAAAGGTGTTCCAAGGGACCGAATTGTAATCAAAGGTAAACATATCCCCGTTACCGGTAATATCAAGCTTACCGTTCTGGATATCAAACGACCAGTTAAGGTTCGTTCCGCAAGATCCGCTCAAGACAGTATTTGTTTTAGGCGTTATGCCTGTGACATCAAAGCCGTAATCGACATCAGATTCATCGGAATAAAATACGAGTGTAAACCCTTTGCTAAACACAGTGATTGTTTTCCCTGCGAGCTGATCGCCCGTGTATGAGCCAACCATATTGTCATTGTCATCATAGAGTTCAATAAAATCATATTCCCACTCGATCATCGTTGCTGATGAAAAGGCTATTTCAATGTTCGTCACATTCGGGTCGGAATTTCCATAAATCCATCTGTAGTAAGTGTTGTCTGCATAATTATGTGCCGAACTAAACGGGCCGGTTACAACTTCCCACATCGCTTTGCTCTGCTCAAGTTTCTTCACTTCATGCTTGGTTGGTTTTTCCGGCAATAAGTCGGCCATTTTCCCGGGTGTTTGTGTGGATGCAATTTTCGTCTGCTCAGCCGGTTCGCTTTTCGCAAACACAGAGAGAACAGGTGAACAGGTACCGACTAAAAGTGCAAGAGCTATTAGAACTGATAGCGTTATTTTCATAATTATTCCCTTTCAAACATTTTTTTGCTTTGCGTCCAAACCAAATTGCTCTTTTCCTTTCACCTCCGGAGCCAGATTTTGTGCTTGTGAAATTGTTACTTGGTATGTCTTTTTATCATTTTATATGATTATATTCCTGTGGAATTGTGTTGTCAATAATAATTTCCCTCTTCAGCAATATTTTTAATGCTTTCGATAGCTGTATAAATATTTAGAATATTTGTCAGCAAGATAAAGAGGCAGACGAAGAAAGTTCGTCTGCCTCATATCCGTCCGCTTGTTACCCCACATCGTTTTTGTCATACTCCGCAATGTAATACGGATGCTCCGGATCATAATGCGTTAGGGTTACGGGATTTTCATTCACCCCGCAGGGACGCCGCTCGCTGCCGGGGGTTTTTGTCAGCGTATCTCCAAGTTTAATCCTATAATCATTATAAATTCTTGTCAGTTCTTCAACAATATCCGGATGTTCCTCATATACATTATTTTCTTCCGAGATGTCCGTGTCCAGATTGTATAAGAGGCTTTCGGGTTTGCCGCCTTTGTAAAAGTGCAGTTTCCAGTTGCGTTTCCGCACCGCTTCAAGCCTTGAATTGGAAGCGTAATAAATAAACTCGTCGCGCGGGGATTGGGCGCCGCCGAGTATCGTATCCGTCAAGTCGAACCCGTCGATTTTTTGCCCGCCCAACTCTTCGCCTAAAATGGCGGCAAAAGTCGGCAGCAGGTCCATTTGGCTGATTAGTTCATCGTTCACGGAAGGTTTTACTTTGCCCTTCCAGTATATCATAAACGGAATACGCTGCCCGCCTTCCCAAGTGGTGTGCTTTCTGCCCCGCAGGGGATAGTTGCTCGCGCCGCGGTCGGCCCGCGAGCCGTTGTCGGAGGTGAAGATGACAATGGTGTTGTCCAGCAGCTTCAGCCTTTCCAGCTCGAAGATGACAGCCCCGCTTGCCCAGTCGGCGGAGGCGACACACGCGCCGAAGTCGCCGTTTTCGGATTCCGCTACAAACCGCTCGGCAGCGTAGTGGGGCAGATGAACATGCATCTGCGCAAAGTATAAAAAGAACTTGTTGTTTTGGTTGGCTCTTATAAACTCGACGCATTTTTCCACATACCGTTCGGTGAGCGCGCGCTGATCGGGCTGTTCCTCAACGACTTCACTGCCGGCAATCAGCGGCAAGGGCGGCGAATTTTCCGGGTCATCTCTGCCAACCATCATACCCATGTCGTTGCTGTACGGCAGGCCGAAGTAACTGTCGAACCCGAACTCGCAGGGTAAAAATTCCTTTTGGTCCCCGCAATGCCATTTGCCGACTATTGCCGTGGCATAGCCGGCGTTTTTAAACAGTTGCGGCATGGTGAATTCATCCTTGCTCAATCCCAGCGGGTCGGCAGGGAAAAGTACCCGGTCAATACCCACCCGCGGCGGATAGCAGCCGGTGAGCAGCGCGGCTCTGGACGGTGAGCAAACGGGCGATGCCGCGTAGCAGGAGGTGAAGACCATGCTCTCCTTCGCGAGTTTGTCGGTTAAGGGTGTCTTGTTAATTTTGCTGCCGTAACAACCCAAATCGCCGTACCCCAAATCGTCGCAGTTAATGAGGACAACATTCGGCTTTTTATTGTTCATTATTCATCCTTCATCATTCATCATTCATTTAGCAGCTATACGCACCTGCAGTAAATCCCCGGGCTGCTGTCTTCAATCACCGTTGCGCCGACCGCTTTCGCGTAATAATCAGCGGGTCCAACCGCGCCGATAATCGCGTAGGCAAAGCCTTGCTCCCACAAGGATTCCAGGCAGCGCCACAACAGCACCGAACCGATGCCCTGCCCCCGCATCTTTTTTACAACCCCCGTCGGGCCGAAAAAGCTTTTACCGGTGGCGTTGTAGCAGGCGAAACCGAGGATTTCGTTTTTTGCGTCCACAGCGATGAAGCAACTGATCGGGTCGTTATAAAAGGACGCCGTTGTTTCGCTTGCCCAACCTTCGCTGAATTCATTTTTAATGAAAGCCTCAACTTTTTTGAAGTTCGGGGAAAGCACGCGCAAAAATCGAATGCCGGTTGTTTTTGCAATATTCGCTTCTTTTCGGCGGAATTCGCTGTAGTCCAGTTTCCAAAGTCTGACGAGCATGTCGGGCATATTGTTGTCTCCTCTTGTTACGATGAAAGTTCCCAATTGATAGAATCCACATCAAAAGCATAGTGTCTCACATGAGAACCCAAATAATCTTTGGCTAAATCTTGCACATGGAAAAGAGAACCGTTCGGCATCGGGAGGATGGTCATTCCTTCACCCTCGGCTCCGTCGACCAGGTTGCGGGCAAAGGCTTTTTGCACCTCGCCCGTGTCAAGGTTCACGGCGAACACCGCTTGGTCATCCCTGCTGATGGATAAATAGAGAATGCCCCGGTACATATCGCCGCCCTGCACCTTGTGCACCGGCGCGTTGATTTCGATCGTTTTGACAAAGGCCATGGTTTCGGCATCATACACATTGATGGTGGTGATATGGTCGCGCCGCGCGGAATAAATCCAACCCTTGTCCGGGTCCGCCACACACCATGGCACGCCGTTTTCGTGTTTATCGAGCGGCAGCGGATACGCTGCTATAAACTCAAGCGTCTCCGCATCGTAAGTGCAGATATATAAATGCTCGAACACCTTGCTGTCCTCAATCGGGGCATATATTTTTCCGTCATAATAAGTGATGCCGCCGATATGCTTGCAGCCTTCCAGCAGCAGTTTCGGCGGAATCGCCAAATAATTCGCCGCCTGTATGGTAACGCCGTCGAGCGCGGTTTTGATCAGGCCGTAATTGGAACTGAAATAGAAACTCTGGCCGTTGTTGGCCATGCCCTGCGCACGAATCAATGTATCCGCGAGCGTGTAGGAGGTTGTGCTGACCGGCTTGAGAAAATTCGGCTTTGGGGGACCGTCATTAACATCGCTGATAAAGATAAAC
Source organism: uncultured Eubacteriales bacterium (assembly GCA_964612185.1). Classification (GTDB taxonomy): domain Bacteria; phylum Bacillota; class Clostridia; order Oscillospirales; family Acutalibacteraceae; genus UBA1447. The sequence continues at coordinate 7,882 of CAZTCR010000057.1, forward strand.
AGCGCGGTAAGGAGTGCGAACGCACCGGAAAACAGTTTTTTCATTAGACTAAACATCAATGTTTTCTCCTTTTGTCGGATTTGCTATCTCCAATCAACCGGGTTTGTCAGGAAAAAGTTTATATTTTCCTTTTCCGGTATCGGCGTAAATCCGCAAATCATTGTAATGCCATGGACTTTCAGGTCATCATAAAGCCTTTCATTCTCCACACTTCGGAACGGATTCAGGATGAAAAACTCGCCGCGGAAGATATTCGCTTTATAGTATTGGAACGATAGACGGGCAGTCTCCACATTAAAGCGCTGCGCATCTGTCAGGTTCGCGGCCTCTGCGCTGTCCCAAAGTTTGTCCAGCATCCGTACTTCTTTGTTGGTCAGCAGCGCGCTTTGGTAGTGCCACTCCATGATGAAAGAATGGGAAGAGGCAATGACTTTTGAGGTGTAATAATTGATATATTCTTTGATAAACGGCGCGGCTTCGCCGTAATAGGCGGCCATAAATTCATCCATGTGCCGCTGAACATCGCAGTCCGGGTCCCACATCGTCTTTGCTTTGATGTAGTTGCGCAACTGGTTAAACGCCGCGGTATTGTGTCCGCCCCCGCAGTTATAGTAGATACCAGCAATCTTATTTTCGCTGTAATACTTAAAGTTCGGGGCGAAGGTTTGCAGATTCGCGGCAAATTGGAGATAGTTGAGGAAATTGACGGTGTAATTGTAAATATAAATCTTTTCCGCCGATTCGCCCCAACCCGCCACAAAATCCACATATGGCGGTTCATGGTCGGAAAATCGATAGGCGAAAGTTTCGTTATTTGAATCGTCCATATGCCCGCACTCGTAAATCGGATGCGCATAACAGGCATGTATCGGGCAAAGCACCGGTGTCACATTGGCGTTGCATTTGAGGTTTTCCGGTGGGGCTTCGCATTCCAGATAAGCGTAGAAGGTGTAGCTCACGCCAGGAAACTCCTGTGAAAGCGCGTCCGACAGCGCGTTGGTAAACAGCACCATCGTCGCGGATACAGCACCGTATTGTTCATACAGCGCCTTGCAGGTTTCGCACTGGCAGTAATCTTGGTTGTCCTTTTGCCCCACATGCAAAATGTTCTGCCCCGGCGCGGCGTTTTGAATGAGTGCCCTTGCGTTGGCAATCGCGGTTTGTATCGCACCCGGATTGGACAAGCATACATGGGCATCTGTACGCGTACCCGTCTCTTCCCGATAGGCAAAGTATTCCGGATGCTCTGTAATCAGGCTGTCCGGCACAAATTTATCCAAACTGACATCCCAGGTGATGTTGTTGTACCCGCCGCCAAATCCGGGCGTGTTGAGATGCACATTCCCTTTCTGTTTGACCTGCCACGCTTCGCTGGCATCGCCGTTTAAATGACGCGCTTCAAAAACCGGGATTTGTGTATCATCCAGTCGGGCATTTATTTTTACGGTGCTTGATTCAGGAACAACTGTAACAGTATCCGTAAACCAGCGGCAGCCGAGCTGTTCTTCGAGAAAAGTGTAGACGCCGTAGAGCGTCCCTCTCAGTTCACCGCCGGCGATAACCAATGTATGGCCGGTTACAAGCAGCCGGAAGCCCTCGTCCCCGAGCGCTGCGCGGTCTACGGTGTAGTTCTTGGCATCTTCCCGGTTGGTTTTACCCACGATGATTTCATTCGGTGACGGGGAGGCGGCGTCGGTTTTGACAGGCAGTGTAACATCGCTGATTTGAGCCAGATAACTTTGCAGTTCGTTCGCCGCTGTTACCTCCGAAGGGCTCGCGTTCGCGCCGCGTACGATGGTGTATTGACTGCTGCCGTTTTCAATGAGCGTGAGCCATTCGGTGACTTCAGTTTCAGCATAAGGGATTCCGCCGTAATTAATATCCTTCTCAAATGGAAGGACATTCAGGGTAATACCGGCAAACTGAACCAGGGCGATGACCGCGGAAATGAATTTTATAAACGACATAAATAATCCTCCTTAATTCTCGGCAAACAGCGTTCTCGTCTTCTTAGAACCATTCCCCAAAAAGCTTGTGCAGCAGACCCGGCTCGTCCCTGCCGAGCGCATCCACAAACGGCTTATGTGCCAGCGCTGTTTGAATGATTGATTTGTCAGTCATCAGGAGTGTTTGCTCAAAGGTTTTATGCGTTGCTTCGTTCACACTTTTCAGCAGGTTGCGGCTGGCATTTTGAAATTCCGCGCGCTCGGTCGGGTAACCAGAACCGGGTGCTTTGATAAAAAGCTTTTCAAAGATATATGCCATATTCAGCTCCCCCGCCCAGCCGTATCCCTTGTTCATGGGGAGGGAAACACAGTTGCCGGCGTTTATTTGTGAAAACAAAAACGCGTCCACCGGATCGATAATCAGTCCGCAGTAGACATTGGGGTACTGCATGGCGGAGATTAAAAAGCCCTGGCCTGTGCCGCAGCCGCCGATGACCAAATCCGCCAGCCCCAGGTTCAGCACCGCGCCGGCCATAAAGCCGGTGTGGATATAGGACAGGTCGTTCGTCGCCGGTTCATCCGACATCCCGACATTGATGTACGCCAAGCCCAGTTTGTCGAGCCCTGCCAGAATATCTTTATTTTTCGCGCGGGTGGATACCTCATTGATGACTGCTATTTTCATGTTGACCTCCTGATTAAACAATAATATTTTGTTGTCTTCTCCCCAATTCAATCCCACCACCGCCCTGGCTAAAGCCGAGCTTTAGCCGATGCGGTCCCCCTCCCATTTCAAAATGAATGACTTCGTCATTCATTTAAAAAAGCTAAAGCTTTTTAGAAGGGAGGCAAGGGAATTGGCTCTTGTCCCCCTTGTTAAAGGGGGAAACCGGCGCAAGCCGGAGGGGGATTTCTGACCACTAACCACTAACCACTAACCACTGGCCACTATCCGATTACCAATGCTTCCCGAACGCGCCGAAAAAGCCTTTTCGCTTCAGCAGTTTTTTATCCTCGTAGCTGTCGAGATAAACTTCCTGCTTTTTCTTTGCGGAATCGATGGCCGCTAAAGAGAACTTCAAAATCTCGCGTGCCCGCTCGCCGCTTAAAACCGGTTCGCGGTCATTTTTCAACGCGTCGATAAAGTCCAGCGTGGAGTTTTTAAACGAATCGCCCCAGTCGGCGGGCATGTCCCAATATTCGGTCGTCTTGCCGTCCTTGTACATCACAACGGGTGCCAACTCCGGCATCATCGTGGCCGTGCAGCGGGTAACCCAGATAATACCCCGCGAGCCGGTGATTTCCATGCGTTCATCACAGCAGTAATACTTGCTTTCAATATACATATCCTTGGAGTCCACGATGTCCATCACGCCGTACTGCTTGCCGCTTTTATGCTTCCACATAACCGTCGCGGGGCAATCCTGGTAAAGGCCGGGTAAAACGGCGGTGGTGTCTATCCAGGCGAAAACCTTTTCCACATCCCCGAACATATGCATGATGACGGAGAATTTGTGGTAGCCGTCGTCAAAAACAAGAGGGCCGCCGCCGGAGAGGGTATCGTTCATGCGCCACGCCCAGGATTTTGGATCCACTTTCCAGCCGGTCTCTTTGAGCCCCAGCGTCTCCATATCCACACCCGCCAGCTTCGCTCTTGTGGCGGCGCCGGGCGCGTTGACGGAGCACAGCGAGCCTGTGTTCATCTTGTACCGGATAGAAACGGGGTCGCCGATTTCACCGCTGTCGAGCATCTTCTTCGCGAGCTGATAAGGCGGGTAAAAAATGAAATTTTCGAAGACCTTCAACTTCACGCCGTTTTTCTTGGCCGATTCAATCATCGTGTCACATTCGGCCAAGTTGAGCGCCATGGGTTTTTGCACGGAAACATGCTTCTTTGCTTCGCACGCCTGCACCGTCATTTCACAGTGCAGATGATGTGGCACCAGCAGTTCCACCGCGGTAACCGCGGGGTCTTGGAGCACCTGCTCATAGCTATCATACACTTTTTTTATCCCGTATTTTTCCGCGAACTCCTGCGCGCGTTTTTTGTCTTTGTCAAAAACACCATAGAGTTCCGCATCGGGGTTGTTTTCGTAGCCCAACACATGCAGGGTGGAAATACGCCCGCAGCCAATCAAAACAAACTTTAGCTTTTCTGATATCGCCATGAAACAATCCTCCCAAACAATCAAATTTTTACAAGGTTTCTTCCTTGATGCTGTCTTCATATACCCGGCGCCTTGTTTCGTCGTACGCGGGAATCGGGACATCCCACCAGCCGAACGCTTTGCCGCCGCTGTACGGGTATTCCCGGCAGACATCGACATGAATGAGGGAAGGCTTGTTTGCCTGAACAGCGTTATCCAGCGCGGCTTTCATGTCTTCACGCTTTGTTATATTCTGCGTGTATACCCCGAAGGCTTCCGCTATCTTGACAAAGTCCGGTGAGTAAGGCTGACCGTTCTTTTCAAAATCATTGCCGAAGGTGCCGTTGGAACCCAGCACATCCTGCTGTAAATCTTTGATGGCCATCCAACCGGAATTGTTGGCCAACACAATAATCACCGGGATGTCGTACTGCACCATAGTGGAAAGCTCCTGCATCACCATCATAAAGTCACCGTCACCAACAAGCGCGACAACAGGCGTTTCAGGGCTTGCGAGTTTCGCGCCGAAAGCGGCGGGCACCGCCCAGCCCATGGTGGAAAAACCGCCGGTGGTCAGGTTGCGGTACGGCTTTTTGTAGCAGTATTCCTGAAACAGTTGCGCCTGCGTATTGCCCGACGATGTCGAAATAATCGTATCGTCCGGCAGATGCTCATTGAGTTCCCCGATCAGCTGAGAAATGGTGATTTTATCCGTCTTCGCGCTGCGGATTGCCTTTAACTGCTTTGCCCACGCTTTTTTTAACTCGGAAATTTCCGTGAGATATCCGTTTTTATCCGCAACGGGTTCACCGAAACAGGATATCATTTGTGCCAGCGCGTCGTTTAAATCCGCAATGATGCCGACATCCGCGCTGTAGTTCTTGCCGATTTCGCCCGCATCCATGTCGATATGAACCAACTTCGTGTCCGGGAAATTAAAACTCACACCCTTGCGGTAAGAACAGGTGGTTTCATCCGCGAAGCGTGTGCCGACAGCCAGCACCAAATCGGCATTTCTGCAAAGTGCAATCCCGACGGGTGTGCCTTTGGAGCCGGTATGGAAGCCGTAATTGGGGTGAATTTCCGAAACGGTGCCTTTGCCCGAAAGCGTGGTGATAATCGCCGCGCCGGCAAGCTCTGCCAGCTTTTCAATCCGTTCACCCGCCTTTGCCCGCAGCGCGCCGCCGCCCGCGAGGATAACCGGGCGTTTGGCTGCTTTGAGCATTTGCACGGCTGTTTTGATTTGCGCAAGGTCTGCACAGGGCTTTGTCTGCGCCGCCTGCACCTTCATCTGCTCATCGGAAACCTCGAGAAAATCGCACTGCACATCCATCGGTAAGGTTATCGCGCAAGGGCCGATTCTGCCGTTTTCCATCCCGCTGAACGCGCGTTTCATAATCTTGGGCAGCTGCAGCACATTTTCAACCCGCCAGCTCCGCTTTGAAAGCGGCTCGAGCGCGCGGATGATATTGCTATCGGCGTATTTTTCAATCTCCTGCAGCACACCGACACCCTTCATGCGCACATGCGTATCCCCGCAAAGCTGGATGAACGCAGTGGAATCCACATAAGCGGTGCCCAGCCCGATGCAGGTGTTCAGCGACCCCGGTCCGATAGACGCAAAGGACGCGAGCGGCTTGCCGCTTACGCGGTAATAACCGTCCGCCATGGCGGTAGCCGCCTGCTCGTGCTTGACTTGTATATACTTGATGTTGCCGTTTTTTTCTTCCCGCCTGATGGCGTCAAAAAGACCCATCACACCGTGGCCGGGAATCCCGAGAATATAAGGGACCCCCTCTTTGACAAGATATTTAACGATGATTTCTCCGCCGGTCAGTTTCATAACAGCCTCCTGTCTCAATGAATGAAGTTCATGAATATTTTATTCTCTTTTTCGGGTTCTTTGACTGTATCTTTCCCGTTTTCAACCAGTTGTAACAGCCATGCCATATTTTTCCCGAGCAGGCTCATCACCTGCACACCCTCGGTGTCCTGCAACACCTCCCCGGGCTTCGCGCCGTGGATAACATTCCAATAATTGGATGTCGGAATCAACATTTCCGAGCAATTCAAATAGTTATTCAACTGGTCGAAGGTGGTTGTTCCGCCGGAGCGCCTCACCGCGACAAGCGCTGCCCCGACCTTGTGCCGGAACAATCTGCCGTTGCCGCCCTGCACAAAAAAAGCCCGGTCCAAAAACGCTTTCATATCCGCCGCAATTGCCGAATAATGTACGGGGGAACCGAACAACACACCATCGGCATATTTAATTTTCTGAATCCATTCGTTGACATCGTCACCGGGCAGAACGCATTTTTCGTCCTTGTTCCTCGCGCAGCTTCCGCAACCGAGGCAACCTTTGATGGTCTTGCCGCCGACTTGGACAATTTCCGTTTCGATGCCTTCTTTTTCGAGCTCGTCCAAAACCAGTTTTAGCGCATGCCAAGTATTACCCTGTTTGTTGGGGCTGCCGTTAAATGCGATGACTTTCATGGTTTATACCATCCTTTTTGATTGCTGATAACCTTAATTGTGGAATAACAATCCCACCACCGCCCTGGCGGTCCCCCTTGTATGATATAGTCAAGACTAAATCATACACCTTTTAGTAGGT
>CAZTCR010000058.1:0-12524 GCA_964612185.1 uncultured Eubacteriales bacterium
TGAAGCTTTTCTACGATTTCGTGACCTATTTCTTCATTTTAACTTTACAGAGCCTAAATTAAAATGTATGCGTTTGAGATATTTTATCACAGAATTTCTACACATACAATATCATTATTTCTTGAATCCATTATTTTCGAGAGTAAAATCCGGCAATCTAACTTTTTTAACATCTACGATACCTCCTACACCAACCGAAGTCATATATCCCACGCTGTTCTAAGTTTCTATTAAGGAACTAATGTCGATTTCTGAAAAAATCCCCTTGCAATTCTAAAAAGTTTATGCTAATATAATCACCTGTGCAACAAAGGAGGTGTCAACATGCCGAACATTAAATCAGCAAAGAAACGCGTACTCATTAACAAGAGCAAAGCTCTGCGCAACAAATCACAAAATACCGCACTTAAAACTGCTATTAAAAAGGCTCATGCAGCCGCAACCGCCAACGCAGCGGACAAAGACGCAGTTGTTAAGGCAGCCATAAAGAAGGTTGACCAGGCGGCCGCCAAGGGTCTTATCCACAAGAACAACGCCGCCCGCAAAAAGTCAGCACTTGCAAAGCTTGTTAAAGAGGCGTAAGGCAGCTTTTACCGGCCAAATTTCCGTCATCAGGCGGCTTGCAGTTTATTCTGCAGGCCGCTCAAATTTATGGCAAAAAGCAAATTAATGTTGACTTTTACGCCGCCGGCGTTTATAATTTTGTCTTGTAAGGGCAACCTTTGGGGTTGCAATATTTAATACGGAGGTGTCATTGATGAGTACTTTTAAAAAGATTCTCAAGATTATTGGTATTGTTATGGCGGTCGCCGGTGCGATTGCGGGTATTTATTTTGCCGTGACAAAGATTATGGAAAAAAAGAAGAGCTGCGACGGTGAGGAAAACTATGTTTCCTGCTCCTGTTTTGATGACGAACAGCCGGCAGTGGTTGAAGCGGCGGAATAATTCAGGCTGAATAGCAAATAAACACACGGCGGAGCAATCTGGCGTGTGTTTTGTTATATACATCGATGTGACAACCGTTTTTCGGCTGAATTTTATTAGCTAAAAACGGTTTTGCCTTTTACGATGACTCTTTTGATTCTCAGGTAGTCATCAACAACTAAAATATCCGCCAGCTTCCCCGCTTCCAGGCTGCCGGTGATGCCATCCACGCCGATAACCCTCGCCGGGTTGATGGTGCAGGATTTTAGCGCCTGCTTGAAGGGGATATTGAAGCTCAGCAGGTTCAGAAACTCCCGGTGCATGTTGGTGGTGCTGCCGGCAAAGTTGCCGTTTGCCAGGGTAGCCTTCCCGTTTGTAACAAATACCGGTTGACCGCCGAGTTCAAACTCGCCGTCCCCGCAGCCCGCGGCACGCATGGCGTCGCTGACCACCACGCTCCTGTTTTCCCCCAAGAGTTTAAATGCCATGCGCAGAATAGGCGGATGGGCGTGCAGACCGTCGCAGATGAGTTCCGCCGTGGATGTTTTGTTGTCAAACGCCGCGACAACCGCGCCGGGCGCCCGGTGCCAAATGGGTGGCATGGCGCTGAACAGGTGTGTGGCGTGGGAAAATCCGTTTTGATACCCCGCCTCTGCTGTTTCAAAATCCGCATCCGTGTGCGCCTGCGATACGGTGCATGTTTTGGAAGCCTCCCGCGCGAAAGCAAATGCGCCTTCAACCTCAGGCGCCAAATCGACCAAACAGATTTTACACATTGATTTTAGATTGTTAAATTCCTCAATGTCCGGCAGACGGATATAATCGGCCGGCTGGGCGCCTTTTTGCGAAAGGGCGATAAACGGCCCTTCCATATTGACCCCGTGGATATACGCGCCGGCTTCCTTACCCAAAAATGCCGCCGTTGCTTTGAATTGGTCAACAAGCTGTTCTTTGGGCAGCGTCATGGTCGCCGGGCAAAAAGAGGTGACGCCGTGGCCGGCGAGAAAGCGGGAAATTTTTTGCAGGGATTCCGCCTTCGCGTCCGCCATGTCCGCGCCGTCACAACCGTGGATATGAATATCAATAAAACCGGGGAAGATAATGCATCCGGTGAGGTCTACCGCATCTTCCCCGCTGAGATGCTCGCCTATTTTCGCGATTTTTTCACCGTCCAGCAGGATATCCGCTTGCTGCGGTTCAAAATCGCCGTTGTAAATGGTTGCGTTTTTCAGAAGCATAACTATTTCCCTTTCGCCGTCACCGTTGGCGCACATAAAAAATCGCCCGAGCAAAACGCATCGGGCGAGTCTGATTTCTTAATAGGCTTTGCCCCAAAAAAGCATTTGATTGGCTGCTTTGCCGCAGCATACGCAGTTGTCGCTGATTTTTTCCTGCTGTTCGGGGATACAGCGCGAGGTGACGCCTGCCTCATTCTTGAGTTTTTCCTCGCACTCCGTGCTGCCGCACCACATCGCCTTAATAAAGCCGGGCCGGTCCGCGGCATTCGCCTTCATTTGATCAAAAGTGGTAACGGAATAAGTCATTTCTTCACGGCGCGCCAGGGCTTTTTGGTACAACCCATCATGCACGGCGGCGAGCAGTTCGGGGATTTTTGTCTCAAGCTCGTCAAGTGAAACAAAGGATTTTTCCCTGTTGTCCCTGCGGACAAGCACACACTGGTTATTGGCGATATCCTTGGGACCGATTTCCAAGCGGAGGGGCACGCCTTTCATTTCATATTCCGCAAACTTCCAGCCGGCGGAATTGTCGGTATCATCGAGCTTTACACGGCATATTTTCGCGAGCGATGCTGTGAGTTCCCGAGCTTTTTCGAGCACACCCTCTTTGTGCATCGCAATCGGCAATACAACAACTTGAACAGGCGCCACCACCGGCGGCATGACCAGGCCGTTGTTGTCCCCATGGGTCATGATAACCGCGCCGATAATGCGGCTGGACATACCCCAGGATGTTTGGTGCGGATACTGCAGGGTGTTGTCCCTGCCGGTGAACTGAATATTAAACGCCTTGCTGAACCCGTTGCCAAAGTAGTGGGAAGTGCCGCTTTGCAGCGCCTTGCCGTCATGCATCATGGCTTCAATGGTATAGGTGGATTCCGCGCCGGCGAATTTTTCTTTGTCGGTCTTTTTACCCTTGATTACGGGGATGGCCAGGCAATTTTCCGCAAAATCGGCGTATACATTGAGCATACGCTCGGTTTCGTCAATGGCTTCCCCTGCCGTTTCATGCATGGTGTGCCCTTCCTGCCAGAAGAATTCCATTGTCCGCAGGAACGGCCGGGTGGTTTTTTCCCACCGCACGACGGAGCACCATTGATTGTAAAGCTTTGGCAGATCCCTGTAGGATTGAATAATTTCGCTGTAATGGTCACAAAACAAGGTTTCGGAAGTCGGGCGGATGCACAAGCGCTCCTGCAGTTCCTCGGTGCCGCCGTGGGTAACCCAGGCAACCTCCGGGGCAAACCCGGCGACATGATCCTTCTCTTTTTGCAGCAGGCTTTCCGGAATAAACAGCGGCATCATCACATTTTCATGCCCCGTTGCTTTAAACCGGTTGTCCAACTCATGGCGGATGTTTTCCCAAAGGGCTGTGCCGTAAGGCCGGATAACCATGCAACCGCGCACACCGGAATAAGAAGCGAGCTCTGCCTTTTTTACAACATCTGTATACCATTTAGCGAAATCCTCCTCCATGGAGGTAATATCTTCCACCATTTTCTTTTGTTCTGCCAAGTGCCAACATCCTCTCGCGTTTTGTGTGGTTAATTCTCTTCAATCAGTTTCACGATGTCCCCCACCGTTTTGATGTTTTCGAGTTCCTCGTCCGGAACCTCCATGTCAAACGCGTCTTCGATGCTCATGGCCAAATCGACGATGTCCAGACTGTCCGCCTGAAAATCCTCCAAAATAGCTGATTCCATGGTCACCTTGCTTGGGTCCACGCTGAATTGATCGCAAATAATTTTTTGAATTTTTTCGAAAACTACCATTATTATTTTCTCCTCTGCTTTTCAACTGTATTTTACATCTGTCATGTTACAAATTTACCGGAACAAACGATTTGCCGCTGACTAATTTAGCCGCAGCGCCATCGTACCTGCTGACATAAAAGATATTATGCAAATTCATGTGTTTTGTCAAGTCATTCGGCAAAAAAGCGCCGTTCTGCGTTTTTGCAGGCGGTCGTTCCCCGGCTTTCATTTTGGCATGTATAAAAATTTTAATAACCCGGGTGCCCGGATACCAAGTGCATATTCCGGGCAATTTATTAGGGCTGTTAATCGTTTTTTAGGGTTAAATCAGCGTAAAGCTTTTTCCCTTGCGGGTGTGGAAAACTCTGTGGAAATTGTGCAAAACTCGGTGTTTTTTATTACTTATAAGATAAAATGGTAAAGAAACGCGCTTTACAAGGCATTTTTGATGTGTATTTAGCAGTATTTTCAATTTGCATATACAGCCCGCATATGCAAACCCGGTTTGCAGGAAACACTGCATTTTCAACTTCTCGTCACCCGGTCACCGCCAAAGAAAAGCGCCCCCGGCTTTTACACCAAGGGCGCGTACCGGGTTAAATCCTATTTTTCTGCCCGCCATTTGCTTGGTATGAGGTAAAAATCAGGCGTTGTTGAAAGCAGCCTGCCTTCACTGAAACGCACGATGCCGTACTGCTGATAATCCGCGTACAGCGCCTTGTTCGCGTCCCGCCATTTGGTCGGATTCTGCAAACGCGAAAACTCGGCAACTTTGTTGCAGCCTTTCCAATAACGCCAGGCCAGTTCGGACATTTTAACATTTTTCAGTATGACTTCATTGTCGGCCAGTTCCACTGCTTTCGCCCACAAGTCGTCACAATAAGCAACCTCATTTTTGGTCAGGTTAAAGACGCCCTTGGATGTCATATCGGTCCAAATCGGCATATGGGTGTTGTTGTTGCCGCTGTTCTTGATGGTCATATCGATATATTCGCGCACATACTGCCAGCCCTTGCCGTAATATGCCCGCATAAAATCGTTCATCGTTTTATCATAGTCCAGATACGGGTCCCACAGCAGCTTGCACAGCAGATACGACCGCAGTTCCGCAAACTCGGCGTTGCATTGCGCCGCCATATAGTTGCCTTCCTCATAAATGCCCTTCACATTATTTTCCGCAAAATACTGCATATTCTTCTGCATCACGGCAAAATTGTTGAACGGCCCGAGGAAGTTGCCGTAGTTTGTGGTATAGTCCCAGATGTACAGTCTGTTGCAGATTTTTTTCCAATCTGTCAGGTCTTTGTTGAACGCCGCGTTGTCTTTACAGCCGGGGTCGTTTAAAGCATGCGCGAAGCAGCATTCTATCGAGCAAAGGCGAACAATCACATTTTCCCGCGGGACGACAAACTTCGGCGGCTTGCGGGTGTACTGGTAAGCAAAGGTGTCAATCGCCACATTCGGGTAGTCTGCCTTGATGTCGTCCGCCACGGCATTGACAAAGCGGATCATCGTGCCGGCATGGGAGCCTTCATAGTCGTCCACCGCTTTGCAGTTGTCGCAAACGCAGTAGTCCTGGTTATCGTGCTGCGTGAGGGATATAATCTGCGCGTTGGGGTTGGCGGCTAAAATATCACGCACTTGGTTGATAACGAAAGCCAGTGTGTCCGGATTGGTCAAACACAACTGGTCAGGTGTTCTCGCGTTTGATCGAACCCCCCAGGCGTAATATTCCGGATTTGTCGCAAAGTATTGGCTGGATGGTAAAATAATAGTGGTGAGTGTATGCGCGAAACCGGCCGCGTATCCCATGTTGCCGCCTTGCGCTTCGGACAATTGGCGGTAAATATTGCCGTTTTGCCGGTTGGCGATGCTGTAGGTTCTGTCCCGGGGGCTTATCCAATCGGTCTCGCGGTATTCAAAGTACGGTTTTTCCTTGATGTCAATAGCCACGGGAATCTTCAGGTCATCCATGTGCGGGATTTCAATGAGCGTTGAGGTGTACCAATGGCAGCCGAGCACTTCCTCAAGGAAAGTATAGACGCCGTACAGCGTCCCTCTCTTCTCCCCGCCGGCAATCACCAGTTTCTGCCCGACAGTCTTGACCATCAGTCCCTCGTCACCGAGTGCTGCTCTGTCAACGGTATAACCGCCGCCGTCTTCCCGGTTTGTTTTGCCGACAATTATCTCTTTATCCTGCGGCGCATCTTCATCGGTGACAATCGGCAGGGTAACGCCGCAGATCTGCGCGATATGGCTTTGCAGGGTTTGCGCCGCATTGAGTTCCGAAGCGCCGCAATTGGCGCCGCGCACAATCCTGTAATCGCTTTCATTGTTTTGGGTGATGGTCATTGTCTCCACCTCCACGGGGATAATAATATCCGGACCGGGTACGAATGGCTTGAGCTGAGGATTGAAAATACTACCGATGAAAACTACCATACTTGTCAACATTGCGAAGACCGCTTTGATGAACCGGAGATTAGGAGAAAACTGCATACAAACACACCTTTCATACTTTTTCTGTTCAAGTATAGAATACCACAAGACCGCATAAAATCAACACTATCCTATTCATCATCGAATAAGTTTTTTCAATCAAGCCGTCAATATTTTAGATGCTGATACGCCGCCTTGCCGCCAAGTTCCTCTTCAATACGCAGCAACCGGTTATATTTTGCCACACGCTCACTTCTGGAAGGCGCGCCGGTTTTAATTTGCCCCGCGTTCACCGCAACGGCGAGGTCTGCAATGGTGGTGTCTTCCGTTTCGCCGGAACGGTGGGATATGACGGTTGAAAAGCCGGCGCTTTGCGCAATACGGACAGCCTCCAGCGTTTCGGTCAGGGTGCCGATTTGATTGGGTTTAATGAGAATTGAATTGGGAACGCCAAGCTCAATGCCCTTTTCCAGCCGCTTGGTATTGGTAACAAATAAATCGTCGCCAACCAGTTGGATTCTTTGCCCGAGTTTTTTTGTCAGATGCTGCCAGCCTTGCCAGTCATCCTCCGCTGCGCCGTCTTCAAGCGAGAGGATCGGATAGGCGGAAACCAGCTTATCCCAATAACCGACAAGCTCCGGCAAGGTCATTTTCAGTTGCTTTTTGGGCCAAAGATAAGTCCCATCAAGTTGATACCACTCGCTCGCAGCGGCATCCACGGCCAGCACAAAATCACTGCCCGGTTGATAACCGGCCTTTTCAATCGCGTTCAAGATTAATTTGATTGCGTCTTCGTCATCTTTTAAGTCCGGCGCAAAGCCGCCCTCGTCGCCTACCGCGGTTGTCAGCCCTTTTTGCGTAAGTTCCGACTTTAAGCAGTGATATACCTCCGCGCACCAGCGCAGCGCTTCCGAAAAGGCCGGCGCGCCAACGGGCATAATCATAAACTCCTGTATATCCACATTGTTGGAAGCGTGCGCGCCGCCGTTGAGCACATTCATCATCGGTACAGGCAGAATATGCGCGTCACTGCCGCCGATGTAACGGTAAAGCGGAACATTGGCAGCCGCCGAAGCCGCTTTGGCCGCGGCGAGTGAAACGGATAAAATCGCGTTGGCGCCGAGTTTTGATTTGTTCGGTGTACCGTCAAGGTCAATCATCACCCGGTCCAGTTCGTTCTGCCCGCAGGCGTCCAACCCTTTGATACGATTAAAAATCACCGTATTGACATGGTCGACCGCCTGCCGCACGCCTTTACCGCTGTAGCGCGCCTTGTCGCCGTCGCGCAGTTCAATCGCTTCAAACACGCCGGTTGACGCGCCGGAAGGTACTGCCGCGGTACCTTTTGTGCCGCCGGCGAGCGTTATCTCCGCCTCAATGGTCGGCCAGCCCCGTGAGTCAAGAATCTCGCGCGCCCGGACAAATTCAATCGCGGTTTGCTTTAACATGATACATACTCCTTGTCGTTATCGGTTCTTTACAAACCCGGTGCAATATGGACTTGTTTTATTGTACACCTATTGCAATTTGTGAACAAGCAGCAAACCCTGCTATACCGCCACAGTCCCGTTGTAATAAAAAACCTGCAGATCCGTTAGAATCCGCAGGTCTTTGTCAGCACATTATGCCAGGTTCTTTTCGAGCTTCTCCAGTTGTTCCGCCAGTTCCGCGGGCAGCCTGTCGCCATAGCTCTTATAGTTTGCTTTGATGGATTCGATTTCCGCGAGCCAGCCTTCTTTGTCCACCCGGAGCAGTTCCGCCATGTCCTCGGCACTTATATTGATACCGTTTGTGTCAATGGCGCCCGGCGTTGGCAGATTTCCGATGGGTGTATTGACAGCCTCGGCGGTTCCCGAAATCCTTTCAACAATCCACTTCAGCACACGGCTGTTGTCGCCGAACCCGGGCCACATGAATTTGCCCTGGGCGTTCTTGCGAAACCAGTTAACATAATATATCTTTGGCAGTTTGTCCGCAGATGACTTTTTACCGATATTCAGCCAGTGTTGCAGATAATCACCCATATGATAACCCACGAAGGGCAGCATCGCGAACGGGTCGCGCCTAACTTGCCCGACTTTGTCGGTTATATCGGCAGTGGTGATTTCCGAACCCATGATGGAACCCAGGAAAATCCCGTGGTTCCAGTCAGTGCTTCCGGTGACCAGCGGTATGTTTGCCGCGCGGCGCCCGCCGACAAGAATCGCGGAAATCGGCACGCCTGCCGGATCTTCCCATTCAGGGGCAATTACCGGGCATTGGTAAGCGGGTGATGTAAAACGGGCGTTGGCGTGCGCGGCCAGTTCACCCGATTCGGGCGTCCAGTCCTTGCCTCTCCAGTCAATCGCATGAGCAGGCGCGGGTATTCCGCTGCCTTCCCACCAGACATCGCCGTCGTCGGTGAGCGCGACATTGGTATAAATCGTATTGGATTGAATTTGTTTCATGGCATTGGGGTTGGATTTCATTGAAGTACCGGGAACGACGCCGAAGAAGCCCGCTTCGGGGTTGATGGCATACAGCCTGCCGTCCGCGCCGAATTTCATCCAGGCTATATCGTCACCAACAGTCTCCACCTTCCAGCCGGGGATGGTCGGTTCGAGCATAGCCAGGTTGGTTTTACCGCAAGCGCTCGGGAAAGCACCGCAGACATAGTTCACTTCGCCTTTCGGGTTCGTCAGCTTCAGGATGAGCATATGCTCTGCCAGCCACCCCTCATCCCGTGCCTGTACGCACGCGATACGCAGGGCAAAACATTTTTTGCCAAGCAGCGCGTTTCCGCCGTAACCGGAGCCGAACGACCAAATCATTCTGTCTTCCGGGAAATGGCTGATATATTTTTCTTCGACAGTTGGCGCGCAAGGCCAGGACGAATCCTTTTCGCCTTCAGCCAAAGGTTTGCCCACAGAGTGCAGACATTTGACATACTCGCCGTCTTCACCCAGGACATCGAGAACCGCTGTACCCATTCTGGTCATAATTCTCATATTTACAACAACATACGGGCTGTCGGTGATTTCCACACCGATTTTTGCAATCGGTGAACCGATTGGACCCATGGAGAAAGGAATAACATATAAAGTTCTTCCTTTCATGCAGCCATCGTAAAGCTTGGTCATCGTCGCTTTCAGCTCAACGGGATCAATCCAATTGTTGGTCGGGCCGGCATCTTCTTTGTTCTTACTGGCGATGAATGTTCTTGTTTCGACACGGGCGACATCGGTGGGATGGCTTCTGAAAAGAAAGCAGCCGGGCTTTTTTTCCGGATTCAGCGCTATGGCAAGACCCGCTTCCACGCATCCATTCATAATCGTGTCATACTCAGCCTGCGAGCCGTCGCACCAGTGAACGCCGTCCGGCTTGCACAGCGCGGCTACTTCTTGTACCCAGTTTAGTAAATTTTGGTTTTTTGTCGGCATTTGTGTTTCCTCCTACTATTTCTTCGCCCTGCAAGGTGCTGATTTTGACTCATCAGAACGACATTGAAGCTAATTATACCCGAACGATGAGTTTATTTCAATTACCGATATGTAAACTTTTCTATGTTTTTCCTGATTATTTCGGTGAAAATGAATAAATTAAAACTAAAAATTGCAAATATGCCCGATATTAGCTGTATTTAGGCGTCAATTTGGCTGGAAGCGCAAGCGTTAAGCGTTAAATCTGCAAAATTGTTGTGCAGGTATTCATAATATCCCTGTGCGCCGACCATGGCGGCATTATCCCCGCAAAGGGAAAGTTCCGGCATAAACAATTCCCATTGATTTGCCGCGCAAACCTTCTCAAAACGGCTGCGCAGTCGGGTATTGGCGGAAACACCGCCGGCCAGCACTATCTTTTTATAGCCGAAATCCTTTGCCGCCTGTTCGGTGTTTTCCGCGAGGCAGTTCACCACGGCGTTGATATAGGATGCGCCGAAATCAGCCGCATCAATCTTTTCATCCCGCTGCTGCGCGTTGTGGATGATATTCAACGCCGCGGTTTTAAGCCCGGAAAAGCTGAAATCGTACGGTCTGCCGTCCACCCTGGGGCGCGGGAACTTATAGGCGTTCGGATTGCCTTGCAGGGACGCCTTGTCCATGTTCAGTCCGCCCGGATACGGCAGTCCAAGAGCCCGCGCCGCTTTGTCCATCGCTTCCCCGGCGGCATCGTCGCGGGTGCGTCCAACCACTTTAAAATCCGTGTAGGACTTCACTTCAATGATATGGCTGTGTCCGCCGGAAACAACCAGGCATAAAAACGGCGGCTCAAGATTTTTGTGCGTTATATAATTAGCCGCGATATGCGAACGCAAATGATGCACGGGTACTAAAGGCAGCCCGGTGGAAAAGGACAGCCCCTTTGCGTAGTTCACGCCGACCAGCAGCGCGCCGACCAGACCCGGCGCGTAGGTAACTGCAATCCCATCCAAGTCTTTGAAGCCGCAACCCGCAGTTTTGAGCGCTTCGTCCACCACCCCGCAGATAGCCTCGATATGCCGGCGCGACGCAATTTCCGGCACGACACCGCCGTAGATGATATGTTCTTCCACTTGGGAAGCAATGATGTTTGACAGAACGGTTCTGCCGTCATCCACCACAGCGGCGGCGGTTTCGTCACAGGATGTTTCAATGGCCAATAATTTCATTTATTATTTTGATCCTTTCGCGGTTTGAATGTCACATTCCGGCTGAAAACTTATCGCTCTGGTATGGCCAAATTCCTAAAATTCGTGACCCGGTGAAAAGTAATATAGTTGCTGTCATGAAAGCCCTCGGCATTGTTGAAGGCCGTGCGTGACAAAAACAGCAGGTCGTCACCATCGAACAAAAAATCGATGTATTGAAACGCGACTTTTGCCGGGTCTTCTGCCGAATAATCCAAAAGATCGCGCACCACCCGCCAGCATTCGAGATCCGCTGATACGCTCAGCGACGCAATGTTGCGCATACCTCTTGTGTTTTCACCCTTTATCCGGTTGACAATCGAATAATACAGTCCGGACACTTCATCATACAGCACACTGAATTTTGCCCGGTTGCCGTAAAAATCCACAACCTTATAAAACGCCAGTTTCTTTTCCGGGTTGCGGATGTCCCCCTTAAGCATTACTGCCCTGTCACGGTCAGGGACACACTCCCCGGTCCGGTAACCGAGGAAGTTGATAATCTCCCCGTCCGGTGACACCACCGCGCTCCCTTCCAGCAGCCCCCTGCTCGGCCCTTCAACAGCGCCCGCCCAGCGAGGGCTGTATGCCAAAGGTTTCGTCAGTGTCCAGTTTTCCGCTTTCATTAAGTCTGAGTTTTCATCTACAGAGAGGAGGCAGGAGGAATGTCCACCCATACTCCACGCGCCGTAATCGATGGCTGTCCACAGCCTGCCGGCGTGCGCTGTCACGGGCATCGGTGCTTTGTGCAAACCCTTTTCAGCAAAGGAACAGCTGCCGCGGAACAGTACCTCAGGAAGGCAAAAAGTTTTGCCCCCATCCGTTGATTTGCCGATGAGAATATCGCCGTACTCCGTGGACATGGCAAGCATATACAATTCGCCTTTATGAACAAATAATTTGCCCCAAAAGCAGGGAAACAGCTCTGTGCTGTATTGCCATGTTGCGCCCCCGTCATCGGAGCGAAAAATCATTGAAAGGTTCTGCGGTGCTTTGGACGCATACACATCCATGGACGCGAGGAGCGCGCCGTTTGGCAGTTTTACAATAGACGGGCTGCACAGATATTTGCCGGAAAACTGATAGGCGTCATCCCTTGGATGCAGGTAGTTGACCACCGTACCGGGCACAAAACCCGTTCGCGCAAGCCGCGTCCGGCTTTTTTGTTTACCCGCCGCGACGAAGAGCTCATACTCCGAATCCGGAACCAGTCCGCGGAGTGCCGCTTTGTTTTCCTGTGTCTTGAAAACCATGTAATCCGAGGCTTCGACCTGTTTATAGAAAACCTCATATTCGCTGACACCCTGCCGGGTGCCGCTTTCATCCAGCCATTCCAGTTCGATGATGTCCGTATTGGGGGCAAGGCGGCAGATGGTCAGGGGGAAATCCAATTCATCATCAAGTTGCCTGTAGGACCGGCAGCTCCAAGTGTCAGCAGGTTTCATGGCGCGGCTCCTTTATCAAAATACCGTACTGTAAAGTTAAATGAAAGTTGAGAACCCGAACTCCTTAGTGGTACAATG
>CAZTCR010000059.1:0-12515 GCA_964612185.1 uncultured Eubacteriales bacterium
GAGCGCCACCTTGCCAAGGTGGAGGTAGCGAGTTCGAGCCTCGTCATCCGCTCCAACAGGACGCTGAAACAAATAGTTGTTAGGCGTCCGATTTCCTATCAATCCAAATAGTTGAAATTATTGCGTATTTGGATAACTATATCCCGGCGTCATAGCCAAGTGGTAAGGCAGAGGTCTGCAAAACCTCTATTCCCCAGTTCAAATCTGGGTGACGCCTCCAAAAGGCAAGCACCCCTCGCAAGAGGGGTGCTTGCCTTTTCTAAAGCGTCACCCGGATTTGAGCTTTTCAAACTCTGGGTGACGCAAAAACCGGCGGAGCCGGTTTTTGATCAGCGGTTAGTTGATTTGAACTTGTTCAACATCTGGGTGCCAAGGAAGCCTTCGGCTTCCTTGGTTTAACACCTCAAGCACCTCCCTTGCGGGGGTGCTTGGTTTTTTGTTTCCGTCTCACCCAGATTTGAACTTTTCAAACTCTGGGTGACGCCAAAACCGGCGGAACCGGTTTTCCTGAGTAAATGAATCGCATAGTAGAAAACAGCGTCTCCGCTGATAACATCCTGCAAAAGATCAGCAACTATTAATCTAGCAATATGAACAAAAAAATAGTAATATTCACATAAATAGTTGAAAATATCTGTAAAACATGCTATAAAAATGGTACAAACCCTACTTGATAAGAAAAAACGGCAACAATAAACTGTTTTGACTGGTTACGGAGGTGTTTGAATTGAAGAAGTTGCTTTCGGTAATTCTTGCATCTGTTTTCCTGCTCCTGACGGCTTCGCCGGCGCTGGCGGCGGACATACTCCCGCCTGTTGAGCCGACATTGACCTTGTTCGTCGAGGTGGACGAAACCTGCAAAAACAATGTCAAATTCACCGCGCGGCTGGAAGGTTCATCCCCCATATTGGGCGGGCCGGCAGCTGTGACAGTTGAGTTTTATACCGGCAGCCCCATGCTTTGCGTCTACCCCAATGTCTATTTGGGCAAAGCTACTCCGGATGAAAAAGGCATAGCGGTTTTTGAAACTTGGCAGGAACCGGGTTCATATGCCGGCGGCGCGATTATCAAAAGCCCGGTGTATGGTCAGCTGTTCGCAAATGTGGTTTTCTACGAAATTAAGGAACCCGAGCCGGTTTTACCCGTGCTTAAACTAACCGCGGAGGTTGTCGGCGGTATTTCCGGCAATCTCAACAACAATGTCGTGTTTAATGCCAAAATTATTTACCCCGATGGCTATATCGGCATCATGGTGCTGCCCAAACCGATGAAAATTGATTTTTACACCGGCAACCCGCTGGTTGATATGTATCCGGCCGACCTTGCCGGCACCGCGACGATGATAAACGGGGAGGTCGAACTGGCGGTGCCGGTTGCACCGGGTGATTACGCCGGCGGCGCGGTGATTGAGGATTCCCCGTGGGGTAAACTTTACGCGCCCCAGATTTACTTCCGGCTGCCTTTGGTCGGGCTTACGCTGGACTTGAAAGCCTCGGTGGAGTCCGGCCGCAAGCCAACCGTAACTTACACCGTTGCTGTTCGGGTAGATAACTACCGCCCCGAAACCGAAACGCCTGCTTGGCCGACAGGACCTGTCAAAGTCGATTTCTATGCCGGTAGAAAAGGGGAGAATACCCCGATGAAACTCGTCGGCAGTTCATACACAAACCGCAGCGGTTTCGCCTCTTTCTCATTCACGCAGGCATCCGGCGAGTATGTCGGGATGGCGGTGTGTGAGACAAAACCGTACGGTGTGTTTCAATCAAAAACGGTCGAGTATAAAGTACCGCCGGTGAGCATTTTACCTGTCTTTCAGCAGATTTGGGCGTTTTTGCTCAAGGCATTCGGTATTCGATTTTAGGGGATTAACAAAAGTTTAAGTCTTGAATTTCATCATAATAAAGACCGCTTCAGGCATTGCCCGGAGCGGTCTTTTGGCTGATGGATAACCGTGATGAAATGGTAAATCAGGCATCCTGCTGCAGCAACTCCAACCCTTCCTCAATCAAATAGACCAATTCATGCAGATTGGTGAACACAAGGAAAAGGGTTTTGATCACAGCGGTAAAATAGTCTATAGACCGTTGGAACGGGTCAAAAGGTTTCGGGGCTTCCAATGGTTGAGTGTTTATCGGTTCGCCTGTAACTGTATAATCAATACGGACTTTTGTGGCAATGTGGTCAGTGAAGGTTTTGCCCTGCTCGTCTACATACTGTATATATTGCAATGTTTTGGCGTCCAGTTCAACTCCGCCCCCGCTTTTGAAAAGAACCCGATCAACCGTTTCATAGAGCGTTGGATTCCATTCACCGCCGTCATCGTAAATATAGTCCCCGTTGTTGTGAATTTCCGCCCAGCTATCCTTCAGCCCTGTGGGCTTAATTAAATAGTCGAACAGACCATCCGCCGCTCTCCGGACAAAACCGGCGTTGTAGTCGCCCACAACAATAATCGGCCGGTCAACTGCGCGGGTATTGATCATTTCAGCCAGTTGGCGGTAATTGTCTGCTCTGGCCGCAGATGATTTCGCGTCGCCGCCCGCCTCAACATGAATTACATAAAAATCAATCAAAACGCCGTCGGCTATTTCAATCACAACCGACAAAATTCCCTTTTGCGCCAACCGGTCTGTGGAGCCGGAGATGACACCGTAAGAATTGTTCCACTTTGTGCGTTCTACATTATACATGGGGTATTTTGATAAAGCATTCAGCCCGTCGCCAAGCGGTGCGCCGCCGCTTGTATAGGTCCGGTAGGGGAAAGCCGGCATAGCTCCGGCCAGCGCGGCGTGATGGTTAAAGTCTTCTTGTGTGCCGATGATGTCGCAGTCAGGTTCGTTGTTGAGCAGCTCACCGATTTTTGCCATCCTGGCATTGCCTTTGAGTGCCCGCTGCGTACCCTGGAAATCGCCGATCACCGGGATGCCGGACACATTGTAGCTCATTACATTCAGTGTGCCCGTCACGGGTTCAAGCGCGGCTGCACCGGTGCCGAGGGACAGTGTGAGCATTAGAATCGCCAGAAAGACAGAAAATGCTTTTTTCATCTTATATAATCTCCTGTGTATTTTTGTAACGGCTGAACAATCGGCCGCGGGAATGAATTTATTATATCCGATGCCGCCGGAATAGACAAGAACCGATTTGCGCTTAAAGACGGATTTGGTGCGAGTATATCGTTAAGTAATGTCAGGAATTACATATAAAATTTCAAAGAATGTAATTTTCTTGATTTTTTGACAACGGTAATGTATTATATGTATTAATATTGCGTTATTGAAAGTCTGCAACCCCCAAGAGAAATATCGAACAACACGGTGATATTATTGGATTTGCGCGCACGAAAAAACATTCGATTACAGGGTTACGATTATTCGCAAAACGGCGCGTATTTTGTAACCATTTGCGTCAAGGACAGGCATCATTTGTTGTGGGAATCTGTAGGGGCGAACTTTGTTCGTCCGAACCCGCGTAAAATTGATATTGACGGATTAAATGACGGCGGACGACCGCAGGTCGCCCCTACGAACACGGACGAACACAGTTCGCCCCTACAATCCGCGGGGAACCCGGGGAATGAAAAACGCCCGGATGAACCCTCCTGTTTATCCCATATCGGCATGACCATTGATAGCGAAATTAAAAAAATACCGGAAATATACGAAAATGTTAAAATTGATAAATATGTCATCATGCCGAACCATATACATATGATTATTTTGATTGACGGATTTGTGAAAACCGACGAACAGATAACGCGCGAAATCCCCGTTGTAGGGGCGAACTGTGTTCGTCCGTCGTGTTCGATTGTTAAAGAAACCCCGACAATTTCAAGAATTGTCAAACAATTTAAAGGGTCAATTTCAAAACAAATCGGGTATTCCATATGGCAAAAATTGTTTCACGACCATATCATCCGCAACGATGAGGAATATAACAAAATTTGGCAATATATTGATGAAAATCCTGTGAAATGGCACGACGATTGTTATTACGATGAAACCAAACCACTGGGCGAACATTGTTCGTCCTAATTTCGAGAATTAATTGATTGTATACCCCGAGGGGGATCGGACGAACAAAGTTCGCCCCTACAAAATGACGGAATAACGAAACAGGAGGCCAAATCAATGAAACAGATTTTCAAACGGCTTTTCGGCACGATGCTGGCAATGGTTTTGGTTGTTACAATGATTCCCATGGGTGCGTTATCAGCCTCCGCTGCCCCCGCCGCGCAAAGCGCCATAACAACGGGCAGCATTATCACCTACGGTTCCTACCCGCAAACGCGGGTAACCGATTCCGGTTTGATTGCAGCTCTCAACGCCCAACCGCTGCAAGGCGACAGCACCGTAACCTACGGCGGTTCAAAATACAAGCGGGTGTATTTTACCCAGTACACGCCATATTACACCACGGGCACTCCAAATGCTTCAAATAGCCATCAGGACGATAACGGCTACTATATCAACACCGTTTATTGGTTTAAATTCGAGCCATTGCAATGGCGTGTACTATCAAATACCAACGGCGAACTGTTCGTCATGGCGGATAAAATATTGGCGTCAAGGGCATACAATCAGGCCTATACAGATGTTACATGGGAAACCTGCACCATGCGGTCATGGCTTAACAACGATTTTTACAACACAGCCTTCAACTCAACGGAACGGGCAAAGATCAAAACAAGCACCGTGGTCAATGCCAATAATCCGTGGTACGGTACATCGGGCGGCAACAATACAAACGATAAGCTCTTTTTGCTCTCCTACAGCGAGGTGATGAACCCTGCCTACGGTTTCAGTTCAAGTCCAGGCAATTCTGACACAGCACGCAGGGCACAGGGGACGGACTATTCAAAGAGCCAGGGACTTTATGTTAGCACGAGTAGTTCTTATTTAGAAAATAGCAACTGGTGGTTGCGGTCGCCCGGCTACAGTCCACTCGATGCCGGCATCGTCGGCACTGATGGATTTGTCAGCTACTACAACAACCGTGTCCACGGCACGGGCGTTGGTGCCCGTCCCGCTTTTAAATTAAATCTGACATCTGACATCTTCACATCTCTTACGCCGTCTTTTACATATGACAATCAGAAGTATAACAAAGATTTGGCGGAATGGACCGCGGATTATTGCGTTCAATTAGGCAAGTCGCCTGACGGACATGAACTTGAAAGTATGTTGCAAGATAAGAGTAAGACTATAGGTGAAAAGGGTGGCTACAGTTGTATTTATGATTCAAATGATTATATAGCGGATGGAAACGATCCGAATGGAATTGGCTATATATTCGCTGTTAAGAGAGTAAACGGCAATGAAAACCTAATATCGGTAGTTATCCGTGGGACCAATAACGCTCAGTGGCAGGGCGATATGGATGCTACAGGTCAAACATACAATGAGGCAAGGCGCACCCATTACAGCTTTTGGGTCGGAAAAGAAACTGTTAAAGCAAAGCTTAAATGGTATATGAATCAAATCAGTGGCAAAAATGTATTACTGATAACGGGGCACAGCCGAGGTGCGGCGGTTGCAAACCTGCTCGCGAAGGATATGACAGACAATGCGAATTCTTACGGTATCAGCAAAGTATTTGGATATACCTATGCTACACCGAATGTAAGTTTGGACACCTCCACAGCCTATAAAAATATATATAATTTTTGCTTTACCGATGATTTTGTTACACGAAGCCCTTTGTCTGAATGGGGCTATGGGAAATACGGCACAACGTTTTGGGCAACTGCGCAGGATTTATACAGCGATAAGTCAAAACCCGGCTTTAAAGCAGATATGGACGAAGTCGGTACAAATATGTTTGATAAACGAACGACTTATGTATTTAAAGACTATATAAAATTACTTAATCCAAACACATGGTTTTATTATAATTCTCTTTTGCCGTCTTTTAATCCTATTCCAACGTTATATACTACACATGGGTTGCTCAGATATACTATCGCGCCCTTAATGACATCAAATAATGTGAAAAAGGCGTTTGCCGGTGCTTCCATATTAAATGCGATGTTAAATACTTCATGTATACCTATAATATCGTATTTTGCGGTAGGGGCTAATACATATATTAAAAGTACTCATGAGACCTACACCTATGATTCAGCACTAAGGAATGGCGGCTTCCCGACAGACGCGAAAAGCAGCAGTATCGACAGTTTGTTAAAGTCACAATCCACATCAAGCAATGTAACCTCCTTATCCGGAGCCGAAGTTCTTAACTCCAACGCAGCAGAGCTTCAGCAATTGCGTACTTTTGCACAGCAGGGTGATAATTTAACCGCCCTCGGTTGGACTTTGGATGACATTTCAACATGGACCGGTATTACATGGAGCGATGAAACCGAAAACCGTGTTCAAACAATTGATTTGTGCTTCAAAAACATAACCGGCACACTGAATTTAAGCGGTTTTACCAGGCTGCAAAGCTTGAATTGTGCCGGTAATCAGTTAACGGCGATTGATCTCAGCGGATGCAATTCTTTAACCGAAGCAGAGGTTTCGCATAACAATTTAACCGAAATTTCGCTTCCTCAAAGTTCTCTGCTTGAAAAATTTGAATGCAGTTGGAATCAAATCACTTCGCTTGATGTCAGTAATTGCGCAACCTTGAAATATTTGTATTGCGAATACAATAATTTGGCTGCTCTCGATGTCAGCAATAATGCTAATTTAATCGAGTTTTATTGCGACAACAATAATCTGACTCAACTCGTGGTGACGGCAAATATCGCGCTTAATACACTCGGATGCGATAATAACTATTTGGATATTCAAGACGGCTCAGCGATGATGACGGAAATCCAAAATATCATGACCCATGACGGCGCGTGGGTGAGCTATTCCCCGCAAAAAGTACCGGAAGCTGCGATCTTTAACAAAAGTGATATTGCGGAACTCACGACATTTGCCAATACCGATACAAACCTTACAAAACTTGGTTGGGACTTGGCAAAGCCTAAGGATTGGGCTTGTGTTGAATGGGTGCAGGTCGGAACTGAATACAGGGTAAAAGAACTCCATTTTGAAAGCCTTGAATTGACCGGCATAATGGATTTGTCCGGGATGACTTCTTTGACAAGCTTATCTTGCAACGAAAACGCCTTAACTGCGTTGAATCTTAGCGGATGTACGGCACTGCAATATTTAACCTGCAACAATTCGCAGCTTCAAAGCCTTGACATTACTAATTGCGAGGCATTAACAAATCTGAACTGTGAGAACAATTACCTTGATGTTTCCACGGGCACAGCATTAAGAACCTGCATAGACTCGCTTTTGGCGCTCGGGAATGAGTTTATCGTTTACCAAACACAAATGATTCTTGCGGAAGTCAGCGCGTTCAACGCCGCCGAATACAGCGCTTTGTCGGCTTTCGCACAAACAGGCGATAATTTAGTTGCGCTTGGCTGGGATATCAACAAACCCGGTGAATGGCAAGGTGTCAAGTGGGCATTTGTTAACGGTGCATACAGAGCAACGGAAATCGATATTTCCGGCTTGGCAGTCACCGGCGATTTGGATGTTTCAAACTTCAACCTGTTGACCGCCATTGACTGTTCAGGCAGTGGTATATCGTTCGTTTCATTGCCCGATACTTTGACCGCAATCGACGATTCGGCATTCAGCGGCTGTGATAATTTAACAAGCATTGTTATACCAAATGGCGTTCAATCCATTGGGGATAAAGTGTTTTTGGGCTGTGGCAGCCTTGTAAACATTACAATTGGAGACGATGTCAACACCATCGGCTTCGGCGCGTTTGCGGGATGCAGCAGTTTGGCAAACATTGCTGTTTCCGCAAACAATACGCAATATGAGGTTGTTGACGGTGTGCTATTTGATTCGGCGGGCACAACATTAATCTATTATCCGGCCGGCAGCCCGGCAATCGATTATTCTATACCAAACAATGTGACGAGCATTGAAAAAGGCGCGTTCTTCGGTTGTCCGAATCTGGAGAGAGTTTTTATCGGTACGGGGATAACGACAATAAGCAGCGAATCGTTCAGTCAATGCACCAAGCTGAAAAATGTAGATTTTCCGGACAGTTTAACAACTATTGAAACCGGTGCGTTTTCATACTGCCCGGCAATAACAAACCTTTATTTGCCCGGCAGCGTCACGGAAATTCAAGACAATGCTTTTTTGGGCTGTTCAAACCTTGAAAAAGCGATTGTTGAAAACAACACTGCGAGTATAGGCGCTCAGGCATTTTCTTATTATAATAACGCATACTTGCCGCTATCCAATCTGACAATCTATTGCGATGAAGGCTCGTCCGCTCAAGCGTATGCGATTGCAAACGGTCTAAACTATTACACTTATAAAATTTCGGCATCACCGGGTTCCAACGCAATTATAAACAAGAAAAATAACTTCATCTATGGCTTAACAGCGGGTTTAACATCACTGGACTGCTATGTTGATTTGGCAAGCGGTTACTCCATGGAATATGTACCAACACCAAACGGATTCGGCACAGGCACAATAGCTAATGTTGTTAACAATACAAAAGCAGTCACGATAATTGAAAGCTACACTATTATCATCTTCGGCGACATCAACGGTGACGAAAACATCTCCGCGCTCGATGCCCTGATGACTTTACAGAATGCCGGTGGTATGGCTGCCTTTGATGATGTTAAAGCCTTTGCCGGTGATGTGAACAAAAGCGGCAATATCACTTCACTTGACGCACTAATGATACTGCAACATGCTTCGGGGATAATTGGGGAGTTTTAATCAACCGGTTAACTCAGCTTTTATGTAATTATCGGGCTGCTTTCACGATTAAACAATCGCGGAAGCAGCCCGGTTTTTTATCATCTTCCCCGCACGGCTCAATTATGCTACAATTTTTCAGCAACCCAAGTCAAGAAATTTTCGCCGTTTTGCGGTATATTCATTGCGGGAGGTGAGAAATACGGACAACAGGGACGCGATTTTAGCGATTCAGCGCGTGCAGGATTTCATCGAAGCGCACATCAGTGAACCGATTACATTAAGCCAACTCGCGAAGGCAGCCGGTTATTCCCAATGGCACACCGCCAGACTGTTTAAGCAGTATGCCGGGAACACGCCTTTTGATTATATCCGCATGCTGCGTCTTTCAAAAGCCGCCTTACTTCTGCGGGACGGCCGGCCCAAAGTGGTGGATGTGGCCTTTGATTTTGTTTTTGACACGCATGAGGGGTTCACACGCGCGTTTTCCAAACAATTCGGCGTTTCGCCCAAAGCATACAGCATGAAGCCCTGCCCGATACCGCTGTTCCTGCCCTCCGGTGTCCGCGGTTATCACCTCGATTATAAAAAAGGAGTGAATAAAATGCCGAACGATGAAAAAAAGGGGTTTATTTTTACACAGGTTGTGGAGCGCCCCGCGAGAAAAGTTTTGCTCAAGCGGGCAACAACGGCAACCGATTATTTCGCGTACTGCGAGGAAGTCGGCTGTGATGTCTGGGGCGTATTAACGAGCATTAAGGAAGCCATGTATGAACCCGCCGGGATGTGGCTGCCGGCGCATCTTGTTCCCGCCGGTACCTCCGTTTATGTCCAGGGCGTCGAGTTGCCGCTTGACTACAGCGGCGGTGTGCCGGATGGTTATGAACTTGTCGAACTGCCGCCCTGCAAAATGATGGTGTTCCAGGGTCAGCCGTATGACGACGAAGATTTCTGCGAGGCTATTGAAGAACTCGGCGCAGCGATTGAAGCCTATGACCCGAAAATTTACGGATTTGAATGGGCGGACGAAGATGCCCCGCGTTTTCAACTGGAACCCTGGGGGTACAGGGGATACATTGAGGCCAGACCGGTGCGCGCTGTTTAGTATCCCGCATTAGCGTAACAGAATAAAACAACAGATAGCTTCCGGTTGCGGTCCGGGGGCTTTCTGTTTTATTTCGACGAGGTATAGGCGGCAGTAATATCCTTATGCCGCTTTTGGTCTAAGGCGTTGGCAGATATTCATCAAACTGGTATACTTTTACATAATCTACCACATAATCTGCCGGCAGCGAGCCGGCTTTATTCCAATCAATTCTGCCGGACCAGCCGAGTGAGGGCAGAGAATCCGCGCCGTCAACCTCTGCTGAAAGACGCAGATACTCCGATTCCTTGGATACTCCGCCGAATGTTGAACGGCCGGTTTCAATACCGTTGATATAAAAAATATATTCGTCCGGAGTCCACAACAGACCATAGGTATTGTATTCCTGATAAGGGTTGCCTTTAACGGCGTAAATACCAACATTTTGATATTTCGTTTCGGCTTCGTAACCGTTGTAATGCAGGTTGCTCGTGATTTTGTTACGGAACCACGGCCCCATGTGGTAATAAGGGGATTCAAAAATGTCAATTTCGGTGCCTGTTTCGCCTGTGCCGGTGATAGTGGACGCATTGTCGCAGTGCAACCAAAAGGCAGCCCATAACCCCTGCGCAGCGGGCAGAATGGCGCGGCACTCAAAGTAGCCGTAACGCTGTTGAAAAACACCTTTGGAGTTGATGCCCATGGTATAGAAGCCCGAACCATAGTCACCGTCCTCTTTATACTCTGTACGGATAATCAGATTGCCGTTTTCCACAAACGCCTGTTCTTTCGCCCAGTATCCGCCCTTTCGCGGTTTGCCGGCAAAATCACTCCAGATACTGCTGTTGAGTGTTTCACCGTCAAATTCGTCATAAAGCGTCAGGCTCATCCCGGTTAAATCAAGCGCATCGCCGCTGCCCTGGTAGGGTATGCGGACAATCAGCAGAAAAACGCTTGTTATAAGGATGATGAGATTAACTATTTTACCGGGGAACAGGTTCATAAAAACTCTCCTTATGAAAATATGTTAAAATAATACTTAATCAGGGTTGTAAGTGTCAATGGTTTTCCGGAAGTATTTTGTTAAATCGTTTCGGCGTGTGAACAGATTATAAGACGCGGACTTCGAATATGCCGGGTGACGGGTTGTGTCGGCGATTGAAAGTTGATATACTATTTCCGTTAATAATAATTCGGTCAAAGGAGCATAACATTGAAGAAAATTTTAGCATTATTTCTTGCCTTTACTATCATTTTTGTATGCTTGCCTGCATTGAACGCTTCTGCTGATACCGGGGAAGCGGCCAACACTGTGGCGGCACAGGCGAAAGGGGACGGGGTTCCCTTTATTCTCATCAGAGGCGTCGATTTCGGCGCGCTCTATACAGATTACGGTACACCGGAACAGACACCCGCAGTCCCGCCAATAACCGCCGGCGGTATTGCATCCGCACTGTTCAAAGCCGTCGTTTCGGGCATAAAGCATTTGAGTGTTGACCGCGCGGCGAGTGAAATATTCGATTATGCCGCAGGGATCATGGGTAACCTTGCCTGCAATAAAAACGGCGAGTCCGTTTATGATCTCGGGCTGAACCGTTTTCCCCTGAGTGCCGGCAATTATGAAGAACAACTGATTACCGGCGGCGGCTGGGGCGTGGAAGAAGGCATTGTCAAATCCGCGGCGGAGCGTTACGGCGCGGATAAAACCTATTATTTCACCTACGACTGGCGGCTGAATCCACTCGATATCTGTGATGAAATCAACGATATGGTCAACCGTGCGCTGGCAGAGCATAATACTTCAAAAGTCAACTTGGTCTGCGCGAGTATGGGTGGGCTGGAAGCGGTCGCTTATTTGTCGAAATACGGATACGAAAAAGTCAATAAATGTATTTTCCTGTCCTCAACCTTTTACGGGGTGTATGTCGCGTCCGACTTGTTCTGCGGAAGAGTGATGATATCCGAGCCGGCGCTTTACAACTTTCTTATGAATAAAACGCGGGATAACCGCGCGTTGAATATCACGGTAAACATTCTTCACAAAACAGGCATGCTCAAACTCGCAAGCAGTTATGCCGGCAGGCTCATCGACCGGTACAAAGATAGGGTCTACAGCGAGTATTTGCGCGACATAATCGCCACCATGCCGGTGTTTTGGGGGCTTGTACAACCGGAGGACTATGAACAAGCGCTCAACACCATGTTCGGCGGGCATGAAGAGGAATACGCGGGGATTATCGCGATATCGCGGCAGCTGCAGGCAATGATGAACGGGCGGGACAGCCTGCTCAAAGAAGCAGCGGCCAACGGGGTTCAATTTGCGGTAGTCGCCAACTATAACAGTCCGGCCATGCCGATATATGAAAAAGCCTGGGCAAACAGCGACGGCGGGCTGGAAACGGCGCTGGTATCCGGCGGCGCGGTGGTTGCGGGTTTCGGCAAAACACTCGGCGCGGATTATACAGCGGCAAACCCCGCTTATATTTCACCGGACAATGTCATAGACGCTTCCGCCTGTCTTTTTCCGGATTCCACCTGGTTCGTCAAAGACGGGGAGCATGTGGCTTGCTCTTACGGTACAGAGTATTCGGACTTCCTCTTTTGGATGTTAGACTGTCAAGGGCAGCCGACGGTAACCGGCAACCCGCGTTATCCGCAATTTTTAGTGTCCGGGAGCGGGCAGACACTAA
>CAZTCR010000060.1:0-12039 GCA_964612185.1 uncultured Eubacteriales bacterium
AGCGGATTAAAAGATAGACTTGTCTATCTTTTAAATGGAGATTAGTATAATAATGACGAAAAACGCCTCCCCGATTTGTAATTCGGAGAGGCGTTTGTTTACCATCTACTGTTTTTTGGAATACTCGGAGATTACTCTCTTGAGCGTTTCAACCGTCTTCTGAGTATCGGTCAGCTCATCCTTCAACCTGGTGTTTTCACTCTCAAGCGCGATTGTATGAACGGAGTTTATATCCTGCTGCGCTCTTGCGCCTGTAATATCCCTCTTCTGCAGCTGCACAGCCATCGGTGAAACACTGACCTCCGGCTTTGCTTGTGTGGGTTTTGCGGGTGCTTGCGCAACAAAATCTTCATTATACTCATTGTATATTCCGCGCTTTGTGTAGTGCGTATGCAGCAATTCATGTGCCAAATGACCGTTCGGTACGCCGAGGAAATCTTTGTAAAAGCTGATGATGGACGGATTTTCGTGTGATTTCCGAATAACTTTTGACTCGTCTTCGTCATAAATGCCCTTCAATCGCTTAGACCTGACCTCAGGATCACTGCTTCTCGGCTGACCGCCGCCGGTGATACATCCGCCCGGGCAACCCATCACTTCGATAAAATGGTAAGGTGATGTTCCGTCTTTTACTTGCTGCATCAAGACTCTGGCGTTCTTCAGTCCGCTTGCAACGGCAACTTTAACTTCAACACCTTCAAGAAAACTATAGTCCGGTAATGTGTTTTCAATTTTTATGGTTGCGTCTTTAACGCCATCCAGCCCGACGATCGGGGTTACATGGAGTTTTTCAAACGGCAGTTCGCGGCCCGTTACAAGCTCGTATACCGTTCGCAATGCAGCTTCCATAACGCCGCCGGTAACGCCAAAGATGTCCGCCGCACCGGTTGACAAACCAAGCGGTTTGTCAAATTCTCCGTCGGGCAGGTTAACAAAATCAATGCCGGCTGTCCTGATCATTTCCGCAAGTTCGCGGGTAGTAATAACCGCGTCGACATTCGGCACGCCGTTGTTCATCATCTCTTCACGGTCTATTTCGAATTTTTTCGCCGTGCAAGGCATAACGGAAACCACAAACATATCTTTGGCATCCACACAGATTTTATCGGCGTAATAGGACTTGACAACAGCGCCCATCATGGTATGCGGTGATTTGCAGGTGGACAGATGATCAAGCTGATCGGGGAAATTGTGTTCAATAAATTTAATCCAGCCCGGGGAACAGCTTGTAATAATCGGAAGAACGGCTGTTCCGCCTGTCAGCGCGGCTTGAACTCTGCCGAGGAATTCGGTACCTTCTTCAATGATGGTGAGGTCGGCAGTCCAGTTTGTGTCAAACACATCGTCAAACCCAAGATCGGACAGCGCGGAGGCAAGTTTTCCCGTCACACGGAAACCCGGTGCAAACCCGAATTCTTCGCCGATTGCTACGCGGATCGCCGGAGCGATTTGAACAACCGTACGCTTTTTCGGGTCGTTGATGGCATCCCAAACTTTTTTTGTGGAGCTTGTTTCCATCAAAGCACCAACCGGGCAGACCACTGTGCATTGCCCGCAAAA
Organism: uncultured Eubacteriales bacterium; assembly: GCA_964612185.1. Lineage (GTDB taxonomy): Bacteria > Bacillota > Clostridia > Oscillospirales > Acutalibacteraceae > UBA1447. The sequence continues at coordinate 1,561 of CAZTCR010000060.1, forward strand.
CGCGCAATTGACAGCTGAAATCGGGAGATCCATTGACGGTCCAACAACGGTCTTAAAACCTCTGTTTTGAGGGTTCAGAATACTTGCCCCCTGTATATCATTACAAACAGTAATACAGCGGCGGCAAAGCACACATTTTGACATATCTCTGGTAATGGATACGGACGAGTCTGCAACGCAAGGCAGCATATCCCCTTGGAACCTTGATTCGTCAACACCGAGTGTTTTACCCAAGTCCTGAAGTTCGCAACTTTGATTGCGCCGGCAAGCCAAGCAGTCCTTATTATGGTCGGAAAGCATCAATTCATAAAGAACTTTCCGCGCGTTTCTGACTTTCTCTGTGTTGGTTTTGACAACCATGCCTTCGTTTGCTTTTGTTATGCAAGATGCCTGAAGCGTTTTCGCCCCTTCTACCTCAACGACGCAAATGCGGCAGGAGCCAATGGCGTGGGTATTTTCGAGATAGCAAAGGTTGGGAATCAGAATGTGGTTTTGTTTTGCCGCCTCCATAATGGTTGCACCGTCCGGGGCTTGTATGGCTTTGCCATTGATTGTTAAATTAATCATTTATACTACCTCCTATCGCAATGCAAGCAACGCATTGCCTCAGCCACTGCGTTTAATTTGTGATAACCTAAAACAACCTCATCAAAAGTACTCGCCCGCTTATCCAGCGGCAGCATCTCCTGCGGGAATCGCTCATGAATGACGATATCGTCTTCGTCAATGATTTCCGGTATCTCAATCGTTCTGCCTTTGTTGAGTTTGCCGCTGCCGCCGAGATACTTGTCAATTGAAGTCGCGGCGTGCTTACCGTCCGCGATCGCGCGGATAACATCCTCGGGACCTCTCGCGACATCGCCGCCGGAGAAAACGCCTTCCATGGTGGTCATCAGCGTTTTGGGGTCAATGATAAAAGTTCCCCAATTGGTCACGCCGATCTCCGATTTCTTTATGAAGGGTAAATCCGCGTACTGGCTGACCGCCGTAATAACCGTGTCCACATCAAGTACAAAGTTGGAGCCTTCAATATGCGTTGTGTTGCGTCTGCCGTTGGTGTCAAAGTCACTAATCTCTCTGCGGGCGCATTCAATCATGGCCAGTCTGCCATTTTCACCGGCGATAAAACGCACAGGCGAAACCAACTCCAGGATTTCAACGCCTTCATTGAGCGCTTCCTCAATTTCAACTTCATAGGCAGGCATGGTGTCAAGCGTTCTGCGGTAAAGAACCGTGACCTTTTTTGCGCCAAGGCGCAGGGCGGTACGCGCGGAATCTATCGCGGTGTTGCCGCCGCCGATAACCGCAACATTCTGGCCTTCCAAGTCAGCGCTGTTGAACAGTTTTACATTTTTTAAGAAATCAATACCCGGAACAACACCGGGCAGATTTTCACCCGGGACATTCACCTTTGCGGGGAACTGTGTGCCGGTCGCGATATAAATCGCGTCATAAGTCTCTTTGAGATACTTGAATTCGATATCTTTGCCGACTTCGGTATTCAGGATGATGTTAACGCCCTGTTGTTCGATGGTGGCAACTTCTTTCGCAAGCACATCGGAGGGAAGACGGTATTCAGGAATGCCGAATGCCAAAACGCCGCCGGCAACCGACTGCGACTCATAAATGTCAACCTCATAGCCGATTCTTGAAAGATAAAAGCCGCAAGTTAAACCCGATGCGCCGGCGCCGATAATCGCTACCCGTTTGCCGTTCTTCGGTAAAACGATGTCCTGCACATATTTGCGTTCGTTCTTAAAAGCGTAATTCGCGACAAAATGCTTCAGGTCACAAATAGCAACCGGTTCATCCACGGACCCTCTGCGGCACTTGCTCTCGCAAGGATGGGTACAGATTCGGCCGCATATAGCGGGCAACGGATTTTCCTGCCGGATCAGATCATAGGCATCCATAAAACGACCGGACGCAATCAGCGCAAGATAGCCGGGAATATTTACATTCGCAGGACAAGTATTCTCGCAGGGCGAGATAAACAGGTTTGAACAAACACCCGCGCGGCAATATTTGTATTTGATATGCTCCTCATACTCGTCTCTGAAATATCTGATTGTGCTCAGCACCGGGTTGGGGGCTGTCTGGCCAAGCCCGCACATAGCGGTTTGCTGAATGGTTTCGCCCAATTCCTCAAGCAGTTCAATGTCACCCTCGACACCTTCCCCCCGGGTTATGCGTTCGAGTATTTCAAGCATACGCTTTGTACCAACACGGCACGCGAGGCATTTACCGCAGGACTCCTCTTGAATGAAGTCCATGAAGTACCGGGCTGTGTCCACCATACAGGTGTCTTCATTCATGGCAATTAGCCCGCCGGAACCCATAATGGCGCCGAGCATGGTCAGGGATTCGTAATCGGTGGGCGTATTGAGATTTTCCTGTGTGATACACCCGCCGGACGGTCCGCCGATTTGCGCGGATTTAAAGCGCTTTTTATTGATGATGCCGCCGCCGATTTTAAAGAGGATTTCGCCCAAAGGAATACCGATGGGAACCTCAACAATACCGGTGTTAACGATGTCTCCAGCAAGAGCGAAAACTTTTGTGCCTTTTGCTTTTTCCGTACCGTACTGACTGTACCAGGCACTTCCCTTGAGGATAATAGACGGAACACCGGCGAAAGTTTCAACATTGTTGATAATGGTCGGTCTGCCGAAAAGGCCTTTTTGGAACGGGAACGGCGGCTTTTGTTTTGGTTCGCCTCTGTGGCCTTCAATGGAAGACATTAAGGCTGTCTCTTCACCGCAAACAAAAGCGCCGGCGCCGATTCTGATTTCCAGGTCAAACTCAAATTCCGTACCGAACAGTTTACAGCCGAGCAGCCCGTATTCCCTTGCCTGCTCGAGCGCAGCAGCAAGTCTTTCAATGGCGATCGGATACTCCGCACGGACATATACATAGCCTTTTGAAGCGCCGATTGCATACGCGCCGATAATCATGCCTTCAATGAGTGTATGCGGGTCACCTTCAATAATGCTTCTGTCCATAAACGCGCCGGGGTCACCTTCGTCAGCATTGCAGACAAGATATTTTTGCCCTTCTTCGGCATTCAAGCCAGCCTGCCATTTGACACCGGTCGGGAAACCTGCACCGCCTCTGCCCCGCATTCCGGAAGCTTTCATTTCGTCAACAACATCCTGAGGCGTCATCTGACCAAATGCTTTTGCGGCTGCAAAATAACCGTCATTGGCAATATAGGCTTCAATACTTTTGTATTCAATCGCGCCGCAGTTGCGTAAAGCAATACGAACTTGCTCTTTAAAGAAACTGATATCATCGATTTTCGGTACATTCTTTTTCAGGGTATTGTCAAAGAATGTATATTTTTCGATGATTTCTCCCTTTGCAATATGAGCCCGGATAATCTCTTTTGCTGTTTCGGGTGTCAGCGATGTGTAAAATATTCTTTCGGGAAGGATGAGCATAACCGGACCAACAGCGCATGTACCCATGCAGCCTGTTTCATAAACCAGTACGCTGTCCGCTTTACCGATAGCCTCAAGTTCCTGATTGACTGCGTCTCTAACCAGACCGCAGTTTGAGGAAACACAGCCGGCGCCGGCGCAAACAAGCACCTGATGACTGTATTGGGCTACTTTTTCCAAATAACCGCTTTTGATTTGCTCCAAATCGGAAATACTTTTAATTAACATACTCATTATGTCCTCCCCCCTGTCAATATTTTGATAAAATCGAGTTTATTTTGCTCGGTGTAACCTGTTTGTAAACATCATCATCAATCATCATGGCCGGCGCAAGACCACAGGCGCCGATGCAGCGAGCAATTTCAAAAGTATACTTGCCGTCCTCTGTGGTTCCCCCAAGTTCGACACCCAGCGTTTTTTCAAGGCTGTCAACAATTTTTTTACCGCCGCGCACATAACATGCTGTTCCAAGGCAAACTCTGATCGTATGTTCGCCGCGGGGTGTTGGTGAAAAGAACGAATAGAAAGACACGACGCCCGCGACTTCAGATACAGGAATATTCAACGCGTCTGCGATGTAACGCTGCAATGGCAATGGCAGGTAACCGTAAATCCCCTGCGCGGCATGAAGCACCTGGATCAGACAGCCGTCCTTCCCTTTGTAAAGGTCAATTATCGCATCAATTTCGCCGAATTCGTTATCCGGACATGGGCAGTGCTCACATTTTTCGGTAACCAACTTATCGCTCATGATTTTCCTCCTCAATAAAAATACATCAAAAAATACCGCTCCGGTAGGCAAAACTATAGCTGCCTATACAAAGCACATGGTAGTATTATAACATAGTAGCCAAAGTTTGCAATGTGTTTGGGAAACTTTTTTTACACTTCTTTGATAGTTGGCATCATATTAAGAAATTCAACCCCAATAGTGATAAAGCATTTCGTCAGCAGTACTTTTTTTAGAGGGAAAAATAAATAAAGGAGTCCCGGTTCCCTTAAAATGAAAGGAAAACCGGGACTAAATGGAGCTGCTAACCGGATTCGAACCGGTGACCTCATCCTTACCAAGGATGTGCTCTGCCACCTGAGCCATAGCAGCATGTTTATAAGTGGCGACCCGGAACGGGCTCGAACCGTCGACCTCTAGCGTGACAGGCTAGCGTTCTAACCAACTGAACTACCGGGCCAAGTGTGTTCGGCAAAAATCTACAACGCGGAACTGCCGAATGCAAGTTATATTAGCATAACAAAGTGATTAATGCAAGGAGTTTTTTAACAGTTTTATTTGTGCTGTCTTCAGAATAAGTAACCAAGAAAAAAAACCCGGTTCATTTTTCATCAATATATTGTGGTATATTTAGTGAAAACATATAAAAATTACCATATATAAAATTTTGCTTGATTTTAGTTACGTTTTACAATATACTGTTCGTGTGTTAAGCGCTGTGATTAATCAATCCTGAGCATAAGGGCTGGTGACTCGGTATTGGAGCTGTTGAAAAAGCGTATTCTGGATGAAGCGGAAATATTGGGCACCGAAGTTTTAAAGGTTGATATGTTCCTCAACCATCAGATTGATGTGGAACTGTTGAATGAAATCGGTAAAGAGTTTTACCGTCTATACACCGGTGACGGGATTACAAAAATCCTAACTGTCGAAGCTTCCGGGATAGGCATTGCCTGCATCACCGCGCAATACTTCGGCGTTCCGGTTGTCTTCGCAAAAAAAGGCAGCAACAGCAATGTCGGCCACGATTTATATATGAGCGAAGTTTTCTCTTTCACCAAAGGTTTGAAAACATTTATCGGAGTTTCTAAGAAATACCTGGACAAAAAGGACAACATCCTGATTATCGATGATTTTCTCGCAAACGGTTCCGCACTTAACGGATTAATTGATATCGTTGAGCAATCCGGTGCCGCTTTAGCCGGAGCAGGGATTGTGATTGAAAAAGATTTCCAGCACGGCGGCAAAATATTAAGAGAAAAAGGTATCCGGGTTGAGTCTTTGGCGGTTATTAAATCAATGGACAATGGCAGCATTGTCTTTGGTTGATAAAAATTTTTTAGGAGGAATGTTCATGAAAAAGCTACTCAAGGTACTCGCGCTCATGCTTGCCGCTACTTTTGTGTTTTCGCTTGCAGCCTGCAGCGGACTCGGCGGCGACAAGGAAACCACAGCTGAGGCAACAACCGCCCTCGCGGGCACAGCCGCTATCGCAAAAGACAAAATCAAGGTCGGCGTATTGCACATTACCAGTATTGAAGAAACCTCAGGCTACACATTTGCGCACCACTCCGGTATTCTTGAAATGAAATCGGCGCTCGGTCTCAGTGACGCTCAGGTTGTTGAAAAAGACAAGGTTGACGACAATGACAAAGCAGCTACCAAAACAGCCATAAAAGAACTCATAGACGCAGACTGCAATGTCATCTTCGCAACAAGCTTCAACTACATGGACACGATGGATGAGTTCGCAAAGGATCCCGCTTATCAAGATATTATTTTCTCCCATTGTTCGGGTTACAAGAGCAATGAAGTAAACTTCAATAATTATTTTGGCCGTATCTATGAAGCGCGTTATCTTGCCGGTATCGCGGCAGGCATGAAGGCATACGAACTCGGTGTTCCCCTTCTTGGCTATGTAGCGGCAATGGATGTTAATATGGCCGAAGTAACAGGCGGCATCAATGCCTGGGCACTCGGTATTCAATCCGTATATCCCGAAGCCGTTGTTAAGGTAAAAGTTACCGGCGAATGGTATAACCCGACTAAAGAAGCAGAAGCGGCAAAAGCCCTCCTTGATGCCGGCTGTGTTGTCCTTGGTCAGCACTGTGACTCCGACACAACGCAAACCGAAGCCGAAAAAGCCGGCAAATTCGGATGCGGCTACAACTCTGACATGACTCCTTTCGCACCAAAGGGACATTTAACCGCTCCGATTTGGAACTGGGGCGTATATTACACACAAGCCGTTCAAAAAGCCATTGAAGGCAAATGGACACCGACCAATTATTATGAAGGTATGAATGTCGGTCTTGTTGACATATCTCCGATCAACGAGTCAGTTGCAGCGCCCGGCACAAAAGCCGCAATTGAAGCCGCAAAAGCAAAAATTGCTGACGGTTCCTTCTTTGTATTTTCCGGGCCGATTGTCGATAACAAAGGCAATACGATTATTGCCGCGGGTGAGAAACTCACGGATGCTCAAATCACCGGCGGAATCAACTACTACATCAAAGGCGTGGAACTTCTTTAATTCTCTCAGGGAGGGAGCGAAAAAACGCTCTCTCCCTCTCTTATCAGGGTTTACAGGGGCACATTTTCGGGTGTGCCCCTAATTTATAACCGGCAGGTGTGTTGTGGATGGATGATTGCCTCTTTGCTATCGAATTAAAAGGAATTACAAAAGTTTTTGGTACAGTTATCGCGAATGACGGCATTAACCTCTCGGTTAAACCGGGGGAGATTATGGCTCTCCTGGGTGAAAACGGGTCGGGAAAAACAACGCTTATGAATATGCTGTCGGGTATCTATCACCCCGACAGCGGATCCATGTTCGTCAGAGGCAAAGAAATAAACATTAATTCGCCCAAGGACTCTTTTGCGTTGGGAATCGGTATGATTCACCAGCACTTTAAACTTGTTGATGTGCTGAGCGCCAAAGAAAATATCATTATGGGTACCAAACCGGGCAAACACATAAGCAAGTCGGCCCTATCATTCGAAATTTCAAAAATCAGTCAGAAGTTCGGGCTGGAAATTGACCTTGAAAAAAAAGTATACAATATGTCTGTGAGTGAAAAACAGACAATAGAAATATTCAAGGTGCTTTACAGAGGCGCTGATATTTTAATTTTGGACGAACCTACTGCAGTTCTGACCCCGCAGGAAATTGAAAAGCTTTTTATTATTCTACGAAAAATGCGTGATGAAGGCTGCGCGGTGGTCATTATCACTCATAAACTCAATGAAGTGTTAGCCATTAGTGACCGCGTAACCATATTGCGCAAAGGTAAAAGCATTGAAACAGTAGAAACTGCCAAAACGAACGCACAGCAGTTAACCGAATTAATGGTAGGCAGACCTGTTGAACTATCGATAGACAGACCAAAGGCCGAAATTGAAAAAGAACTGCTTGAAGTATTCCATTTAAGTATCCTTGACGCTGAAGGACGCAAGGCATTAAACGATGTCTCGTTCAACCTCGGCGGAGGCGAGATACTCGGCGTAGCGGGTGTTGCGGGCAGCGGGCAGAAAGAGCTTTGTGAAGCCATTGCGGGGCTTATTAAAGTAACCGAAGGCGCTATTCTGTATAAAAAGGAAAATATTGTGGGTAAATCACCCGCTGAAATCATAAAAGCCGGCATATCGATGAGTTTTATTCCGGAGGATAGACTTGGTATGGGGCTTGTCGCATCAATGGATATCACACACAACATGCTCTTAAAGTCTTATAAAAACGGTAAATCCGTTATCCTTGACAGAAAACCGGCAAAAGAATTAGCCTTGAAGCTGATTAAGCGCCTTGACATTGATACCCCCGGCGCCGGTACACCCGTGCGGCAACTCTCCGGCGGCAATGTGCAAAAGGTATTGTTGGGTCGAGAAATCGAGTCGAAACCGCATCTGCTCATCACCGCATACCCGGTAAGGGGCCTTGATATTAATTCCTCCTACACGATTTACGACCTGCTGAACGAACAAAAGCTGCAGGGCGTTGCCGTTCTGTTTATTGGTGAGGATTTGGATGTTTTGCTTGAATTATGTGATAAGATCATGGTGCTTTGCCATGGCGAAAACATGGGCATTGTCAATGCCGCGCAGGTTAGCAAAGAACAGCTCGGCTTAATGATGACCGGTGAAAAACTTCGTGAGGAGGCGGAAAATAATGAATAAAATATTGCCTCACTCAAGCGGCAGCAACCACGAGCCTATTGCGCGAATAGTCAAACGCAAGGAACTTACCAAAAAGCAGACAATGCTGTTGCGTATAGCGGCATTTGTGCTTGCGATTATAGCCGGCGGTATTTTTATATGGATGATGGGTAAAAATCCTTTTGAAGCGTATAAACTAATTGTCAGGGGTGCGTTTGTTGGGTCAAAACGCAACCCGCTTTCCTCAATACAAGCAACCGTCATTATTGCTGTTCCACTAATAATTGTTTCACTTGGATTATCTTTTGCGTTCAAAATGAAATTTTGGAATATCGGGGGTGAGGGGCAAGTAATTGCCGGGGGCATCTTCGCCACCTACCTGGCCCTGCACTACAGCACACTGCCGAACTTCATCTTGCTGCCCGTTATGTTTTTAGCAGGCGCTGTTGGCGGCGGATTATGGGGACTTATACCATCCATATTCAAAGTTCGGTTTGGCACAAACGAAACACTTTTCACTTTAATGCTTAACTATATTGCTCTTTACTTTATTAAATACTTGGAAAACGGACCTTGGCGGGCGACACCTGGTTTTGCAAACATTGCACAAATATCTTCCAACGCCAGGCTACCTCAGGTTGGGGGCATTCATATAGGCTGGATATTTGCGCTTTTACTTGTTGCGGCAGTATACATCTATTTAAACCATACAAAGCGAGGATATGAAATCAGCGTCGTTGGTGAAAGTCAAACAACTGCGCATTATGCCGGCATGAATGTAAAAAGAATCGTACTGCGCACCATGTTTATCAGCGGCGCTATTTGCGGAATCGCCGGCATGATACAGGTAGCAGGTATTGATTTTACCTTATCAACGGGCATTGCGGGCGGGGTCGGTTTCAAAGGCATAACAGTCGCATGGCTTGCACAGCTTAATCCTTTTGTTATTGCATTTGTAGCTGCAATATTCAGTATACTTGAGAAGGGCAGCGGCGTTATGCAAACTGAGCTTGGGCTTTCCTCCGCTGCCACAAGCGTATTGCAGGGAATTATCCTCTTCTTTTTCCTTGGCTGCGAATTTTTCACCAGATACTCTTTCGTTTTCGGTAATAGGAGGGCAGGCAAATGAACAGTATGTTTGTTAACTTTTTGTATGCCGCTATTCTTTCCGCCACGCCCCTGCTGTTTGCGACTGTCGGAGAAATATTGTCGGAAAAAGTCGGCAACTTGAACCTCGGCGTTGAGGGCATGATGTGGATGGGCGCTTTTGCAGGTTTCTTTGTTGCGTTAAAAACCGACAGCCCCGTCCTTGCTGTCGCAGCAGCCTTTGGGTTTGCCGCGCTCGGTGCTTTAATCTACGCATTCCTGACTGTAACACTCAAAGCGAACCAAAATGTTACCGGCCTTACTTTGACAACCTTCGGCATCGGTCTTTCACTTGTTTTAGGCTATGCAATGACCAGCAGCTTAGGCGGCGCGCCAAAACTTTCGGAAAGTTTTCGTGCTGCATTATCTCATTATAATGTGCCGCTTCTAAGCGATATTCCCATTGTTGGAAAAATCTTTTTTCAGCACAACCCGTTGGTTTATCTGAGCATAATTATTGCTATTGTTTGCGCGGTATATTATAAGGGTACAAGAACGGGCTTGAATGTTCGGGCGGTTGGGGAAAATCCCTCATCCGCTGACGCTGCCGGCATCAATGTTACACTGCTGAAATATATAAACATTGTTGCCGGAGGCGGCATTTGCGGCATTGGCGGTGCTTACATGGCACTTATAACAGCAAACGGCAGCTGGCAGCCGGGCGGTATAGTTAACGGCACCGGATGGATTGCTGTTGCGCTTGTAATATTTGTGAGTTGGAGCCCTTCGAAGGCGATACTCGGTGCTTTTGTTTTCGGTGCTTTCAACTCTTTATCGAATTATATTCCGGCAAGCGTTATTGATATCCCGATCGCGTTCTATCAAATGCTTCCCTTTGTGTTGACAACATTGGTCCTCATCATTACCTCGGTACGAAAAAGCAGAGAAAACTCACAACCTGCGGGATGCGGTGTTACCTACTTCCGAGAGGAACGGTAGCTTTTACCGATAGCGGTTAATCGAGTAGGAGGCTACCCATTAGTTGAGTAGCCGTCCTCTCACACCACCGTG
>CAZTCR010000061.1:0-11935 GCA_964612185.1 uncultured Eubacteriales bacterium
TGAGCCCCTTATAGGGGCGGTGCAAGCCACCAGCTGAGCTGGTGGTCTTGACTTTCATTCGGTCAGGTGGCCAGCGCGTCGCTGATGGCATTCAGCCACGGCGCACAGGACGGGCAGAAGTTTGTCGGCGTTTTGAATCTTGCGCTGATTGTCGGCGGGGTGGCGGATAAAGATGCGCCAATTCCGTTCTGGATTATGCTTTTATGCTCATCGCTAATGGCTGTCGGTACCTCTGTGGGCGGATACCGCATCATAAAAACTATGGGTATCGACATGGTGAAGCTTGAAAAATATCAGGGCTTTTCCGCTGAAATTGTCGCCTCCGCGAGTATGCTTGTCGCAACAAAATTCGGTATACCACTGAGCACAACCAATACAAAAGCCACGGCAATGATGGGTGCGGGTGCGACAAAGGGCATTGGTGCCGTCAATTGGGGAATCGCAAAAGAAATGCTGCTCGCCTGGGTATTGACCTTCCCGGCGTGTTTGATTTTGGGTTATCTGTTCGCAACCTTTTTCAGGTTCGTTTTTTAAATAATGGAGGAGGTATGATATATGGGAAAAATCAGCAGAAAAAATGTGGACTATTTTGAAATGTTTGTCAAAAGCGCGACCATAGCCCGGGACTCCGCACTGAAGCTTCAAGCCGCTTTTATGGACGGCGAAGTCAATATCAGCGAGCTGAAACTGATCAAGGATTTGGAGCATGACGGGGATATCCACTTTCACGAGTGCCTCAAAGTGATCGATGTTGCGTTTATTACACCGATTGACCGCAGTGACCTGGTCGATGTGCTCAACGGCATCGAAAATGTTACCGACAGCATCGAATCCATTGCAAACAGTTTTTATATGATGTGTATCACCGTCAGCAGCGATTATATGCGTAAATTTGTGGAGCTGCTGGTGCTCTCCTGCGAAAAAATGCTTGAGCTGATGGTCGAACTCAAACGCTTTAAAAAGAATATCAAAAACATCAACAATTTGATTATTGAAATCAACCGTCTGGAGGAAGAGGGCGACAGGTCTTACAGTGACAGCATGCGAAATATGTTTGAATTTGAGAAGGATGCTGTCACAATTATAAAAAATAAAGAGTTGTACCAACTCTTTGAATGCGCGATAGACTGCTGCGAGGATGTCGCGGATATGGTCGAGAATATAATCGTAACGAAGACATAATCATGCAAAGCCTGTTTATTGGTTTTGCTCCAAACCTCGCATTGAAAAATAATTTTGGAAACTGCCATACACTTCAATCGCAGCACACTTCACATCCCGACAGGGATACTTCATTGAAAAAGCACTTCTTCGGAAGTGCTTTTTCATGGTGGACACACACGGACTCGAACCGTGGACCTCCTGCGTGTGAAGCAGGCGCTCTAACCAGCTGAGCTATGCGTCCCCGCATATTCTGATGTAAAGTGAAAATCGGAAATTGAAAATCAAATATTTCAAAAAATCTGACTTCCAAAATCCGACTGGTGACCCGGACGAGACTCGAACTCGTGTTACCGCCGTGAAAGGGCGGTGTCTTAACCGCTTGACCACCGGGCCTTATTATGGTAGCGGCAGTTGGAGTCGAACCAACGACACTCCGGGTATGAACCGAATGCTCTAGCCAACTGAGCTATGCCGCCGTATACCACCGTTTAAGGCTTGTTTATTATAAATTAAGGGCATACATTTGTCAACATTTATTTTTTTCAACATTTAGAAAAAAGCTGAAAAATCAGCCGCTTATCTTTTCAATGCGCGCCACAAGCGGTTCCCCGCGCAACGCCGAGATGTTGTTGATGTACAGTACATCCTTGACCCCGTTTTGATTGGCGAAGTCGGCAACATTGCCGTTCCAGTAGCGGTAATCAACAATATGGATGGTTTGATAATGCGGCACCAAAAACGGAATGAGGGTGTTTGCAAAGGATTCCTTTACAACCAGGCAGGAGGAACCGTCGGTCAAATCCTTGTTTTCAATCACGGAATAAGGATGATCCCCGCCGATGAAAGCGCCGTACTTGCCGGATTCGCTCCAGGTGGAAACATCGGTGATAACATTCCAGTTGAGCACCCTGCCGTTTTTGTCCGTTATCGTCATCTTTGTGTTGTTGAAAGGCTTGAAAACCTCAACGGTGTCCGGTGTTCTGCCGAGCGCAGGGCTTTTTTCCGTGGAAGCGTAGAAAGAACCGAGGAAGCCTTCGTAAGATGCTTTTTCATATTTCGCGAGCGGGACTGCTTCAACACCCTTTACCTTCGCCCATTCCTCATAGCCGTAGTAGGCGCCCAGTGCCGTCCAGTGATGGTCGGTGCGAAAATACAGGTATTCGGTATTGTGGGCAATCAGCGTGTCATAGATGCTGACCGTTTTCACCTTTGCGTCCATCAAGCTGTACAGGTAGTCCGTTGCCTTTTTCTGGTCGGAGCTGTTGATGCTGCTCTTGACACTGTCCGGCAGCATGATGCCCGTGCTGGTCGGCACGACAATCTCGTAAAGGTTTCCGTTGAGTTTGGCCGCCGTTGTGTTAATGAGCGCCGCATACCGGCCGGCCAAATCCTTGCGGAAGCCGTAGTATTCGTAGGCGCCGTTGCCGTAAAGCAGCACGGCACCGAAGCTTTGTGTGGTGCCCTGTTCGGCCGCCTGTGTGGTGGCGGATTCCGGCGCCGCAGTTTCAGGGGGCGTTGTTTGCTCGGCGGGCGGCGCGGCTGTTTCTTCGGCAGCGGTTTGGTCGGACACATCGGGAATCTCATCGCCCTGTTCAACATCGCCTTTTATCTGCACGGTCTTGATGCCGTAAAGCCCGCGGAGATAGCTGTTGATGCCGATGATGTCCTCGCGCAGCGGGAAAGTGTCGGAAAACCATAAATCAATGCCTCTGAAATAACTGCCGTTGAAAAGCGACTGCACACTGAATGCCGGAAATACGCTGAGCGTTCGTTTTTCGCTTTCCGAAATCGCCGGGCGAAGCGGTAATAGAAACGAGACAATCAGACCGGCGGTTAACAGCAGGCGGAAAACCGCAGCTTTTATGCGCTCAGCCGAAAAGACGCCAAGCGGTTTTTGAGGAGTGTTCATTTTTACACGGCTTCTTAACAAAACACATCACCTTAAAATTGAAAGTATAAAAACGGATTATAGCTGTTGCCGACCAGGGCAAAGGTGGAAAGAAGGATGATCGCGGCGACAGCCGGGATTTGCGCGTAAGCAATGATTTTGTCCCAATGGAAATTCCGTATTTTTTTGTCCGATGTAATTTTACCGAGATTCTTCAGCAGCGGGGTTACCGCTATGACAGCAATTATCAGGAAAAACATATAATTGAGCCACATCGTTTTTGCCTCAAAACTGGTGAAGGTGTTGCCGTTGGCGCCAAATAATCCTTTGACCACCACCCACATCAGGGGAAGCCGGCGGAAGCGGAAGATAATCCAGCTGAAGAAAACAACGCTCAGCAGATATCCGCGGCCGAAGATTTTAGGGATTTTTTCAAGCAGTCTGCCCAAAAAGATTTTTTCCGCGGCGATGAACACAAAAAAGTACAGTCCCCACAGCACAAAGTTCCAGCTCGCGCCGTGCCAAAGCCCTGTCAGCAGCCATACGACGAACAAATTTATTATAGTCCGAAGCATTCCCCTGCGGCTGCCCCCGAGCGGGAAATACACATAATCCCTGAAAAAAGTGCTCAGCGATATGTGCCACAGCCGCCAGAACTGCGAGACGGAAGACGCCGTATAGGGATACAAGAAGTTTTCTTTGTAGTGGAAGCCGATCATCAGCCCCATGCCGATGGCCATATCCGAATAAGCGGAAAAATCAAGGTAAATCTGCAGCATAAAGGCAAGCACGCCCAGCCAAAGGAGCAGGGCGGGTTTGGCGGATAAGACAGCGGCATTCGCCGCCAGGTTGCCTGCTTCGGACGCGACCTTGTCCGCAAGCAAAATGGTATCGGTAATCGAACCGCAGGTATTGGCGAGCAGCGCCTTTTTTCCGAGGCCGACAGCGAAACGGGTAACGCCCGCGCTGAACCGGGCGGGGTTTGTGCTGCGGACCAGAATTTCGTCCGAAATATCTTTGTACCGTACAATCGGCCCGGCGATACATTGGTGAAAGAGGCTCACATACATCAGCAGGTGCGCGAAATTATGCTGTGCTTTCACCTGCCCGCGGTAGACATCGATGACATAAGACAAGATCTGGAAGGTATAAAACGAAATGCCGATGGGCAGGGCGATCACCGGAACGGCCGAAGGGTAGCCGGTAAGTGCCTGAACATTTGACACGGCAAAGGTGCCGTATTTAAATACACCGATGAGCCCGAGGTTCACGATACACGCCGATATCATCCACATCTTTGCCCTGCCGGTGCTGCCGCTTTTTTCAATCAGCATGGCAAAAAGCCAGTCGGCAAAGGTCATGCCGATGAGCAGTACCACATACTTCGGTTCACCCCATGCATAAAAAAGCAGTGAAAAAATCAGCATCACTGCGTTTTTGGTCCGGATGTTCTTTGCCAGCGCGTAAAACAGCAGGTTGAGCGGCAAAAAAACATAGATAAAAATTAAGTTGGAAAAAACCATAGGCGCGTTTCCTTCATCTTTTGTAATGGGTTGCAGACAGCCGAACAGCTGCGTGGATTAATCCAGGATATACTTTTTAAATCTGTCCAATAAACGAAAATCGGCGATTGCTTTCATATACAGTCCGTCGCCGCGGAAGTCCTCTTCCAGCACGACACCTTCACGCCGCATCTCGGCAGCGTCCGCGCCGGCGGCATACGGGAAAAGCAACTCTGCCTGCCTGCGTGTCGGCGGCAGGGCTTTCGCGATTTCGCTGAGCAGTGTGTCAAGCCCGCGGCCTGTTAACGCCGAAATCATCATGGCTTTGCCAATTTGCGGCAGGTCAAAGATGCCGGGCGCGAGGTCGCATTTGTTCATGACGGTCAAAACGGGCGTGTCCCCGCAGTTTAAATCGTCGAGGAGTTCGTTGGTCACTTTCAGATGCTCCGCGCACTCTTTGCCGGACGCGTCGCAGACATTTAAGATAACCGCCGCGGAAGCGGCTTCCTCCAGTGTTGACTTAAAGGCTTCCACCAGATGATGCGGCAGGCGGCGGATAAGACCGACGGTGTCAATGAGCATCACACGGCGCCCGTCCGGCAAAACGAGCGCGCGCGAGGTCGGGTCGAGCGTGGCAAAGAGTTTGTCTTCCACCAAAACACCCGCCTGTGTCAGCGCGTTCATCAGGGTTGATTTACCGGCGTTGGTGTAACCCACAATCGCCACGGTCTCCACACCGTCCTTGGCGCGCCGCGCGCGGGCCATATCCCGCCGTTTTTGCAGGGCGTCAAGTTCCTCTTCCAGGTTTTTAATCCGGCGGCGGATGTGCCGGCGGTCGGTTTCCAACTTGGTTTCGCCGGGGCCTCTTGTGCCGATGCCGGCGCCCAGGCGCGAGAGTTCGATGCCCTTGCCCGTCAGGCGGGGCAGGGTGTATCGCAGCTGCGCGAGTTCCACCTGCAGCTTGCCCTCGCCGCTGCGCGCGTGCGCGGCAAAAATATCCAGTATGAGGGTGGTACGGTCGATGACACGGATATCTGTTTCGTTTTCCAGCGTTCGCTGCTGCGTTGGGGTGAGTTCACAATCAAAGATGATCAGGTCAACCTCATTGTTTTGGCAGAACGCCTTGATTTCTTCGAGTTTGCCTTTGCCCACATAGGTGGCGCTGTCCGGTCTGTCCCTGTTTTGCGTTATCCGTGCCGCAACTTGGGCACCCGCGGTGCGCGCAAGCTCCTCCAGTTCATCCAGCGAAACTTCCAAGTCATATTCGCCCGTATCGACGCCGGCAAGCAGCGCCTTTTCCGGGGTCTGAGCGTTTTCAAATAACTCCATTATGGTTTATGCCCTTCCTCTACTATCGGTCAACAAGGGGTTAGCAATGGGTGAACGATGGGTGAACGACGGGTGAACGACGGGTTAACAATGGGTTAGCGATTGTTTAACGATGGCTTAGCAACGGCTCACCAATTGCTCAACAACTGCTCACCAACTGCGGCTCAGTAACCATCCGGGTTTTGCGACTGCCAGCGCCAGGTATCTTCGCACATTTCGTTTAAATCCCGTGTTGCCTGCCAGCCGAGTTCCCTGCGTGCTTTTTCCGGGTTGGAAAAACACACGGCGGTGTCGCCGGGTCGCCTGCCGACAACTTTATAGGGGATGTTCACGCCGGACGCCTTTTCAAAAGCCGCGACGGCATCCATTACACTGACACCTTTGCCGGTGCCCAGATTATAAATGTCGCACCCGGTGCCGCCGAGCACTTTCTCGAGCGCCCGGATGTGCCCGAGCGCGAGGTCTACCACATGGATATAGTCCCGGATGCCGGTGCCGTCCGGCGTGTCGTAGTCCTTGCCGTGAATGCTTAAAAAGGGCCTTTTGCCGACAGCCACCTGCGCGATAAAGGGGAACAGGTTGTTCGGCACTCCTTTGGGATTTTCACCGATTCTGCCGCTTTTGTGCGCGCCGATGGGGTTAAAGTACCGCAGCAGCGAGACGCTCCATGTTTTGTCCGATGTGTATAAATCCTGTAAAATTTGTTCAATAAACAACTTTGTTGTGCCGTAAGGGTTTGTTGTTTTGCCCAATGGCATATCTTCGCTCAAGGGTGACGGATTTTCACTGCCGTACACCGTGGCGGAGGAGCTGAAAACGATTTTTTTACACCCGGCCGCGCGCATGGCTTCGCACAGCGTGATGGTACCGCCGACATTGTTGTCGTAATATTCGAGCGGCATTTTGCAGCTTTCGCCGACCGCTTTGAGCCCGGCAAAATGGATGACCGCGTCAACCCTGTTCTCCGCAAAAACAGTATCCAGTCCGGCGCGGTCCCGTATATCGCATTCGCAAAATTTTAATTCCCGCCCGCCGAGTTCTTTTATCCGCTCAACGCTTTCTCTCTTGCTGTTAACAAGATTATCCAGTATAATAATATCATGTCCGGTTTTTAACAACTCAACACAAGTATGCGAGCCGATGTAGCCGGCGCCGCCCGTTACAAGAATCGCCATCATTGCCGCCTGTTCCCCGCGCGATGAATTTTACCTGCCGGTTTCCGCGCGAAAAGACCGGAGGACCGCGGCAAAAACCGTTTCAAACAGGTGCCGCAGTGCATACAACTATTATAGAGGAAATCGGAGAAAAATCAACACAAAAGAATAAGCCCGGAAAGGACAAAATGTTATATGACAAGTTTTGAGGAAATCCACAAGGATGCGGAAATAAATGAGTATATCAAACAAAGCAACGAGGTGCTCGGTGCAATCGGTTACACCGAACACGGGTTTGCCCATTGCAAGCGCACGGCTGATATTTCCGCGCGTATTTTGCGCAAGCTGGGTTATGACGAGCGCACTTGCGAATTGGCACAAATCGCGGGCTATATGCACGACATCGGCAATGTGGTAAACCGGGTCGCTCATGCCCAAAGCAGCGCGCTGATGACTTTCGGTATTCTGCACAGGCTTGAATTCACACCGGATGAAATTGCCAGGGTGACTTCCGCCATCGGCCACCATGACGAGAAGACCGCCGCGGCTGTGAATCCCATTGCCGCCGCGCTGATTCTTGCGGACAAAAGCGATGTGCGCCGCACCAGAGTCAGGGATAAAGAGACGGTGCTCACCGATATCCACGACCGCGTGAATTTTGCCGTGCGAAAGTCCGACCTGAAGATAGCGACGGACGAAAAAATGATTAAACTGCTGCTGGAAATTGATACGGAAATCTGCCCCGTTATGGAATATTTTGAAATATTTTTAGACCGCATGGTGCTGTGCAAAAAGGCGGCCTATTATCTGGACTACAATTTTGAGCTGATGATTAATGACACGAGGCTGCTATGAGGAATCTTTCGGATATCGGTGTTATTAAAGAAATTCTGTACCGCCACGGATTTACGCTGTCCAAATCCCTGGGGCAGAACTTCCTGATTGATCCGACTATTTGCCCCGCGATGGCAAAAGCGAGCGGCGCGCAAACGGGTACGGGCGTTTTGGAAATCGGCCCGGGTATCGGCATATTAACAGCCGAACTTGCCAAACTGGCCGATAAAGTGGTGGCGGTGGAGCTGGATAAACGCCTGCTGCCGATTCTGGATGAAACGCTCGCAGAGTTTGATAACATCGAGATTGTGCATGCGGACATCTTAAAACTTGACATGCAAAAGTTCATTGCGGAAAAATTTGCCGGTATGCGTGTGGTGGTCTGCGCCAATCTGCCGTACTACATCACATCCCCCGTGATAATGCTCCTGCTGGAAAGCCGCCTGCCGGTTGAAGCGGTGACCGTCATGGTGCAAAAAGAAACAGCCGAGCGGCTTTGCGCAAAAGTCGGCACACGGGTTGCGGGCGCGGTGACGGTCGCGGTGGATTATTACGCCCGGGCAAAGCAGCTCTTTGAGGTGCCGCACGACTCTTTTCTGCCGGCACCCAAGGTGGACAGCATGGTCATTATGCTTGAAATCAGGAGCAAACCGCCGGTTGATGTCAAGGATGAAGCGGGATTTTTCCGCATGGTGAAGGCCGCTTTCGGGCAGCGGAGAAAAACCGCCGCGAACGGCATCAGCGCAGGAACCGGCATTGAAAAAGGACAGATAGCGGCGGCGATTGAGCGGGCGGGCTTTGACCCCAATGTGCGCGCGGAAAGCCTGAGCATGGAAGAGCTCGCCGGGTTATACAATGAAATCGTGTGCGGATAACAATTCGGGCTCCGGCAAGCCTGGATTTTCAGCGGTAGGGGACGGGTCATCCGTCCCGCGAATATCAAAAATTTCGGCTTTCGGCGCTTGACAAGTCAACATTATATTTGGTATAATTCCCCCTGCAAATGCGGATGTAGCTCATCTGGTAGAGCGCCACCTTGCCAAGGTGGAGGTAGCGAGTTCGAGCCTCGTCATCCGCTCCAGAACACAAGCAGGGGACGGTTCTTTGGGAACCGTCCCCGCAGTTTACAAGGAGAAACACAGATGCCTTTTCAGCGGCGCGTTTTATTCGACAACTTGGTCAACTGCAGGGACTTGGGCGGCTACCCGTGCCATGGCGGTGCCGTAACGCAATTCGGCAGGCTGCTGCGCTGCGGCATTCCCCGCGACCCGACGCCCGATGATTTGGAAAAACTGCGGTCAATCGGCATCAAAACGGTCATTGACCTGCGCGGCGATAAAGAAGCGGTGGAACGGCCGTCGGCATTTTTAAAATATCCGGATTTTACTTACCATCAGATATCGCTGCTGGAAGTGAACCCCGCCATCACCAACCCGGACGCATTGCTGTGCGATATTTATAAGCGGAGCGTTGAATCATACGGTGCGAATTACGCCAGAGCGGTCAAAACCCTCATCGGCATTGAAACCCCGGCGATTTTCCACTGCTTTTTGGGCAAGGACAGGACGGGCATACTGGCATCCATGATTCTCGAGCTGTCGGGTGTCGGCAGAGAGGACATTGTTGCGGACTATCAGGTGTCCGGCACGTACCTCAACGCGTTCTACAAAAAAGAAATCGAGGCGGAAACCGGACTTATCTGGGAGAACAATGACGACCATCTGCAGTCCGAACCGCACAACATCGGGTATCTGCATGACTATCTTGAAAAAAAATACGGCGGCGTTGCGGGTTATCTGCGGACTTTCGGCGTTACGGACGGGGAAATCGAGCGGGCGGCCGGGCTGCTGCTGTAATAACTGCAGCAATATTAAAAAACAACCTACCCTTTGAGGGTGCGTCTTAGGGATTTATAATCCCGGAAAAATATCGGCATAGTTTGGTAGTATTACCGGCTATGCCGATTTTTCTTGCTCCTGTGTGGCTTCGGTTGCTGGTGGCGTGAACTCGCCAATGCAATTATAAACGATTTTGATGCGCTGTACCCGTCTGCCATCGATGCGTTCCGCCTTGTAAACGAGTATTTTCTCAACGAACTCGCGTATCATCTCCGCCGTAAGCTCCTGAATGTCCGTGTACTTCTGTACCAAGGCGAGGAAGTGGTCAACATTGAGCGCACTGTCGTGTTCGGCGGTCATGGTGCCTTTCAGCTCCACCACACGGCTTTCAAGGGTATGCTGCTCGGCTTCGTAGCTGGCGGTCATCTTGGCGAAGCGCTCATCGGAAATCTTGCCGGACAGATTATCCTCGTAAAGACGCTGGATAATGTCATCCAGCTTGGCGATACGCGCCTGTGACTGATCCAGCTCTCGCTTGCTGTCCCGCAGGCTCTTGTCGAGGTCTGCCCTTGACTTGGAAGTCACCATTTGCACAAACTCGCTTTCGCGCTCATACGCAAACGCCGTTATCTGACGAACACCGTCAAGGAGCGCCTCCTCGACCACAACATTACGTATCTGGTGTGAACTGCAGCCGCCCTTGACCTTCCGATAGGTAGCGCAGACGAAATACTCCTTATCGTGTTCCCAGCCGCGATGCCGGACTTGGTACAGCTTGGCTCCGCAGTCGGCGCAGAACAGCATCCCGGAGAGGATCGGCATTTCACCCATCGGCGTCACTCGACGCCTGCTATCCCGTATCTTCTGCACTGTCTCGAACACCGACTGCTTGATAATCGCCTCGTGTGTATTCTCGAAAATCTGCCACTCGGATGGGTCGTTCTTGAGCTGCTTTTTGTTCTTGTAGGACTTGCGGTAGGTCTTGAAGTTTACCGTATGCCCCAGATACTCCTGCCGAGAGAGCATATGGACAATGGTGCTTCCACGCCAAATATAGTCATCATCATGGCCTCTGTTGTCTGGAATAGCTACGCCAATCGCTTTGGCGTGTGCCGTGGGATTCATTATGTGCCTTTTGCTGAATTCCTTGGCTATCTGAGTCGGGCCGTAGCCGTCCATGCATAGGTGAAACGCCTGACGCACCACCTCTGCGGCTTCCTCGTCAATGACCCAGTGCGTCTTGTCCTCCGGGTCTTTGATGTAGCCGTAGGGAGGATTCGTACAGAGCGGCTTTCCGTTTTGCCCTTTTGCCTTAAACACCGCTCGAATCTTCTTGCTGGTGTCCTTAGCGTACCATTCATTTATGATGTTGAGAAAGGGCGTAAAATCGCTATCCTGCTGATTAGCACTGTCGACGCCGTTGTTGATGGCGATGAAACGGATGTCAGAACCAGGAAAGAACACCTCCGTGTAGTAGCCGACCTTGAGATAATCGCGTCCGAGGCGGCTCATGTCCTTCACAATGATGGTACCGATGCCGCCTTCTTCTGCAAGCGTAATCAAGCGCTGCCAGTCTGGACGTTCGAAGTTCGTTCCGCTGTACCCGTCGTCAACGAAAAACTGCGTGTTTCCGAATCCGTTGTCGTCAGCGTACTTCTGGAGTATGCCTTTCTGGTTCTTGATGCTGTTGCTATCACCCTGAAGCTCGTCATCGCGGGAAAGGCGGCAGTAGAGGGCTGTGACCTTGCTGTCATTCTTCGCAGTAGTAAAAGACTGTCTGTTATTCATTTTTTCCTCCTTTCCGACAGTCTTCAAGCGGTACTACATATTCGCGTACTACTGCAAAGAAGTCAAGCGGTATTGTGTTAAGATGCCAGCTCTATTTTCTGGCGTTCCAGTTCGCCCAGAATCATGCGTTTCAACTTGTCATAAGCGGTTTCTTTGGCAGTGATACTGACTGCCGACTCTATAATGTAGAGCGTGTCACCGATGACTTTTTCGGTCACGCTTACAGTCTTTTCTTCCATTCGGGTTCCTCCTAACAATTAAAGTCGTATATGACGGTGAACGAAACGTTCAGCCTAACATGACGCAACGAATCGTTACCCCATCTGATGATGGGCGTAGGGGGGTAGCAAATCGCTACACCCTTTCATCTCGGACAGCGGTGCGGGGCTTCGTGTGAATAAAAAGCGAATTCAAACGGGTAATATACCCCCGCAGGGT
>CAZTCR010000062.1:0-11664 GCA_964612185.1 uncultured Eubacteriales bacterium
TTGTGTTTATTAAAGTTTATGCGTAGAGCGCTTCCGGCTTCATTACAGCCGTAAAAGCCCAGACGACACCCGGATCAAACTGTGTCCCCGCCTTCGCCTGAATTTCCGCCAGCGCTTCTGCCGTACCGACGGCCTTTTTATAGGGTCTGTCGGATGTCATTGCATCAAAGGCGTCCGCCACGGCGATGATTCTCGCCTGCAGGGATATCTTATTACCGCGCAGTCCGTTCGGGTACCCTGTCCCGTCCCAACGCTCGTGATGTTCCAATACAAACCCGGCAACTCTTGAAAACCCGTCGATTGAACCGACGATATCGCAGCCGATTGCGGAATGCTCTTTAATCCGTTGCCACTCGGCATCATCGAGCTGCCCGATTTTGTTTAAGAGCCCCTCACTGATTTCTGTTTTGCCGACATCGTGCAGCATACCGGCGGTTTTTATTTCACCGATCTCCACGCGCGACAAACCCAACCGCCTCGCGACCGCTTCGCAAATTTTGCTGACATTTTTACAGTGTGACAAAACGGCTGAGTCGGATTCAAACAACGCGGCAAGCAGGATGTCCGCGGCTTTGCTTTTGAGTTGTTGATTTGCGTTAATCCGGGCACAAATTCCGCTGTGTTTTTCTGCCGCCGCAATAACCATATTTCTGCTGTTTATATCCATACCTTTCGCCATCCTTCCGGCGGTGTAAAGCGCCACATCGGGTTGTACAGGAGCGCGAAACAGGGGGGTGTGTAAAGATGAAGTCTGCCCCCCTGTTTCACCCTGATGTGGGGGGCTATTTTGTAAATTTTTCAATGCCTTGGGGAACTTTGGGTTGATGGAACCACCAGAAACAAAATTGAGATGATGCCGTAACGCCAACAAACAACGCGAGGGATGCTACCAAGCTGCCCCATTTAAGAACGAGTCCTTTGAATCTTCTCATTGTATTCTACCCCCGAATTTATTTTAATGCATTAAGCATTAATGCCCTTTTTAATCTTGTTTTTAATGACGCTTGCAATCAGCGAAACAGAAACCGAAAAAATCCCAAATGCTAAAGAGAATCCCAAAATCTTATTGGAAAATATAAGAATCAGACAAAGAACTGCCACCGAGTAACCTATAATGCTAATCCTGCTTTTTCTTTTCAATGTTTTCCTTTCCTGTTCGGAAAACGGTCGATTGCTGTCCTCAACCGGCGATAAGAAAAAAACCAACAATACTGATACAAATGTTAAAAAAAGGGTTGCTAAAAAAAGAAGCTTGCCCGGAATAAAGAAAACAATCAACAAAAATAACGAAAAGTTAAAAAGCAAAATCAATAAACATCGAAAATGAGTATCTGCGTGATATCCCCCCGCTAGCGCTCTTAAAGGTACGAAGCCCAACACGAAAAGTGTTCCTTCTAAAATTTTGCCTGTAAAAACCGCTATGGTGATGACAGCCAAAAAATTCAAGACAGTTGAGAGGAGAAGTTCCAGACTGTAATCGTATACTTCTCTGTCTTCCTCTTTTATAATATTATTCAGGACAAAGTAAGACGATATCCTTTTAGACATCTGAGTAATAATACTTGTCACTCCCAACATCTAAGATGATACCATCAAATCAAAATATATCAACACATATGTCCTAACAGGGCAGTTTTTCTGCTTATCAGGTCAAATCAGTCAGTTTTGCACATATATTTTCAAGCTGAACAAGCCTTCATTTTGCGAAAAACTCATGTTTCCGTTATACTTATTGACAATTTCCTCCATGCTTTGCATGCCAAACCCATGAAGTTCTTTTACTTTTTTGTCGCTGACAAGTTTACCGTTCACTTTTTCGATTTTTTCTGCAGTAGGATTGGTCATTTCAATGGCCAAGGTTTCATTCACCTGCCTGATTTTCAGAACAATTTCTTTTTCTCTGCTCTTGTCAATTTTTGAACAGGCTTCAATAGCGTTGTCCAATGCATTGCCGATTATTATACAAAGGTCAATATTGTCAATTTTATTACTTGAACTCATAATAATGTTATGCCTAAATTTAATATTCAGTTCTTTATTGTCGTTGTATTTTGTGTTGATCAGCGCATCCAAGGCGTCGTTGCCGGTTCGTATGGAATTTTCACCTGCCGCCGCGCTTTTACAAAGTTCCTCAATTCTGCTTTTTGCCGCATCTATATCGTTATTTGACATAGCTGCGGCTATGGCGAATAATTGGTTTT
Organism: uncultured Eubacteriales bacterium; assembly: GCA_964612185.1. GTDB lineage: Bacteria > Bacillota > Clostridia > Oscillospirales > Acutalibacteraceae > UBA1447. Next base: position 2,202 of record CAZTCR010000062.1, read on the forward strand.
TTGTATCATGAATTGTCTTGTTTGATAATTTGTATTTATCCGACAATTCTTTGAAATACTGTGTCTGGTATCGCAGCTGTTGCTGAACAAGGATGGATTTTTGGGTTTCTTCGTCCTGCAGCATCTGTTTCTCAAATAAAAAGAAAACTAATATATTTGACGAAACCAACAGTACGACAGAAACCGCAACCCAAGCAACAGACTCTATATCAACCAGAGAATATGCATATTGTGAAACAACATATATGATAAGAATGGTGGAAACCGGCAAAGCAAATATAGGAATAAAGAGGCTCTTGGATATTTTTGAATAAGTCGACAGCTTTCTGTATTGAATCATTTTGACTAAAATCAATAAAATAGCTTTTGAGAACAGAACTCCTTGAATATAGTAAAAAATATTTGAGGTTAACACCTCGACACTTGCTCTTGTGACTACCGCTATAATAACACCGGTAAGCATTTCAGCTAAAATTGTAATTACGATAATAATGACACTTGCAAACACCTTCACAAAAAAACTACTTCTATAAAGTAAAGCAACAGCTAAAATCAAAACCAGCATTGTTCCCGAAAGAGCCGTTGGATTATCAAAAGCCAAAATAATAACTACTGATAGAATGAAATAAGTTACATAAGCCCAAAACAGTGGTCTTTTTGATAATCTGCTCACTCCGGCTACAGCACTGAAAAAAGTATAAAGAACAATTGCGTCAATAAGAGTTCCAAAAATATCGACAAACATTTTTATGTTATTCATACGCTGCACTCCAAAATGTACTCGTTAAAAGCAATTTTAACATCAGCTTTATAATTTTTACTCAATGGTATTTCTTTACCGTTTGTCAGCTGAATACTGTCATTGCCGATGGACTTTATATATCTCAGGTTAACAAGAAAACTTTTATGACACATAACAAAATCAACGCTGTTTAACTTCTTTTCTTCTTCCGCCAGTGAACCGGTACATTCATATTTGCCATCTTCAACAAACACAAACAAGTGTCTTTGATAAACCTCGATATAATAAATCTCATTGATCTCAATGCTGATTAACCCCTCTTTTTGCTTTAGACTATGCTTGTGATGGCTGATTTTATATGCTTCCATTGCCCGTTCAAAATCGCTGTTAAACTCTGTTTGATCAACCGGTTTAACCAAAAACTGAAATGCACCGGCTCTGAATGTCTCTGATATAAACGATACATAGCTGGTAATAAAAATAATGATTGCATTTTTATCTGTTTCTTTGATTTTGTGAGCTGTTTCAATTCCGTCAAGGTCATTCATTTGAATGTCTAAAAACAAGATATCATAAGTTTCGCCATTCAAATACGCGTTGAGCAAATCCTCTCCGCATACAAATTCGTCCACACATATTTGATGGTTTTTTTCTTGATATGGTTTAATGAAAGTTAAAATTCTATCCCTGCATACTTTTTCATCATCACAGACGGCGATTTTCATTCAATCTCCCCCGCTCTCCGTCACGGCGGCTGCCGCGAACCTCACACTTTCTAATCATAGCATACATATTTTGTTTATTTTTGTAGTTGCCAACAATAGGGATGATTTTTTGCGCTTTTTATTTAATTCATGGAGTTTTTGGTCAATTCCGGGGCAAAAAAACAGGGCAAACAGCAAATTGCCGCCTGCCCGTCGCCTGTTCCATATGCTTTGTTTTATGTGGCGCTTGTTTGCCGGCCGTACGCCGGCAACACACCGTGACCCGCTAAACGATTTGAACTTTTTTGCCCGTTGTGTCGCCTTTGATTTTATCCAGCGCGTGTTCCCACGCTTCGAGTCCGACATTTTCATCATAATACATCGGATTTTCGTTCAGGTGCGCCATGACGATTTTCGCCGTTATGAGCGGATCGTCACCGGTGACATTGGTAGCGGGGTCCACCAAGCCATGCTCCAGTTCGATGTGCAGCCCCTCCAGAAACTCTGCCGGTGTAAACCCCGCTTTTTCAAAGTCCACCTTCAATTCTTTCGCGAGTGCTTTTGCCTGTTCGAGTGTGAATTTTGTCATATAAGCTCCCCCTTTTTTACCTTATGTTCAACAGCTTGTATTATATGCCCGGTGCGGCATTTTTGCAAGTTGTGTTTGCAGCTTGTATCTGCTATACTTCTCAGCGGAGCGTAATGTTGAAATGAGGTTTCCCGATGCCAAAGCCCGTTGTGATTACTGCCGACAGCCCCGTTGACCTGACGCCGGCACTGGCCGCGCAATTTAATATCCTTGTCATCCCGCTGTATGTCACGCTGGGCGGCAAGACTTACCGCGATGGTGTCGACATTTCAACCCGGGAACTGTTTGACCGGTATGAAAACGAAAAAATGATGCCCGGCACCTCCGCCATCCCGATTGCGGACTATGTATCTTTTTTTCACAGATTTACGGATAAAGGGTTTGCCGTCGTTCATTTTTCGCTGAGCTCCGCCATCTCTTCCACCCACCAAAACGCGCTGATCGCCGCGGAAGAGTTCAGCGATGTGCATGTGGTGGACAGCTTGAATCTCTCCACCGGTATCGCGCTGCTGGCGGTAAAGGCCTGCGCCATGCGGGACGAGGGGCTTGACGCGCGTGAAATTTTTGATGCGGTAAATGCTTTGCGCCCACAAGTATGCCAGAGTTTTGTGATAGACAAACTGGATTTTTTACGCAAGGGCGGGCGGTGTTCCGCGCTGACGGCGCTTGGCGCGAATGTGCTGAATATTCATCCAAGCATCGAAATGATTGACGGCAAACTTGAACTGGCCAAAAAATACCGCGGAAAAATCGAAATCATCCAGGTGAATTACATCCAGGACCAGCTTCAAAAGCACAACAGAATCCATCGCGGGATTGTGCTCCTCTGCCATACCGGCATCCCGGCCCAACAGTTGGAAGCTCTGCGCAGTTTGGTGGAAAGCACACTTGATTTTGAACAGGTGATTTTAACCGAAGCCGGCTGCACCATCAGCGCGCACTGCGGACCGAACTGCCTGGGGCTCGCGTTTCTGTTAAAATGACTCTTTTAAAAAAGCGGCGGCCTGTTTCATAAAACAGACTGCCGTTTTTTTATTTTTTCGAGCGGTTTTAAATGTTAAAAAGCACCAGTCCCAAAACGCCGATAATGCAGGCCGCCCAGCCAAACCGGTTCATTTTTTCCTTATATATATAATGTCCGACAACCAGCATGATGATCACAGGCGCGGACATAATCACCGGATAAACCACAAAGCCGGGGATGTTTTGAAGCAGATAGAAAAGCATGGCTGTGCTGATTACATTGATGGACCCTGTTATGCTCCCCGCGATCATTTCCGCCTTTCGCGGACGGGAATCCTTCATGATCAGTGTAACGGCAACCAATATTAAAAATGCAAGAAGGTTGCAGCTGAAAGCGAATGTATACGGATTTTCCGGTGTCAGCTGTGTCGCGATAAACTGGGAGCCCAGCGAGATGCCCGACAGCAATGCTCCTAAAAGCATCCATTTGAACCATTTTGCCGAAGCCGCCTTCGTATCACCGGCTGTTTTATTGAACGCCATGAGGATGAGTGACACGACGACGGACACAATACCCAAAACCGCAAAGAGAGACGGTGATTTTCCGTCTGAAAACGCGATGATGCCGATTATGACAGGGAACATGAAGCCGAAATTGTTGATGGTTGCCGTCGCGCCGGACGGTCCGATTTTCAGGCAATAAAAAATAATCATGCAAAAGCCGAAATCGTAAGCCGCCGCGGTGATAAATCCGAATGTCAGCCCCACAGACGAAAACAGCGGCTGACCTGATAAAACAGCCCCGACAGCGGCGCAAATCGTGCCGGCAAAGGTGATCGACAGCCCGATGCTGCGCGTGCGCCCGCCGTTTTTCATTACCCAGCGGTTGACAGGCCAAATCAATACCATCAGCGCAACATCGATGCCAAGTACTAAGTAGCTCATTGAAACTTCCTTAAATGTTATTTAACCGAGTAAAAATAGATTTTACTGCTGCGCTTTTCCGGCATGGAAACAGCAAGCCCGTTTTGAGTCAGCTCGCCCGCGGCAATTTCAAAAACCGCTCCGGTATCGGCATCCTCAAAAGAATAAACCGCGCCCGGTACAATACCGCCCAGGTCAAACCGCGCGGTTTCATACGGGGAGAGTACCCGCCGGAACACCGTTATCATCCCGTCCCGCTCTTCCGGCCGGTCATACTGCGAGGCCGCCCAGCTGCTGTCCACAGCCGTGACTTCCGTCAGCGGATAATAGTCGCAGGAAAAATACGGCCGGGCGCGCTTGAATTCATTCCTGATTTGGCGCACCCATTCCAAGGGTTGGTCCTGGGTCAATTCCATCCCCTCGTAACCCCAGTAGGAGGAAACAAAGGCTGCGGAATAGCTGCTGCGCGCTTTATATGTATCCCCGATGCCGAAACCGTTGCCCGTCCCTGAATAAGGAATCCACCAGGAAATACCCATGTTGTGTGTCTGGGCCGTCTCCCCGTCCGCGTCCCAAGTGCATTGGTAATCGCTGCGCCAAAGGGGAATGGAGCGCCGCAGCGTTTCAATGTCAATCCGGCGCCCGCCGCTCGCGCAGTTGTCGATAATCAGGTTCGGAAAACGCGCCAGAAGGGTGTCCCAAAATTGATACAGCCCCATAATATGTTTGATCTCATTTATCCCCATGCGTTCCGGTTCATCATTGATTTGCCAGAAACGAAGGGGGTCCACATTGAAGTCCTGCCGGTAGCAGCCGAGTTCCAGTTTTTCAATAAAATCCGAAACCAGCTCGATGGTGCCGGCCAGCGCTTTCTCATTACCCAAGTTCAACAGCCAGGTTTCATTTTTACCGCTGCCGCCCGGCAGCTTAAAAAACCAGTCGGGATGTGCCTGGGGCGTGGGGTTTGAACTGATGACCCGCTCCGGCTCAATCCAAAGCAAAAATTTCATGCCGCTTGCTTTGACGGCTTTGGCAACATCCAGCAGGCCGTCCGGATGGGTTTTCGTATTGACGGTCCAGTTGCCGGTCTGCGTTGCCCAGTCCCCCACATGCTCGCTTGGGCAATAACCTTCGGGCGAGCCGTACCAGCCGGCGTCCACCCAGAAATACTCGTAATCAAAGCTGTTTTTGGTGTACTGCTCTATACGCTCAAGCATTTGGTCAGTGGGCAGCGCGCCCCATGCCATTGTGCTGTGCGGGCCCTGCGCCGGCCTGCCCGGTTTGCCGATGAGGGAGAAATGCTCTTTCACCAACCGCCGGAATTGATTGTGCCCGTTGTTCTGCCCGTTGTCATAGGGCATCAGCAGCATGGACGAGGTTCGGATTTTTTCACCCGGCAGCAGCCGGAACCCGATATTTTGTATACCGGTTTGGATACGGATATTTTCATCGTCCCTTGAAAACACGGCGTGCCACTGCCCTGTCCAGCCGACAGCACAGACAACGCCCTTCTCCCCGCGGTTGATATCAAAAAACGGTGCCTTACCGTTGGAGGAGCGTCCGCCCTCGTTGCAGTAAGTATGGGTCTTACCCGGCAGAATCGGGGTCACGCTGGCCATAAACTCATCGCGCGCCCAAACCGAGCCTTTGGGGTTGTAGATTCTGGCTGCATCTTCCCTAACATGAAAGCCCGGTGTCTGCGGCTCGTCATAGTCAAACGGCAAGGCAATATCGCAGTCAAACAGTTCGGTAATCAGCCCGCTCTTTTCGGAGGAGTTGTTGCGCAAGGACAACACCCATTCCACGGCGCCATACGCCGGATATGCTTTGATACTTTGCGTGATTTCGAGTCCGTCGGGCAGCGTGAAGGTCGTTTCCGCCGCGTCTTCATTCAACGCATGTGTTATCCCCGCTTTTTTCAGAACCGCCGCGCTGCTTTCACCGTTGTAAAGAAACGAAAAATACGGGGTTCGGCTGTCTTTTTGAAAACTCATAACAAATCCCTCACTATTCACAAAATCGGGGTTTATAAATGCTTTGCATCGTTCATATTTCAACATACTTTAGCACAAAGCAGCGGGAAATAATACAGATATTCCAACAATTATAAAAATATTTTCAGCCCGGTCTTTCGGGCTTGAATTCATTGCTTTTTTGCACAAAATTTTCCCGTTTCGCAACCGATTACAAGCATCCGCGTTCATTGACTAACCACAGGCGTTATGTTAAAATTATTGTCTTAGTATAAACTGCTTTGTATAGTAGGAAAGTGTGATTGGTATGAAAACGGTTTTGGTGCTGTTCGGCGGCGTTTCGAGCGAACATGATGTGTCGCTTGTCTCCGCAAAATCCGTTATTGAAAACATCCCCAAAGATCAATACAACATCCTTTGCACCGGCATCACAAAAGACGGGCGCTGGCTTGTCTACAGCGGCGATGTGAGTAAACTGCCGGATGATAAATGGCTGGCAGATGAAGCCTTGCTGACCCGCGCGCTGATTTCCCCCGACCGCGGTGAAAAAGGCTTGCTGCTGCTGACCCCTGCCGGAATCGAAAGGGTGCCCATAGATGTCGTTTTCCCCGTCCTGCACGGCAAAAACGGCGAGGACGGCACGGTGCAGGGCTTGCTTGAACTCGCCGGGGTGCCGTTTGTCGGCTGCGGCGCGCTGTCGAGCGCGGTTTGTATGGACAAAGCGGTCACCAACGCCCTCGCGGACGCCGCCGGTATTCCGCAGGCCAGATGGCGCAGCATAACAAGTTTCGAGTTTAAAAAGTCTTCGGGAGTCCTGCTGGAGGATGCGGCGGATTACCTCGGCTTCCCGGTTTTTGTCAAGCCCGCCAACACCGGTTCCTCCGTGGGTGTGAGCAAAGCAAAAAACAGGATGGAGCTTTTTGAGGCAGTCGAGTCGGCCTTTGCTTTTGACAATAAAGTCGTGCTCGAAGAAGGCATTGACGGCATGGAAGTTGAGTGCGCGGTGCTCGGCAACGACGAACCGCTCGCATCCGTCCCGGGCGAGGTGGTGCCCTGCAACGAATTTTATGACTATGACGCAAAATATGTCGCGGGGACGAGCGAACTGCATATTCCCGCGCGCCTCACGGCGGAAAAATTGGAGGAAGTCAGGGCAAGCGCGCGCAAGGTATACCAAACGCTCGGGTGTTCCGGCCTTGCCCGCATCGACTTTTTCGTTCGGCACAGCGACGGCGCGGTGCTGCTTAACGAACCGAACACAATCCCCGGCTTCACCGCCATCAGCATGTACCCGAAAATGTTCGCCTCCTCCGGCATCGCTTACCCCGAACTGCTGGATAAATTGATTTGCCTGGCAATTGAAAAATGGAGCAAAGTAAAAAAATGAGTAAAAAATCAGCAGATAAAAAAGTGATCATCAGCATCACAGACAAACACGAATCCGAAGGGGAAAACACCACTTCGGAGTTGATTACGGTCGGGACGCTCAACGGCTACGGCGACAATTACTCGCTGGTTTACGATGAGCAGGACGAGGCTTTAAAGGGCTGCGTCACCACCATCCGCGTGGAGGACAGCCGCCGCATTGTCATGACCCGGACAGGTGAAATCAGCGCGGAAATGATTATAGAAAAAGACAAGCGCCACAACTGCCACTACATCACCCCGCACGGCGATTTTATGATGGGCATCTTCGCGCGCTATATCAATTCAAAAATGAACATAGACGGCGGCGAACTAAAGTTTGAATACACCATTGATTTTAACACCGGTTTTGCGTCCGTCAACGCACTGCAGGTAACCGTCAAGGAGGTAAACGGCCATGTCCCTCTTAGTTAAAACAGCGCAAAACGAAATACGGCAGGCTATCCTTGACGCGGCCGGCAGAGCAGTCGCCGCCGGTGACTTTCCGGCGGAGGCGTTAAGCGGATTTCATATTGAAGTGCCGGGAAACCGGTTAAACGGGGATTTTTCCGCCAACGCGGCTATGGCTTGGGCAAAAGATTTGAGAATGCCGCCCCGCAAGACCGCGGAACTGCTTACGAGCCACATGGACTTGTCCGGCACTTTTTTGGACCGCTGCGAGGTGGCAGGTCCGGGGTTTATGAATTTCTACCTGAACGGCGCGTATTATGCCGCCGTACTAAAGGATATTCTTGAAAAAGGCGAAAACTACGGCCGTTCAGATGATGGGCAGGGCAAAAAAATCAATGTTGAATTTGTGTCCGCCAACCCCACCGGCCCGATGCACATGGGCAACGCCAGGGGCGGCGCGCTCGGGGACTGCCTGGCGGCGGTACTCGATTATGCCGGGTACCAGGTCAGCCGCGAGTTTTATGTCAACGACGCCGGCAACCAGATTGACAAATTCGCCCTGTCGCTCGATATCCGTTATCAGCAGTTTTTTAAAGGTGAAGACCATGTTGAACTGCCGGAGGACAGCTACCACGGCGAGGACATCCGCCAACGGGCGGAGGAATTCGCGCAGCTCAACGGCGATAAATATCTCAACGCGCCGGAAAACGACCGCCGGCAGGCGCTGGTGGACTACGCGCTGCCTAAAAACCTGGACGCCATGCGGCGCAACCTCACCAAATACCGTATTGAATACGACACCTGGTTTCATGAAAGCACGCTTTACAACAACGGCGAACTGGACGAAACACTCGCGCTGATGAAGTCACGCGGCCTGACTTATGAAAAAGACGGCGCGCTTTGGTATAAAAACATAGCAGTCCTCACCGAAGGTTTGCTCAAGCAGGGCAAAACGCAAACGGAAATCGACAAACTCGAACTCAAGGATGAAGTGCTCATCCGCGCCAACGGCAACCCCACCTATTTTGCCGCGGATATCGCTTACCACCGCAACAAATTAACCGTGCGCGGTTTTGACAAAGCCATCAACATCTGGGGGGCGGACCATCACGGTCATGTGGCGAGGATGAAAGGCGCACTCGATGCCATCGGTGCGGGGGGCGCAAGGCTGGATATTATCCTTATGCAGCTTGTACGCCTGACCAGGAACGGTGAAGTCGTTAAAATGTCCAAACGAACAGGCAAAGCGATTACCCTGGTGGATTTGCTGGAAGAAATCCCGATTGACGCGGTGCGGTTCTGGTTCAATCTGCGGGAACCGTCGTCGCAAATGGAGTTTGACCTCGACCTCGCGGTGGAGCAAAGCGCCAAGAATCCGGTGTATTACTGCCAGTACGCGCACGCGCGCATCTGCAGTATTCTGAAAAAACTCGCGGAGGAAGGTAAGACCCCGCGGCCCTGTTCGGCGGCCGAACTGGAAAAACTGGATATGCCGGAAGAGCGGGAGCTCATCCGCCATCTGGCCGCGCTGACGGACGAAATCATCACGGCGGCAGCCAACTACGACCCGGCGCGCATCACGCGGTATGCAGTCGACCTGGCCACGCTGTTCCATAAATTCTATAATGTCTGCCGTGTCAACTGCGGGGAAGAGCCGCTCATGCAGGCGCGAATCACGCTATGCAACTGCGTGAAATCCACCCTCTTCAATGTGCTGACTATGCTGAAAATTACCGTCCCCGAAACCATGTAG
>CAZTCR010000063.1:0-11588 GCA_964612185.1 uncultured Eubacteriales bacterium
AACGAATGGATACTTTTTTCGTCTTGCCTTCAGATTTCAAACCCAATCGCCCCCAACCTCTACTTTTCTTTCAAACCCTATCAGTTATTCGGAAATTCCGAACAACTGCATCTACGGTCGATTTACTTTATTTTGAACTATCAAGTATTCCTTGTTCGTTGCTACCGGTTTATTTTAATTTAGAATGTGCAAATTTTGCACATTGCTTTTTCGTCCAGCTAATTTCTCTCAGCAGCGCTGAGAGTTTTTCGTTTTTATCATCACATTTCAAACCCAATCGCCCCCAGCCTCTTCTTGATCTCTCCCTGCAACTCCGCCGACTTCGCGAACATTTCCGCAAGCTCCCCCGTCAGCCGCGCCATCTTCTCCTCAAACGGCTCGCCGTCGTCCTCCGCTTCCTCAATGCCGACATACCGCCCCGGCGTCAGAATATAATCCTGCTTGGCGATTTCCGCCGTCGGCACCGCGGCGCAGAAGCCTTTGACATCCTCAAGCGTGTCCGCTTCAAAGGCGTCGTAAGCGTCCGAAATTTGCGTGATATCCTCATCGGTCAGTTCGCGGTTTTTGCGGGTGACCATGGTGCCTAACTTGCGCGCGTCAATAAACAAAGTTTTGCCCTTATTCTTTTTGTTCCGGCTGATAAACCAAAGGGACACGGGAATCGCGGTTGTATAAAATAACTGCGTCGGCATGGCGACAATACAGTCCACCAAATCGGCATCCACCATGGCTTTGCGGATAACACCCTCATTGCTGGTGTTGGAGGAAAGGGAGCCATTGGCCAGCACGCAGCCCATTTTGCCGTTGGGCGCCAAGTGGTGAATCATGTGCTGCAGCCACGCGAAGTTGGCGTTGTTGGCGGGCGGGATGCCGTATTTCCAGCGGACATCGTTTTGCAGTTTGTTGGCGCCCCAGTCCGAAAGGTTGAACGGCGGGTTCGCCATGACAAAATCCGCCTTCAGCTGCGGGTGGCAGTCATTAAAAAAAGTGTCCGCATTGTAGCTGCCGAGGTCCGCGTCTATGCCGCGGATGGCAAGGTTCATCATCGCCATTTTCCAGGTGGTCGGGTTGGAATCCTGCCCGTAAACGGAAATGTTGTTGATGTTGGCGCTGTGGTTTTCCAAAAACTTTGCGGATTGGACAAACATACCGCCCGAACCGCAGCAGGGGTCATACACCCTGCCGTTATAAGGTTTCAGCACCTCAACGAGCGTTTTAACAACGCAGGCGGGGGTGTAAAATTCGCCGGCTAATTTGCCTTCCTGCTCGGCGAATTTGGAAAGGCAGTATTCATAGGTTCTGCCCAAAATATCTTTGCGGTTGGCGTGGTCAACCATTTGGATGTTGGTGAACAGGTCCACCACTTCGCCCAGGCGGCGCTTGTCCAGCTCCGGGCGGGCAAAGTTTTTGGGGAGGATATCTTTTAAGCGTTTGTTCTCTTTTTCAATCGCCCGCATGGCGTCGTCAATCACCGTGCCGATTTCGGCGGTGTGCGCGTTTTTCGCGATAGCCGCCCATCTTGCGCCGGCGGGGACAAAGAAAACACCGTCGGAGGTGTATTCGTCCGTATCTTCCTCAAAGCCCTCGCCCTCTTTAACGAGCTGGTTATATTTTTCCTCAAATTTGTCTGAAATGTATTTCAAAAATATCAGCCCGAGCACCACATGCTTATATTCGCCGGCATCCATGTTGCCGCGCAGAATGCACGCCGCGTCCCAAATCTGTTTTTCAAAGCCGATATTGGCCGAGTGGTTATTGTCCGCCATTATAATATTTTCCTCCCAAGTCAGAATGCCCCGATTATTGCTTGTTATTATATCATATTTTTAAATGGTTATCTATTATTTCCGCAAGAAAATTTCGGGGGTTTGTGTGAGTGGGACGAAAATGGGACAAGGACGCAGAAAACCGCGGGTTGTCAAGGGTGCCAACCCCTACAAGGGGTTACTCCTTCCGTCAATCCGAGATTGACACCTTCCTCAAGAGGAAGGCCAGGAACCCCGGACACGGCACGCCATGTCCCTACGGAACGAAACGATATAACGGACGGATACCGCCTTGGCTCGCCTTTGTAAGGAGAGCTGGCGCCGAATGGCGACTGAGAGGTAGAAGAAACAATGTAAACCCAATTCCCTTTACACCAATTCCATCCCCTAAAAACAACCCCCCGGCACCATATGCCGAGAGGTACTATCATTCTTGCAGGATTTTCAAATTCCGTTCGATTACATCCCTGCCCCGCCAGGCATACGCGCGGCCTTTTATATCATCCCCGGCTCTCACCCGCAGGCGGATATCCGCCTTAAATTCTTCCATCGGCGTGATTTGCGCGGCATGGTTCATCGGGCAGACCAGTTGGCAGATGTCGCACCCCCATGCGCAGCCGGAGGCCTTGATGAACTGCGTCTGTTCCGGGCTGAGTTCCCCTTTGCTTTGGGTGATGTGCGAAAGGCAGGCGGTTTTGTCAAATTGTGCCTTGCCGAGGATGCCCGCGGGGCAGGCGGCCACACAACGGCCGCAGCCGGTGCAGCGGTGCAGCCCGCCGTTTTGCGCTGCGTCCAAACGCAGGGTGGTGACAAGCTCGCCGATGAAAACCCAGGAACCGTAATCCGGGTGGATGAGCAGATTATTTTCGCCCGCCACGCCGAGCCCGGCGCGCACGGCAGCGTACACTTCCGGCAGGGGGGAATTGTCGGTAAAGGCGGCGAAACGCTCCGCGGGAAACTCGCCTTGCAGGCGTTCAACCGCCCTGTTCAGCCGGGCGATAACCACTTCATGGTAATCGGGCACAACGGCGTAACGCGAAACATTCGCGCCGAAATAAGCATCTTCACCCAAATAATAGGGAAAAAGAGCGACAAGCACGCTCGCCGCTCCCTGTGGTATTTTTGTTCTGCCCGCGCAGGGCAGCAGATGGTTTTGAAGCACGGCGTAATCGCAGATACCCCATGCGGGCGATGTGCTGTCCATGATGTTTTTGACGATGCTTTCCATAGTATCCAATCAACCGCAAAAATTGTTAATAGTTCGCAAGCCCTGAACTTAATACAGCAACCCTTACACCACGCTGGACAGCGCGATCATAAACGGCATGGTGACAATGGAGATAAAGCTGACAATCGCCACCGTTTGTGAGGCAAAAATCGAATCCCTGCCGTATTTGGCGGCAAAAATGACGGTGTTGTTGGCCGTGGGCGCGCTTGCGGAAATAATCAGCGCGGACAGCAGTGTGCCGGTGAGGCCGAACAGTTTGAAGATGAGCAGCATCACAAGGGGCAGCACAATCAGTTTGAAAAACGCGACCCCCAAAATCCGGCCGTCGCTGAAGATTTTTTTGATGTTGACCTTGGACAGGTAAGCGCCGAAAATCAGCATGGCCAGCGGTGTGTTCATACTCGCGATATAGGCGACGGGCTGGAAAATCAGCTTCGGCAGTGTTACGCCCAGCAGGAAAAGGGGCAAGCCGACCGCGACGGACAGCGTACCGGGGTTGATAATCAGTTTTTTCAAATCAAAGCGTACTTTTTCTTTTTTGTCCGTGTTGGACATAATAAACACACCGTGCGTGAACACGAACATCTGAAACGCCATGATGACTGCGGAGCAGTAAAAAACGCCTTCCGGCCCGAGCACGGCGTTTGCCAGGGGCAGCGCCATGTAGCCGCAGTTGCCGTAGACGCAGGCGAATTTTAGCACACAGCCCTTGTCCCGGTCGCCTTTGCGGAAAAACGGAATGTTGATGACCGCCGCGACAAAATGAAGCAGCAGCCCGCAGCCGATGGCGATAAAAAGCCCCTTGGCCGTCTCCCGGTCGTACTCAATTTCCAAAAAGGAGCGGACGATGACCGCGGGGGTGATGATATAGAACAGGAGACCGGTGCACAGCCTTGCCGTTTTTTCGGTGAAAAGGTTTGTTTTGTCGGCGATAACGCCCACCGCGACGATGATATAAAGGATTGCCACCTGTTCGGCGGCAATTCTCATGCTTTCAAAAAACTTGACGGCGTCGAACAACTCAGACTTCCTCTCTCTTTAAAAACCGCATTTTCGTTAAAACAAAAGCGAGGATAAACATCGCCAGCGCGAAATCAACATATTCCGGCGGCGACTGCGCCGCGAGCAAACCGCCTTTGCCCATCACCATCATCGCGGCGCGCGGCACAAAGCAAAGCAGGCACAGCAGCGCGGCGGGCAGCCCGAAGCCGACAATTTTCCAGTCCGCGCCTTTATGGTTAACACGGGCAATCATCTGGGCGAATGCCATGAAGAAAACCATTAAACACACAATCATCAGCAGTTCAAAGAACAAGTCCGACACGCGCATAAAACTAATGGTACGCATAAAGCGGTGCAGAATGCGGCAGATAGCCCAGGCAAGGGGCGTAATCGCGAGGAGTTTATATTCCGCGCCGTTGGATTTACCCGTGATGAACCCGACCCCGAGAATGGTAAAAAACAACGCGGACAGCACCGCGAAAGCCGACTCAAACAGCATGGGCACCGCGCCCGATTTCATCATCCCGCCGGACGATTCATCGGCAAGTGTCCGCACCCCGTAATAAAGCGACGAGTAGTTTTTGGACATGAGGACGGCATCTATCACCAGCGTAACCGCAACAATCAGCGCCAGCGTGCCCAATGCAGGGTTCTTCCTCGTTGTGGTGCTGTACGCTATCGCGCGCTTGCGGGCAAAGGACACCATGACGATGGTGCCGCAAAAAACTGCCAGCAGCGCGTACAGGAGCACGACGCTGAAATCCGTCTTTTCGTAAAAGCCGGTCACCGGCTCAATAATCTTCAGGTACTGATACACCCGCACCGGCAGAATCAGCAAAATGCCGGCCGAAAACAGGCCGAACAGCAAGGCCGCGTTGGCCTCAAGTCTACTCTTTGTCATTTATTATCACCGTTTCATCACTATTCGGTCTACACTCTTTCCTCGCTGGGTACATAATCGCCGGTTTGATTCAAGCATTCCCCGCCCCTGTCCGCAAGGGGAACATAACTGCGCGGGAGGGAAACGCTCTTGTACGCGGGGCGCATAATCCGCCCGCCGGTGAGCAGTTCTTCCATCCGGTGTGCCGCCCAACCGGAAACACGCGCGATGGTGAATAGCGGTGTATACAAATCGTCCGGAATTTTCAGCATTTTGTATACAAGGCCGGAATAAAGGTCGACATTGGCGCAGATTTTCTTTGTGTCGCCCTTAGCTTTGTAGAACACTTCCGGCGCGAGGCTTTCCACGAGTTCAATGAGCCGGAATTCGTCGCCGAAGCCCTGCTCCTGCGCGAAACTTGCCGCGTTTTCTTTTAAGATGACCGCCCGCGGGTCGCTGAGGGTGTACACCGCGTGACCCATGCCGTAAACCAGGCCGGAGCGGTCGCCGGCTTTTTTGTTGATGAGTTTAACCAGGTAATCGGCCACCTGACCTTCGTCAAGGGGGTTGGCAATCTCTTCCTGCATCAGTTTGATCATTTGGGCAACTTTTATGTTCGCGCCGCCGTGTTTGGGACCTTTGAGCGAACCGATGCCCGCGGCAATGGCGGAATAAGTGTCCGTCCCGCTGGAAGTCAGCACGCGCGTGGCAAAAGTGGAGTTGTTGCCGCCGCCATGTTCCGCGTGCAGAATCAGGCAAAGGTCCAGTAAGCGGGCTTCCTCGGTGGTGAACTTGCGGTCCGAACGAATGGAGTTCATGACCGTTTCCGCTGTGCAATGCTCGGGCTTTAACGGATGAATGTACATGCTCTTGTGGTAGTAATGCCGCCTTTTTACCTGGTAGGCGTAGCTCATAATCGTCGGCAGCTGCGCAAGGAGCTGTATGGATTGCCGGAGCACATTTTCCGTCGAAGTATCATCGGGATTTTCGTCATAAGAGTACAGCGCCATCACCGAGCGCGCGAGTTTGTTCATAATGTCGGGCGAAGGCGCTTTCATGATCATGTCTTCAATGAAATCCTCCGGCAGTTCCCGGCAGTCGGTGAGTACTTGATTAAAAGAGGCGAGTTGTTCTTTGGTCGGCAGGCAGCCGAACAGCAGCAGCCAGCACACCTCTTCAAACCCGAAACGGTTTTCGGCCTTGCTGCCGTTGATGATTTCCGTCATATCAATACCGCGGTAAATCAGCCTGCCCTCTTTGGGCACACGCTCGCCGTCGCTGATATAGTAACCCTCAACACTGCATATTTTTGTCAGCCCCGCCATCACGCCTGTACCGTCCGGATTGCGCAGCCCCCGTTTGACGCCAAAACGGTCAAAATCATCCGGGTTGATTTTATGTTCCTTTTCCAGTTCCGCGCGGAGGAGCCTGATGGTTTCGCTCGATATCGGAGAAATGTAATTGGACATTTCTTCACCGCCTATATTTTAAGATTATTGTATATAATACATCACCGCCGCCGAACAAGTCAAGCAAAGCATTAAAAACGCCGGCCCGGAACATGCCCGGACCGGCCCTCATACAAATTTGCTCATAAAAACCTAACTAAAATCCGCACAAAACCGCATATGTCAAAGCTTTTGCTTGATTTTTAGTGGTTTTTTAATCGTGAATCCGTATTTTAGATTGTTCGTTTTCAAAGATTCCCAGCCGGACTACGCGAGGCGGTGGATAAACAGACCGCTGAGCAGTTTGGGCTCAAACCAGGTGGACTTGGGCGGCATAATCTTGTCCGCATCGGCAATGGCCATGAGCTCGTCAATCGTCGTCGGGCACATGGAAAACGCGAGCACCATGTCCTCCCCCGCCCTGCGCTCAAGTTCCCCGAGCCCGCGGATTCCGCCGACAAAATCAATGCGTTTGTCTGTTCTCGGGTCATTGATGCCCAGTACGGGGGCGATCAAATTATCCTGTAAAATCGACACATCAAGCCTGCCCACAGGGTCCGTGTCGTCATAAGTGCCGGTTTTTGCTGTCAACTTGTACCACCTGCCGGCATAATACATGCCGAAGGTGTGCTTTTGGGCCGGTTTGTACGGCACTGCGGCGCCGGTGTCTTCCATGTCAAATTTTTCTTTGACTTTAACGGCAAAGGCATTAAAATCAAGCCCGTTCAAATCTTTTATCAGCCTGTTGTAGTCCATAATTTCCAGTTCATTCTGCGGGAATGCCACGGCGAGGAAAAAGTTGAACTCCTCCTCCCCCGTGTAACCCGGATTGGCAGCTCTGCGTTTTTTGGCCACGCTCACGGCCGATGCCGCGCGGTGGTGACCGTCGGCAATATACAGGTATTGAGTATTCGCGAATTCTGCCGTAATCCTTGAAGTGAGCGCCGCGTCGTCAATCACCCAGACCGTGTTCGCGATGCCGTCTTCTGTCACAAAATCATAAACAGGCTTGTTCCCGGCTTTATACGCGTCTATCAGCGCGGCGAGTTGGCGGTTTTCCCTGTAAATTAAAAAAATCGGGCCCGTGTTCGCGTCCAGGGTATCGACATGGTTGGTTCTGTCCGCTTCCTTGTCCGCCCGGGTCAATTCGTGCTTTTTGATGGTGTTGTTCAGATAGTCGTCTACCCCCGCGCAGCCGACCAGCCCCGTCTGGCTGCGGCCGTTCATCACTTGGCGGTAGATATAAATGTGCGGCTGTGTGTCCTGCACGCAAATGCCGTCTTGAACCAGTTTTTCCAGGTTGCTTTTCGCTTTCAGGTAAACTTCCCGGGTGTAGAGCCCGGTGCCCGGCGGCAAGTCAATTTCCGCCTTGTCCACATGTAAAAAGGAGATGGGCTTGCCGGCGGCCATCGCGCGGGCTTCCTCGCTGTTCATGACATCATAGGGTAATGCCGCTACATCGGCGGCATGTGCCGGCACCGGGCGCACGCCCTTAAAAGGTCTGAATACTGCCATTGATATGATTCCTCATTTCCTGTTAAAGTGAACCTTGCCAATGGCAATAGTTTACAGCGAATTCCCCTATCTTTCAACCGTTTCATAAAAAAAAGACGGGGACGGACAACAGTCCGCCCCCCGGGTTGGGTTTTTTCGCAAATAATCAGTTGATGCCGAGCAGGTTGTTAACCGTTACGCCAAGAACCTCTGAGAGTGCCTTGAGCTCGAAGTCTGTAACATAACGCAGCTGACCTTCAAGTTTGGAGAGACCGGAAGCATTCAGGTCAATACCCTTGATTTGAAGCTGTGTGAGGAGATCCTTTTGTTTCATGTTGATGGATTTGCGTTGCTGCTCGATTTTTGCACCAACGATGTTGCGATCGCCGAGAGCTTGTTTTCTGATTCTCATAATACTACCTCCTTCATTTATTTCACATACAACCACTGTCCACATCAACAGCGTATATATGCGGGCGGGTAATTATTACAGCTTGTATAATTTTTTACCCTTGCCAATCACAAAGTACAATGTTTTGTCCTGTGTGACTGACTAAATTATATCACTATCGGAACATACAGTCAAGTATTATTCTAAAAATAAATTGAGGGCGTGAACATTTATCACATAATTGATAGGTTATTTTTCCGATTTCAGCCATTTGTTGTTTGTTTTGCACATATTATATGTCATTTTTCACATAATTTTATCTATATTTCATTTATTTCACTATGCTCGGCCATTTTTGAGCCTGCGTCAATGATGAACTTTTTGTTAACAACCCGTCATTTTTCCGGCAAAAGATTGCCAATCGGCAGTTGAACTGCAATCTATTTTTCATGATACTCATTTTTAGTGTCTTTTTTATGTTCTAAATCTGCTACAAATAGTATAATTTACTTTCAATCCTGCACAATAATCCCGCCGGCAAAAGATTGTTTTTATTCAGCGAAAACTATGGTATAATCATAATCGGCGGCCGCACACGAAATGCCTGTCTAATTTGCGGCAATCGATTGAATAAACAGCAAAGAGGTGTTCGGATGAGAACCGGAGATGATGACGCGAGGAACCTGACCATGCTGGTCGATTTTTATGAGTTTGCCATGGCGAACGGTTACTTTGCAAGCGGCTGCAAAGATACGATCGCATATTTTGACATGTTTTTCCGCAGTACGCCCGATTCCGGCGGGTTCGCGGTAATGGCGGGTGTCGAACAGGTGATTGATTACCTGGAAAACCTGCGTTTTTCCGCGCGGGATATCGAATTTTTACGGCGCAAAGGGTGCAAAGAGGATTTTCTTTTTTACCTTGCCGGTTTCAATTTTGCCTGCGATATTTGGGCAGTGCCGGAAGGCACGCCGGTTTTCCCCGGTGAGCCGATTGTCACCGTGCGGGGTCCCGTGATACAAGCGCAGTTCATCGAAACCATGCTGCTCCAATGCATCAACCACCAAACACTTATCGCGACGAAAGCGAACCGGATTGTGAGAGCCGCTCAGGGGCGGTCCGTGTTTGAATTTGGTGCCAGGCGGGCGCACGGTGCGGACGCCGCGCTTTACGGCGCGAGAGCCGCCTATATCGGCGGGTGCGCGGCTTCTTCCTGCACGCTCGCGGAAACTGCGCTGGGCGTGCCGGCCGCGGGCACCATGACGCACAGCTGGGTACAGATGTTTGACAACGAGCTGGACGCTTTTTGCGCCTTCGCGCGGGAATATCCCGACAATTGCTCTTTGCTCGTTGATACATACAACACGCTCAAATCAGGGCTGCCCAATGCTATTGCGGCGTTTGAAAAAGAGGTTGTTCCGAAAGGTTTCCGCCCGAAATCGGTGCGTATTGACAGCGGCGACATCGCGTACCTTTCGCGTAAAGTGCGCAAGATGCTGGACGAAGCCGGTTTTCCGGATTGCGGCATTGTCGCATCCAACTCGCTTGACGAATACATCATACGCGACATGATCAGCCAGGGTGCCAAGGTGGATACCTTTGTGGTAGGTGAACGGCTCATCACCTCCGCGTCCGCCCCTGTGTTCAGCGGTGTGTACAAGCTCTGTGCCATCGAACGCGGCGGCGGGATTGAACCGAAAATAAAGCTCAGCGAAAATGTGACAAAAATTACAACCCCGTGCTTTAAAAAAGTCTGGCGTTTGTTTGACAGGGACACGGGCAAGGCGATTGCGGACCTGATAACCCTCGCCGATGAGGAAATCAACGAAAATGAGCCGTATGAGCTGTTTGACCCCGATTATACCTGGAAACGCAAAACAGTCGAACATTTTGTCGCGCGGCCGCTGCTGCAAAAGATTTTTGAAAACGGAAAATGTATTTACGAACGCCCGCCGCTCGCCGATATGAAAACCTACTGTGCGCAGCAGGTCGACACGCTGTGGGAAGAAGTGCTGCGGTTCGAAAACCCGCACAACTACTATGTTGATTTATCGCAAATGCTTTGGGATGAAAAGAAAAGTATCATTGACAGTTGGACAGGCAAACAGCCGGTTGAACGAAAAGGATAACAAGTAAAGGGGCGCGGTTTTATACCGTGCCCCTTTTGGTTTGATGGTTTACGCGACCCAGTAACCGGACGAACGCACAGGCGGCTGAACCGGCGCGAGCACCGGGGGTGCAGGCTGCGCGCGAAGCGGGCGGGCGTTCATTTGCTGTTCTTGCAAGCGGAGCCTGCGCCTCTTTTCCGCGGCTTTGCGGCGGCGGTGGTTGCGGATGTTGATGCCAATCGCGCGAAAGAGCTTGTCCTCAAAAGCGATGAATTTGTCCTCATGGAGAAAGCCCCAGATGATCAATAAAATCGCGATGAATTCGATGGTTGTTTTAACGGCAAAAATCGCTGTCATGATAAATTCCCTCCTCAAAATGGCCTGAACATTTGTTCTTACAATCACTATTATAGCATTGTTTCAAGGTTTGTCAATACAAATGTTCGATATATTTGAGCTGTTGCGTCCCAATCATGGGACTTTACAAAACAAAGAACTGGTTTGTGTTTTTACAAGTTGATTGTATCACAAGATATAGTCGTTGTCAACAATCAAACCACAACAAGTAGAGTTTTTGCGCATTTTTTTTGCAAAAAAATACCCGCTGCCAAACACTTTGATTTTTGGCGCCGGGTGGATAGCATATAATTTGCATGGTTACCGCTGCGGTTTTTCCTTTTCCTTTTTGCCGGCGTCGTCCTTGCGGGCACGCCGGGTATCCGGGTTGAGCGCCATCTCCTTGAGGGTTTCTATCGCTTCATCCTTATTTCTGCACAGCCGGAAAAGAAGAATAGCCCGCTGCTCTTGACGGTTGAGGCTTGTAAAGGTCTGCGAATTTTCGCCGTTGTGCAGGTATTCTTCCACCGATTCCCGGACCGCCTCGCGGTTGTCGGCTGCGTCCTTTGTCAGCATCTCCAGCGACACATTGAAAATACAGCACAGTTTAATAAGGGTATCCACATCGGGCTTGATTTTGCCCGTTTCGTAATAGGTATAGGTAGAGCGGTCGATGTTCAGCAACTTTGCAACCTGCTGCTGTGTCAGCCGGTTGTTTAGGCGCATCATTTTTAAAGTTTGATGAATCATTTCAACCCCCTCCTGATGGATGTAAAAAAGTAACATACCATTATACTATACCAATTGTTACCTTTCCGTCAACTTTTTGTGACTAATGGTCACTTTCCGGCCCCACGGGCGAATCTCCCCCGTTGATCCCCACCATGTCCGAAAAGCCTTGTAAGTCAAGGCTTTTCGGGCTTTTTTCTGCAGTT
>CAZTCR010000064.1:0-11529 GCA_964612185.1 uncultured Eubacteriales bacterium
CCGTTGAAACGGTAGTTTTCCCGTGTGACAACCGGAGGGGTCGGCATCTGGCCTGCTGTAACCGTCAACACTGTACCGCCGACACCGCCGTTGGCAAGGAAGGTAATCAGCACCGTGCCGCCGGTCCACTGGGCAACATAGGTTCTGTCCGCCTTGGCAGGCCCGATGTTCGGCAGCCAGCCGTTAAAAGTGAACCCGTCTCTGGTCACATCCGGAATCGTCGGAATCTCGCCATAATTCAGAATTTGTTCCGTACCGCCGGTACCGCCGTTGGCGTCAAATATAATGGTAAAAGTCTGGATAATCCATTGCGCGTAGTAAACAGTATCGCCGGTGACGGCTGTGATGTCAGGTGACCAGCCGTTAAAGTTATAGCCGGTTCTTGTTACCGTTGGGGGAATCGGCATTGCGCCATATTCCAGTATTTGCTCCCCGCCGCCGGTGCCGTTTGCCGCGTCAAAGGTGATGGTGTAACTGTTTACTGTCCACTGCGCGGTATAGGTGGCTTCCTCGGTTGCCGCGGCGATGGCAGGTTGCCAACCGGCAAAGGTATAGCCCGTACGCGTTACCACCGGCGCTACCGGAATCTCGTTTGTTCTCACGGGTATCTGCGTGCCGCCTGTGCCGCCCGCGGCGTCAAAGGTGATGATGAAACCGTCCAAAACCCACTGGGCAACATAAGTCGCGTTGCCTGTTACCTGTGCCAGTTCCGGCTGCCAGCCGGCAAAAATGTAGCCTTCTTTGGCCACGGTTGGTGCCGTCGGCATATCGCCGTAATTCTCCGTTTGCTGTGTGCCGCCCGTGCCGCCTGCCGCGTCAAAGGTGATGGTGTAGCTGTTCGGGATCCATTGTGCTGTGTAAGAGCCGCCGCCCATGGGGGCTGTGGCGGGCAATTCGGGCAGCCAACCGGCCAAAATAAAGCCTTCCTTTGTCACCGCCGGTGCTGTAAAAGGCGCGCCGTACGCCATTTCAACCTCGCCGCCGCCTTCACCGCCGTTGGCATCGAAGTTGAAATTATAAGTATTTCTGGTGTAATACTGGTTTACCACCAGGCTGCCGTCATAGATGATATAGCCGCTCGCCAGCGGGGTAACTGCCATGAAGCCCTCATACGCGTTGTCCTGCGCGAAAACGCGCTGCCCGGTGGCGCCCGTGAGCGTCTCGGTAGCGGCTAAAATGTCAAAAGCGGTTTTTTCAATATTTTCTTTATAATGTCTAATGGTATAGGGAATCACCGAAAAAGGCACCCACACCGCCCAGAGTTCGACATCGTTGTCCGGCATTAAAAAGTTCGCGCCGTCGCCGTACTCAACCGTGCCTGCATCCGCCGCGGCTTGTGAAGATGCCCAACCGCCTGCGAAGGTGTAACCGTTGCGGCTGAAGGTGTTGACCCGCAGATAATCCGCCGTACCCCAAATGAGGGTTTGGTCAGGGGCTGTTCCGATGCCGCCGTTTGCGTTAAAGTGAATAGCATGGTTATGAACCTCGGTAAAAAAGTTGATGTTGCCCAGCAAAATCGCGTCGTTGTTTTCGATGTTGCGCCCGGGCATGGATACCAACTGCTGCTCCGGTCCGCCGGAAGGTGTATAGTAAACCGTGATGTTTTCACAGCTCCACGGGTCCGACCCGCTGACTTTGTTAACGGTGATGCTGGCGATTTGGTTGGTCGTGGGTACATTGGTCATGGTAATGGACCCTTCTTTACCGACCCTCTTGATGCCATCGCCGAGGTCCGGCGAAGTGTAAAGCAGTGTACCGGTACCGTCCGGTCCCGACCAGAGCTTCACAACAACATCGTTGCCTGTTCCCTCGAACCATAACCACGGCCAAAAGCCGGCATCGGCCGTTTTACCGTAAATGCGCCAGGACCCGCTGCTTGTCAGCGCTTGCGTGCCAAAGCCGAACCCCAGGCTGACACTCGCGAACACCAGCGCGAACACAAGCAATACGCTTAACTGTTTCTTCATTTTTTTCATCATTGAGAACCTCCATCAGTAAATTGTTGACATAACGATACAAATATATCATCACATACTAAATCTAACATATAAAAATGCATAAGTCAATGTATTTGTTTTTCTTCATTAGAACGAACTGATTGTGCCGCTCGCGAACTGCAAAATCTTCAGCGCGTCAATGTTGTTGACAACGCCGTTCATGTCCACATCCGCCTGTAAAAGCTGCAACTCGGTCAAATCCGATACCCCTGCGACATACTGCAGCACCATGAGCGCGTCAAGGGCTGATATGTTACCGCTGGCATTGATATCGCCCAGCGTAATCCACTGCGCTGTGTAGACGGCGTCTCCGGTGGCGGCAACGATTTCCGGCGACCAGCCTGCAAAGCGGTAATTTGTCCGCGTCACAATCGGTGCTTCCGGCATTTGCCCGTAATTGACCGTTTGCTGCTGTGAGCCTTGCCCGCCATTGGCATCGAAGGTAACCGTAACGCTATTTATTGTCCACTGCGCTGTGTAAACCGCGTTTCCTGCCACAGCGACTACCGCGGGCGTCCAGCCGACAAAAGTGTAATTCTCCCTGCTCACCTCGGGGAGAACCGGCATGGCGCCGTAGGGCAGCTGCTGTTCTTCGCCGCCAACCCCGCCGTTGGCGTCAAAAATTATTGTGTAGGTATTCACCACCCAATCTGCCACGCAGGTTATATCACCGGCCGGCATCGTTGCAGGCGGTGCAGGTTGCCAGCCAGCAAAGGTGTACCCGGTTCTGACGGGATTCGCGGGCGGTATAACAGCGGTTCCGAAATTTTGTGTAATTGGGGCAACCGTGGAACCGCCAGCGGAATCAAAAGTGATGGTGTACTGATTCGGCGTCCACTGCGCTACACAAGTAATATCATAATCTGGCACTGTGGCCGGTACAGCCGGTTGCCAACCGGTTAATGTATATCCCGGTCTGTTTGGCTCCGGTGCAGCTATGGCTGACCCATAAAACCCCATAGTCGAATATATAATTTCATCGTAACCAAGGTCGAAAACAATCGTATAACTATTTATGCTCCACTGCGCCGTACAAGTTGTGTTGCCGGCCGGCATAGTTACCGGCAGCTCCGGTGTCCAACCAATAAATGTATACCCCGCCTTTACCGGACTAACCGGAGGCGCTATAGCAGTTGCATACAGTTGTGTAATCGGAGATACCGCTGAACCGCCGCCGGTGTCGAAGGTGATGGTATAACTGTTGGCGGTCCACTGTGCTACACAGGTAGTGTCACCTGCCGGCATCGCATCCGGCACAAGCGGGAGCCAACCGGCAAATGTATAGCCCGCCCTGACCGGATCTTCCGGCGCCGTTATAACAGTACCGTAGTTTTGTGTGATTGGGGTTATCGCCGTGCCGCCGTTGGCATCAAAGGTGATGGTGTAAGTGTTAGCGATCCAATGCGCGACATAGGTCAGGTTATCTGCCGGCATGGTCTCAGGCACCGCCGGCAGCCAGCCGGCAAAGGTATAGCCCAGCCTGGTCGGATTATCCGGTGCTGTTACAGGCGTCCCGTATGCTTGCGTGATTGGCGCTGTCGCGGTGCCGCCGTTGGCGTTAAAAGTGATGGTATAACTGTTGATGCTCCATTGTGCCACACAGGTTAAATTTTCAGCCGGCATCGTCGCGGGTACCGCCGGCAGCCAGCCCGCAAAGGTATAGCCGGTGCGCGCGATGTTTACGGGTGCCGCAACAGCCGAGCCGTAACCTTGCGTAATCGGCGCAACGGCAGTGCCGCCGTTTGAATCAAAGGTGATGGTGTAGGTGTTTAGTGTCCACTGTGCGACGCAGGTCGTGTTGCCGGCCGGCATTGCCGCGGGTACCGCCGGCAGCCAGCCGGCAAAGGTGTAGCCGGTTTTTTCCGGGCTTGCCGGCGCGGCTACCGTTGTCCCGTATTCCTGTACAATCGGCGAAACAGCCGTGCCGCCATTGGTATCGAAAGTAATTGTGTAAATGTTTAGTACCCACTGCGCGACGCAAGTCGTGTTTTCAGCGGGCATGTTGGCGGGAACCGCCGGCAGCCAACCCGTAAAAGTATAGCCTGTTTTTGTCGGGTTGGCAGGCGGTGTGACGGTGGTACCGTAACTGTTCGTAATCGGTGGGATTGCCGACCCGCCTGCAGAATCAAAGGTGATGGTATAGGTGTTCACGCTCCAAGCGGCATAATAGGTAACAGACGAGTTGGGCATACGCGCCGGCGCGCCCGCCCAGCTGATGAAGGTGTGCCCGGTTCTGACAGGCGATGGTGGTTGAGTGATTGTCTGCCCCGGGATCGCGTCATACTGACCGCCGCCTGTGCCATCGTTCGGGTTGAAAGAGAGCGTTTTATAATTTGCGCCGAAGTATGACACATCCCAGGTGCCTACCGCGCCCTCCGAAGCGCTTGCCCAGGCACCCGAGGCAATTTGTGTCCAGTTGGTGCCGCCATCGTGAGAATAATAAAAAACAACGGAGTTGAAATTCCAGTTGTCTTCCCAATAGGTGTTGACAAGCTGAACCCGGTTGATTGATTTGTTGACGGCAACCGCTCCGAGGTTTGCTGTGATAAACTCCACCTGTCCGCCCGCACCGGCCGTGCTGCCGTAGGTGGTGGTTTGTCCCGCTTCCAGCGGGTTTCCATAGGCGGATTCTTCCGGTCTGCCTTCAATGGCATTGTCCGGCGTGGCACCGATGACCGCGTCGCCCGCGTCAATAAACTGCAGGCGGAAACTGCTGTCCGTCCCCCGGTTCCCGTCCGAACAATCATTCGCGCCAACCTGAATACTGACCCGAACAAGCCCGGTGCCGGTGTTATTGTCGTATGCGAAGGTGTCCAATTGTCCGAAATCCAGAGCAAGGCATGCAAAAACCAACGCAAGAACAAGTAGCAGACTCAGTTGTTTCCTCAAACTTTTCATCCGTTTTCAGCCTCTTTTCTCAAATATTTTTCGGATAGAACCAAAACTTTACACTATTTGTACAATAAATACAAAATAAACTTAACATATACATTTTAATATGTCAATATTTTTGACGAAAATCGAACAATTTTTCCCCGCAATCCGCCTTTGAATTTTTATTTTGTGCTTGCACCCGGATGGTTTCCAAAAACTTGCAGGCAGGCATATATAATTGACACATCGACCGATAAATGATATGCTGAACTTGTGGATTTTTATTGTTTCGGAGAGGTTCGTTCATGAAGTTTTTTAACAAATTACTGTGCGCGCTGATGGCGTTGTTTTTACCGCTCGGCTTCTTGTCCGTTTCACCGGCAAAGACGGCCGGGGCACTTGAGGACTCTGTTCAAGGAACAAAAACCGCAACCGCTGCCGCCGTGCAAAACAGCATGCCGGCACCGTGGGCGGAAGAAATATCCAACAACGGCGCGTTCGCCGCGGTTATTTCCGTGCCGCCGGTAATCCGCGTTGCCAATACCGGTTACGGGCTGGACAATCAGGCGTTAACGGCTGCGGACTGCTCCACCATACAAACCCGGGTTATCAACTATTCAACAAGATCGATGCAAACCTACAGCACTGTCATTTCCGTATCGGTTCCGGCAGGTGCCTCTGTGCCGAGTTTGAACGCCGCCACGCAGGGCGCGGGCGTGATTCATATGAACCCGGTCAATCAAAGCGGCAACCCTTATACCTGGCAGATAACGGGCGGAACCGCCTCGGCGGGTAATTACATTGAATACACGGCAACTTATACGCTTAATGGCAGGCAATATACCCAAAAAGCGGCGAGTTATGTTGATTTGGTGGAACTCGGCGCCGGCTGGCAAACCTATGTTGTTAAAAACAACTGGATCGGCACCATTCAAACCCGTCACGAATATACAGCCGTTTTGTCCGGTTCGGGCTCCTCCGGTTTGGGGTATGCCGTATACGGGGGCGGCGGCACCGGATACTATAAAATGGCAACCGGCGGAGGCAGTACAGGTTATGCGGCCGGTTCTGCCGGCTACAGCGGTATGAGGCTTTGGGACCCCGGTGTGGATGGTAAAAAAAATGTTGAGCATTGGTACTGCGGGCAAAGCGGCGACGCCAGTGAGAACGACGGAGA
Source organism: uncultured Eubacteriales bacterium (assembly GCA_964612185.1). Taxonomy (GTDB): domain Bacteria; phylum Bacillota; class Clostridia; order Oscillospirales; family Acutalibacteraceae; genus UBA1447. The sequence goes on from CAZTCR010000064.1 coordinate 6,049, forward strand.
CGGCGGAACCCGCGCGACACTCCATGTATATTATGACCCGGCGATTATCACCAACATCAGCCAACTCGGTATCAAGCTGCTCTACTGGCGCAGCACTTCACCGGATAAGATGCCGGCTGTTTACCAGGAAAAAATGATTTATCTGGCCGACACTTCTCTGTTCAGCAGCGCAAGCACATCCAATCCAACCGCGCAGTCATATTTTTATTCAACAAACGCGCTGAATAACCGCACCCAGGGCATCAGCACTAACCCCGGCACCATGACCTTTAATTTCGGCAGCACGGCATTGCCGCCCAACGGGCAAAAAGTTACTTTTGCCAGCGGCATTTTCGGCGAAGACGGGAGTCCTTTGTACACCTGGAACGCATGGACGGTTACCTTCAATGTGATGGATAAATCCGCGCTGCGCGCGCTCATTGCAACGGAAGATACGGCTTTCCGGCAAATGCATGACGGTTACACCAATAACGACGGTTCTTTTACGGCGTATCTCGGTCAACTTGCGAAGTCGAAGGCGGTGCTCAACCAGCCCAACGCATCCGCCGCGCAAATTGCGGCGGCCGTCAGTGACCTGACCGCGGCAAAAAGCAATTTGAAATATGCCCCGGCAGACTATTCGGCATTAAACATATTAGTCGACAGCGTTTACAGTCCCTCGGCAGGGTTCAGGCCGAGCCCGGTGAATGACCCTGACTATTATTTCGCCGGTGTTCATTTCTACCCCTCCGGTTATTTTGAAAGCACAGCCGGTTTGGAAACTGCTTTGGCCGCGGTAGTGTACGGGCTTGATGTCCGCTACCGGTCGTATGTGAGTACCGCGGCGGCGGAAATCAATACGGTGTGGCGCACGCTGACGCTGTTAAATGCGGACTACACAACTGTCAGCTTTTATATGGACAAAATATCGGGGTTGAACGATAGCACCGGTTCCCCCGCGGGCAACTATATCTTAGCGGACGCCGCCAATTATCCGCAATACACGGGGCAAATGATTTATTGGCGTGACTTTACGCAGGCGAGTTACAACGCTTGGGAATCGGCCGTTTACGGCGTTACTTTGGGGTTAAAAATGCCGGATCAAACCGCTGTGGCCGCCATGGGCAGCGCTCTGCAGGCGGCGCACACCGGTTTGGTGATAAAACCCGCGGACTATACCGCGCTCGACATCCTGCGCAATGCCGCGCAGGCAGCTGTTGAGAGCACCGTTCCCGTACAAAACCCCGCCGGAGAAGGGCACGAAATAACCTTGTATTCCCCTGCGAGCATCGCCGTGATTCAAGCAAAAGTCAACGAAATCGTCGACGGCCTGCTCATCCCGGAACAGCCGTCCGTTATCCTCTGGACGGATGAACTGCAAGCGGCACTCAACGCAAAAGCACTCAACAATGCGGACTATACCTATGCCGACAGCCAAAAGATGATACCGGCTGCATACGAAGCCGAAGCAGCGGTCTATTATACGCCAGCTTCCCTGCAAGCGCTTTTGGACGCCCGCGCTGCCGTTGTGCCGGGCAAATCAGCCAACGAGCAGGGTGCGGTGAATGCGTGGGCTGTTCAGATATACAACGCCCGCAACGCGCTCATGCTCAACCCCGCGGATTATACCGGTGTTGATCGTGCCGTTGCCGCTACCTATATACTGAACCCGGCCGTCTATCAAAACTGGACAGCGGTTCAGACCGCGCTCGACGCGGTTGTCTACGGTCTTGATATTACGCACCAAGCACAGGTTGATGCATTTGCAGCCGATATAAGTATCGCGGTCGCGGATTTGATGGAGATTGTTGTGACTGTTGAGGCGAACCCCGAGAGCACCGCTGTGGTTGACAGTACCCGCGGGTATATCTATGGTTTGCCCGCAAACGGCACGCTTGCCGACCTTGCCGCGCAGGGTTATTTAAATATTACCGGAAACGGTCATTTTATTTATACCCCGACACCGTCGGGTTTTGGAACAGGGTCGACAGTTGCACTTGTCCGTGAAGCGGACGGTAAAGTCATGGCGGTGTATACCATCATCATTTTTGGTGATACAGACGGCGACGGGCTTGCGGACGGCAGGGATGCCGTGATCGCAAATATGCTCTCAGCCGGCATGCTCACGCAGGGTGACCTGGGTGCCTCGGCTTGTTTCGCCGCGGACGCGAATCATGACGGCACCGTGGACACGGCCGACGCCCTGCTGCTGGAGCAGGCAGGCCTGTACCTTGCCGCGGTAAACCAAACCCCGGTTGATTAAAAAGCACGGACAACGCCGGATGTTTTTAATGAATTGTTCAAATTTTGTTAATAGTATGCTATAATCTTTTTGTTATATTAATCTTGCCTTATCGCAAGGCAACAGGAATGCTGAAAAGCATTCTTTGCTTTGTAAAGTCTTTTGGCTTTACAGGAACATCCCGTATGTGGCTTGTTCCCCTGCCCGGTCCGCGCGGTGCCCGGATGCCCGGCACGGCGGCAAACATTTAAGCGTTAATTATTTTTGAAAGGACGATACAGTAATGGCAAAAAAGCAATTTAAAGCGGAATCTAAAAAACTCCTGGACATGATGGTGCACTCGGTGTACACACACAAGGAGATCTTTTTGCGGGAAATCATCTCCAACGCGAGCGACGCGCTGGATAAACTGTGCTATCTCTCGCTCACGGACAACAAGGTAGGCATGAGCCGCAGCGATTTCTTTATTAAGGTCACAGCTGATAAAGACAACCGCATTTTAACCATAACCGACAACGGCATCGGTATGACGGACGCGGACTTGGAATCCAACCTCGGCGTTATCGCCCGCAGCGGCTCGCTGGACTTTAAAAATGATATGGACGGCAAAAAAGCCAAAAAGAAAGATATTGACATCATCGGCCAGTTCGGCGTCGGCTTTTATTCCGCGTTTATGGTCAGCGATGAAGTGACTGTGATCTCCCGCGCTTACGGGGCGGACAAGGCATACCGCTGGCAATCCAACGGCGCGGACGGTTACACCATCACCGAGGCACAGCGTGACACCGTGGGCACAAGCATCATCCTGAAAATCAAGGAAGACACCGCGGACGAACAATACAGCGAATTTTTGGAAAGCTATCGTCTGCGGGGGCTCGTTAAGAAATATTCGGACTATATCCGTTACCCCATTAAAATGGATGCCGAAAAGAGCCGTCCTGTCGAGACAGATGAAACCGATGAAGACGGAAAAAAGAAGACCGAGTATGAAAAATACACGGAGGAAGAAACCCTCAACAGCATGGTCCCCATCTGGCAGCGCACCAAAAAAGAAGTCAGCGACGAAGACTGCATTGCTTTTTACAAAGAAAAATATTTTGACCAGGAAGACCCCGTCAAAGTCATCCGCATCAGCGCGGAAGGTCAGGTTGTATATAAAGCCATGCTGTTCATCCCCGCAAAAGCGCCGTATGACTTTTATACCAGAGATTTCAAAAAAGGTCTGCAGCTGTATTCCAACGGCGTGATGATTATGGAAAAATGCGAAGACATCCTCCCGGACCATTTCCGCTTTGTCACGGGTATTGTCGATTCCGGCGACCTGTCCCTCAACCTGTCGCGCGAACTGCTCCAGCATGACCGGCAGCTGAAAATTATCGCGAATTATCTGGAAAAAAGAATCCGCGAGGAACTCGGCAAACTGCTGGAATCGGACAGGGAAAAATACGAAAAATTCTACGCGGCGTTCGGCCGGCAACTCAAATACGGCATCCTCGCCGATTACGGCATGCACAAGGATATGCTGGACAAACTGCTGCTCTTCCATTCCTCAAAAGAAGGGAAACTTGTCACCCTCAAAGAGTATAAGGAGAAAATGCCGGAGGATCAAAAGAACATATACTACGGCTGCGGCGATACGGTGACAAAGATCAACGCGCTCCCGCAAGCCGAACAGGTTAAAGAAAAGGGTTATGACATGCTTTGCCTCACGGATGAGGAAGATGAGTTTGTCACCAACATTCTCCGTGAGTTTGAAGGCAAAAGCTTCCTTTCCGTCAACGAAGCCGACCTTGGTTTGGAATCCGAGGAAGAAAAGAAAGAAATCGAGAAGCAGGCGGAAGACAACAAAGCGCTGCTGGACTTTGTGAAAGATGCCCTCAAAGGCGCGGTGGCCGATGTCAAAATTTCGCACAAACTCAAAACTCATGCGGTATGCCTGGTGAGCACGGGTGGTGTCAGCATCGAAATGGAAAAGTATTTTGATTTAATGCCGGGCGAAAACAAGCCGAAAGCCGAACGGGTGCTGGAACTCAACGCCGCGCACAGCAGCTTTGCCGCGCTCAAAAACGCTTTTGATACCGACAAGGACAGAGCGGCCAAATACGCCGAGGTCCTCTATTCACAAGCCCTGCTGATTGCCGGCCTGCCGGTTGAAGACCCGGCGCATTACACGGAACTGGTGAGTTCGCTGCTGGTGTAAGCCTTCATTACGAAACCGCTGCCCGCTAAAGCCTCAACGCTTTGGCGGGCAATCTTAATGAAAACCGGAATGATAGGCACATCAATTTTTTCGGTAATAATCCAATTAATGATTGCAAACTTGGCTGTCAAGTGGTAGTATTCTTTACGAGTTATGCATACCAAACACATCATACTGTGTATCGTATACCGTTACCCCGGAACCGGTTACCCGGCAAGTCAGTTATCATGCGGCGGAGGAAAACAATGCTTAAACCAAGTGTACAAAAAAAAGATGCTCCCCAAAAAAACTCCTATTTCAGAAGAAGTAAAACAACAGGGCGCAAGGTACAAGAGACAATCGAATATTTGAACGGGGATAAATATGTCGGCGAGCAAATAGACGGCGACCGCGAGGGTCAGGGCACACATACCTACGCCGACGGTTCCGTTTATACCGGCGGATGGAAGAACGACATGTATGACGGGCAGGGCGTTTATACCTATGCAAACGGCAATAAATATGCCGGTGAATATGCCAACGGCATGCGCAATGGCCAAGGCACATTTTTTTATGCCAACGGGGACATTTATTCCGGAGAGTTTGTGAACAACAACCGGGAGGGCGAGGGCAAGTTCATCTACGCAAACGGCGATGTTTATGTCGGCGACTATAAAAACGGATTGCGGGACGGGCACGGCACTTTTACCTATGCAAGCGGCGATTACTATACCGGGGAATGGAAAGAAAACAAACTGCACGGTTTTGGTACGGCTGTTTTCACCAACGGTGAAAAATACGAGGGTGAATGGCGCGATAACATGCGCAACGGACAGGGCACCGCGACCAGGGAAAACGGAGAAACTTATTCAGGGTTATTCAAGGACGATTTTTATGTCAAGGAATAACCCGGCGCCTGACAGGATTTTTTGTTCTGCATATTAAAAATACCATGTAAATCTAATCGTGAAACCCTCAAAGCATTTCGCTTTGAGGGTTTCTTTGGAGCTGCTGGTCAGAATCGAACTGATACTATTTAACGATTAAAACATAGATATAATCCAATCTCTGCCGGTAATGC
>CAZTCR010000065.1:0-11511 GCA_964612185.1 uncultured Eubacteriales bacterium
CTACATTGATTTTTTAACAGCGATGGTCACCATATCCTCACCGATTTCAATTTCTTTGACCAGGTCGGCACTGATTTCATCGTTGAGCAACAGTTCCGTCGCCAGCAGTTCCGCGGCGATGTGGCTGCGGCTTTCTTCAAGCGCGCCGGTAATAAACGCGCTTTTGCTGGCGATCGCGGCAATAATGCGCTGCTCCACGCTGTAACCCGCTTCTTTGCGCAGCAACTGGCACTGGCGGACAATATCCCGCACCGCGCCTTCCCGGACAAGCTGCTCGGTGAGTACGGTATCAAGCGCAACAGTCATTTCGCCGGCGCACTCCGCGCTGACGATTCCCGCCTTGGTGCGTGATTGCCTTACAAATAATCCCGTATCAAAATCTTCGTCCCAACCGGGCACCTTCACCGGACCGCCCTTGTCAAACTGCGCTGCCATCGCCCTCATCTCTTCCGGTGATGCCTGTTCAAGGCTTTGCTTAAAACTGTTGACATTTTGTTTCAGCACGGCACCGGCTGCTTTAAAATTAACCGCGAGGAAGGCATCCTCCAGCACATTGAAATCGTCGATATACTGGGCTTCTTTTATGTTCAGTTCATCCAGGATGTTCTTTTCAAACACCTTTATTTTTTCCGCCGCGGCGGCGTTGGTACAGATGTAGATTTTATTCAGCGGCTGGCGGACTTTCAGTTGCTGTTCGTTGCGCAGGCGCATCGCTGTGGTGATGGCATCGCGTGCCATCGCGGTTTGCTCAATGATACCGTCGTCCTCAAAGCCTGCCATCGGTTTCGGCCAATCGCTCAGATGCACCGAAAGCGGCGCATCCGGCAAGACCTTACGGGTGAGTTCCTGCCATATTTTCTCTGTCATAAACGGGATGACCGGCGCCATGGTTTTGATGCAGGCATCCAGGGCAAAATAGAGCACCCAATAGGCTACCTTTTTATCCGCCTCGTCTTCCGTCTTCCAAAAACGGCGGCGGTTTGTGCGGATATACCAGTTGGAGATATCGTCCACAAACACCTCAAACTCTTTGATGAGCATGTAGGTCTTATAGTCATCCATGCAGGCTGTCGCTTTATTGATATAGTCATTTGTGCGGATGATCAGCCAGCGGTCGGTCGGGCTCAAAGCCGCCTTGTCCGGGACATAGCCTTCCAGAACCGGGTTGTCAATGGATGCATAAGTGTCGTAGAAAGTATAAACATTCCAGAACGCAAGCAGTTTACGCCGCGCTTCGTCACCGAGGTTAAAGCCGAAACGGACATCATTGGCAACCGGAGCGCCTGCATACAAGTAACGGATGGAATCCGCGCCAATTTTTTCGGCTGCTTCGTCAAAGCGAATCATAAACCCTGTTTTGGAAAACTTGGAGCCGTCCTCCGATATAACGGAGTTATGAGACAGTACGCGCTCATAGGGCGCGCGGTCTTCGAGCACCACGCTCATAAACAGCATGGAATAGAACCACAGGCGCACCTGCTCGCGCATTTCCGTTACCCATTCGACAGGGTAATTTTTGCGCCAGTCCTCTTTATTGTCAAAATAACCGAGGGTGGAAAACGGAACAATGCCGGCGTCCAGCCAAACATCGCCGATTTCGCTGATGCGGCTGACCTTTGCACCGCACTTCGGGCAATTGATCGTAATCTTATCTATCCACGGCCGGTGAAGTTCGGGCAGGTCATCCACACCCTCGCCGCCGAGTTCTTTCAGTTCCGCTTTAGAACCGACAACCGTCACCTCGCCGCACGCCTCGCAGGGGTAAAACGGCAGGGGCATTCCGTAGTAACGCTTGCGGGAAATGTTCCAGTCCCCCATGTTCTGCAACCAGTCGTTCATGCGCTTGCCGTTTGATTCCGGCTCCCACTTCACGCTGTCGGACGCTTTAATTAGGCGGGGTTTCAATTCCTCGGTCGCGATATACCACGCAGGAACCAGGCGGAAGATAACTTCCGTCTTGCAGCGCCAGCATACGGGATAGCTGTGCTCGTGCGGTTCAACCTTGTACAGCTTTCCCCGTTTGCCGAGTTCTTCAAATATTTCATCCGCCGCGCTGTGGCTGTCTTGACCGGTTAAAAAGCCGAACCCTTCCAGGAAGATACCCGCATCATCTACCGGCATCACCTGCGGCAGCCCGATGCCGGCGCCCAGTTCAAAGTCTTCCACACCGCAGCCCGGCGCGATGTGCACAATGCCGACACCTTCCGCGGCATCCACATCTGCCCATGGGACTATTTTATGTTCAATACCTGCCTGCGCCTCAAACTCCGGAAAACAGGTATCATAATGCAGCCCTTCAAGCTCCGCACCTTTAAATACACGGACTACCTCCAGCTTGTCATCCCCGAGGTGTTTGATGGCGTTTTTTGCAAGAATCAGCAGTGCGTCATCGCTTTTTACTTTTACTTCAACATAATCGATTTCCGGGTTTACCGCGAGGGCGACATTGGATGAGAGTGTCCAGGGCGTGGTCGTCCAAACAATAATTTTTCGGGCCGGTTCACCGGCGGCAGATGGAAAGTCGACAATCGGCAATTTGAAAAAGACGGAATTATGCGTCATCATTTTATAGGAGCCCGTCATTTCATGCTCGGACAGGGAGGTGCCGCAGCGCGGGCACCAGGGCATCGGCTTATATTCTCGGCGCAGCCAGCCGTTTTCGTTGCACTTTTTTAAGAAATACCAGATTCCCTGAATGTTTAGGTCGGTGTTCGTAAAGTAGGAATGCTCCCAATCCATCCATTGACCCAGACGCTTGGATTGTTCCGTTATAATACCGGAAAAACGCTCGACTCTTTCGACACATTTCCGGGTGAATTTGTCCATACCGTACTCTTCAATGTCCCGCTTGCTGACAAAGCCGAGTTCTTTTTCCACCTCAACTTCAACCCACAAGCCTTGTGAATCAAAGCCGTTTTGGCAGCGGCAATCAAAGCCCTGCATGGCTTTGTAGCGAATAAAAATATCCTTCAGGCTCCTACCCCAGGCATGGTGAATGCCCATGGGGTTGTTGGCGGTTATCGGACCGTCTAAAAAGCGGAACCGCGGCTTCTCTTTATTTTTTTCGCGTAATTGCTCATAGCATTTGTTTGCCTCCCAGAACCGCATGATTTCCAGTTCGGTTTGGACAAAACTATTTTTTTCGTTCTCGGCCATTTAAATGAACATTCCTTTCTTTGTCCGATGTTTTGTGCGATATTTGTAAAAGCGAATAAAATAAGCTTTTACAAATTTTCGGTTATAAATTATTACCGAAAAGCACAAAACTCGCAGTTTGAAAGATTCATCTTTCAAACTTAACCTCCGTTTGACTTTTAAATGTATAATATTTTAATTATACACATGTTTCTTAATAATTCAAGCATAAGCAGCCAATAAAAGCAGGCTAAGCACACAAATGCCGCCTGCTTAATATTTTTCCGGTTCAAAGGTCCGGCTTTACCCAAATTGTTTTATAGGTGTTGTAAATCACTTTGCCCGGCAGAGCCCCCGGCGGCTTTTTCAGGTTTTTTGCCAAAGTGTAATCAACCGGTACCAGCGATGATTCCCTGCCTTTGCTGTGATATGCAGCGATTTGGGCTGCCCGTTCAATGGTTGAAGGCAGTATTTCCCGATTTTCCGCGATGATAATCACATGCGCACCCGGGATTTTTTGGGTATGAAGCCAAAGGTCGGTTTTGCCGGCAAGTTTAAGCGAAAGGCGGTCGTTTTGGAGATTGTTGCGCCCGACAAGTATTTTAAAGCCTTCGGCAGATAAGAATTCAAGCGGCGGTGACAGCTTGTCTGCTTTGTTGCCCGGTTTTTTACGATGTTTGATATATCCGGCTCCAGCGAGCTCATTGCGGATTTCGTCAAGTTCTCCCTGTGTGCTCGCTCTATAGAGTGCATCCGCGACCGTTTCAAGGTACTGCAGTTCCTGTTCACCCCGGTCAATGAGTTTTGCGAGCATCTGTTCCGCGGTTTTCGCCTTGCGGTATGCTTTGTAATATTTTTGCGAATTAACGACGGGGCTGAGCGCCGGATCAAGGGGGATCCGAATGACTTTGTTATTGTCATAATAGTTTTCAACATCGCAGAACAGCGCGCCTCTCAGCAGTTTATACTGGTTTGCGTTGATTAGTTCCGCGTTGATGCGCAGGGTTTCCCGGTCCGCACAGGCTATCAACTCTTCACGCTGCAAATTAAGCTTGCGGGATGTTCTTGCAATTGCGTTGCTGATAACTTTGACCAAATCCGCGGCGCGCTGATATGTTCTGTCAATTCTGTCCCGCTCGGTATAGAATTCATCGAGCATCTCTGAAAGGCATGCAAATTCTTGAGCGGTATATGCCGAACCATATTGGGTGATATTCATGAACGAGTAATCAACCGGTTTTCCATCGCTGCTTTTCAGCATAATAGCGGTGTACTTGTTACTTTCAAGGCGTATTTTGCATGCTTCAAGATTGTCGATGAGATGCTTAATTTGCGTATTTGTCAAGTCTTTTAGCTTTACATCTTCTCCGCATACAATTTCTGCTATTTCACGGCAAATAAGCGGAGAAAAACCCTGTAAAACGCCGAGCAACGCTTCTGAAACGAGCTTTTCTTTCAAGTTAAATGCCTTATTTACAAGCGTTTCAGCCGAATCAACCAAAATACTGTTTTTGCCTTGTGACGGCGGCAGCGAAAACGCCATCCCGGGTAAGATCTGTCTGATTTCGGACTTTGTAAAGTCAATTCGCTTTACAGCATCCACGATCACATTTTCTTCATTTATCAATATAATATTACTATGCTTCGCCATTATTTCCACACAGAGAGATAACCTGGTTTTATCGCCGATTTCATTGGTGCAGTCAAAGTCCAAAAACAGGATTCTGTCGAGTCCCGCTTGCCTGACATCGCTGAGAACAGCACCCGTGAGATGCTTTCGCAGCAGCATACAAAACATCGGCGGGCTTTTCGGGTTCTCCGGCGCATTAGCCGTGAAATGAATGCGCGGGCTGTTGGCGGAAGCGGAAATGAGCAGTTTGCTTGAACCATTTCTGTTTCGTAAAAGCAACACCAGCTCATCCTTAGCGGGCTGGTGCACTTTTTCGACCCTGCTGCCGATGGCCGACGCGGCGATATCATTTTTTAAAAAATGTAAAAAGAGTCCATCCAGGGGCATTTTTACGACCATTCCTCTCGCATAACCGGCATGTTTGAAATATTCATTTTCAAACTTTATCTCAATAAATCGGGCAGGTATACATCCACCGGAATATCCTGCTCCGGTACGGATACCTGGATATCGGCGAAACGCTGTTTCAGCTTTTCTGCAAGCACTTGTACGACGGGATTTTCCGTTTCAAAATGACCCGCGGCTACTACGGTAAGCCCCTTATCGGCTGCGGCCAGGTATTGGTGGTATGAAAGGTCGCCTGTGATATAAGCATCCACGCCGGCATCCAGCACATCTTTAAAAAGACTCCCGCCCGAGCCGCCGCAAACCGCGACGGTTGCAATGGCTTTGCCGCCGTCGCAGTACCGGACATCCGTACAAAGGCGGGTGCCGACATACTCCGCCAATTCCTCCGCGCCTTCCTGCGCGAGAAAACCGGTTCTTAATAAACCGGATGGATATTCGGCTGTCGGATAAAGCTCGATTTTTTCAATACCGAGCAAATCACAAAGAACATCGTTCACACCGCCCGCGGCGCAGTCCAGCGATGTGTGCGCGCACAATGCGGCTATACCTGCGTTGGCGAGTTCAAAAGCAGTGTCCCCTGCCGTAAAACTCTTTTGCGCGTCAAATATAACGGGATGGTGGCTGATGAGCAAGTCAACGCCCAAATGCCGCGCGGCGGCAAGCGTCTGCTTGGTTACATCAAGAACAACACCGATATGATGAATGTACCGGTTAATATCGCCGACAAGAAAGCCGGAGTTGTCAAAATCCCCTTGATCGGCAAACGGAGCGAAGGAGTCCATAAAATCATAAACCTCTTTGATTTTGACCATACGAATAAACATCCTTTCCCGGTTTGAATAATCAGCACATCAGGTTTTCTGCCTGTACTCATTGATAATGCGGATGAGCAAATCCGTCCGGTTTGTCAGCAAAACGGATATCCCCATATCCAGGTATTCCCTTGCTGTTTCCTCGTTGTCTGCCCAAAAAACATTACACACCACACCCGCGGCGATAGCGCGCTTTACCTTTTCTTCATCAAAAACGCCCTTAAAAAGCTGGCAGCGTTTACAGCCGTAGCGCAAGGCATAATCCACAATATCCAAATCCTCCCGCCAGGGTTCCAGCGCGTTGCGGGGAATATCGGGCGCGAGGGCAATAAACTGCTGCATCGTTTCTTCCTCGGATGTGGAAAAGTAGACGCTGTCTTCAAGAGCGTATTGATAAACCAGCCTTTTCATTTCAGCAACAGCAAACGATGTACCTTCCCCGAGTGCTTTAAAATGCAGGTTCATCACACAGGCGCTGCCGACAGCCGCAAAGATTTCCTCCGGCGTGGCAAATGTAACCTGCCATTGTTTTTCACTACCCGGCGCTTTCAACCGCATGGCTTGCAGTTGGCTTAAAGTCAGCTCGCTGACTATACCCGTGCCGTCGGCAATTCTTTCCACCTTGTTGTCATGCGATATAACAAGCCGGTTATCTTTTGTTAATCGAATATCAAACTCAATTTCATCCGCACCAAGCGCTATCCCCGCGGCAAAACCGGGCAGGCAACTCTCCGGCATCAGGCCGGACAGTCCCCGGTGCGCGCAGAGGGCAGGGAAAACAATGTCATCAAATCGTTTGCCTTGAGTCAAGCGGCTCATCGAGCACCTCCGATATTCTTTTAAGTGTCTCTTTCAACTGTGCCGTTTCAGCGGGATTAGAGCCGGAAGCGGTAAGCGCGTCTGTCCGTTTTTTTAACCGTCTGTGCAGTCTGCTTATAAACTCGATCGCCGCCTGCTCACGGCACGACGGCAGTTCGCCGAGGTAAAAATAAGAAGGTGTCAAGACCTTGCGCGAAAGCCCGTCATATCGGGCGCAAATAGCAAGATAGCATTTATCGCCTTCCATGCAGGCATTTTCTTGCAGGATTTTGAACCCGCGGCGGCAAAGAAATTCACGCACGGTTTCGGCACGGGTCATGGGCTGAATAACCAGTTGTTTTGCGCTGTTACAAACCCAACTTGCCCGCCCGATAATATCGGTTATTAAATCACCGCCCATACCGGCAAGAATGATATCTGTCGCCTCCCCGGGCTCGATTTTGTCCAATCCGTCAGAAAGCCGCAACGCGATTTTGTCCGCCAACCCGTATGCGTTAACTGTCGAACAAGCGTTTGCGAGCGGTTTTGCCTTTAAGTCGGCTGCGACAACCTCCGGACAAATCTTGTTTTGGACAAGATAGACCGGAAGATAGGCGTGATCGGTGCCGATATCGGCAGCTTTGACACCTGTGCGCACCATATCCGCCGCCATTTGCAGGCGGGGGGAAAGCCTGACCCGGGCGATATTTTCCATCGGATTTTCCTTTTGGCGGTCAGTATTATTTGCCGGCCAGGTATTCGTTGAGCTCCGCCACAAATTCATCCGGGTCTACCCCGTGCACCATGCAGGCGTCCTCAATGCTTTCGCCGCGGGCCGAAGGGCAGCCGAGGCAGTGCATGCCCATGGAAAGGAAGAACTGCGCCGTGTCCCTGTCCGCGTCAAGGATATCGCCGATGGTGGTTTCTTTGGTAACTTCTGTCATTTTCTTTATCTCCTTTAGTGTGATTCACCTGAATATCATTGTACCATATTGGCCGTTTGATTTCAATTTTCAGTTACGCAAACTTTGAAGCGGAGCCGGTATTCTGCCGCCTCTTTTTATGAAAGCCGCAGGTGACGCGGTGTTAAGCCGCATAACCGGGCCGCCGCCGAGCAGACCGCCGAAGTCGAGTTCCTCGCCGAGTCCTTTGCCGATAGCGGGTATCAGGCGCACGGCTGTGGTCTTGTAATTGACCATGCCGATAGCGGCTTCATCCGCGATAATGGCGGCAAGGACATCGTCCGGTGTGTCACCCGGCACCACAATCATATCCAGCCCGACGGAGCAAACGGCCGTCATGGCTTCCAACTTTTCGATGCTCAAACAGCCGCTGCGCGCTGCGGCAACCATACCCGCATCCTCTGTAACAGGAATAAACGCGCCTGACAGTCCCCCAACATGGGAACTTGCCATTGTCCCACCCTTTTTAACGGCATCGTTGAGCAGCGCGAGGGCAGCCGTGGTGCCGTGGGCGCCACAGGTCTGCAACCCCATTTCTTCCAGAATATACGCCACGGAATCCCCAACAGCCGGTGTGGGCGCCAGGGAAAGGTCAACGATGCCAAACGGCACATGCAGCCGGCGTGCCGCCTCATAGGCGACAAGTTGGCCGACACGGGTAATTTTGAAAGCAGTTCTTTTAATAACATCAGCAACCTGTGTCAGGTCACCGTCCGGAATTTTTTGCAGTGCGCACCGCACAACGCCCGGGCCGGAAACGCCGACATTGATCACACAGTCCGGTTCCCCCGCGCCGTGGAAAGCACCTGCCATAAAAGGATTGTCCTCCGGCGCGTTGCAGAAAACAACCAATTTCGCCGCGCCGATACAGTTTTTGTCTGCCGTGGCAACTGCCGTTTGTTTGATAATGCCGCCCATTAACGCGACGGCATCCATATTGATACCGGTTTTGGTGGAACCGATGTTGACACTCGCACAGACATGTTCTGTGGCGGCAAGCGCTTCCGGGATGCTCTTGATAAGCTTTTCGTCCCCCGCTGCAAAACCCTTTTGCACCAGCGCCGAGTATCCGCCGACAAAGTCAATGCCCAACTCCTTGGATGCTCTTTCAAGCGTTAAAGCGTATTGTACGGGGTCACCGGCGCTTGCCGCTGCTATCATTGCAATGGGGGTAACGGAAACGCGTTTATTGATAATCGGAATGCCGTATTCCTTGCCGATTTCGTTGCCCGTGATCACAAGCCGCTCGGCCAGACGCATAATTTTGTCGTAAATTTTACCGCAGGCTGTTTGAGCATTGTCCGAACAACAGTCCAGCAACGAAATGCCCATGGTGATGGTACGGATATCAAGATTTTCATCCTGTATCATGTGAATAGTTTCCAGAATATCTCTGCTGTTAATCATTGTTTATCATCCCTATCGCGCTCCGGAAAACTTTGCGCTGACTGACGCTTATATCCGGTGCATGGAGTTAAAAATATCCTCATGCATCAAGTGAATCGAAAGCCCCTGTTCTTCGCCCAGGGCGTTCATCCTGTCCGCCAGTTCGGTTAGCGGCAGGTCGCATTTGCTGATATCCGTGAGCATAATCATGCAGAACATATCCTGCAGGATTGACTGCGAGACTTCCACAATATTGACATTGTTGTTCGCGCAGATACCCGAAACTTTATGGAGTATCCCGACCATATCTTTGCCGACAACCGTTACTACAGCGCGCATGAACATCACCCCCGTTTGAAATTAGATATAGTTTAGCACAAATCCGCGCCGCTATACAAACATTTTTTGCTCCTTCCCTGTTGCAAGCAACGCTTTTTTGTTATATTATATTTTAAAGAAAAGGAATGAACCGATTTGAGGTGACGCAGTTGGGTTATTTAAAAATTATTGATACACATACGCACACGGACAACTCCTATGACGGACATCATTCCACCATGTTTTTATGCGAAAGCGCCGAAAGTATGGGTCTGCGTGCCGTTACTTTTACCGACCATGTTGAAGTCGACTATTATGAACGGGACAATTTCCACAGGGTCGCCACGCAGTCCTACTTTGAAATCGCGAAAGCACGCTCCGCTTTCCGCGGAAAACTGCTCATTTGCACCGGCGTTGAGCTCGGGCAGCCGATGTATGATGTAAAAACCGCGGAGATGCTGCTGGACACCCTAAAATATGACGAGGTAATCGCCTCCGTACATAATTTGCGCGGCCTCCCCGATTTTATGTACCTGGATTACAACATCATGGATGTCCACGAAGTCCTGCTTGATTATTTTAAGGAAATGCAGTTGATGGTTGACTGGGGCAATTTCGACACGCTCGCGCACCTGACCTATCCGCTGCGTTACATACAAGGTGACAGAGGCATATCCGTTGACATTGCGCGGTATTCACAACAGATTGACGGACTGCTGCTCGGCCTTGTTAGGCAGGGCAAAGCGCTGGAAATCAATACATCCGGCCTGCGGCAAAAACTGGGCGAAACCATGCCCGGTGAAGCTGTTGTATGCCGTTTCAAAGAACTCGGCGGTGAATACATAACCATCGGTTCGGACGCGCATTTTGCAAAAGATCTTGCGGCGGGTGTCCCGGAGGGGATGGCGATGGCACAGCGTTGCGGGTTTAATGCCGTTACGCTTTATCAAAAACGCGTACCGATTCAAATTCCGATTGAGTAGCACGCCGGCGAAGAAGAAGCAAGAGGCGTTTGAGAAGAAACGGATTAAAATCGGAGAATTGAATGCGATCATAACCATTTGAACTCATTCCTAATTGCTTCCCGTGGCGAAGTCACGCTTCTCAACAGTTACGAAGGGGCGATACGCATGAAAATTAAAATCAACGCCGCCGCAAAAATCAATCTTTTTCTGGATATATTAGCGTTGCTCCCCAACGGCTACCACAGCCTCTATATGATTATGCAGTCCGTCGGGCTGTATGATACAATCGAAATCGAGCAAGCCAAAGGCAGCCGCATTCATATCACCTGCAGCGAACCCGCCCTGCCGGCGGATGAAAGCAACATTGCCCACAAAGCCGCAACCGCCTTTTTCAAAGGCGCCGGGCTCGAAGGCAAGGGGCTGAATATCCATATTGAAAAACGCATTCCCCTCGCCGCGGGTCTTGCCGGGGGCAGCGCGGACGCAGCGGCGGTTATTGCCGGACTGAACAGGCTCTTTGACACATCCTTAAGCGAAAAGCGCTTGTGTGAAATCGGGTTGTCCGTCGGTTCCGATGTACCGTTTTGTTTAACAGGCGGCACCATGCTCGTGCAGGATACCGGCGGTGTGCTCACATCGCTGCCCGCTCTGCCTCCTTGTACGATTGTGTTGGCAAAACCGGACAGTGGCGTTTCCACCAAGTGGGCGTACAATGCTTATGATGCGTGTGAATATGTCCGTCACCCGGACGGTCCTGTGATGCTCTATCACACTGTCAGCGGCAGTTTGAAGGATATCTGCGAGGCGGCCGGCAATGTGTTTGAGCAGTGTATTGAAGTACCCGAACGGGTGGAGATAAAGTCCGTCATGCACAAACACGGCGACCTTTGCAGCCAGATGAGCGGCAGCGGGCCGACTGTATTCGGAATATTTGAGGAAAAGCAGGTTGCCGAAGTCTGTGCAAATGAACTGAAGAAGCTGGTCAAGAATGTGTTTGTTTGCGAACCTCTCGGACGCGGGTTGGTTATAGAATAATTGGTTAAAAATCGAGTAGGAGGCTACCCATTAGTTGAGTAGCCGTCCTCTCACACCACCGT
>CAZTCR010000066.1:0-11165 GCA_964612185.1 uncultured Eubacteriales bacterium
CCTTTGGGTGACAGAAGCCTTTAACGCCATCTTCCTGGTGGACGGCAATGAATACACGCGTGTGCTCACGGGTGTCGGCGCGCCGATAGAACCGCCCGCGCCCCCCGCCAAGCAGGGCTTTGTTTTTGAAGGCTGGGATCCCGCACTGCCCGCGGCCATGCCCGGGCAGGATGTTGTGTTCACAGCGGTTTGGCAGCCGGTGACCGACATCACCCTGCTCGCGAAAGACGGCTCCACAACCGTCATCAATCAGACCGGCGGGCTGATATATGGGCTTGCGGTAGGGATTACAGCCGCCGAATTTACCAATGATTATGTTTTTGTCACCGGCGCAGGGGAACTGCGCATCACATCCCAAAATGGACTCTTCGGCACAGGGACAACTGTCGAACTGCTCAACGCCGCAACAAGCGCTCTGATTAAAACCTACACCATCGTTATCTATGGTGATGTCAATGGCGACGGCAGTGTGGACAGCATCGATGCCGGCACCCTCGTTGATGTTGAAAACTATATCATCACTTGGGACCCGGCAGCCGACGCGGCGTTTATCCAAGCGGCGGATCTCAACGGCGACGGGGAAATAGACAGCATAGATGCCGGTATAACGGTGGACTGCGAAAATTATATCGTCACCATTGACCAAAGTACAGGACTCGTTGCCTAAACGGCTGCATATTATTCTTTATAGAGAACAGCTGTCAGAAAATATTGGCAGCTGTTCTCTTTTATCGGTTTATGTTGTCGGTATTGCGTAATTTGTATTGACGAATCGCTGATATAATGTATAATATTATTGTAATGTTATAGTGGTTTATATTCATGTTTTACAAAGGCGGGTGGTGTGAAAAATAATTAACACAACAGAAGATATCCTTTTCCGCGCAGGCAGCAACGCGTGAACCCGCACGGTTTTTATCAACAAGATTGGTCCGAAACAACACGAATCAAGAAGGGGTGCTAACAGCATGAAACAATCAAAACGAATTCTCAGCTTCCTCATGGCCATTGTGATGATGTCCTCATTCATGAGCGTCATCGCCAGCGCTAAGGCCGACTACAAGGACGGTGCCATTCTCGCCTCCCAGTATGGCGACCTTGACAAACCGACCTTTACCCTCAACCAATGCAGTTCAATGGTACTCGACTATGTCGACAATATGCTTAAAGAAACCAATGACAAAGACGGTTCTTTAATGGTTGAACTTCCCGCTATCGGCGTGCTCAACCTCACAACAATAGACAACGCGCTTGACAGCATCGTCAACCTTGTTGACGGTTCACTGTGGGTTACGGTAAGAGGGCTTATGGGGGATTTGCAAAACCTGGAAATTGCCGGTATCAGATCCGTCCGGCGCAGGAGCGCGCCGGCCGCAACGGCGGACATAAATGTGCTTTATGGCCTCATTCAGTTTTTGAGCGACAATAGGTCCATCATCAGCAAAGCAGTTGACGGCACGCTCGACATGGGCTTAGTAAATGCATTTTTTGATTTAAGCGATATTAATGTCAACCAGATGGTGAAGAAGATGCTTTATCAAATGGTTCACCCAAACACCAAGCTGGAAACGACAGACCCGTTATATGAAGTGACACCGGACCCGATTACCGACTCGGTGGACCTGATGATTCAGGATATTATCGAAACCCTGATCGTCGGCACGCCGGAAGAACCGGGATTTGCGCCGGGTCTTGCGGGATACATTGACATCGTTAACAGCACCAAACCCGCCTACGATTTTGTCGAAGACCTGTTGGCGAATGTTTACAATGTGGTGGCGGTCCCGCTGCTCAATAAAGAGTTCAAAAAGGTAGTCCGCGAGGTTTGCGGCGTTGTTTATGAGGACGAGGTTAACTTCCCCAACGGCGATGCGTCCAACCTCAACGAATATGCGCAGATACTGAATATCAACTATGTGGTGCCCGTGCATGTGTTCGCCCCCGGCGCGACACTGATATCCGAACTCAACAATATTTTTGCCGAGATCATCAACGCCGTCACCATCGGCTACACCGGCTGGGTCGCGGGGAACAATTCTTTGGCGATTACCAACCTGGCCAATGCCGCGAAGTATGTGCTGACTATAACCGGCAATAAATTCTTTGAGGATTTTATTCCGGTCGCCACGCCGGCTGAAATTGCGGCGATGAGCAATCAGCAGGTTTTCTCCTACATTCTGCGCTCCATCCTCAACGGTTCGATTGACAGCATGAATATCCCCGCGAGCGCGAATACGCTGACAAAAGTCGCTTGGTATGCGCTCAAAGAGGCTTGCGCCCAATACATCCCGCAAAACGATTACTCCGCGCAGCCGCAGACACTCAACGGCATCCTGTTTATGCTCGCGGATTATGCGGTGTATGCCCTCAACCAAACCATCGACATGAATCCGGCAGCCGGCACTTTGCCCGGCCAAGGCCTGCTGCCATACGGTCAGGGGATTGACGCGACATTGACGGCTGTCATGAACTATGTGCGCATCAACTACGGCGGTCTGCTGAACCTCACATTAAGCCAAACAAACGGCTGGGCTGCGCTTGACACAATCATTTTCTCAATCGCGCAGGCCAACTGGCTTCCGGCGCTTGTCGGCGGCAGCACAAAGGAACTGATTGTCAACCGGATTATCCGCGACATTCTGGACCTTAACACAGACAATCTCTTCGCGCTGTTTGACCACCGCGCCGATTCCGAGTTTGCGGCCAAGACGGTGAAAAAGGTTTTGATTGACAGTGTCGCAAGGTTTTTCAATCTGATTTTCCCCGGCGCCTTGCTCTCCACCTACACAACCTTTGACGAAATCGTTACAAATGCCTCGCTCCAGGGCATTATCGAAAGGCTCTTTCAACAACTGAACACCAGGAAGGTCAACTTGTTCGGTGCCGTACTGCCGCTGCTCACCAACGTGATGGACTTGAGCGCACCGCAGGAATACAAAGATCCGGATATTCAACTGCCCACGCAAATCGGCGCGGCAACGACATTCCAAATCAGCAACGATTCAAGGGGCTTGAATACCGGCGCAACAAATAAAACGGGCACCTTCACACAGGATTCACTGTATAAGATAGAAATCGTTTCGCTCAACTCCAGCATTCCGGAAATCACCCTGACCGATTTGGCGGGGACGCGTATCAACGGCGGCGATTCCGTCAACTGCACCATCGGCGGCTCTTTCCCGAACAACCAAGTGCTGATGATCACGATGGAGTATGATGTTTATACCGAACTCGGCACCAAACTGACCGATGTGCCGTTAACCGCGATGGCATTCTCCTACATATCCGGTGTACTCGACGACGGCAGGAACTTCATTGTCTACGACGCGAATACATCCAATAAACACACCTCCTACTACAAGAACCTGTACTTAAACCAGAATGCTTCCATGGAAGACATCGCGGATATTGAGGTCCAGTTCAAACGGGAAAAGACAAGCTCCGGCAATCAGGTGGAAGCGACCATATCCCGTACTGCCAGCACAGTCAACCCGGCGTTAACCGGTGTAACCGCGGCTGCTTTTACCAATAAAACAACAACAGGCGACGGCGGCATATGGAACTCTCCGGTATATACGGTGAATCCCGCGACAGCCGTCAGACCGGAGGACGGGGCCTATTCATCGACATTTACCTATCAAGCAACCAAAACAAGCACAACCGGTTCGACCGAAACCTGGACATATCTCAACAAATCCTACATCGTCTTTTATGACGATCGCGGCTTACCCGGTCTGCTCAACTCCGAACTCAACAAACGCCGTGACCCGACGAGTTACAACGACTATTTCGCTTGGATAGATTACATAGACGCTTTATCAAACGCGGTATCCGTTGTGTACAAACCCAGGACAGCGTCTACCTTTATGACACAAATCGGCGCTTATGATGAGGCGGTACTATGGCTGCAAAGCGCAGTTGAGTACCTTGAAATGTATGAGGTTGCGACCGGTGTGGATACCTTGAAGAACGCGCTGGATGCTGTTGAGCCGCTCAACACCGGGTTGGAATATGACGACACTGCTTATAACTACTTCGGCCTGGCGGACTATGTGCCTTACACCTACCTGAATTACAAAGACGAAAGAAGCGCGGCTCAATCCCTTTACAATTCTCAGCAGCTGCCTGTGGAGCCGGTTCTTCCCGCGAACGCGACACCGGATCAGATCGCGGCATTCAACACCGCGCACGCGCAGTGGGTCATTGATTTCGCGGCAGCACAGGAAAACATGGTCACGCTCAAGACGGTTGATGTCGCGTACGCGCTGCATAGGCTGAACCTGTACGCAAGCAGACTCATCCGCGTCCAGGCAACAAAAGCCCGGCTGAATGAAGCCATCACGGCAGTCGGCAGCCCGGTTCAAGGGCAGTATACCGCAACATCCTGGGCGGCATTTTCAAAAGCGCTTGCCTTCGCGACGACCGTGAACGCGCAAAGCGCGACGGCAACCGACGGCAGCGGCAACTATATTCTCCGCCAAACCAAGGTGGACACCGCGCGGGAGAATCTGATTGAAGCATACAAAAAGCTAATCCGGGTAGCGGACTATACACAGCTCCTTGCGGAACTGGCAGATGCGGCAACCAAGGTTGAAGCAACCTACACAGCAGAAAGCTGGGCGCCGTTTGCAACGGCATTTTCAAATGCGCTGGCAGTACCCCTGCAAATGAGCAACCTTCCGGAGAATCAGCTGATGATAGACCAGGCGGCAGCGGCTCTTCATGCTGCAATACTCGGCCTTGTCGAAGATATTGTTGATGTTGTGCTGGAAAAGCTGGACCCGAATGTTGTCATCGGTTTACCCGGTTTCCCGACCTTCCTGGCCGGTATGAAAATGAACACCGGCGCGCAAGGTCTTGTTGGCTCGAGTTCAGGCGGCTATGTGGAGTTTGTCAACGGTCCCAACGGTGCCGGCACCGGCTCCCTTGTGAACCTCTACAGCGGCACCCCCGGCGGGAAAGCACCGGCAGAACTCCTCGCCACCTACACGGTCGTTTTGTACGGCGATGTCAACGGTGACGCGACCATTGACTCCCTTGACGCCGGTATGGTCGTAGACCATGAAAACTATTTGATTCCCTGGACAGATCCCGCCGACATGTGCTATAAACTTGCCGCGGACACGAACGAAGACGGCAGCAGGGACTCCATTGACGCCGGCTTGATTGTTGACAGCGAAAACTATCTGGCAACCATCGTTCAGAGCAGGTAATCGACCGGTTTCACAAGCAGAATAAACCAAACGGGGCTGTATCGAAACGAGTGTTTCGGCACAGCCCCTTACTAATTGTATCTGATCAAAAGCAGATTCCGTTACCCGCTGCCGGAATGGCTATTGCATATATCTGTCTGCGGCTTAATCCGCAGTGGCAATTGTTGCTTGCACAACAGGAAATTGTTCGCTTTCCGATAAGTCTTAATCACAAATGATGTCACATAAAAAACTCGTATACAGGGAATCCAGAGTCGTAAACAAGCCGGGTGGACAACATCGTCAAGCTGTCATCATCGTTAATCCTTACAACATATTCCATAGTTTTGGCCTTTAAAAAGTATACATCGTCGGAATAGTAATCAAGCACAACCGTACGAATGCGCCCGTTGCTGGTTACACTGGCAAGTGTGGCTGGGATGTGCCCATATCCGGCGGGGTCAACGCGGAGCGTATCATCTGCGCTGTTATATAAATAAAACTTTGTAAAATCAACATTTGTTATGCCGAAGGTCTTTTTTGCGAGTGCTTCCGCCTCGCTTCTTTTCAACATAGAATCTTCATCCCAGCTGTTCGAGAGCAGAATGTAAATTAAATATTTACAAAATTCGTCAAATTCGCCTGCTTCCTGCGCGTCTGGTACCAATTTGTTAAAATTGTTCATCGTTTTAAACCGGGTGAGAAAATAGGTAACATCATAGCAAAAATCCGGAAGGTCTCTGCTGGTAAACCATTCCAGAATAGTGGATGTGTCATTCGCTCTTCTGAAAGAATACACTTCAGCATTGTCGGTGATACTTAAAAGCCATCTGCTTGTTCCGACGGGAAGTGTTTTGTTGCTGCTTTTTGAAATGCTCAGCGTTACTTTATAATCGTTAAAGTTGAGGGAACTTATTGGGCTTATTGTAAAACTGTCAACAACCACATCATTAAAAAAAGAATAAGCTGACTGATCAAATTCCGATGCGTTGGCTTCCCGCATTAGAAAAGTTATAACATCTTCGATTTTTTTGTTTTTAATATAGGTCAGAAATTGCTTTGCCGTTAGCGCAGCCTTAAAATCGTCGATTTCATGTTCCTTTAAGTCTTTCGTATCCATATTCCGCAAATAGTTAAGAAAATCAGACGCGGATAACGCCAAAATCTGCTCATCCGTCAGAACCGGCGCTGATGTTGTTGTTTCCGCCGCTGTGGTCTCAACAACGGTCGATGCCGTGGTTGTTTCATTGGCATTATCCTTGCCACAACCCGCGAGAGTACCAATAGTCATTAGGAATACCAACAGAATGCAGATTGCTTTTTTCATAAGATTGGCTCCTTCAAAATAGCGTGTGCAAAACACCAAAACAGACCGTATGAAATGCTGTAAGATAATTGTAAATGGAAAACTTAAGAAATGCAATATGGTGCGATAGAAAATTTTTGTAAACCGGAGAGCGGGATACCAAATTTGTGGACAAGGCCGCACATTAAGCATATAATAGCTTTAAAATCAGAGATTTTAAAGCATTCTAAGAATCCCTGTCGGGCGACGCCCTTCCTGCCGCAAAGCGGCACCGGTATTCTTCTCTCTTAATTGTAAAATCAGAGATTTTAATGCATTCTAAGAATCCCTGTCGGGCGATGCCCTTCCTGCCGCAAAGCGGCACCTGTGCTCATTAATTATTCTAAAATAAAGGGAACATTATGCTGACTAAAATCATCGCATTCATCACATCCGCTGTTGTCGCGCTGCTCGCCTTGTTCGGCATTCAGCCGGTGCAATACGAAACGAAGCCGCTTTTTGCGGATGCCGGCTTTGCGAATGGTTTTACGGTATTGAGTATGCAGACCGAAAATGGCAGCGGCGTGCCTCTCGGCAACTTTACCTATAACGCCCTGCCGGTCATGCCAAGCTGGATGATTGCGCAGTGGAACTCCAAATACTGCCTGTGGGCCGAGCGCGCGGAGTCGGACATTTATACGATTACGGACGGCAAAACCAAGACCGTCCGCTATAATCCGGACGATCAATCCCTCTCCATGCGCCTGAACGCCGCGCATGTTTACGGCGGAGAGCCGGCGGGCGAAGGCAACTGGCCGCACCTGCTGCTCGAACAATCGCCTCTGCCGGGCGCGGCAGGGGGGGACAGGGCGTTTTACTCCTGCGCGGCGGACAAGTTGATTTTATCGCTGGATATCCGGCTGGCGGACTTTAAAGACACGACCAACAAGGCGGGCGTCAACGCGGCGCAGTTCCTGGCTTATTTTTACCTCACCGGTGTCAACGGCAATGACTTTGTCTGGTTCGGTGTGAATCTGTTTGACAGCCGCGGCCTGCAGGATACTTATTGGAGCAGGGACACCGCCGGCAGCAATCAGATGATTTATACCGTTTCCACTGCGGACACCTACGGCTGCGGGGTGCGCAGCCTGACGCCGTTCGGCAGGCCGCGCGTATCGGAGCAATGGCGGCACATCGAACTTGATTTAACCCCGCACATCAACGCCATGCTCGCAAAAGCGAATGAATCCGGGACTTTCGGGCGCACGGTAACCGCGGCAGACTTTGTCCTCGGCGGCACCAACATCGGGTTTGAAATTCATGGGAATTATGATTGTACGGTGGGGATTAGGGGGTTCCAAATTACATCGTATTTGGAGCGTTGAGAAGCATTTGATAAGCGCGGCTTCGCCGCGGCAAGCAATGGTAAAGCGGTTGGGGATATGGATGTTACCTGTCCCGTATCGTAGGGTTCGGCATCCTTGACGAACCGAAAAATGGCGTTTCAATCCCACCACCGCAAATGAACCGCTATGCGGTTCTATGCGGTCACCCCTCCCGTTTCACATAGAATGACTTCGTCATTCATTTAAAAAAGCTAAAGCTTTTTAGAAGGGAGGCATGGGGTCTGGCGATCTTGTCCCCCTTGCCAAAGGGGGAAACCGGCTTTAGCCGGAGGGGGATTCGGTTCGTCAAGGATGCCGAACTCTACCGTGGATTTGCGAATTCAACCCCTCGCTTGTAGGGGCGACCTGCGGTCGTCCGTCTAAAAAGGCTCCTTTTCCAAAGGAGCTGGCATCCGCAGATGACTGAGGATTAAAAAAATCGGCACAAGCAAACTGCCTGTGCCGCTGATTTAATCCTGTTGTCTATTTCCGCGGGTCGATGTTGGTCTCGTCAATAATGAAGATCGGCCGGTGCTTGACTTCCATATAAATGCGCGCGAGGTATTCCCCGATAACACCCAGTGAAAACAGAATCAGCCCGCCGATGATGAATATCGCGCTGATAATCGACGGATACCCCGCCACATCCGCGCCGTAGATGAGCGTGCGGATAATGATATATACCGCGTAAGCAACGCCGACAATACTAAAGAAGGAGCCGGCAAGCAGCGACGCTTTAAGCGGTACGGCGGAAAAACCGATAATGCCGTCAACGGCATAACGGAACAGTTTAAAAAACGACCAGGTTGTGGTGCCTGCGGCGCGGTCGCGGTTGACATGCTCAAACCATTTGGTGTTGAAGCCAACCCAGGTGAAAATACCCTTGGAAAACCGGCTGTATTCCGGCATGGAAATAACGGCCTCAACCACCTTGCGTTTCATCACCCGGAAATCCTGCGCGCCGTGCGCGATGTCAATATCAATCATTCTGTTGCCGATTTTATAAAACATTTTAGAAAACCAGCTTTTCACCCGGCCTTCGCCTTTGCGGTCGGTTCGTCTGGCAGCGGCCACATCATAGCCTTCCTCCAGCGCCGCGAGCATCTCAAAAATCAGCTCCGGGGCGTGCTGCAAGTCCGCATCGAGGATGCCGATATAATCACCCGCGGAATACTTCATCCCTGCGAGCATGGCCGCCTCCTTGCCGAAATTGCGGGAGAAGGAGATGTATTTCACCCGGTTGTCATAGGCGGCCATGGCGGTGATGACATCAAGGGTTTGATCCCTGCTGCCGTCGTTGACAAAAATGATACTGAAACTATAATCGGGGCAGCGGCTGATGACGCCGCAAACCTCTTTGTAAAACAGCGGTAATACTTCCGCTTCGTTGTAACAAGGGACAACCAAATCAACTGTTTTCATTCGCTGCTTATCCTCCGGGTATATACAATATCGCTTTTAAAAACTGGGGGTCTTCCGCAAGCTTCAAGGTGCCGCCGGCCGCTGCCTGTTCGTCTGTCAGTGTGACCTCTTCAACAGAAGGCGCAATACCTTCACTGTAGTCCTTTGTTTTATACGCTTCGATTTTCGCAACTGTCAGCAGGAGCGCGCTGCCGCTTTCCAAAGGAAACAGTTCCTGCAGCATATTGTTGCCGGCTGTTTTTACGCCAACGGTGATGGAACCTTTAAAATCAACCAGGCTCACAGCGAAAAACTCCGCGCCGCCGGATGTTTCATGGTTGATGAGTACAACCATGGGCAGCGTCAGCTCTTTGGCGTCGGAAGGAATAATTTTATTATCATTTTTATCCCGGTCAACCGCTTTTAAAAATTGGGAGTCTTTGATTGTCGCTGTCGGTACAAGAATATCCGCTGTTTGGGCAGCGTAGTCGATGGTACCGTCTTTTGTGCCGCGCACATCAAAGACAATGCCCTTGACGCCTTGGTCGGTCAGTTCCTTAATCGCGTTTTCAAGCTGTGCCGGGGTGTTTTTGTAAAAACTGAAGATTTTGATGTAACCGGCCGAGCCGTAAACGCTGTATGCTACACTCTGTTCATCAAAGCCGAACAGGACATTTGCGTTAAAAACCTGACCGTTTCGCCTGTAAGTGAGTACAACGGTTTTCAGGCTCATACCCTGCAGTTTTGCTGCGGATGCCTGAAGATTGTCCGGCAGAACATCTTCACCGTCAATTTGAATGATTTCATCGCCGCTGACGATGCCTTCTTTTTCGGCAGGGGAACCGGGCGCCACAAATAAAACATAAAGAGATGGTGTGCCGGCTTTTTGGGCGGTGATTATCCCGATTCCGCGGGATTTGCATTCGATGATGTTCAGATAGTCCTGATACTCCTGCGCTGTCAGGTACTTGTCTTCCCCATTGCCCAAACCCTCCAGATAAGCTCTTGAGACGGATGCATTCAGCTTTTTGTCGTCAACGCTTTTGATATCGTAGTAATATGATTGAATTTTCGATTCGATATCCTGCAGTTCATCAATTCGTTCAAGGCGGCTGGAGAGACCGGGAATCACCTTATTATATACTTTTTGAGAATAGGCCATTGTAACGGCAAAACTTGCCGCCGCGGTGATGATAATCAATGACAGGGCAAGCCCCAGCGAGATTTTTCTGTTCATGTGCCTTATTCATCCTTTGTAAGCGGGTATGGTGTCTCATTTTAGCGGTTCAGCTGCTTCAATCAAGGGATGTTTACATAACCCATCGGGTTAACCCTGGTAACGGTGCCGTTCACCTTTTTGCGCACCTCAAAGTGCAGGTGCGGGCCTGTGGAAGCACCCGTTGTGCCGATTTCGGCTATCTTCTGCCCTTTAGACACTGTTTGCCCCTTGCTGACAACCAGAACGCTCGCGTGACCGTACACCGTGAAAAGCCCGCCGCCGTGGTCAATGATGACATAATTGCCGTAACTGTTGTCCCACCCGGCTGTAATCACCGCGCCGCCCTGCGCCGCGACGATTTTTTTGCCCGCCGAGCCGCCGTTCACACATATATCAATGCCGTTGTGCTTTTTTATCGCGCCGGTAAAAGGGTCTTCCCGGTTGCCGAAGGGCGAAGTAATATAACAGCCGGCATACGGCACCGGCCAGGTCATGGCACCCTCGTTTTCCGGGTTGACCGTTTCGCCTGAGGACGAGCCGTATTGCGCGATGTATTCGTCAATGCGTTTGTCCGCTTCCTCGCGCTCGCGCTCGTAGCGGGCAATCTGCGCCTTGTAGGCCGCGCTGCTTTTGTCGAGCTTGGCCACTTCATTCATCGCGCGTTCGGATTTCGCCGCCGCGCT
>CAZTCR010000067.1:0-11060 GCA_964612185.1 uncultured Eubacteriales bacterium
AAAAAGGGTGGAGAGTTATGAAAATACGCGATGTTTTTTGACAAAAGTCACAAAACAAAACCGCCTGCGTTCATGGTTCACAAACGCAGGCGGAATTATTATGATGTTTTATCGTTTTGAGAGTAAATATGCCCAGCTTTCCCCGGCAGCCCATACAATGAAATAATGATAGTTCGCAAAAATATTGATGGTTGCCATTCCGAGCGCCAAACCGGTCAAAAGTCTTCGAATGTTGGTACTCTCCCACTTGCCTTTTTGTTGCCCGATTTCATCCGCCTGCGTTAAGTAATTGAAAACGCAGGTGATCTTCTTCAAAAGTAAAATGTTATTAGAACAAGTTATTGCTTAAATCATATTAGTAATAATTATAAAAACCAAAAAATGATGCCCCGAATATTGCAAAGACAACGCCATAAAGAATCAATACGATAATCAACATAATGAGTACAGCTTTTGCATAATTACTTTTTGATTTTTTTGTGGTGCTGCCAAATGCCCAAACCAACAGAAGAATGAATCCGACGAAAGGAATAGCCGATAAAATAAATGTTCCGATCCAATCTCCGACAGAGACGATTTGATCTGAAACGAAATTCTGTTGGATTATCGGCTGTTGATACATCGGCTGCTGATATATCGGTTGCTGATAAGAAGAGGACTGGTATGGCGGTTGTTGAGGTGCCGGAGAAGTCTGATCAGATGTAACGGCACGACATTTTGGGCAAAACAGAGAATTGTCGTCCATCTGCGTTCCGCAGCTTCTACATATCATTATTACATCCCCTTTTAATATTATTCACCATCACAAATCGCTCATTAATATTGAAAATGTGCCGTTTTGTGGTCATTTCACTTTGAAATACTAATGCTTGTTTATTGAATTCTTACTCTATATTTCTGCTGGAACGCAATATCACTCATTGTGAGATATATTATTCCTTCGATGAATGCTATTGTCGATGGAATAAATGTCCAGCAAAACAATAGATATAGAATACCCATACCCGCTTGACCCATATAGAATTTGTGTATTCCTATTCCGCCCAAGAAAAGCGCGAGTATACCTGCGGCCACTTTGCTTTTTATGGGCCAGTTAGGATCCACGCCGGGGAATTGCTGCTGATCATATACATTTTGTTGGTATACCGGTTGTTGGTACTGAGGGGGTTGATAGGCGTTCGGTTGGTATTGCTGAACCGGAGGAGACGGAGTTGGGGTCGGTGCTGTTGCCGGAGCGCCGCATTTCGGGCATGCCAAAGCAAAGTCATCCATTTGCTGTCCACAGCTTTTACAAAACATTCAAACAACTCCTACATTATATTTTGCAGTATTTATGCCTGTTTAATATTATCAAACACATATATAATTGTCAAGCAATTAATGCATGTTAATTAACCGTAATATTGGTATTTGGGGAATGCTTCAAGTGAATAATCAACAATTGTGCTAATACGGTTATTCTGTCTCCTCTGTTTATGTAATACATATCCTCTCAACCGACACACATTTGTTGGCTTTTACATCCACCTCGAAAATACATCCGCAAAGCATACAAGGCACATCCGGCACTTCATAACGCGCCGGCATGGAGTTTTTGAGCCAGACGAGCGAGGATTCCGGTGTAACGCCCAAAACCGAATTGATCGGTCCGGTCATGCCCAAATCGGTGATATAGCCCGTACCTTTGGGCAGTATCTGTTCGTCAGCGGTCTGCACATGCGTATGTGTGCCGAACAAAACAGATATCCTGCCATCCAGGTAGAATCCCATAGCCCTTTTCTCCGATGTTGCCTCGGCATGAAAATCCAGCAGAATGATATGACATTCCTTCAGCTGTTCCAGCAGGTTGTCGATACACAAAAACGGGTTTTCGGCGATGTTCATGAAAGCCTGCCCCATTAAATTGATGACACCGACCTGCGTACCGCCCATATCGATAATACCGGTACCCCTGCCCGGATTGCCGGCGTAAAGATTGGCCGGGCGGATAATATCCCTGCGGGTATCGAGAAATTCGTAAACCTCACCGCGTTTGTAGATATGATTACCCGTCGTGATGAAATCAACGCCGCTGTCAAACAAATGCTTGGCGGACGCAGGCGTGATGCCGTTGCCCGCGGCGGAGTTTTCGCCGTTGGCGATGCAAAGGTCAATCCCCTTCAATTTCTTCAGCCCGGGCAGATGCCTGCGGACAAAATCACAGCCCTGCGTGCCGACAACATCACCGATTGTTAAAATGTTCACTGTCCATCCCGATTCTGTTCTGTATTTTCAACTTTTCAGCGGAACCTCAAATGAAAATGGGGGCGCACTAAAAGCGCGCCCCCTGTGTTGCTGATTATTTCGCGTAGTCGATTGCGCGGTTTTCGCGGATGATGTGGACTTTAATTTGTCCCGGGTATTCCAGCTCATCCTCAATTTTCTTGACGATGTCCCTTGCGATGAGGACCATCATGTCATCCGAAACAATTTCCGGTTTGACCATGATGCGAACCTCACGACCGGCTTGAATGGCAAAGGAGCGTTCCACGCCCTCAAACGAGGTGGCGATTTCCTCCAGTTTTTCAAGGCGTTTGATGTAGTTCTGAACATTCTCTCTGCGCGCGCCGGGTCTTGCCGCCGAGATGGCATCGGCTGCCTGCACGAGGCAGGCCACGATTGTTTTGGCTTCCACATCGCCGTGGTGAGCCTGAATGGCATGAATGACCGCGTCACTTTCTTTGAAGCGTTTCGCGTATTCCACACCGAGTTCCACATGTGAACCGTCGATTTCGTGGTCAAGCGCTTTGCCGATGTCATGCAGAAGACCTGCCCGTTTTGCAAGTTTTACATCCGCACCGATTTCCGCCGCCATGAGCCCGGCGATAAAGGAAACCTCCAGCGAGTGATTGAGCACATTCTGCCCATAACTGGTGCGGTATTTGAGTTTACCGAGGAGCTTGACGATTTCAGGGTTTACACCGCTGACGCCGGCATCCAAAACAGCCCGTTCACCGGTCTGCCGGATGGTTTGCTCGACTTCTTTTTTGGATTTTTCGTAGAGTTCTTCAATACGCGCCGGATGGATACGGCCGTCCAGAATGAGCTTTTCAATCGTCACCCTTGCAATTTCGCGGCGTACGGGGTCAAAGCTCGAAATGGTGATAGCCTCCGGCGTGTCGTCAATGATTAAATCCACGCCGGTGATGGTTTCGAGCGTGCGAATGTTCCGTCCCTCACGCCCGATAATGCGGCCTTTCATTTCGTCATTGGGCAGCGCCACTACGGATACGGTCGCTTCCGCGGCATGGTCCGCAGCGCAGCGCTGAATAGCGGTGGAAATGACCTCCCTGGCCATTACATCGGATTCATCCTTGGTTCTCTGCTCAAATTCGATTATTTTGAGTGCCTTTTCGTGTGTCAGGTCATTCTCAAGCGTTTTAAGCAGATAGTCTTTTGCCTGTTCCTTCGTGTAACCCGAAATCCTCTCCAGCATTTCAAACTGACTTCTTTTGATGCTGTCGATTTCAATGATCCTGTCTTCCGCGCTTTTGATTTTCGCTTCGAGTGCTTCCTCTTTCTTTTCAAGGTTGTCGCTCTTTTTGTCAATTGTTTCCTCTTTTTGAACCAGGCGATGTTCCTGACGCTGTACCTCAGCGCGCCTTTCGCGAAGTTCACGCTCCAATTCCGCTCTCTGCTTGTGTATTTCATCCTTTGCTTCCAGGATGAATTCCTTTTTCTTGGACTCTGCCTGTGAAATCGCTTCGTTTACGATCCTTTTTGCTTCTTTGGTTGCCGAGCCGATCGCATTTTCCGCCACTCTCTTCCTGTTAATTCCGCCAAGAATAAAGCCCAAAACGCCGGTCGCGGCTGCAACAACTAAAACGATAATTAATACAATCCACCAATCCAATTTGGATGCGCACCTCCTTTTTCCCACAAAATAAATTTGAATTAAAATGTCAACAGGGTTAATCCCTATATGGTGTATAACTCGGAACAAAAGCACACCATCCGTGATATTTTATACTTTTATAACTATTATGTCAAGGTTTTTCTTTGCCCGTTTAATTCCTATTTACAATATAACGCCGGATTTCGCATATATATTTCATTTAAATGCAATATAACGCTTGACAAATATTTTTTATTGGCGTATAGTGTGTACACGCCTTGGAAAGCTCATGAAGAGCGTTGTTTATTCAAGCAAAGGGTTCGGTAAAAGTCCGGAACAAGGCAAATTTTATTAAGTGAGGTAAACAAACTCCATGGCAGAAGACAAAACCTTAACCTGCAGAGACTGCGGAGCAAGCTTCGAGTTCACAGCGAGTGAACAGGATTTTTACGCGGAGAAAGGGTTCGCAAATGAGCCTTCCCGTTGCAAAGATTGCCGAATCGCCCGCAAAAACGAGACCGGCGGCAGAAGCGGCCCGAGAGAAATGTTTGACGCAACCTGCGCAGCTTGCGGCGTTCAAACGAAAGTCCCCTTCCAGCCGAAGAACGACAGACCTGTTTATTGCAGCGACTGTTTTTCAAAACAAAGATAATTTTCTGATTATCGCGTAATTAAGAGATACATCCTTCACCGGGTGTATCTTTTTTTGTCATTTGATACGTTTCACAACGCTGCTCAAAGAAGCTGTCAGACTGAATTTGTTTGACAATTGCACAATGTAAGCCTATTATTGTAATATATATAAATTGCTTAAAAACGAAAGAAAGGATGATTGCCTTGAAATATCAGCTTTTTGTGGACAGTTGCTGTGAACTGACGGAGGATCTCAAAGATAGTCTTCATGCCGTTTCAATCCCTTTAAAAATGATCATCGGCGATAAAGAGTATGTTGACGATGACAACCTGGATATCGACGAGTTTATGCGGGTATTGAAAACTGTCAAAGTGCTCCCGAAATCATCCTGCCCTTCGCCCGGCGACTATGCGGACGCTTATTTAAACAGCGATGCAGATTTTATATTTACCGTGACGCTGTCATCCAAACTGTCCGGTTCCTATAACAGCGCGATACAGGGCAAAATAATCGCGGAGGAATCCGGCAAAAAAATTCACGTGTTTGATTCAAAGAGCGCTTCCGCCTGTGAACTTCTGATTGCGCTAAAAATCAAAGAATGCATTGACAAGGGGCTGCCGACTGACGAAATCATCTCCGAAGTCGATGGATTTATCGCCGGGTCAAAAATATTCTTTGTTTTGGAAAACACCGACAATCTCGTGAAAAACGGCAGAATGAATGCTTTTTTAGGCAAAGCGCTCGCGATGCTCAATATCCGGCTGATTCTCGGCTCCGACGGGGACGGCAACATCAAGCTTGTTTCCAAAGTGAGGGGCGGTTCAGCGAATGCTATTGCAAAACTTGCGGATACAATCGCCGATGACTGCCGGGAGACGAAGGGTAAAACACTTGTTATTACCCATTGCCAAAACGCGCCGGCTGCGAAATCGCTTGTCAAGACTGTAAAGGAGACCTGTTCTTTCGGGCAGATAGTTGTACAGCCAACGGGCGGACTGAGCAGTATGTACGCCGATATCGGTGGTGTACTCGCCGCTTTTTAGGCCTTTCAAACGATTTATCCCTTATTACACTTGACATTTTGCGCGGATCGCGCTAATATTTCAATATAGACATTCCAAAACGATGATGCAGAGAGCGCCTTGAAATGATTTTACCAGAGAGTCCGCGCCTTGGGCTGTAAGCGCGGATAAAAGTCAAAGGACGCAACCACTGCGGAGTGTACATCGAAGCTTAACAGATAAGGTGTGCCGAATGAGCCGCGTTAAGGCTGTTTGAGCGGCAGAGCAATCTGCAATCAGGGTGGAACCGTGGAGCACAAAGCTTCATCCCTTTTTCGGGGATGAGGCTTTTTTATTTATCCGCATTTTATTTATAAAGGAGATTATCATGATTAAAGTAACACTGAAAGACGGCTCGGTACGGGAATATGCAGCGGGTTTGTCGGTCTTCGAAATTGCAAAGGCACTCAGCCAGGGCTTAGCCAAGGCAGCCTGCGTTGGCAAAATCAACGGGGAAGTGAAGGATTTGCGCACGATAGTCAGCGAAGACTGCGCGCTTGAAATCTTAACCTTTGCCGATGAGGACGGCAAAAAAGCATTCCGCCATACGGCGTCGCATGTGCTCGCCCATGCCGTGAAAAGACTTTTTCCCAAGGCGAAGCTTGCCATCGGGCCGGCCATCGAAAACGGCTTTTATTATGACTTTGATGTCGATTCTCCGTTCACGCCAGAAGTGCTGGAGAAAATCGAAGCCGAAATGCAAAAGATTATAAAAGAAGGCTTGAAACTCGAGCGTTTTGAGCTTGATGCTGATGAAGCAATCAAGCTGATGGAAAAAGCCGGCGAGGATTACAAGGTTGAACTCATTAGAGAACATGCGGGCAAAGGCGAGAAAATCTCCTTTTTTAAACAGGGCGATTTTGTTGAACTGTGCGCCGGTCCGCATTTAATGGATACCGGCAAGGTCAAGGCCTACAAGCTCACATCCGCCACGGGCGCTTATTGGCGCGGCGATTCCAACAATAAAATGCTTCAACGGATTTACGGTACGGCGTTTGCGGATAAGGATGAGATGGAAACTTATCTGGCGGCTGTTGAAGAGGCAAAAAAGCGCGATCACAATATCATCGGGCGCCAGCTCGGCTTTTTCACCACATCCGACCTTATCGGTCAGGGGCTGCCGCTGTTGATGCCCAAAGGTGCCAAGGTTGTTCAGCTGCTGCAGCGCTTTGTGGAGGACGAAGAGGAAAGGCGCGGCTATCTTTTAACAAAAACTCCGCTGATGGCGAAGAACGATTTGTTCAAACTTTCCGGTCACTGGGACCATTACAAAGACGGCATGTTTGTGCTGGGTGATGAAGAAAAAGATGAAGAAGTGTTCGCCCTGCGCCCGATGACCTGCCCCTTCCAGTTCACCATTTACAACACCGAGCTGCACTCCTACCGTGAACTGCCGATTCGTTACAACGAAACTTCCACCCTGTTCAGAAATGAATCGTCCGGTGAAATGCACGGGCTAATCCGTGTGCGCCAGTTTACCATCTCCGAAGCGCATTTGATTTGCACACCCGAACAATTGTCGGACGAATTCAAAGGCGTTGTGGACCTTGTCAATTACATGACAGCCACGCTCGGCCTAACGGAGGACCTGACCTACCGGTTCAGCAAACATGACCCCGATAATAAAGAAAAATTCATTGATGACGAAGAGCTGTGGACCACAACGGAAGCCATTTTGAAAGAAATACTCGACAGCCTTGGCATTGAATACAAAGAAGCCGTCGGCGAAGCGGCGTTTTACGGGCCGAAGCTGGATGTACAGATTAAAAATGTGCACGGCAAAGAAGACACGCTGATAACCATTCAGGTTGACCGCTACCTGGCTGAACGCCTGGATATGACTTACATCGACGCAGATGGTTTGAAGAAACGCCCGTATATCATCCACCGCACATCCATCGGCTGTTACGAGCGCACCCTGGCAACACTGATTGAAAAATACGCCGGCGCTATGCCGCTGTGGCTGGCTCCGGAGCAAATCAGAATTCTGCCGATTTCCGAGCGGCATCATGAGGCCTGCGCTGCTATTAAAACAAAGCTGGCTAACGCCGGCATGCGCGTAATGCTGGACGACCGGAGCGAAAAAATGGGCTACAAAATCCGCGAAGCGCAGCTGAACAAAATCCCCTATATGCTCGTTGTGGGCGACAAAGAGGTGGAAGACGGCACCGTTTCTGTCCGCAAGCGCGGCGAAGGCGATTTGGGTGCGATGGTTATCGATGATTTCCTCGGTCTGGCGCTCAGGGAGATTGCGGAGAGACTCATTTTTTAACTTAATCGGTATTTAAAATCTTAATTAAAATGCAGCAGGGGCGGGAGAAATTCCGCTCTTCTTTCAACGGGTTTTAATCGGGTGTTAGTATGACTGCGAAATTGAAACGGAATCAATAATACTTCAATATTTATGAAACAATGCAGCCATTATATGTCTAATTATATGCATTATTTATTATTTCATCTGTCTAATTATATGCATTATTTATTGTTTCATCTGTCTAATTATATGCATTTTTTACTTGACAAACCAAAAATCCATGCTACAATGATATCGTCTTGATTATCAAAAAGGGGTGATATTGATGCTGAAAAGAAAAATGCTTGACCGGCTAATTGAATGGAAGAACAAAAAAAATCAAGAGTGCCTGCTTGTCAGAGGCGCAAGACAGATTGGCAAAACCTTCATCATCGATCAGTTCGGTCAAAAATATTACAAAAGTTATATCTATATCAACTTCATCGAAACGCCGGGACTTATTGATATTTTTGCCGGAGATTTGTCGGTGGACGAAATTCTCAAGCGAATGTCCCTATCGATACCTCATATAAAGTTTATTGAAGGTGATACGCTGATTTTTCTTGATGAGATTCAGAAATGCCCTCAGGCGAGAACAGCGTTCAAGTTCTTTGCTCTAGATAACAAATATGATGTGATTGGCTCCGGATCGCTCCTTGGCATCAGCTATAAAGAAGCGACATCAATTCCGGTTGGTTATGAAGCACAGATAGAAATGCACTCGCTTGATTTTGAGGAGTATCTGTGGGCTAACGGAATTGATGACAAGGCGATTTCGTATTTAAAAGAATATTTTGACAAGAGGGAAAAAGTACCGGTGTCAATGCACGAATCCATGACGAAACACTTGCGCGAATATATTGTAGTCGGCGGAATGCCCGCCGTTATTAACAAATATCTTGAAACCCGAAATTTCTCGGAGGTTCAAAACGAGCAGCAAAAAATCATCGACAGTTACCTTGATGATATTTCCAACTATGCTCAAACCGTTGAAAAGCCAAAAATCAGGAACTGTTATCTATCCATTCCTAAACAGCTGGCAAAGGAAAACAAGAAGTTTCAGTTTTCCGTTGTCGAAAAGCGTTCCACTGCACGGAAATACGAAAACAGCCTCGAATGGTTGCGTGATGCAAACCTTGTGAGGTTTTGTTATTGTATTTTCACACCGGCATTTCCACTTGTTGCATATGAAAAAGACAACTGGTTTAAGCTATATCTGAATGATATCGGAATTCTCGTGTCAATGTATGGCTTTGAAATGAAAAAGGCAATCATCGACGGCACTTTAACAGGTGATGCCAAGGGTGGAATTTACGAAAACCTGATAGCTGATATACTCATTAAAAAGGGCTTCAGGCTCGACTATTACCGGAATGAGCACAACTCCCAAGAAATTGAATTCCTGATTTCGGATGAGTCGCATATCATTCCTATAGAAGTTAAATCCACAAACGGTTCGACACTTTCGCTCAATGAAATGCTCAAGCGGCCCGATATAAAATACGGTTACAAGTTAATTTCCGGGAACATCGGCGTAGCGGACAAAAAGATCACAATGCCGCTGTATATGGCAATCTTTCTGTGATTACGGATAGCCACAAAACAGCGGAACGGTTAATCTGTTTATACGAACAAAGGTAGCAGGGGCGGAAATTTCAGCCCCTGCTGTGTTGTTCTAAATAACCCAAACCGGAACATACCAGTTGTTTTCATCAATCGGCAGCAGATTGCCTGCCATACAGATAACCGCACCTTCTCCGATATTCATTTTATATTGATCCAAAAATCCAAACTGTTCCGGTTTTGTCACCGAATCTAACACCTTGAAGTTCTTTATTGCCTGTGTACCGGGAGAAGCGGATTTTTTGATTTCGATCGGATATAAAGTGCCGTTCTGCAAAATCAGTATATCAATTTCTTTTTTATCCTTGTCGCGATAATAATATAGAGGCGGCTCTTTCCCTGCGTTCAAATAGCTCTTATAGATTTCTGAAAATACCCAGCTTTCAAAAAACGCACCACTCATCGCGCCCTTTTCGAGCGTTTCGGCATTGCCCCACTTGAGCAGATAGGCACACAGACCCGTGTCCAAAAAATGAATTAATGGTATCTTCACAACTCTGTTAAGCACATTGTTATGATAGGGTTGAACCAGTGCTGCAATATGGGATGAGACAAGGATTGACAGCCATTTTTTTGCAGTCGGCGCACTGATGCCGGCTTCGTTCGCAATTTCATCATAATTCACCGGTCTTGCAGTGCGGGCAGCAATAATCGTCATAAAATTCAAAAAAGCCATTTCATCCGCAACTTGCGTTAAGTCTTTTATATCCCGCTGCAAATAAGTGTTGATATAGGACGAAAAGAATGTATCAAGGTTTAAATCATCATCTGCGTATAAACCGGGCATCCCGCCTCTAAATATTCGCCGGTAGATGTCGTTAACGCCCATTTCCTGTGTATGATCTAACCGCGCCATCATTCTTTCCGAAGATGTTGTAAACGGTTCTGAAGTAATACCGCTAATTTCACTGCTTGAAAGGCCAAGCAACCGGACAATACCAATCCTGCCTGCCAAAGATTCACTGACATTTTTCATCATATGGAACATCTGCGAACCAGTCAACCAAAACTCGCCCTTGCGCTTCGATTTGTCCACGCTGATTTTTATATATGGCAGTATTTCCGGCGCATATTGAATTTCATCAATCAACACCGGAGGATTGTAGCGTTGCATGAATAATGCGGGGTCGGTCTTCGCCAAATGCCGCACATCCGGGTCGTCTAAACTGACATACTTCCTGTCCTCTTTTGCAAGCTGCTGAAGAAGCGTTGTTTTACCCACCTGCCTTGGCCCCGTAACCAATAGAACGGGAAATGTTTTGGACACATTTAAAACAGTTTCTTCAATGGCTCTTTTTATGTACATCACTTCAACCCCTACTCAATATTTACCAACACGATAACGACGCAAAACTCGTCCAATCTGAAATGTGATTTTATTATAGACGACAATTTGTGTTTCGTCAATAATAATATGCAGAAAACCCGTCTAATCTAAACTTTCATTTTAGAATGGACGGGTTTTAAACAAATCAATGCCCTGCGCGGGCTGCCAGATGTTGGTGTGCGTCTATAACACGGGGGACGGCAGACTGTTACAAAACTCTTCAAACCAACCCTGAAAAATGATATAAT
>CAZTCR010000068.1:0-11040 GCA_964612185.1 uncultured Eubacteriales bacterium
CCTAAAGATAACCAAGTGAACAACGGGCGACGGGCAAAGCCCGCCGCCTTTTTTTTTAATCGAAGCGGGACGGAAAACCCGTCCCCTACATGACCACTGGCCACTGACCACCTATGGAAAGGAATTTGTATATGTCTGACGATAACACCACCCCGGTGAACGGGGAAGAAATTGAAGAAGTGCAGGACACCAACGCCCTGCGGCAAATCCGCATGGAAAAGCTCGACGCGCTCAAAGCCGCGGGCAAAGACCCGTATATCATTACAACTGCACAACAGACCGCGGCTGCCGCCGGAATTATTGAAAATTTTGAAGCGATGGAAAACACGGATGTCTCCATCTGCGGGCGCATCATGACCCGGCGCGACATGGGCAAGGCGAATTTTATCGACATCCACGACCGCACAGGCCGTATGCAGGTGTATGTAAAGATTGATGACATCGGTGAGGACTGCTTTGCCGAGTTTAAAAAATGGGATATCGGGGACATTGTGGAAGTCAAGGGTTTTGTCTTCCGCACCCGCCGGGGTGAAATTTCCGTCCATGCGAAGGCAATCCGGTTGTTGACCAAGTCACTCCTGCCCCTGCCGGAAAAATTCCACGGATTAAAAGATACGGACACGCGCTATCGCCAGCGCTATATCGATTTAATCATCAACCCGGAAGTCAAGCAGAATTTTATCAAGCGTTCCCTGATTATCCGCGAAATCCGCAACCGGCTTGACGAGCAGGATTTTATTGAAGTGGAAACCCCCATCCTTGTCCCCAACGCCGGGGGCGCGGCGGCAAGGCCGTTCACCACACACCACAATTCCCTGGATGAGGATTTGTTTTTACGCATATCGCTGGAACTGTATCACAAACGCCTGATTGTCGGCGGGTTGGAGCGTGTTTACGAAATCGGCCGTGTTTTCCGCAACGAAGGGCTTTCCGTCCGCCACAATCCGGAATTCACACTGCTGGAACTCTATCAGGCTTATACCGATTACAACGGCATGATGGATTTGGTGGAAGACCTTATCCGCACCGTCGCCGTCAAGGTGCTCGGCACCCCCGTTATCAGCTATGACGGGGTGGAAATCGATTTTTCCAAGCCGTTTGAGCGCCTGACCATGGTGGAAGCCGTTAAAAAATACGCCGGTGTTGATTTTGACACGCTGGATTTAGCCGGCGCGCAGGCACTCGCGAAAGAACGGCATATGGAGTTTGAAGCCAGGCACAAAAAAGGCGATTTGCTCAACCTGTTCTTTGAAGAGTATGCGGAAGAACATTTGGTTCAGCCCGTGTTCATCCTGGACCATCCGGTCGAGATTTCACCCCTTGCCAAGCGCAAGCCTGCCAACCCGGATTATACCGAGCGTTTTGAGCTGTTTATTACCGGCAGAGAGTTGGCCAACGCTTTTTCGGAGCTCAATGACCCCATTGACCAGCGCGGCCGTTTTGAAGCGCAGGAAGCGCTCGCTGCCGCGGGTGACGATGAAGCCAACACCACCGATGAAGACTTTTTAACCGCTTTGGAATACGGCATGCCTCCTACCGGCGGCATCGGCATCGGCATTGACCGCCTGACCATGCTGCTCACGGACAGCCACTCCATCCGCGATGTTCTCCTGTTCCCCACGATGAAAAGGCTGTAAGGGAGGGGACCGTATGGTAATCGGCGCGATATTTGCCGGCGGCTCCGGCAGCAGAATGAACTGCGGTGAAACGCCCAAGCAGTATTTACCCTTGGGCGGCAAACCGGTTATTACGCATACCGCGGCAAAGTTCTTTGCCAACCCGGCGCTTGAAAAGATACTGATACTTTGCCCCGCGCCATGGGTGGACGCTACCCGCGCCATGATGACGGAACACTTCGGTGAAACGGACAGAATAACCGTTTTAGCCGGCGGGCAAGACCGCAACGGCACCCTAATCCGCGCGCTGGACTATATTCAAGAGCAGTTCGGGCTGGACAATGAAACGGTGATTGTCACCCATGACGCGGTGCGCCCCTTTGTTACACAGCGCATCATTGACGAAAACATCGCCGCGGCTGAAGCGTACGGCGCCTGCGGTACCTATATCCCGGCGTGCGACACCATTGCGGAAAGTCCGGAAGGGGAGACGGTGACCTTTATCCCCGAGCGGGCGCGCATGTACCAAACGCAGACCCCGCAGTCCTTCAAAGCCAAAAGGCTCAAAGCATTGCTCGCGGCGCTCAGCGGGGAAGAACAGGCCAAGCTCACGGATGCTTGTATGATTTACACCCTCAAAGGCGAGCCGGTGCGTATTGTCCGCGGCGAGGTGTACAACCTCAAAATCACATATCCGGTTGATTTACCCGTGGCCGAAGCGCTGCTGCAAGCGGGCATCGGGCAAGATTAAGCTGCTCACAGACAACACAAAAAGACAACAAAAAAACACCCGAAAGGGTGTTTTTTCGCGTCAAGGGGTATTCTACTCCTGCTTTTCCAGCTGCTTGCCGATTTGATTGCCGTACACGCAGGCGCCCGCAATCAGCACCCCCTGCACCGCCGAGGCGAACGAAAAACCGAGCAGCCCCAGGCTGCCCGCAATGCCCGCTGGCAATAGAATCAAAGGGATGTACTTATCCGGTATCCACTGCGCGCCCTTGAGCATCATACCGATGATGTATAAAACGGGGATAAGGATGAGACCTTGCTCGAGCAAAAAAGTTGAAATGTTCATTAATACTCCTTTCAATTTAACGATTGTTGAGAAGTTGCTGAGCAATAGCTGAACAGTAGTATAACGATTGCTAACCCATTGCTCACCCATTGTTAACCCATCGCTCTGCCAACGATATCCCCCGCGTCCACCCACCCCGTCACATGTTTGGCCAGCGGCAGTTTGCCAACATGCTCGGCGGTATTGGTGATGCGGTAACGGTTCAAGAGCGCCTTGCCGTCATACAGCCAATAGTCACCCGTTATTTTGCGCGCTGCGACACGAGCGGAGGCGGAAGCGTACAGGTTTGCCTGCGTCAGCCGGACTTTTTGCCCCGCCGTGCCGCTTTCGGCCGCGGCGCTGACGGATGGCGGTTTCTTCGGTTTAAGGTGGAGAAAGCTGACGAGCGCCTTGCCGTACGCTTGCCCCTCGGCTTTGATTTTTTCGTCGCTGTCAACCGCCTGCCTATCCGCCGTGTTGTCCAAAAACGCGAACTCACCGAGCACCGCGGGGATACCGTTTTTCGCGTTGATGCGGCATACGCCAAAGTTGTATGCCTTTTCGCTGCTTACTTTTACCCCGCGGCTGTTCTGCCCGAGGAGTTTGAATTGTTTGTCAATCTCCTGCGCGAGCGCCTTTGCCTGTGCATCCGTCTGCCAGTAAAACACCTCGCACCCGTTGCCGCCCCCGGCATTGTGGTGGATGGCAACGGCGGCCGCCGCGCCGGCCTTTTTTGCCTTTGCGGTGGAGTCGGTCACCTTGTTGGATGTGTTGCCTGTACGGCTTAAAATCACCTCACAGTCGTAGTCAGCCAGGTAGTCCCGTGCGGCAAGCGCTGCTTTGAGGTTGATTTCGCTTTCTATAAAACTGCCGGCAACCGCGCCGGGGTCCGTTCCGCCGTGCCCGGCGTCGATGAAAATTGTTTGGGTCAAATGATTAACTCCTTTCGTCTTTTTGGTGAAAATTGCTGAGCGATTGCTGAGCAGTTGTTGAACAATTGTTAAACGATTGCTAACCTATTGCTAACCTATTGCTCACCCATCGCTCACCGGCGCTACAGCGCCGTTTTGCAAAACTCCGCAATCCGTCGCGCCAAAATCTCCTGCCCTGCCGTGTTCGGGTGCACACCGTCGCCCTGCGGGCTGGCATCGCAGGCGAAATACAGCGCGTTGTTCGCCGCTATCCACGGCCGCAAACCGCTGTTATGGTAAATGTCCAGGCAGGGGAGCGAGTAATGCGCGCAGACGGTTTTGAGCGCTTCGCTCCACGGCTGGTACCAGCCGTCAACACCATGTGTCGTGCCCCGGTCCTGCATGGAACCCCTTGGTGGTGCGGTGATAAAACCGATGGGCTTATTCGGGTATTTCGCCAGCAGTTTTTCAACAACCGCCTTGCAGTCCGCAAAGTATGAGGTGCCAATCCCGCTGTCGCTCAGCTGCC
Source organism: uncultured Eubacteriales bacterium (assembly GCA_964612185.1). GTDB lineage: Bacteria > Bacillota > Clostridia > Oscillospirales > Acutalibacteraceae > UBA1447. The sequence goes on from CAZTCR010000068.1 coordinate 4,111, forward strand.
CCAAAGGCAGCGCGGTGTTGTTCCCGCCGCCGTCATTAAGCGATGCCATCACCAAAATGTAATCCGTTTCAATGTCCCAGTTGTCCATGCGTGTGTAAATGCTTTCATTGCCGCCGTAAGTGCGCGTCAGCCCCGTACCGGACTTGCCGTCGTTCACAACAAGCCCGAAGCCCAGCCAATCTTTTAGGTAATCGTGCCAGTTGAGCGCGGCACGGAAGTTTTTTTCCGTAATGCTGTCGCCCGTGACAATCAGCTTTTTACCGGCAAACCGCGCCAACACAGGGTCCGCCGCCGCTGTGCCGGTGCGAATTTCCAAGTCGCCGAGGAATAGTCGCTTTGTGATGTTTTTTCACTCCAGTCTTATTAATCAGATTATAAAATGATTTGGTGAACAATAGGTTAGCAATGGGTGAGCAATAGGTTAGCAATCGTTTTACTACTGTTCAGCAACTGCTCAGCCAACGCTCAGCTCGCGCTCTCCTATACCCACCTCACCCCGTTCACCCAAAACTCCACATCAAACCCGTAGTTCACAAGCGTTTCGCCGGTTTGCAGGTAAAACAGCAGGCCGTAAACCGGTGTGGCGGCCGCGCAAGTGTAGGTGAATGTACCGGTCGGGTTGCCCCAGGTTGCGCCGGTGAGGATGGTGTTGTCCGTTCTGCGCAGTACGCAAGCGGCATTGGCGGGGGCGCAGGCAGCTGTGCCCGTCTGATTGGCGACAACGATGGTTATCTGCGTGCCGGCGGCAAAGGTGTACCACGCGGCCGGGACGGCGAACAGCCCAACCAGGTTGCTTGTCAGGTAACCGCCGCCCCCCGAGCTGTCGGCGACGGTTTTGGTGCCGCTCAGTGTTACATGGTTGCCCGTTATCGTCACGGTTACGCCGTTGGCGGTTTTGGTACCCTGCCACAAGCCGGGCAAGACCGCCGCAACCGTCACCGTACAGGTCGCGGTGAACCCGCCGTCCGCAGTTGTCACGGTAACTACGGCGCTGCCGCTGCCGGTGCCTGTCACGGTGCCGGACTGATTAACCGCGGCAATCCCGGTGTTGGACGAATGCCACACCACCGCTTTGTTCGCGGCATTTGCCGGCGCGACGGCTGCCGTGAGTGTTTGGTTTGTGCCTGCGGGCAGGGATACGGCGTTGGTGTTCAGCGTGACACCGGTGACGGCAACCGGCTCTTCCGGTTCTTCATCATCCCCGCCGCCGATTTCCTCATCATTACCCTGCGCGTCATCCACCAGGTAAAACCGAGCCGGGTTTTTCGGCGCAAGCGCCGCGTAAGCCGCCGGTGAGCAGATTGTAATACCCGCGCCGGGACCTTCCGCGCCTGCCAAAGCCGCCTGTATGCGCGCGAGCAGGTTGCAGCAGTCGTCCGGCGATTCCTCGCTGCCAATGACCGACGGCTCAAAGGTCAGGGTGAAGATGCCGGATTTTGTAATGCATTTCACCTCGCCGTCCGCCACCCGGTGCGCCTCAATCTGCACCGTGAGTTCGCCCGTGGCGGTCAGCGCTTCCGGCAGGGGGCAGACAAGCGCGCTGCCCGCCCGGTATGCGGGGGCATCGCTTGCCAAACCATAAATATTGTTGCTCACGATTTTCCTGCCGAGTCCATACGGGTCAAAGCAAAAGCAGTGGTAACTGACATCCGCCGCGCCAAGCTCATCATTGAGTTCCACCGTCAGCCGCGCGGCGTTGTGTTCCCCCGCGAAGCCGGCGTCACCGGTCACCGTTACAAGCGAGTTTGGCGCAATGGTGGCTGTAATTTCTCTCATAATTCAGTAGGTTCCTTTTCTAAAAGAGCGATTTTTTACAGAAAATGTCAGCCGCCCTTTATGGCTGACAAGCGCTTTTTTAAATGTCTGAAAGCAGTCTTTCAGACAATGCCGGGGCTGAAACGATAATAGTTTTTCAGGTAATTCGCGGTCTCCACCAGTTCCCGCTTCTGCTTGTAAAGCAGGCAGAGCAGGCGTTTGAGCCGCATGGTTTCTTTGTCATTAAACACCGCTTTGCTTAAACGCAGTTTCTCCCTGTTCTGTCCGATGAGTTCGCCTTGCAGCACCGCGGCGTCCAAATAGCTGTCGGCAAGGTTGTTGAGTGCGTTGTTTTCCTTCATCTTGCTCCGTTTCTCCGCCGATAAAAAATCAAACGATAAGCAGAAGACATTTTCGGCGGAAAATGTTTCGGCGAAAAGAAGAACCGCCTGAAAAGGCAGTGACTGTTTGGTGGAATGATTTTATTTAATCCGGCCCTGGCACAGACGATGATCCCCTTTGCAAATGAGCAACTTGTTGTGCGATGGGAACCTTGTTTTCGCTATAACCTTTTAGTAAAAAATCTGTGGTTGTATTAAAAAATGCTGCCAATAAAAGCAGCTCTTTCGCATTTAATTGTATTTTATCCGATTCCGCAGCCCGCAGGCGGTTCAATGGCATTTCAAGCGTTCTTGCCAGCTGCGCGGCGCCGATGTTTTCCCGCAGGCGCAGGTTTCGGAGCGTTTCGCCGGTACTGCATGCTTTTTGCCTTTGCGCTGCGGTCACTGCGGCCGCTTTACGCACGGCGATGGGGACAAGCTCCGCGTTTTCCAGGTTGTACTGGTACATCACCGTCAGGCGCAGGGCGGCATGGAGCTTTTGTTTCGCGCGCTCGAGCGTCCGCGCCACATTGGGCGGTGCCCGGCCGGTTTCCGCTGCCACTTGGGTGAGCGTCATGCCGTCAAACCAGTATTTTTCAATCGCCGCGCGTTCTCCCTCGCTCAAATCATGCGCGACGGCATCTTCCAGCAGCAGTGCCAGGTCAACGGTTCTGCGCCGCCAGGCGTATTCGGCAGGGGATTCGCACATCTTGCATACCCGCCCGCAGCAGGCACGCTGTGCCATGTCTGCTTCCTCCGGTGTCGGCAGGGTGGTCGCCTCGATGTATTTGCTTATAATCTTCACCTTTCCTTTCTTGCTTCATCGGCACCCGCTTTGGATGCCCTGTAATTTCATTGTAGCAGTCGAACAAATGTTCGTCAATGCCAAGGATGGGACTTGAAAACAGATGCATAAAGTTGGCGAAAAAAAGTTGGTTGGCCTGTGGTATTGTTGTGAAATGATGCGGTCTGATTATGACAGTTGACAAAGAAAAAACATCAAAAAGCTTATTTGCAATTTACAAAAAACAAAACTTGTGATATATTATTTTGTGAAGATTCCTTTTACGGTACGACCCACGCAAGCCCGCGGCAGCTGACAACCGCGCAGGCGGATGATGCAATCCGGCTGCCCGTTAAACCAACAGGTGAGCCCATACATATACAATAATATAACAAAACAAACAACAGAAAGGTCCGGTTTTATGAAACGCTACAGAACGCCTTGTTTTCTGCCGGTTCAGGAGCTGTTGCTTTTTTGCCTTTTGTGATACTATATTAATAAATGGTTTATTGGCATGAAACAATGGTTCGGGCTTACCAAAAATTCTCTCAGCACATGAAAAACAAACGGAGGTAATCAAAATGAAACGGATCGGTTCTTTGGTAGTGTGCTTATTGATGGTATTTACAATCTGCGTCCCCTTCAATGTATCCGCCGTTACGCAGTCCATCAATTTGTGCGTGATCGGAACGGTGGAATACGCCGGTTTGGATGATGCCTTGGCGGCCGTGACAAACGGGCAAACCATAAAACTGCTGGACAATATCACCCACACCTCACCCATATCCATAGCCGGCAAAACGGTTTATTTTGAGCTTGGGGATTACAATTTGCTGCTGGATATCAGCGAAAACCCCGAAGCGGTGTATTCCTACGCGCTCACGGTGAACAGTGCCGGCAAAGTCAGGCTTTCCGGCGGAGGAACAGGTCAGTTCAATGTTAAAGGCTCTTCCGCCGGCGGCGGAGTGAATGTTCTCGGCCTGAATTCGGAGGTTACTGTCGATAACATAGACTCGCCCGGCGAAGAAGCTGTCGGCATTCACATGTACGGCTCCGGCAATTACCTGGACGGCGGTAAAGTTACGGTTAACGGCAATGTGGCGGCAAGCAGGACCGGTATTGAGGTTAACGCGAGAAACGCCAATATCGTGGTAAACGGCAATATAACGGCAGGTAATTCGGGCGTTATCATCTGGACAAACCCCGGTACATCCGTAACGGTGGGCAGTAATATCCATGTACTCGGCAATAATGCGCAAATGATACAAGGCGCCGGTGTGCGCGCAAACGGGGGGTCTGTGGTTACTGTCGGCGGCGATGTAACCGTACAAGGGGTAAACAACACCGGCGTTTATGCGTATGGGGGCACGATAAATGTAGCCGGGAATGTGGTTTCATACGGAATAGGCGCGAAGGCTGAAAAAAACTATAGTTACGGCAACGGAACTGTGACAATAAGCGGAAGCCTTTCCTCCGCAATCCCATTTATTGTTGTTGGAGAAACGGAAAAAACACCGGAGCAAACAACCGAACCGACTACCAAAAGCGGTTTTCTTACTTACACGGACGGCACCAGTAATGTTTGGATTAAAAGCGTGGGCGAACGCATATACACGGTACCCTCAATGCCGCAAAACTTCACCGCCGTGCCCGGTGACGGCCTGGCAGAACTCAGCTGGACGGCACCCGTCAGCGACGGCGGCAGAGAGATATTGAATTATCAGGTGTCAAAGGATAATGGCGCAACCTGGGCAGACGCGGGCTTGGCAACCGCCTGCACATTTGACGGGTTGATAAACGGTACATGGTACGCCTTCAAGGTGCGCGCGTGCAACAGCGAAGGCAGCGGACTCGAAGCGGACGCGACCGCGATGCCAAGAGAAACCATTTGCACAATCGGAGAGACCGGCTACGCCGCTTTGAATGAAGCGCTTGACGCGATAGCGTACGGGGAATCAAAAACGATTACCCTGCTAAAAAACATTGATTATAACAGCGGTGTGTATTTGGAGAATAAAAAGGTGACTTTTGAACTCAACGGCTATACGCTTAACATTAACAATCCGGAGGAAAACGGCGCCGGGTTAAACGCTTATAACGGAGGGTCTGTATATCTAACAGGCTCGGGCGAGCTGAATGTGACCGGTAAAGCCTACGGGGTAACGACCACCTCCAATTCCGCGTTGTGCGAGGTAACGGTTACCAATGCCGCGGCATCCGAAATGTGGGGCACGGCTGCCCATGCGTACAACGAGGCTTCGCTGACTGTCTTGGGTAATGTGACGGCGGCACAACTCAACAGTTACGGCGTCCATGCGCAGGCGGGGGCTGTCATTGTTGTTATGGGCAATGTCAGCGCAAGCAATCAGGGCGTTTGTGTTTCCGAAGCGGCAGCCAGGGTGTTCGGGAATGTTCAGGCAAACGGTTATGATATGATCGAAAACCCGGAGGGCATCGGTGTAAATGTCTATAACGGCGTGGCGGAAATCGGCGGCAATGTCACCGCGAACCGGGTAGGCGCGATGATTACTGCCGGCGGCAGTATAACTGTTGACGGCACAATGACCGCGCCCGATTATATTCAATTTGCAGACGATCCCCCTACGGCAATGGACGGCTTTTTAGCAGTCACCACCAAACCCGGCTACCTGACCTATCAACATGTTTTTGCCGGAACAGTTTGGGTAAAAGACGCGTCGCAGGCCGAAATCATCGCGCCGAAGGCGGGTTCCGGTTGTGTGATTGACGGCGGAAGCGGTATGATCTACGGCCTGACACCCGGCATCAGCGCGGAACAGTTTGAAAACGGCTTTGTGGATGTTGCCGGCGGCTACTCGCTGCAATACACACCGGGGAGCATCGGTACCGGCACGGTGGTGAATGTTATAGACGACAGCACCGGGGCGGTCGTCCTGACCTTCCGCATCGTTATTTACGGCGATGTCAACGGGGACGGCGATATCGACAGTATAGACGCCGGTGTTATGGTGGATGTTGAAAACAACATTGTCAACTGGGATCCGGCTGAAGACGCGGCGTATATAAAGGCCGCTGACCTCAACGGCGATGGTACCATAGACAGCATCGATGCCGGCATAGCGGTTGATGCCGAAAACTATATCGTGACCATTAACCAGAGCACCGGGTTGGCTTCTTAAGCTGAATTAGCACAAAATGTATTGTTGGGAGCAGCTGCCGAAATTTTCCGGCGGCTGCTCTGTACCATTGGGTAATGCGTGCGTATTTCTAAAATTTATCCGGAAGCGCCGAATTTATTTATAATTTACATAAACCAAAATTTATGTTATATTATTTTATGGAGATTTGCTTTTTTCGGTCATCTGCCGCGACCGCAGGCCGCGCGGCAAAGTGAAAAGATGTTAAACAGGACATTGAATAAGGGAGCGAATAAGATGAAAAAGCTGTTCACGCGTGTTTTCAGTCTGCTTCTCGTACCGGTTCTTCTTTTTTCTGTCACTTTTATGCAAATCGGTTCTTTTGCGGCAACCACTTATTCTTGGGCAATAAATTACTTTGTCAAGGGCACAGCCACCGCGATTATTCCCGCGGAGACGGGGTCCACAACCGAAACCGGCTATGTCCTGCAAGCCATCGCGCCGACGATACCGGGGTATTTTTTGGACCCGTTTGAGCAAAGCCCGGTGAGCATTATCCTCACGCTGCCGATGACAACAATCAATTTTGAGTATACCGCGCGCAGCTATACGCTTAACTTTGAATCCAACGGCGGCACGCCCGTCAGCCCGGTTACGGCAAATGTCAACACCCCTGTCACACAGCCGACCAGCCCGGTCAAAGAGTCTTATGTTTTTGCGGGCTGGTTTAGTGACCCCGCTTGCACGCAGCTGGTATCCTGGCCGTATCCGATGCCGTACCAGGGCGGCACATTGTATGCCGGCTGGTCCGCGACACCGGTCACGCTCACCTTCAATGCCAACAACGGCACACCCGTTGCTCCGGTCACAACCATACCCGGCGCGATTGTTCAAA
>CAZTCR010000069.1:0-10498 GCA_964612185.1 uncultured Eubacteriales bacterium
ATATATTCTTAATGATGGTTTGGTTGGTTGTTCGTAGGGCAAGGGCTCTGCTCTTGCCGGTATGGGATTATGATTGTGTTCGTGTTTCGGCAAGGGCAGAGCCCTTGCCCTACATTTTCGGTGCATTGGCAATTTATTCGTAATAGCAATCGTCTTGCCATTTCATTGGATTTTCATCGATATATTGCCAAATTTTGTTGTATTCCTCATCGTTACGGATGATATGGTCGTGAAATCGAAATTGCCATATTTTTCGTCCCGGGGTTTCATCGGCATTGTTTGCCGTTTTGGTTGTTATGGATTTAAATGCGCAGATTATATCCCCGACCGTAGGGCAAGGGCTCTGCTCTTGCCTCTCTTGCGTCTGTTGTATTGCATCAGAATTGTTGCAAATTGATATGATAGCGTGGACATGGTTTGGCATTATTACAAATTTATCCAATTTTACCCTCGGGTACCGTTCAGGTATTTTATTCAGTTCATTTTGTACAATTTTACCGATTGGGGATAAAACGCTTTTACAGGTGATGCAAGAGCAGAGCCCTTGCCCTACGGTTGTTGGTTTGTCGTTTTGGTTTTGGCAAGAGCAGAGCCCTTGCCCTACAATACGGGCTAATGTGTGTTGTCTATGTTGCGTACAAACGGTAATAAAATACGCGCCGTTTTGCGAATAATCATAACCCCGCAAACGAATGTTTTTTCGTGCGCGCAAATCCATTGTTGCCACCTGCAAAAGCATATCCCCAGTACCTTTGTATTTCATTTCGGACGAACACAGTTTGCCCCTGCAACGAACCGGGTGTTGTTGCATAGCCGCGTAATTTTGTTATCGCACGATCGTTATTTACTATACAATACTATTATTGCAAATTCAAGCAACCTTTACAGTCTTGTTATTCCTCACAAATATTCTGTCATATTCTATGCAATCTGCTCGCAAAAAAGCCCCACTCGAAAAGTGAGGCTTTTGTTGTTATCCGACCCTTTTATATAATAAATGCAAGTATTACTTTTCAAGCAAAAAGTCGATTATGTTCATCTGCTCAATTCCGTCCTCGCTCATCGGGAAATCGTCCATCGACAGAATGTACTTCGGGTAATTGTCCCCCACTTTTTTCAGCGGGTCGATTTCCCGTGCAAAGGTAGCCGGGTCAAGAACGCTTGCCGCAACCTGATAGTATATCTTGTCCCCGCTTTTTGAAGCGATAAAGTCGATCTCTTTCTCGCCCACCTTACCGATATTCACCGTATATCCCCGCCGTATCAATTCAAGATACACGATGTTTTCAAGGATATGCCCGATGTCGGCATTTTTTTCGCCAAGCAGCAGATTTCGCAACCCGATATCAACAACATAATATTTTTCAAGCGATTTCAAATGCTGTTTACCTTTTACATCATACCGGCCTGCTCTATACAAAACAAAAGATTCCATCAATGCCTTGATATACCCGTCAACCGTCACGGAAGTTGTCTTTCGGCCATAGGAAGTCAGGGAGTCCGCTATTTTTTTTGAAGATACAATGTTCCCGATATTGTCGAACAAGAACTTGATGACGCTTTCAAGCAAGGTGACATCGCCAATCCCTTTCCTCGCTACAACATCTTTCAGTAAAACCGTGTTGTAAACACCTCTTAAATAATCATATTTGATATCATCGTCATCGATTGATGTTATATACGGAAACGCGCCCATGCGGTAATACTCCATAAAAGCGTCGCGCTTGTTGCCGCTTTTCATTTCATAATACTCCGCAAACGAAAGCGGCAGCATGCTGATTTCCACATATCTGCCGGAGAGAAGCGTTGCAAGCTCGCCGGAAAGAAAATATGCGTTAGAACCGGTTATATAAATGTCAACATTGTCTTTTATGAAAAGGCTGTCTACCGCTTTTTGATAATCGGGCACATTTTGAATCTCATCCAAAAACACATAGGTCATTTTGCCGGCGGCAAGGCGTTCGACAACATATTCATGCAGTTTTTCATAGTCAAGCAGAGGCTTTGATTGAACATCCTCAAAGTTGACGGATATGATTTGGTCTTCATTGATTCCACAGCTTTTCAGATATTCTCTGAACAGCATCAGAAGCGTTGACTTGCCACAGCGGCGGACACCGGTAACCACCTTTATGATCTTTTTATCCTTCATCTTGACAAGTTTATCCATGTATTGCTTTCTTTGAACCATTATAAGCACACCTCTTTTCACCGGCAGTATACGATACAAACAGGTCAAATGTCAATAGTTTTCATATCCTACTATAAAAACTTCCGTTTTTATAAAGTTTTCATATTACACTATGAAAACTTTTTGAATGGTTGTTATGAACGCGCCTGCAATTATGCCGCCCGGCAGGCAACCGCAAACGCTGATACTAATCTACATTTAAAAGATAGACAAGTCTATCTTTTAATCCGGTGTCTGAAGACAGCGGGGGCAGCATTTGCTGCCGGATATACCGTTCGATGCTATCTATCTGCGGCTTCAGCCGCAGCGGCAAGCTTTGCTTGTTGATTAAAATTGTGTCTACAATTTTAATGCAGAATAGTATGGCAACTATTGAAATTTTGCCCGAAAGTACCGCCGAATGACGGATTTTTTTAGCCTGTCCGCCGATTTTATAAAATAATCCTAACAATTTGTAAATAAGGGTTGCGCTATGTTGTTCTTTATGGTATAACGGGGGCGTAGAAACACAATAGATTGTGATTTGACGGAGAGTTTCAAAATAAAACTAAGGCAACTGAGTTTGATTTTGAAGCTTTCCATTTTATTTGACACCGGACCCGGGTCCCGCCGAAAGGATATGAATCCGCCTATGCTGCCTAAAGATTTGCTGACGAACATACCCGTGCCTGAAGAATTCAGCCGCAAGGCCGCCGAACGCTTGCTTGAGGGTGAAAAGGCGATGTTTGCCATCGTCGGCGATTTAAATCTTGCCGGCAAATATGCCTGCTCCGCACTTGTTGCCACGGACAAACGCCTTATCGTTTTTGATGAGCGGCACAAAGGCGGGGTTTTTATAGTGCCCCACAGCGAGGTGGAAGAATCCACCGTTAAACGCATGTACGGCAACGCGGTACTGCGGGTAAAAAAAGACGGCCGGCAGCTGGACATCTTCCGCTTCACTTATTCCATTGCGGAACTCAGCGATGCCGCCGCCATGTTCACCGAAAACATTGCCAAAGGCGCGGACGCTCAAGAAGAGTTCAAAATCGTCGACGCGACCTTTGAAAAGAAAAAATCCGTCTGCCCCAAATGCGGGCGGGTACTCAGCCGCCAGGGCGCGGAATGTATCAACTGCGCGTCAAAGGGCAAACTGGTTAAAAAACTGGCCAAATATGTTAAACCCGAGTGGAAAGTGATGACTTTTTGCCTCGGGCTGTCGCTGATTACCACATCGCTGGCGCTCGCGCCGCCCTATGCGACAAAACTATTGGTTGACAGGCTGGGCGACAACACCATCCCCAAAAGTGACAACTTTAACTTTCTGGTCATCCTTGTCTGCTCGCTGCTGGGCATCTATGCTTTGCAGCACATCCTCGGCGCGGTGCGCGGGTTTTTTATGCGCATCACGGGGGACCGGATTGTCACCTCCCTGCGGAATGATATCTATGACAAAGCGCAATACCTGCCGCTTAATTTTTATGACAAAACCAGCACCGGCTCCGTCATTTCCCGCGTAAGCGGCGACACGGCGACATTGCAGGCGTTTATGCTGCGCATTTCGCAGGAGGCGGTTATTCAGTTTTTCTTGATGATCGGCATTGTTGTGATTATGTTCATCTTAAACTGGAAGCTCACGCTCCTTTCGCTCACCCCCGTACCGTTTGTGGTCATCGGCGCAAAATATTTCGGGGAGCGCATCTCCCCGATTTACCGTAAAATCTGGCGGCGTTGGGCGGCGGTCAGTTCCATATTGTCGGACACGCTGCCCGGCATCCGGGTAATCAAGTCTTTCACCGGCGAAAAAAGGGCTTCGAACAAGTTCGAGGCGTACAACAAAGACTGGCTGCGGGAAGACCGCAAGGCAGCCGTACTGTCCAATGTTTTCCCTTCCGTCGTCACCTTTTTTGTCACTTGCGGTTCCCTGCTGATTTGGGCGATGGGCGGTTACTGGGTCATCAACACGCCGGACCGGATTTCCATCGGCTTGCTGGTTTCCTTTATCTCCTACACCGGTATGTTCTACGGTCCCATCAACTTTTTTGCCACACTCAACGACACCTATCAAAACGCCTTAACTTCAGCGGAGCGGATTTTGGACATCATCGACGCCGAGCCCGAGCAGAACTTCGGCGAGGGCAACACGGTAGACCACTTTAAAGGCAAGATTGAATTCAGGAATGTCAATTTTTCTTTTGACCGGATCAAAAAGACACTCGTCAACATCAACCTTGTCATCGAACCCGGCGACATCGTCGGCATCGTGGGCACTACCGGCTCGGGCAAAAGCACGCTGGTCAACCTGCTGATGCGGTTTTATGACAATTATGAGGGCGATATTCTCGTGGATGATGTCAACATCAAGGATATCGACATCACCTCCTTCCGCGGTAAAATCGGTTATGTGCAGCAGGAACCGATGATGTTCCGGGATACGATTTTCCGCAATATCGCCTACAGCGCGCCGGACGCGGATGTGGAACAGGTTATTCATGCCGCGGATGTGGCAAACGCCCACGCCTTCATCGCGCGCATACCGGATGCTTACGACACCATGCTCGGGGAGCGCGGTGTTGGGCTGTCCGGCGGTGAAAGGCAGCGCATCTCTATCGCCAGGGCAGTGCTTAAAAACCCGAGTATTCTGATTTTTGACGAGGCGACGGCTGCGGTGGACTCCGAAACGGAGCACCTCATCCAACAGGCCATCGAACGCCTCATCAGCGGGCGCACCACGCTGATGATCGCGCACCGGCTGTCCACCTTGCGCAAAGCGAATAAGATTGTGGTGATTGATAAAGGCGAGGTCATCGAATTCGGCTCGCATGATGAACTGATGGCGCTGCAGGGCAAATACTTCAAGCTCATCGAGATACAGTCCCTTTCCGAAAAAATCAGGGAAGGCAAGGAAGCGGAGAACTTTGAGTAGTGTTTAGTGGCCAGTGGTCAGCAGAATAGGACGGACGGAATACGGCAATTTTCTTCGTGACAAGCGGAAGGATATGATATATAATGGATGAAAGAACTTATATAGAAAATGATAATGCCCGCATCACCCGCAATGACGGCATCCAGCTCCATGTTGAGATGTATGACGGCAGGGTTTTTTATGATGTAGAGGCACATCGTCTTTTTCCGCTGACCGGGCTGCAAAAATACATCACCCTGTTGGACAGCGAGGGCGTTGAGCAGGCCGTTATCCGCGATTTAAACACCCTGATGCCGGAAAGCCGCAAAGCGGTTGAAGAAGTGCTTGCGGAATACTACCTGGTGCCGAAGATCACCGAAGTTCTGTCCGTTGTGGAAAAATACGGCAAGCTGAGGTTCCGTGTCGCGACAGACAACGGACCGCACACATTCGAAGTCAAACATGTTCACTCCGACATTAAAACGCTGTATGACGGCAGGGTGCTGATTAAAGATTCCAGCGACAATCGCTATGAAATACCGGACCTGCGGGTTCTCAACAAAGAAAGCCTGCGCAGACTCAATCCGTACCTGTGATGAAGGAGAAAGCCATGAAACTTGTTTTAGCCGTTATCAACAATGACGACAGCGCCGAGGTCACCAATTTCCTGACGAATGAAGGGTATTTTGTCACCAAACTATCCACAACGGGCGGCTTTTTAATGGCCGGTAACACGACCCTGCTCATCGGCGCGGCGGATGACGAAGTCGGCAAAATAAAAGAGATTATTTCAACGCACAGCAGTACCAGGGAAAAAAGCGTGCCGACAAGCGCGGCGCTTGGCAGAGGGTTGGGCGCGGCGGATGTGAATGTGACGGCAAAGGTGAAGGGCGCGACTGTTTTTGTGCTGAGTGTCGACAGCTTTGAAAAGCTGTAAAAAATATTTATAAAATTTTTTTCCACATAGTTTTCAACTTTTCCACATTTTTGCTGCGTATATGTAGCGGTTTGAGCGGCTGAGAAGCACAATTTGTAGCAGTCATGTAAAACGACGGAATTTTTCCACTTGTTTTCAACCAAAAATTGTTAAAAACCCGCTGCCGGCGTCAGGATTTTATGCTTGACACCGGCTTTTCTTTCTTGTATAATGATGCCCTGTAAAGTTGAAAGCTTTACACATAAACGCTCATTCAATCGAGTTTTAAATAGAGAAGAAGGTGTATCCGTGGCCAAAAATCTTGAAATAACGGTCTTGCTTGATTTTTACGGCGATATGCTTACCCAAAAGCAAAGGGACTTTTTGGGTTATTACTATAATGACGATCTATCGCTTTCCGAGATTGCCATTAACGAGGGCATCACCCGCCAAGGTGTCCGTGACGCCATCAAAAGAGCCGAAATGCAGCTTTTTGAAATGGAAAGCCGCCTGGAGCTCGCGCACCGTTTTGAGGAAATGCGCGACGGTTTAAACGAAATCATCGACCTGGCTAATGATATCAGTGAATACAATATGAGGCACAGCCTCTCCAGGGAAATAAACGAATATACGGTCAAGATTAAAACCGTATCGCAGCTGCTGCTGCAGTAGAGCAGTTCGAAAGGATGGAAATCAGTCTTGGCATTTGAAGGTCTATCGGACAAATTGGAAGCCGCGTTTAAAAAGCTACGGAGCAAAGGCAGCCTGACGGAAGCCGATGTCCGCGAAGCGATGAGAGAGGTCCGTTTAGCCCTGTTGGAAGCGGATGTCAACTACAAAGTCGCAAAGGAATTCACCGCGACTGTTACCGAACGGGCAATCGGCGCCCAGGTGATGGAAAGCCTGACGCCTTCCCAAATGGTTATTAAAATCGTCAATGAGGAACTTGTTGCCTTAATGGGCGGCACCCGCTCGCGCCTCGCGAGCGCGCCTCATCCCCCCACCGTTGTGATGATGTGCGGGCTGCAGGGTTCGGGTAAAACGACGCACTGCGCGAAAATCGCGCTGATGTTAAAAAAACAAGGCAATCGTCCCCTGCTTGTTGCCTGTGACATTTACCGCCCCGCGGCCATCAAACAATTACAGGTGGTGGGCGAACAGGCCGGTGTCCCGGTTTTTGAGATGGGCACCGCAAACCCTGTTGTTATTGCAAAAGAAGCCATCAAACTCGCCAAAGACCAGGGGTATGACTATGTCTTTTTAGACACGGCAGGCCGCCTGCACATCGACGAAGAGCTGATGACAGAGCTGAAAAACATCAAAGCGGAAGTTAAACCGCACGAAATTTTGCTTGTGGTTGACGCGATGACCGGGCAGGACGCCGTCAATGTCGCATCCTCTTTCAATGAAGCCCTTGGCATCGACGGCATCGTACTCACCAAGCTCGACGGTGATACCCGCGGCGGCGCGGCTCTTTCCACCCGCTCCGTTACCGGTAAACCCATCAAATTTGTGGGTGTGGGCGAGAAACTCGGCGATTTGGAAGATTTCCATCCGGACAGAATGGCTTCCCGCATCCTCGGCATGGGCGACATGCTCTCCCTGATTGAAAAAGCAGAAACCGCGCTGGATGAAAAAAAAGCGCTTGAATTGCAGGATAAAATCCGCAAAAATAAATTCGACCTCAATGACCTCTACGACCAAATCAGCCAGGTGCGGAAAATGGGCAGTATCAAAGATACGCTTTCCATGCTCCCCGGCATCGGCAAAAAACTGGAAAATGTGGATATTGACGAGCGCAAGTTTGACCGGATACAGGCCGTCATCACATCCATGACGCCCAAAGAGCGGGCGAACCCCGACATCATCAATCCTTCCCGCAAACGCAGAATCGCCGCAGGCAGCGGCCAGCAGGTGGAGGATGTCAACCGCGTACTCGGCCAGCTCAAAAATATGCAGGCGATGTTCAAGCAATTCAGCGGCAAGGGCGGTAAAAACAAGTTCCGCAAAATGGCGATGGGCAACCGGCCGGGCGGCAACGACTTTATGTAATCTCAGTTCAATACGGTGTAACGCATTGAATTGCGGCTATAGAAAACATTTTAAACTTTGGAGGAATTTATCATGGCTGTCAGAATCAGGCTGCGCCGCATGGGCGCAAAAAAAACACCCTTCTATCGTATCGTTGTGGCGGATTCAAGATATCCCCGCGACGGCAGATTTATCGAGGAAATCGGCACTTACAACCCCCTGCTTGACCCGCCGGAAATCAAAGTAGACGCGGAAAAAGCACAGCAATGGATCTCCAACGGCGCGCAGCCCACAGATACCGTGAAAGCTTTGCTGAAAAAGAATGGTGTTATCTAACCTGTTAAGGTATTTCAATTTAGGAGGATTTCTGCATGAAAGAACTGTTGATTGCAATTGCCCAGGGACTCGTCGAGGACCCTTCCGCTGTCACGGTCACCGTTGATGAACCCACGGAAGACGGCACTGTTGTTTACCACCTCCATGTCGGCGAAACCGATATGGGCAGGGTAATCGGCAAGCAGGGGCGCATTGCGAAAGCCATCCGCACTGTCATGCGTTCCGCCGCCAACCGGATTAACGAAAAGGTATCGGTAGAAATTGATTAAGGCATTCTTGGAAATCGGGCAGATTGTCGGCACGCACGGGGTAAAAGGCGAACTGCGCATTCACCCCTGGTGCGACTCGCCGGATTTTTTCGGGAAGTTTAAAACACTCTATTTTGACGAAAAAGGTCTGCAGGCGGTGCAGGTTTTATCCTGCCGCCCGCACGGCAATGTTGTGTTGCTTTGCCTTGAAGGTGTCAACGGCGTCGATGCCGCTGCTGCCTTGCGGGGCAAAGTTCTTTTTATGCGCCGCGCGGACGCCCATTTGCCCGAGGGCAGCTATTTCGTCAGCGAACTCATGGGCTGCGCGGTTGTTGATGCCGATGACGATAGCATCGCTTACGGTGTGCTTGCCGATGTCAGCCAAACCGGCGCCAACGATGTCTGGCACATCAAAAACGCCGCCGGCAGGGAGTACCTGCTCCCCGCGATACCCGATGTTGTTTTCAGCGTAAACATGGTTGCCGGCATCATCAAAATCCGGCCGCTCAAGGGGATATTTGACGATGAGGATTGATATTTTAACTCTTTTCCCCGAGATGTGCGAAGCGGTGCTGCGGGAAAGCATTGTCGGGCGTTCCCGCGAGCGCGGTCTTGTTGAAATTTACAGCCGCAACATCAGGGACTATACACAGGACAAACACCGCCGGGTGGACGATACGCCTTATGGCGGCGGCACCGGCATGATTATGCAGACACAGCCCATTTATGACTGTTTCACCTCATTATGTGAGGATACCGGCAGACGCCCGCACCTGATATACCTCTCCCCGCAAGGCAAGGTGCTCACCCAGGCACGCGCGAAAGAACTTGCCGCCATGGACGCCCTCGCGCTGCTGTGCGGGCATTATGAAGGCGTGGACGAACGCATCATCGAAGAAATCGTTGATGAGGAAATCTCCATCGGCGATTTCGTCTTAACCGGCGGCGAACTGCCCGCGCTTATACTGGCGGACTGCGTAACACGCCTGCTGCCCGGCGTTTTGGCAAGCGATGAGTCCTTTGAACGGGAAAGCCATTATGCATCCCTGCTGGAATACCCGCAGTACACCCGCCCGTATGATTGGCACGGGATGGAAGTGCCGGAAGTGCTCTTATCCGGCCATCATGCGAACATTGAGGCATGGCGCAGGGAGCAAAGCCTCGCGCGCACACTGGCCCGACGCCCGGAGATGCTCGATGCTGCGGAACTCAGCAAAAAAGAGTTGGAACTGTTGGAAAAGCTTCGTCATAAAAACTAAAATTTTCTGTATTTTTTGTTTCTTTTGCCGTTTTTCCTTTTATTTTCGGTCATTCTGTTGTAATTCGCATTAAGATTTTAGCAGTATTGCACAATCGCGGTAATTCAAAACCGTCACACTTTGGGATACAAGCCGAATTATCGGAAATCAGCCGTAAGTTGACGCATTTGCGTTGACTGCGTTTTTTTTTGTGCTATACTATATTTAGCGTGTTATTCACGATTTTTGTGTGTAGGAGATATATATTATGTATGTAAAAGATGTTTTGGTACAAAATCAAGTAGGTCTTCACGCCCGCCCCGCTACCTTTTTTATTCAAAAAGCCAATGAGTTCAAATCCTCCATCTGGGTGGAAAAAGAGGACCGCAGGGTCAACGCAAAAAGCCTTTTGGGCGTCCTTTCGCTTGGCATCATGGGCGGCACACAAATCCGCATCATCGCCGGCGGTCCGGATGAGGAAGAATCCGTTGATGAACTCGTAAAACTCCTGGATACGGGTTTTGCGGAATAATCTAATTTGATCTATGACGGGCAGGCTGAAGAGCCTGCCCGTTTTTATATTTCACACAGAACACAGAGGGACGTCAGACTGTTACAAAACGACAATCAAAACCGTGTAACTGTGGAAAACTT
>CAZTCR010000070.1:0-6904 GCA_964612185.1 uncultured Eubacteriales bacterium
TTTGAACAATCGCGCCGGGTATGGTTGTGACCGGAGCAACGGGTGTGCCGTTGTTAGCGTTAAAGGTGATCTTTACCGGTGTCGCGGACCAGCCGGCATACAAGGTACCCCCCTGGTACGGCATCGGGTACGGCCAGGAAACCAGCTGCGTTAATCCCGCGTCTTTGAACCAACCCGCGAAAACATAGGATTCTTTGACCGGACTGGTCGGCTGCACAATAGGGGTGTTGGTGTTTGCCGTAACCGGGTTGATGGGCGTGCCGCCGTTGGATTCAAAAGTCAGTGTATAGGTGCGCGGTGTATACTCAAAATTGATTGTTGTCATCGGCTGCGTGAGGGTGATGTTTACCGGACTTTGCTCAAACGGGTCCAAAAAATACCCCGGAACAGCCGGCGCAAAGACTTGAAGCTGGTAATTACTCTGCGTAGTTGAACCGGTTGTTGCCGGAGTAATCGCGGTGGTTGTGCCTTTTTGATAATAGTTTACCGTCCACGCGTAGGTAGCCATTGGCGCCGCGGCGGAACCGCCCGCTGTGACAGAAGCACCCGTGCCGTTTTCTTCCATATCTATCGCAAATGACCCCATCTGAAACGAGATGACGGAAATAAGCAGAACGGGTACAAGAATCAGGCTGAATATGCGCTTAAATAATCTCATTTTTTTGCCCCCAAACAATTAATTAAAGAACTGCAAATTACATAATATTACATTTTTAGTATAGCACAGCGTTTGAACAGTGTCAATAAAATAAGGAAAACCGCGGGAAACTTTCGTCTCCCGCGGCCCTGTTGCTCAATTAAGCCCTGAGCGCGGCTTTCAGTTTATGACCGAATCCTGTGACAATGATTTTTTACAGGCTGTTGAACAGCATTACCATCTTATGGAACGCGTTAACAACTGCCATCGCTGCTACCATGATCCAACCGAACAGAAGGTCAAAGATGTTTTTGTAGAAGGTGACTTTAACCGTATCGGTTGCTATCACATTGCCGTCGCCGTCATACACATTGACCGTGATGTTGGCCGAGCGGCAGCCGATGCCTTTGTTGGTGATTTTACCGGTTTGGTCGATTATCACCTTCGCGTTGTCGGATATGAACTCGACTCTCGCGGCATCTTCCACATTGGTTACATAACCGAGCTGAAGCGTTTCTTTGCAGTAGCTCTTGCACCACAGGACTTGAACCTTGTATTCGTTGCCGAGCGCGACGCCGTTTGAGGTAATTTCAACCTTCGGGGCTTCGACCGGCGTCCATTGTGCTGTTACGGTAATGTTTGCCTGCGGGAAGGTTGCCGGGATTGCCGGTGTCCAGCCTGCAAAGATATAGCCTGCTTTGGTCGGGTTGGCGGGTGGTGTTACGGCGTCGCCAACATAACCGGTTATTGGAGCAATTACGCTGCCGCCTGCGGTGTCAAATGTGATGGTGCTTGTGGGCATTGCTGTCCATTGCGCCACACAGGTCGTGTTTGCGGCAGGCATGGTCGCGGGTACGGTTGGCAGCCAGCCGCCAAAGATAAAGCCGG
The DNA here is from genome assembly GCA_964612185.1 of uncultured Eubacteriales bacterium. Lineage (GTDB taxonomy): Bacteria > Bacillota > Clostridia > Oscillospirales > Acutalibacteraceae > UBA1447. The sequence continues at coordinate 1,526 of CAZTCR010000070.1, forward strand.
CCTTCGTGGGTGCCGCGGGTGCGGTTACCGTGGTGCCGAAATCTTGTGTAATCGGCGCAACCGCTGTTCCGCCTGCGGAGTCAAAGGTGATGGTGTAGCTGTTGACTTCAAAGACAGCGTCAAAGTCCAGACCTTCTTCGTCCATGACGAAAACTTGATCGGATTTTTCTGCTGACTCAACGCGCTCAACCCATTCAATAAAGGTGTAGCCGGTTTTTGTCGGGTCGGCCGGTAAAACAATTTGCTGACCGAATACCGTCGGTACGGTAGCATAGATTCCGCCGTCCACATAGAAGGTTGCATCGTAAGTGTTCGGCGTCCATTGCGCGACACAGTTTGTGTTGGCTGCCGGCATGACTGTAGGAACAGTCGGCAACCAGCCTGCGAAGGTGTAGCCAAACTTTGTCGGGGCTGCAGGCGCTGCAACCGCTGTGCCGAATTGCTGTGTGATGGGTGCAACCGCTGAGCCGCCTGCGGAATCAAAGGTGACGGTATAGCTGTTGATGTCCCACATTGCATAATAAGTAGCCGCACCCTCGACTGTTGCGGGTGGTGTCGGTGACCAGCTGTTAAAGGTATAGCCTTCTCTGGTTACGACCGGTGCCGTCAGCGTCGTGCCATATGCCATATCCATGCTCCAGCCGCCTGTGCCGCCTGCCGCGTCAAAAGTAATGGGATAGATGTTGATATCAAATTTCGCGTACAAGTTAAGCGAGCTGCCGTTTAATGTGATCGGCCAAACAACGGGCATCGTGAACTCTTCATCGTAGAACCAACCGGCAAAAGTATACCCGGTTTTTGTTGGTGCAGTCGGTTCAAGCACATCTGTTCCGCCCGATTGTACTATAAATGTATATAGCGTTGCTCCTACATAAAAACTGACGGTGTAAGTGATTGGTGTCCACTGCGCTGTCACAGTCAAATCCGCCTCCGGGATCGCCGAGGGAACTGCGGGATCCCAACCGGTGAAGGTGTAACCGGTCTTGGTCGGGTCGGCTGGAGGTGTTACCGGGTCACCGGCATAACCGGTTATCGGGTCAATCAAACTGCCGCCGTCTGTGTTAAAAGTAATGGTATAAGTCGGAATAGTTTCCCACATGGCGTCAAAGGTTTCATCAGCCGCGCCCATGATACCCGGTGTCGGGGACCAACCGGTGAAAGTAAAGCCGGGTTTTGACGGATCAACCGCAGGTGTTTGTATCGCGGCGCCGTATTCTGTCGGAATTCTTTCATACTCTGTGCCATCCACCATAAATATGGCATCATAGCTGTCAATTGTCCACTGCGCTACCACAGTCAAATCTTCTGCCGGGAATACAGACGGAACTGCGGGGTCCCAACCGGTGAAGGTATAGCCGGTTTTGGTCGGGTCTGCGGGTTCCGTTACCGGGTCGCCTGCATAACCGGTTATCGGGTCAATCAAACTACCGCCGTCTGTGTTAAAAGTAATGGTATAAGTCGGAATAGTTTCCCACATGGCGTCAAAGGTTTCGTCAGCCGCACCCATGATGCCCGGTGTCGGTGACCAACCGGTGAAAGTAAAGCCGGGTTTAACCGGGTCGACAGCCGGTGTTTGAATCACGGCGCCGAACTCTGTCGGAATCCTGTCATACTCTGTGCCGTCGACCATAAAGATGGCGTCATAACTGTTGATATCCCACAATGCCGTTACTGTAATATCGTTCTGCGGGAAGGTATCGGGCAGTGCCGGATCCCAGCTGTTAAAGGTATAGCCGGTCTTGGCCGGGTCCGCGGGGGCTGTAACAGCCGAGCCGACTTCACCGGTGATGGGATCAATCAGGCTGCCGCCGTCTGTGTTAAAAGTGATTGTGCTGGTTAACGGGGTGGTGCAGGTAACGCTGCCGTCATCAAATGTCGGAACGACTGCCGCATAACTGCTGTTGAAGAAATCTTCAACGGACAGTGTAACGGGTATTGTGCCGGTCCAGCCCGCTTTGATGGTGAAGGTAACAATCATCAAGGAGCCGGCTGCCGTTAATCCGTCGCCGTTGACAAAGCCCTGCTTGATTGCCGTGAAATCACCAACCGGCGGCTGCGCGTTTATAGAGGAAAGGCCTCCTGCTGTCGCAGTGCCGTCAGCCGCGCTGACAAACTCTAATTTTGTGTTGTCAAAAGTAAGGAAAATGTCCGCCGCCGCCAAGCCGGAATTGCCGGTAATGCTGACGGTAACACTCACATTATCACCGACAGCGCCTGTTTCGTCGGAAGCCGTTAAAGTGACAGGAACCTGTGACCAACCGGCGGTTAATGTTAAATCATTGTCCGGGAATACGGCCGGCAAGCCCGGCGTCCAGCCAGTAAAGGTATAGCCGGGTTTTACAGGGTCCGCTACACCGGGCAGCGGGGTGCCGACATCGCCGGTAACCGGCGCTATCGCGCTGCCGCCGTCTGTGTCAAATGTGACAGTGCTTTGTTCAGGAACCGCTAATACTGTCACACTGCCGTCTTCGGCAGTAAACGGCATTGGCGTGTAGAATTTGTCAACCACTTCATTTGCCGTCAGTTCAAGTACACTTGCGCCTGTCCAGCCGGGAAGAACAGTGAAGGTAAGGTCGACCATTGTTCCGCCCGCGGAGATACCCCCAGTTTGCACCGGAGCGTAGTATATGGTTCTGAAATCACCGTCATTCGCGTAATTCGGATTAAAACCGTTTAATGAACCAGACGCCGGACCAAAAGTCTCGCTATCCTCGATGAAACTCAGTTTTGTCGTGTCATATTTAAGCAATAAGGTTCCTGTCGCTAAGCCGGAGTCCGGTGTAATGCTGATGGATACGACAACATTGCCGCCCTCGGCACCGGTGACATCAGCCGCTGTAAAGACAATAGGATCTACCGGCGTCCACTGCGCAACAACCGTTAAATCGTTGGACGGGAAGGTTGCCGGGATACCCGGTTCCCAACCGGCGAACTGATAGTAGGGTTTAACCGGTTCCGTGATAGCCGGTACATCTGTACCCAGCTCGCCGGTTACCGGATCAATTGCGCTGCCGCCTGCCGTATCAAAGGTGATGGTGGAAGTAAGCTGAGCGGTGCATTCTACTTCGCCGTCTGTTACGTCCGGTGTGAGCGCATTATAGTCATCATTGAAAAAGTCTTCATAGGTCAATGTGAGTGGTGTCGATGAGCCGGGCCAGCCGGCTTCAATTGTAAAGGTAACAGTCATCAAAGAGCCGCCGGCAGACAGTCCGCCGTCAATGGCGAAGCCCTGTTTGATTGTTGTGCTGTCGCCAACAGCGGGTTGAACCGCAATAGAGGAAATTCCGCCCGCGGTTGCCGTACCGGCAATTGCGCTGACGAAAGTCAGTTTCGTATTGTCAAAGGCAAGGAACAAATCGGCCGCGGCCAAGCCGGAATTCGCCGAAATGTTGACTGCGACTTCAACCGTATCCCCTGCTTCGCCGGTCGCGTCTGTAACATCAAGGAATATATCGGCTAATGTCCATTGCGCGGTGAGTGTCACATCATTGTCGGGAATTACTGAAGGCATTGTCGGATTCCAACCGGCAAAGTCATAGCCAACTCTGGTTGGTGAGGCAGGCACACCCGGTATGGGATCGCCCGGCATACCGGTTATCGGAGCAACCGCTGTGCCGCCGGCGCTGTCAAAGGTGATGGTTTTCGGGGTAACCGGGGTTGGAATATTGACGCTGCCGTTCACGGTTGTAAACGATATGGGGACGTAGGTTGCGTCAACCATTTCACTCGCTGTCAGTTCAAGAACCGCAGCTCCCGTCCAACCGGGAAGGCATGTAAACGTAAGGTCAACCATCACGCCACCCTTGGTAATTCCTTTTGTGTGTACTGGGGCGTAATAGATTGTCCTGAAGTCGCCGTCGTTCGCGTAATTCGGATTAAAACCGTTTAATGAACCGGAAGCCGGACCGAAAGTCTCGCTGTCCTCAACGAAACTCAATTTTGTCGTATCATATTTCAAGAGCATTGTCCCCGTAGCTAAGCCGGAGTTGGGTGTGATGCTGATTGATACGACAACGTCGGCGCCATCCGCGCCTTCCACCGTGCTTGCCGTAACGGTTGCCGGATCATACGCATTGACCGCAACCGGCAAAGAAGCCATGCTTAAAATAAAAGCAAGGCTCAGCAGCAAACTCAGTGCTTTTCTGAATTTTCTCTGTGTTTTCATATCTTTCCTCCTAAACATTATTCACCAAACTGTGATGAAAAAGGGGCTTGCCGGAGCATCGCTTTGTTTGCCTGTTCAGGCAAGCCCCATTGTGCCATTATGTATTAGACTGCCGGTTCCGGGAAGGAAGTCAGTTTGCCCGATGCAAAGTGGAGAATCATAAGAGCATCAAGCGAGCTCAGCCGGCCATCTTTGTTCACATCAGCAGCTGCTGCCTGAATAGGAGTGAGCGTGGTTTCGCCTGTGCTGGCCTGGAGTGTCATCAACGCGTCGAGCGCGGAAACTTGGCCGTCACCGTTGACATCACCGAGCATGTACCAAAGTGCTGTGATTGTAACATCTTCTGCCGGGAATGCCGCGGGAATCGCCTGTGACCAGCCAAAGAATGTATAGCCTGCTTTGGTCGGGTCCGCCGGTGCTGTTACAGCTGTGCCGACTTCGCCGGTGATCGGATCAATCAGGCTGCCGCCGTCTGTATCGAAGGTGATGGTGCTGGTTTCTACAATAATTTCTTCCCAAACTGCTGTGTAGGTAGCGTCGCCTGTGGCTGCTACGATTTCCGGTGTCCATTCAACAAAGATATAGCCGTCTCTTATAACAAAAGGTGCTACCGGCATGGAGCCTTCTTCAATGGTCTGTACTTCGCCGCCGATGCCGCCGTTTGCGTCAAAGGTGATTTGATAGGTTGTCGGGAGAATTTCTTCCCAAACCGCTGTGTAAGTCACATCCGCTGCCGCCGCTACGATTTCGGCATCCCAGCCGATGAAATTGTAGCCTTCTTTGGTGACAACCGGGGCTACCGGTACAACGCCTTCTTCAACGGTCTGTACTTCGCCGCCGATGCCGCCGTTTGCGTCAAAGGTGATTTGATAGGTTGTCGGGAGAATTTCTTCCCAAACCGCTGTGTAAGTCACATCCGCTGCCGCCGCTACGATTTCGGCATCCCAGCCGATGAAATTGTAGCCTTCTTTGGTGACGACCGGTGCTACCGGTACGACGCCTTCGTCAACTGTCTGTACTTCGCCGCCGATGCCGCCGTTTGCGTCAAAGGTGATTTCGTATGTTGTCGGAAGAATTTCTTCCCATATTGCTGTGTAGGTAACATCGGCTGCCGCCGCTACGATTTCGGCATCCCAGCCGATGAAGTTGTAGCCTTCTCTGGTGACGACCGGTGCTACCGGTACGACGCCTTCTTCAACCGTCTGTACTTCGCC
>CAZTCR010000070.1:7004-10130 GCA_964612185.1 uncultured Eubacteriales bacterium
TGGTGACGACCGGTGCTACCGGTACGACGCCTTCTTCAACCGTCTGTACTTCGCCGCCTTCGCCGCCGTTCGCGTCAAAGGTGATGGTGTAGGTGTTAATTGTCCACAGTGCTGTCACGGTTAAATCCGTATCCGGGAAAGCCGACGGAATCGCGGGATCCCAACCGGCAAAAGTGTAGCCTTCTTTGGTCGGGGCATCAATTGCCGGAACAGGGTCGCCCACATTGCCGGTAATCGGCGCGATTGCGCTGCCGCCGTCCGTATTAAAAGATATTGTGCTTGTTTCCGGAATGACTTCATCCCAAAGTGCTGTGACGGTTGTGCTTTGCGCCGGGAAAGTTGCCGGAAGTTCAGGTGACCAGCCTGCAAAGGTGAAGCCATCTTTAGTCGGTTCATCAACAGGAGGAACCGGTGTGCCATAGTCTCCTGTTACAGGGTCAATGGCCGAACCGCCGTCTGTATCAAAAGTGATGGTTGATTGGTTAATTTCAAATACTGCGTTGATGTTAATGTTTTCCGCGGGCATAGCTGCGGGAATGAAGTCCCACCCGGTAAAGGTGTAACCTACCACTTCCGGATCGACTGCGGGAGGAACGATCGCGTCGCCGAAGAAGGTGGGAACAGCTTCATAAACCGTACCGTCAACCAGGAAATAAGCGGTGTAGTTGTTGACATCCCATTGAGCCGTTACGGTAAGACCTTGTGCCGGGAAGATAGCCGGGATACCCGGATTCCAACCGGTGAAGGTATAGCCCTCTTTGGTGGGATTTGCCGGTATTGTGACATCCGAACCGACTTCGCCGGTGATCGGGTCAATGGCAGTACCGCCGTCCGTATCAAAAGTGATGGTGCTTGTCGGAATTGCATCCCACAGCGCGTTGAAAGTCAAATCCTCTGCGGGCATTGTTGCCGGGAGCGCGGGATCCCAACCTGCGAATGTAAATCCGGGCTTCTCGGGATCAACTGCCGGTGCCGATACAGGGTCACCGAAGTTATATTCCAAGCCTTCATATAAGGTTGCGTCCACATAGAAGTTTGCGAAGTATGTGTTTGCTGTCCACTGAGCAACGCAGGTTACATCATCAACGGGCATCGTTCCCGGAACTGCCGGGTCCCAGCCTGCAAAGGTATAGCCTTCCTTGGCCGGGGCTGCCGGAGCGGTTACTGCCGTGCCTTCATCCTGCGTAATTGATGCTACGGCTGTGCCGCCTGCAGAATCAAATGTAATGGTGCTCGTCTGATTTACAACAGGTTCGGTTGCGAGCTTAATGTCAGCGCCTGTGAAATCATAATTAAAAGGATAGCTGTTGCCGGCGCCGGATGCGAGTTGACCGGTAAGGCATTTCGAGATATAGCCGTCAACGCCGGGATTGGTTAGGGAGCGGAACCAGCGCGCGTCCATCCAGATGCGGGCGTCGGTGCCGTAAACGATATTAGCGGTTGCTTTGAGCCTGAACTGGAAGAGCCAGTCGCCATAGTCACCCGGTATTGTTGTCGGATAACCGCCCAGTTTTGAATTGGAATCCGCCTGAGTGCCTACTTTGACGACTTTGTATTTGTCGAATTTTTCGCCGGCCGCAAAACTTGCCGGCCAGCTCGAGTCGGGAATAATCGACGAGCCGGCAAATCCGGTGCAAGCAAAGTCATAGTAGTAGTTGCCGCTATAACCGGGCTGAATTTCCCACTCCATCGTATCTTCGTTGAGGATGATTTTGTCCTTATCGGTGTTCGCTATAAATGCTGCTGTGTTTGAGCCCATTAAGGTAAACAGATCTTTGTCAAACATGACAACATAGTTGGACGCGCCGACAAGATAGTCGGTTGTGGGTACGATGCGCACCGCGATTATTTCGGTTGCCGCTATCGTCTCACCCGGTGCGAGCGGGGTAAAGACTTTTGTGGTGGTGTTGTACCTGCCGACCAAAAGGTTAACATCGGCCGAGAGCGTGTCCGGGTCACCGGGCGCGGCAGACGCTGCTACCGCAAAGAGGTTGAATACTAGTGCCAGTGCCATCAAGATGCCGAGAAGTTTTTTCGCTTTTTTCATCTAGGTTTCCTCCTTAATAATATGTGTATCTGATGTATATAATCCACATTGTTATGCGTGTGGGAAAGCGCTGAGGAAAATATTCAGCTTGCCAAACCGTTAACCTGGTTGATTGTTTTGAGATAATTTTCGTAATCGATGATGTTACCCGCATCGAGCGAGTCGATGGTCGTGTCTCCGTTGATATTGCCGGCTGTCAAATAGCAGTCATCACTGCCGGGAACCCAGAGAACCAGATAATTTTCGAAGTCAATGAGCGTGCCGGCGTCAAGCGAGTCAATCGTGCCGTCACCGTTGACATCCCCGAATACGACAACCTTGAAGGTGTTGATGGTAACGCCGCCGTTCTTTACATTGACTACGGTACCGGTGCCGCATACAGCACCGGATGATTTGATGACTTCCAGCGTGGCGCCGCCGACTCCGACAAGGTTTGCGTCGAGTGAAGTAAGTCCGGCGCTCAGGCCGTAAATCAACCCGTTTACACGGTCAATCACCGTTGCTGAGCCGTCGACCGCGGCTATGTCCGGCGCCTGGCCGATTCTGTTAAAAACAACATCCGTAAAGGTCATCGGGCATGTACCGGCGGTCATTGAATAAACGGTGTTGCCGTCAGCCGGGTCGTTCATCCCCTGGCGATAGAAAAGAGATGATTCCGGCGGGATTAAAATCGTGCCTTGTGCGTTCGCGCCGGTTTTCACTTTTAAGCGGAAACTGATGGCGTCACCCCCGTCGGGTTGATTGTAACAGCCGAAAAGACCCGCATTCGGCGTGCCGAGCCATTGGACAAGAACAACGCCGTAATCGTCCGGACTGTAACCCGCTGGATAAAAGGAAGGGCTGCCGGTGGTGTTGGCACTTAAGCTGCCTGTAACAACGGTTAGCTGACCGAGTTTTTGCAGATTCAGAGAGGCTTCCTCCATCTCAAAAATTCCCTTGGCAAAGAGAACGGGAAAGCGCATCGATGCTGCATAATAGTTGTTGGTGATATTCAGTGTAACGGTCACATAGTCTCCGGGGTATCCGGTTGCCGTGTCTGTTTTGACAACAACCTGCATGTTTTCATTGCCGTTTGGTGT
>CAZTCR010000071.1:0-9948 GCA_964612185.1 uncultured Eubacteriales bacterium
AGGGAACGCATTTTATGCGTTCCGATTAAATCTAAACACAAGAGAACCGTCCCCTTGTGTCCTCGGAGGAACCCCATGCGTTCATCAAAACACATCATCGACAAAACAGAAAAATTCGGCGCCGCCAACTACAAGCCCAAAGAAGTCGTCATTGAACGGGCTGAAGGGATTATGGTTTTCAACCCCGAGGGCGAAGCGTTTATTGATATGCTCAGCGCCTATTCGGCGCTTAACTTCGGCCACCGGCATCCGGAGATTATCGCCGCCGCGAAGGAGCAGCTCGATAAGGTGACGCTCACCTCGCGGGCTTTTCACAATTCCGTGCTGTGCGATTTTTATGAAAGCTTGTGCGCCTTAACCGGTAAAAATATGGCCTTGCCCATGAACACCGGTGCGGAAGCGGTGGAGACAGCCCTCAAAGCCGCGCGGCGCTGGGGCGCGGATATCAAAGGCGTTGAAGAGCACTGCCAGGAAATCATCGTGTGTGAAAACAACTTTCACGGCAGAACCATTACAATTATCACCATGAGTACGGACACAACCGCGCGGCGCGGCTTCGGCCCGTTTACACCCGGTTTTGTTAAAATTCCGTTCGGCGACGCGGACGCGCTGCAAGCAGCAATAACCCCGAATACCGTGGCTTTTTTGGTCGAGCCGATTCAGGGTGAGGCGGGCGTTATTGTACCGCCGGACGGCTACCTGCAAAAAGCGCAGGCAATCTGCAACGCCAACCGGGTGCTCTTGATTGCGGACGAGGTGCAGACCGGGTTTGCCAGAACAGGCACCATGTTCGCCTGCCAAAGGGAAAATGTTGAACCGGACATTTATGTGCTGGGCAAAGCACTCGGCGGCGGGGTGTTGCCGGTTTCCGCCATTGCGGCAAACAAGGATATTTTAGGTGTATTCGAACCGGGTTCGCACGGTTCCACTTTCGGGGGTAATCCATTGGCCTGCGCCGTTGCCGTAAAAGCGATGGAAGTCCTTGTGCGGGACGATTACGCCGCGCAGGCAGAGGAAAAAGGCCGCTATTTTGTTGAAAAACTGCGTGAAATAAAAAACAGTGATATCATCGACATCCGCGGGCGCGGACTCCTCATCGGCGTCGAATTCAGCATCCCCGCGGCGGGTTATGTTAAAAAACTGATTGCCAACGGCGTACTGGCCAAAGAAACGCACGAAAATACCATCCGCTTCGCACCGCCGATTATCATTACAAAAGAGGAACTTGATGAGGCAATCGGGCGTATTCAAACCGCGCTGAAAGGGGATTGATGGCGATGAACAACGGTTATTTCAAAGTGCGCGAATTTAAAAACGAGCCCGGCTTGGGCTATCATCCCCAAGGCGCGGCCAAAGACGAACTGCTGAAAACACTTGAGGATATGCAAAGCGGCATCATGGATATCCCGCTTCTTATCGGCGGTAAAGAAGTCCGCACCGGCAACACCCAAAACTGCATCGTGCCGCACGACAAAAACAAGATCATCGGCCGTTACCATCAAGCGGGCGAAGCGGAAATCAGGCTGGCTATTCAGGCCGCCAACGACGCGAAAAAAGTGTGGGCGGAAATGCCGTATGACCAAAGGATGCTGGTATTTCTCAAAGCCGCGCGGCTCGCTGCCACCACCTGGCGCGCAAGGCTCAACGCGGCCACCATGCTCTGCCAGAGCAAGACCTTTTACCAGGCGGATATCGACTCCGCCTGCGAACTGATTGATTTTTACAACATGAACTGCAAGGCGCTGTGCGATTTGTATGACATGCAGCCCGCCCCGACTTTGGACAGCATGAACAAAACGGACTACAAACCGCTTGACGGTTTCGTTTTTGCGGTCACACCGTTCAACTTCACCGCCATCGCTTCCAACCTGCCCTCCGCGCCCGCTATCGCGGGCAACACCGTGGTTTGGAAACCGGCGTCCTCCGCCGTTTATTCCGGCTATGTGGTCATGAAACTTTGGCAGGCCGCCGGACTGCCGGACGGTGTTATCAACTTCATTCCGGGCAACGCCCGGCAAATCAGCGAGCTTGTGCTCCATGATGAAAACCTGGCGGGCATTCACTTCACCGGTTCAACCGCCGTATTCAACAGCTTCTTTCAAACAATCGGTGAAAACATCGACCGCTACAAATGCTACCCGCGCATTGTGGGCGAAACGGGCGGTAAAAACTTCATCTTTATGCACCCTTCCGCGGAAGCGGACAAGGTCGTTGCCGCCATCATCCGGGGCGCGTTTGAATACCAGGGGCAAAAATGCTCCGCAACTTCCCGCGGCTACATCCCGCAAAGCCGCTGGAGCGAAATGAAAGATAAACTTGTCAAAGAAACCGCAACCATAAAGATGGGCAGTACCGCGGACCTTGACACTTTTATGGGCGCTGTAATTGACCGGGCGGCCTTCAACAAAATCAAGGGCTACATTGATGATGTAAAAGCCTCCCCCGATGCCGAAATCCTCTGCGGCGGCGGATGTGACGACACCACCGGATTTTTCATTGAACCGACGGTTGTTTTAACAAAAGACCTGAACTATAAAACCATGACGGAAGAGATTTTCGGGCCGGTTATCACGCTATATATTTACGAGGATGAACGGTATGAGGAAATGCTGGATGTTTGCGCCAATTCAAGCAAATACAGCCTGACCGGTGCTTTTTTCGGCAAAGACAGGGCCGTCATTGACCATGCCGAAAAAGTGCTGCGCTTTTCCGCCGGCAACCTTTATATCAACGACAAAAGCACCGGCTCCGTTGTGGGGCAAAACCCGTTCGGCGGCAGCAGGGCCTCCGGCACCAACGACAAAGCCGGCAGTATCATCAATATGCTCAAATGGGTCAGCCCGCAGGCGATCAAGGAAAGCTACGACGCAGCAGGCAATTACAGGTATTGATCCGGTATTCCGCAACAGGCATACCGGCAACAAGACATCAAATCGGGCTGTCTCTGCGATAAATAAATCGTAAAGGCAGCCCGAAAATTATATATTGATTTGTTCAGCCAGCGTTTTTTGTTCGTCTTCAGCTTACAGTTATCTCAAATGTCTCCATCGCGTCATACGCGCCGTAGGAAACGTCGTTCTTGACAAGAACCGATATTGTGTATGTACCCGCCTTGCGCGGTGTCCAGATGCAGTTGGAATCCGCCGAGTAGTTTTGCTCGGTTCTTCCCCCCATCGCGCTGTCGCTGATATTGAACTTGTACAGCAAATCTTCGCTGTTTGAACTGGTCGCGTTCGCTTTGATGGTAATCGGTGCCCTTGCCTGCGCGATAATGATTCTTCTCTATTTGTCTACTCAACCAACCCGGTGCTTTGGTCAATGGCCACCATATAGTTCTCGGTGTCAACCGCAATTCCGGCATCCATACTGTCAATGCTGCCGTCACCGTTGAGGTCGGCGGCTTTTATATTTGCCGAGTCGGTCGATATGTCCCACGTGACTAAATAGTTTTCGTAGTCCACTATATTGCCGGCATCAATGCTGTCTATGCTGCCGTCACCGTTGACATCACCGAACAGCACAATGGTATAGCTGTCGATGATATAGCCGTTTCGCTTGAGATTGACGATGGTCTGTGTGCCGAAACCGCCGCCGGACACAACATAATCCAACATACAGGTGCTGTCCGTCACATCAACATAGGAGGCAAGCGAATCCAATCCGGGTGCCAGGCCGTAAATATAGCCATTTTCGGCATCAATAACCGCATTCTTCCCCGGGCTTGCCGCGAGCCCTACCACCCGGACAATGCAGTAATCCTTATAGCCGCCGTCCTGCGTTGTCGCGATAATCACCGCCGAACCGGCCTTCAACCCTGTTACAAGTCCCGCAGCCGACACAGACGCAATCGTGCTGTCCGACGAAACCCACGACACCGTCTTATTGACCGCCGTCACCGGCGTGAAAGTACCCGCCATTTGAACCGTACCGTTCACCGTTATGTATTCGGCATGGCTGTTTAAAGCATAACCGGCCGCTGAGTTGGTGACTGTCACCGCGCAGGAAGCCACAAATCCGCCGTCAGCCGTTTCAACTATGATTGTGGCGCTGCCCGTGCCTGTCGCTGTAATCAAACCGCCCGCGCTCACGGCGGCAACACCCTCGTTGGTGGAAATCCACTCGACATTTTTATTCAGCGATTTGAGCGGCATCACCGTTGCCGTCAGCTGATGTGTCAATCCGGGCACAAGGTTCACGCTTGCCGCGGAAAGAAACACACTCGTCACATGCAGCCCGACGGTGACAACGCACTGCGCGGTATAATCCCCGTCAACCGTGCGCGCCGTGATGGTAGCTGTGCCGGTATTTACGGTTGTTATAAGCCCCGCGCTGTTCACGGACGCGATTTCGTCATCGCTTGAGCTCCAAATAACACTCGTATTATCCGCGTTTGCCGGGGTTACATTGGCGTACAGCTGTTTTGTTCTGTCTTTATAAAGGGCAAGCGCGTTGTCGGACACCGTTACACCTTTTACAGCGTTAACGACCGTCAGCAAACATTCAGCGTTAAAGCTGCCGTTCACCGTTGTGACGGTAATGCTGGTCTGGCCGGATTTGGTTGCGGTCACAACACCGTTGCTGCTGACAGTGGCGACTGTTTTATCGGTTGAATCCCATGTCACCGCCGGATTTGTCGAATCGGGGGGATTTATTTCATAAGTCATGGTGATTGTTTCGCCCACATTGATGGTTGCGCTGCCGGGTGTCATACTTACCCCCGCAACCGAAACGCTCACCGTCACCGCGCACTGCGCGACAAAACCGCCGTCATCCGTTATGGCCGTTATATTTGCGGTACCCGCCTCAACAGCGGTTAAGTTTCCGTTCGCGCTGACCGTCACGATATTGGTCGCATCGCTGACCCAATGCACGGTTTTGTTGTACGCTTCGGATGGATAAACGGTTGCGGTAAGGCTTGCGGTTGCGTTTTTCTCCAGACTGAGCGTCTGTGAACTCAGTGCAATACTTGTCACCGGGGTCGGGGACACGATTGCTTCATCGGTATTGTTGGCAAGATTCATCTCCGCCGAAGAGGAAGATGCCTCAACAATAAATTTGTTTGATGAATACGCTGACGCGAACGGGAGATATCCTGCCGGAACAGGATAACTGATGTTCTTCGTTTCCCCCGCCGCGATACTGCCGAGGGCTATGCTTGTCATTTGTTCGGTCGGCTCACCGAATTTTGAAACCGAAACATTGACATCTTGGGCCGTTTCGCAGCCATTGTTGACAACCGTCGCGCTGATGGTCCCGGCATTGAATGAACAGCCGGTTACTGCTACATCCGCATAGCCCAATTCGACGATTGCCATATTGTCAGCGGCGTTGCTGTCCCCTGCCGCGACAACTTCAAAGGTCAATTCCTGTTTTGTAAATCCGGCGGGGATGGTATAGTTGATGGTTGCCTGCCTTGTTTCGCCGACGGCTACCACACCTTCAAATACCTTTGCGGAAAGCACGGTGCCGGCGGTATTTTTAACGCGCAATGTGTAGCCATTTATATCGGCTGTACCGCTGTTGGTGACGGTCGCGGTAAAGGGTACCGTACTGCCGGGGGTTACATTCGTCCCGTCATAATCGATGTTGCCGCCAATCCCCATGTTTATGGTCTGCCCGATGTTGTCCACCACAAAGTCCGTGGTGGTGTACGGATAGGCTTCCGGGTCACCGGAAAGGTTGTCAATATCCATCGCCGCTATCACCGTGCCGGTGCTGTCCATAATCGCGTCATAATCAGCTATATGTTTGCCGTAAGCCGTCAAGGGAACCGGATTGGAATAGACACCGCCGCTGAGGGTTGAAACGACCAGTTCGTTTTTGAAGCCGTCCGACACCGGATAGACTACTGCCGTTTTTGTGCTATTGCTTATTACCTTATAATCGCCCTCAACAGCAAGTGCCGAAGCACTCTCGCCGTATTTGGTCAGTTTGCCGCCGCTCACCCAATAAAATGAGTTGTTCTGATAGGTGACGCCAACATCATCCGCCGTATTGGTCGTTTGCCTTGTGCCGTCGATATAAATCTCGCTGTCTCCGCTCGTCTCGGTGTTGTTGTCCATATCCGTGGAATACACGGTTTTCAGCGCGTCGCTGATATACCCAATAGCAAGGCTGCCGGCATTGGTCGGCGCGGCAACCTGCGTTACTGAACCCCACACGCCGCCCGTCATCTGCTGTTTGTAGATTTTTGTCGTGCCCGTGGCAAAGGTATAATCATTGAGCGAGTTTTCCGCCCAGGCTATCGACACATCGGTCGCGTTCGACACGATGGTATACAGTATCGGGTATTTACCCTCGCTGTAATTGCCGACATCGGTTGGAACTGACCATGATGTACCGTCAAAGCCGGCATAAACCAACTGTGTTTTTGTAAACGCCTCGTCTATCGAGATGTCGTCTGCAAAAACTTCCGTGCCGCGGCGCCATAGGGCAAAAATGTTTGTACCGTCCGTATAGATTTCCGGGTCAAAATCCGCCTTGCCGCTCTCATAAACGGCAGCGGGAGATGACCACTCTGTACCATTATAAATACTGTAATACAGGGTTGTGCGGTTCGCGTCGGATTTTAGGCCGTCGTCATAAACCCACAAGGCGACGATATTGCCGTTGTCCAGCTTCACGAGTTTTGGCGCGCCATAGGGATAGACATTGGTTTCGCTGATGCTCGCGCCAATACTCTTAACCGCCGATTTTATCTGCAGATACCCGCGGTCGATCATATTTAAATCGCTTTCCTGAATACCTATGGATTTGTTGTGGAGTTGACCAAAATCGGGGTATAACTCCAAACTCGGAAAGTTCGTTTTCCACTTGCCTTCCAAGAAAAGCAGTTTGGCGCTGATGTAAGCCTGCGCGGAGAGCGTAAGTTCCAACGCCGTTTCCAGCGAGTTGGCCGGCAGGGTAACCGTACCTTTGATTTCGCCGTCGATACCCGCTTCGATGCACGCGATGCTGGAATTGCCGATGCCCGCGCCCAGGGTAGGCTTTGCGGCAAGTGAAAGGCTTGTGTTGAGCCCAAGCACACCGCTGCCGTCTGCCACGGCAAAGAGCTTGCCTTCCAATTCACCCCCAATGGCGAACTTTGCGTAGAACACGCCCCAAAACGGCACCGTTTGTGTCACCTTTGCCTCGGCAGTGACGACCATGCCGCCCTCTTTAAAGACCATGTAGCCGGAGGAATAGTCGAACTCCACATAGCCCGCGACGGACAAGTCCGCGTCAAAACCGACAGAACCGCCGTTTTTGATCAATTTATCCTTGATTTTGTTGTAGTTGTTATAGTTTTTGTACTGGGTTCCGTCGGAAAAACCTTTGAAGAAATTCTTAAAGTCGGCGTAGTTGTCGTTAAAATCGTCATCGGAGGATATATCCACGCCGTCCTTGATGCCGACTATATATTTCACGGTTTTTTCGGCCGTATTCTGCTTTGATTTAATGGAAAAATTCCCAAAGTCCAGCCCTGCGTCAAACTTGAATAGTGGGAAGCTGTTGCCGAGGATATTGACTGTCGGCCCGCAGATACTCTCTTTGTTGAACTGGATATCGGCAAAGATTTTTGAAAAATCCACCCCGCTCGTCATCCCGACGGTGTTGAGCCCGTAGGGGTTTAGTTCGTAGAGCCGCCGGGTTTCGCTGGAATATCCGCTTTTGGTCAGTGTTACCTGTTTGCTCGCGTCGGTTGTATTGCCGACTGTCAGGGTAAAGGAACCGTCCGCCGCCGTTGTGCCGGCGGCGCTCCCGTCGTAAACGACGGCCGCGCCGCTTACGGGGCTTCCGGTAGCCCCGTCCACCGCCTTGAGCGCGTATGAATTATTAGGATTAGATGGGAAGATGCCGGATGACAGATTTAATTTTAAAGCGGGGCGAACACCAACATTCGTAATGCTGACACTGTAGTGGTAGCCACTGCCGTCATCGTTGACACCGCACGCGATATCCTGGCTACCGCCGGGCGTACGCAGCCACCAGTAGCTTCCGGTGCCGTTATTCGAAACACCGAGTGATTTTGCGTAATCCGAAGGTGGTGAAACTCTTGTCGGTGAAGACCCGATCGAAGTTGAAAAACCGTATTGGGCGGTAACCGCGTCATAATAAGAAAGAGTAAATACCTTGTCGGTGGTATCAATGCCGCCCGGTGTGCCGTAGCTTGGATTCGCATCATTTATCAGCGTAGAAGACCTTATTTTCGATTTTTCGGAGGATGAAAACGCAATATTGAAAAATGTTGAATTCATCCATGTCCGCAGCGTACAGGTTGCCCAAGTCACAGAAGTTTGGGCTGTGTTATAAGGCTTGCAGTCCAGCACCTTCACAGCAACGACAAACAACCCGTCGGGGCCGTTTGAGAGCACTTTCCAACTGATAGGTTCGTAGCGGTAAAAATCTGTGATATTTGAGGTGGTGTACCGTCTGTACTTAATGCCGTTTAATATTACATCGCTGTTTGAGTCCGGTGTCAGTTCACCCAAAGCCGCCTTAAACGAAGCATCCGTTATCTTTGTCTGCGGATAAGAGCCGTATTGGATGATATCGCCGGTGGCATAGTTGGCAGCCGATGATGTCAGCCCCGTAAACGGTACAATCCCCCAAAGCAGCACAAACGCCAAGAGCACAGATAGTGACCTTTTGAGCACCTTTTTCATTTTTATAACCTCCAAATATTCTAATTTAATATCTACCTCTCCGTCAGGCTAAAGCCTGCCACCTCGCCTTCAAAGGCGAGGCTTTACGGAGTTTTACCGCTTTGGCTCGTATTATGGCTTGTTACAATATGCATTTCCGTAGCAATCCCTACTTGGCTCTCCTATGATAGGAGAGCTGGCGCCCGCAGGCGTCTGAGAGGTAGTTTGGAAACTGTCACCGCAGTGACTGAGAGGTAGTCGCTTCCTTTTTCAAATTTTCACAAACAACCCTGTCAATTTGATCACATACCGCATCAAAGCTGTCATTTATATCCAAGTTTGAAAATCTCAATACCTGCAACCCGTATTGATTTAATATTCTTGTCCGCTCTTTGTCGTATTCCGCTTTTTGCTCTTCAAAATGCTGCGAACCGTCCAGTTCAATAATCAGTTTCGCTTTTGCAGAATAAAAATCTGCTATGTAAAATCTATTATTCTTTGTTTGTACCAATTTTCCGGCCTCCCACGCAGAAAATCAAACCACAAATGCCTTTCTTGCGGTGTCATGTTTTTGCGGAGTTCTCTTGCACGGGCAAGCAGAATTTTGTTATTTTGCATTTTTCTACCTCTCCGTCAGGCTAAAGCCTGGCGATTTTTTATAATCGCCTTTCCACCATCGCCTTCAAAGGCGAGGCTTTACGGAGTTTGATCGCTTTAGCTCGTATTATGGACTTATCAACATAGGCAATTTTTACGGCAGCACTCTTCTTGGCTCTCCTATGATAGGAGAGCTGGCGCCCGCAGGCGTCTGAGAGGTAGTTTGGAAGCTGTCACCGCCGTGACTGAGAGGTAGTTGATTTTTGTTCCCATTTTCGTTTCAATACAAATTTGCCGTAAACCGATTTTTTTAGCCCCCAGGTGTTGCCGTTCGCCAAGTGCCCATTGTAGCTCGCAAGGGTTCGTTTTATGTCGTCCAATTCAACGGTACCCGTATAATACCCTTTTTGCATAAACCTCAAACGCTTTTTGAACCGCATCTTGCTGCTTTGCCGCAGTTTGCGAATAACCTTGCCGGTATCTGTGAGGTAAAACCGGAAACCGAGGTAATCCACACCCTCGCCAATCGGAAATATCTGCGTTTTTTGGTTAAAACGGAGTTCTAAATCTTCTTCCACCAGCCGGGTCATTTCCCGCAGGCAATGTTTTAAATGCTCTTTGTCAGGATGAATCAATACACAGTCGTCCATATAGCGCGTGTAATGCTTGATACCCAGTTTTTCTTTAATCAATCGGTCCAGCGGGTCCAGGTAATAAAGCGCAAACA
>CAZTCR010000072.1:0-3383 GCA_964612185.1 uncultured Eubacteriales bacterium
AAAAACCGCTCCGTTTTTTTAGTTGACGCTCGGTAAATAGTGCCGAATAGTTGATTGATTTTACAACCGTTGTATGCTAATGTTATCGGGTAAATCATTGCATGGGAGGAACATCCATGTCTGAACCGGTCACAACCGCCGTTCAACAGGCGGACAAAAACAAGGCGGGTTATGCCGCGCAGGGCCGCCGTTATCTTGGCAATAAAGAAACCTTCGGCTATGTGCTCTTTAAGGCATCACAGGAATTTAATATCAATAAATATTCCGACCGCTTCATCTTTGATGTGCTCAAAATTGATTTTGCGTATCTGGCAATTATGAGCACCATCGGCGGCATCTGGGATGTTGTAAACGATATTATGTTCGGCGCGATTGTGGACAAAACCCGTACCCGCTGGGGCAAGTTCAAGCCTTATCTGATTGTTTTCGCAATACCCGGCACCATCGGCACCTGTTTGTACTGGATGATGC
Source organism: uncultured Eubacteriales bacterium (assembly GCA_964612185.1). Classification (GTDB taxonomy): domain Bacteria; phylum Bacillota; class Clostridia; order Oscillospirales; family Acutalibacteraceae; genus UBA1447. The sequence goes on from CAZTCR010000072.1 coordinate 472, forward strand.
CGGTGCTGTTCCCCGGCAGGTCGGCTATGGATTTTACAAAGTTCCTGGTGTATTTCATGTTGGCCATATCGCGGGAAACGGCGGGTACATTCAGTGGCATTGCCCAAACCGGGATGCTCGCTACCATCACGCCGGATCCGGTTGACCGAACGCGACTGATCACCTTTTCCAATGTGGCGGCGGGCTTCTTGGGCGGGCAAATACCGGAGTTTATGATGACGCTGCTCATTGACGCCATCAACATGAAAAAAATCGCGCTTAAAATGCAAAGCACCTATGTCTTTATGGGGGTATTTACAACCATCGTGGGCGGTGCGGCCGCGTTTTACTTTTTTCTGATAACAAAAGAGCGTGTGATGCAGTCCATTGAGCGGCCGAGCATCCTGCAGGGATTAAAATCAATTATGAACAACAAACCGGTTTTGTTGATGACACTATCGGAATTTCTCAGCGCTTTTTCCATCAGCACCGGTATGTCCAACTATTACATCGATGTACTCGGTATGGCGTCCATCGGGCTTATTGTCGGCATACCGGGCGGGTTTGTGTCCACCCCCAGCTTTGCCTGGGTACCATGGGCGAGGAAGCATTTTTCAACCAAAACGCTGTGGCTCGTCGGCAGCTATACAGGTGACTTTTTGATGTCCCTGGTATTTCTTTTCGGTTCTATCGGCGGTATTAAAAATGGCCTGTATAAGCGAAAAGGTCCGATGATTGCCGCAATTATGCTGCAGGAAACGCTGTTCATGTTCGTATTTGGTATCCGGCGGGTTATCCCGACGGAAATGTACAACGAAGCAATGGATTACTGCGAATGGAAAAATGGTTACCGCACCGAAGGGATGACCAGCGTCGCGAGACAGCTTGCAACAAAGTTGGTTTCAATTTTCAAATCGGTCATTCAGTCGCTTTTAATGAAATCATTCGGTTATGAACAGGGAAAAGGCTATTTGGCGCAGACGGACAAAACAAAGTATTTCTTGTTTGCGATGAGCACGGTTATGCCTTTTGTAACAGGTTCACTCGGCATCATTCCCAAGTTGTTTTACAACCTAACCGGCAAAAAGCGCGATATGATGTATGAAGATTTGTTGTCACGACGCGCGCAGGTAACAAAAGACGCGACAATCGGTGATGCGGAATCCATGGCGAGGGCGTCGGAAATACAAAAGGATGTCAGTTCAAATCAAAAACTGTAGCATATCACTTACTATTCGGGAACGGGCAATTACTGTCTGTTCCCGTTGCTATTTACGGCGAGGAAGTGTGGTTGTTTATCTGCAGAGAGCGGAAACATCCGCTTGCATAAACGGCTGCTTTATGTTAAGTTATCATCAAGTCAAGATTGATTTCTGCGGAGGCTTATGATGGATGAACCGGTAACCAAAGAGCAAACGGCGGCCATAAAAGACAAACGCGAATACCGCAGTCAGGGCAGACGCTATGTGAGCAACAAAGAAACCTTCGGCTATTCGCTGTATAAGGCATCAGGCGGTTACGGCATCGGTTATACGGACCGTTTCATTTTTGATATTTTGCATGTGGACTTCTCTTACCTGGCTATTGTCAGTTTCTTCGGCGGAATTTGGGATGTGGTTAATGACCCCATTATTGGCGCGATTGTGGATAAAACCCGCACGCGCTGGGGCAAATTCAAACCTTATCTGGTCATCTTTGCTGTCCCGGGTACATTGATGGCATGCTTGTATTGGCTGCTGCCCGTTTTTTTTCCGCAAAAGTCCGCGATGGACTTCACAAAATTTGTGGTTTACTTCGCGTTGGCGGTCACCAGGGAGACGGTGGGAACATTCAGCGGCATTGCGCAAAGCGGCATCATCGCCACAGTGACACCGGACCCTTTGGACAGAACCCGCCTGATTACCATTTCCAATTTGCTTGCCAACTTTTTGGGTGACGGGGTTCCGCAACTGGTGATGACACTTTTGATTGACGCCATCAATCTTGGTAAAATTAAAATAAAAATGCAGAGCGCTTATGTGTTTATGGGGACAGCGACCACACTGGCATCCGGGCTTATCGCGCTTTATTTTTCGCTGATAACCAAAGAACGGGTCATGCAGTCCATCGAGCGCCCGAGTATTATGCAGGGTATCAAGTCTATCTTCAATAATAAGCCCATTCTGCTCATGACGCTGTCGGATTTCCTCGGTTCTTTTTCCATCGGCACGGGCATGTCAAACTATTACATTGATGTGCTTGGTATGGCATCCATCACGCTGATTGTCGGCATACCGGGTGTGTTTATTACCCCGGTCAGTTTCTCTTTTGTACCATGGTTCAGGCGGCACTTTTCCACAAAAGTAAACTGGCTCATCGGCAGCTATACCGGCGATTTCTTAATGGCGCTGGTGTTTTTCTTCGGGTCCATCGGCGGCATTAAAAACGGGCTTTATAAACGCAAAGGACCGATGATTGCCGCGATTATGCTTCAGGAAACCTTGTTTACCTTTGTCATGGGGTTAAGAAGAGTGATACCCGTTGAAATGTACAATGAGGCCATGGATTACTGCGAATGGAAAAACGGTTTCCGTACCGAGGGCATGACCAGTGTCGCCAGGGGGCTTGCGGCCAAGCTGGTGCAGGTGTTCGGTTCAACCCTCCGTTCGGTTTTGATGAAATCGTTCGGGTATGAACAGGGCGCGGGATTCTTAAAGCAGACAGAACGAACAAAATATTTCCTTTTCGCCATGTCAACCATCATACCGTTTGTGACAGGTTCACTCGGTATTATTCCAAAGCTGTTTTATGACCTTGCCGGCGCAAAGCGGGACAAAATGTACGCGGATTTGCATGAACGGCGCTCCCTGGTTTCACGCGCAGTATCCGAAGGAGATTCGCTGTCCCTGTCGAAAGCCTCCGAATCACAGCAAAGCATAAACCCTCGAACTTGA
>CAZTCR010000072.1:3483-9398 GCA_964612185.1 uncultured Eubacteriales bacterium
GCTGTCCCTGTCGAAAGCCTCCGAATCACAGCAAAGCATAAACCCTCGAACTTGATAGTGATTTGAACAGTAAATATAAATAGGAGACGGGGCAATGCCCGCCTCCTGTCTGCAGGTTAAAAAAGCAACTTGAAAGATGAGCGCAGTTAAGGTAATATAAATATAAAGGTATCAGAAGATTATTTAGTGCGGGACAGCAGCGGTGTTTTAATTTCAATAGCTTTGTGCGGGCACATCTCCTGGCAACAAAAGCACCGGATGCATTTGCCGTAATCGTAAACAGGGTAACCGTCTTGTTTAGGCTCCATAGCGATCGCCTTTTTTTCAAGCGGACAGCTTGTTACGCACAGGCCGCATTTAATGCAGTTGTGTTTGATGATATACGGCCTTTTGGATGTGAAGCGTGAAAACATCGTCAATTTGCCGTATTTTGTTTCGCCGCGGTTTACATGAAACGACGGATTGCCGTATTTTTCCGCCGCTTCGCTGACGCTGATTGTGCCGCTTTCAGTCAAAACATCTATATCCTCCGGCCGCCACTTGCCGACAGCGTACGCTTCGCCATATATGTTTGTGGCCACCAGTGACGGCTCCAGATTAACAAGCGCGCAAAAAACGCTGTCAAGCGCGACCGGGTCGGCGGAAAACAGCAGCAGTTTCATCTGGACAGGGTCACCGGAACCCGGGCCGTTGCCTTCCATGGCAACAATGGCGTCCATAATATGCAACCGTGGTTTGATGAGGTTGTTCAAATCCGCCAGCATCTTACCGAAACTGTCCGGGTCGGGATACTTTGCATGGCCGGCACCTTTGTTTATACCGGCAACACAGCCAAAGGTGTTTTTAACAGCGCCGGTTATGCGCTCCAATCCGTGCGTTTTCATTTTGCACAGGTTGATAATCGCATCGGCTTCGAGCGCGCCTTTGCAGATAATAAAGCTGTTCGCGGTTCTGCCCTGCGGGTAGTCGACACGCTTCCCACTGCTGAAATCCGATTCAGCAACTCCGCACTCAGCCGCGCCCTGTTTGATGCCGGCAGCTTCTGCAACTTTTGCCATGGAGACACCGGGGCCGGGTGAATCACCGTAGAACAGGTTTTCATAACCGCCGCTTTTTAACAGGTTTGCAACGGCGGCAAAAACCGCCGGGTGTGTTGTAACAGCCTGATTTGGCTCTGCTTTTTTTAAAAGGTTTGGTTTGAGCAGTATCTTTTCGTTCTTCGCGACAAAGGTTTCTATGCCGCCAAGCAAATCAATCCCTTCTTGAACCGCGGCCGCCACAAGCTCTTTGTTATATTCCGCACAGGCGACAAGCGCGACTTTGCTGTTTGGTTTTTGTTCCATCTCCGGCGTCCTTTCAAACGGCTGAATATGATTCGATAATAATACCATAACCCTACCGCTGTAAATATTTTACCATATCATGAATCGATGTCAACAAAAGGAGGAAACAACCATGGATAGTTTTTTTGAACTGATATCCAAACGCCAAAGCTGCCGCAGTTATTCCGGGCAGAAGGTCGAACGCGAGAAACTGGAAAAATGCATCGATGCGGCACGCCTTGCGCCGTCCGCCTGCAATTCCCAGCCGTGGAGTTTTACCGCGGCGTGCAGCGAAGAACTTGCGCCAAAGGTCGCCAAATGCCTGCAGGAAATGGGCATGAACAAGTTTACGGATGCATGTCCGGCGTTCATTATTATTACGGAGGAAACCGCGACATTGTCAGCGAGGTTCGGCGGCAAGGTGAAAAACCAGGAATATGCCCCGATTGACATCGGCCTTGCTACGGCACAGTTGTGCCTGGCTGCCACGGAACAGGGGCTTTCCACCTGCATCATCGGCTGGTTCAACGAATCCGCGCTCAAGGACTTGCTCGGTATCCCAAAAGCCAAGCGGATTCGCCTTGTTATCGCTGTCGGTTATGCCGCACAGGAGGAGCAACGCAAAAAGAACCGGAAGAATCTCGAGGACATATCGAGATTTATGTAGAAACACAACAAACACTTGAAAAAGCCCGAACGGTTCATTCCGCCCGGGCTTCTACTTATTTTGCGTTATATAAAGAACATGAGAATTGTTTTCAGCGAACGCAGCGTATCAATAAGTGCCGCATAAAAAGCAGTAAGTCGAACAAAAAAATTGTTTTCACGATCGGTGTTTTTCAAATTGACAGTTCCGTCTGCGTCAATGGTTAAAGTTTGTTCTTCGCTCATGAGCCCTCTTGTGCGGTCACCAACTTGGAAGGTGTATTCGATACCGGTTTCAAGACCGCTTACAGTAACCGTATGTTTGAGCAGTGACTTTGTTTTGTAGAGTGTGACGAACCCCAAATCAATCGCCGGGATATCCTTTTCAAACCTTTCAGAGACGCAGGAGAGTGCGGAACCTGGGGTAAGGGGAGTTATGGAACAATCGTTTCCTTCAATCCCGGGCAGCGTGTTCCACTCAATGATGACTTCGCCGGGTAAACCGGGGGATACGGCGATGTCGGCGGGCAGTCTGTAGTTTTCTGCTGTTGGCACAACGGATACTTTGCCGTTGTATGAGAGCGTCGTACTATAGTCACCAAAACTGCGCGGATTTTCGTCTGTAGTAAACGAAACAATAATAGCGGCGAGTGCACCGGAAATATCGAGCCGCGCTTTTGCGTTTAAGTACTGAGCACCGGCTGTGTATACAAGCGCTTTCAACAAGTCCCGACCGCTGTCAATTTGTACAAATGGCAGTTTATTCATACGCTCGGCTGTTTTATTGAGAATCAGGTCAAGGATACTGCCAACACTCAGATCATTGCCGGCAATTGCCCGTAATTTAAGCATTAAATCGGCAGGCAGCAGCATATCAAGTTCATTCAGGCTGATGGATGGCAGGAGTTCGTCAAACAATACATCGTTGAGAATAATATCAAGCAATTCTGCAATAAATCTGTCCGCACCCGCCTGTGTGCGCAATGCCGAGACAGCTTCGATAATTTCCGGATTATTCTCCGGGTTTTCATTGCCGGTGGCATTATACTCCAGCGCAAGCAGCGCGATTTTGCCGAACCCGGTTGCATTATTGCCGGGTGAGATTTCATAACCGGCAAATCTGGCAACCACAGCACTGATGAGTTCTTCCGTGAGCGATGTGTCAAAGATATATTTGTTGTCAATTTTTGCAACAACAGCGTTCAAAAATTGTGAAAATGCGGCCGGTGTAAGATTAAATCCTTTTAATGATGCTTTTAAGGCCGGCGAATTCTTTGTAAGCTCCGCACCGATATCAATGCCATTATCGCGCAGGAGTCCGGCAAGACCGTCGGGCAGCGCCTCGTGAATAGCGTCGGTCGCTCTGAACAGAAACGAATTGTTGAAGTAGCCGATTCCGCTGTTTCGAATGCTGTCTTCAACGGAACCGCCGTACAGCATCGGCATGCAATAGTTTTCGCTGAAAGGCTGCTCGATAATTGCATATTCATCGGATACACTGCTGATATCAACGGGGGATTCCGCGTCACACCCGACATTGGCAAGCCCGCAGCTTACAGATCCTTGAACAAACCCTTTCGAAAAAGATGCCTCTCGGTAGGTGCAGGGGTAAGCGCTTAGTTCACAGGTTTCAATGTCATAGATTGTTTCGTCGTTAGCGGAAACAAAGGATGCAACATCATTGGAATGCATGTGACCGGTGAAAATGAAATGCATACCGGCATCCGCGAATTGACCGGCGAGTATTTCATTGTTAAAGATGGTTGAATTCTTTGATAAAAAGCGCTGCAGGTCAAAATGTTCCACCAGGCTGCCGTGTGCCATGGCGATAACAGTTTCACCGTTTTTAGCAGCTTGCGTCGTTTCATTCACGATCCAATCTGCGAGTTCCGGGGTGATATTCATCCGGCCTTCCTTAAAATCTGAGCCGCCGGATGTTACATCCGACGAGTATACACAGGAATCAATCGCCAACAAGCGGTATCCGCCGCGCAAGCCGACGGAATATGACAATCCGCCCGCTTTGCCGGATGTAGGTGTGAAAATTCGGTCAGCCTGATGATAGCCGAAATCCGCGTAGATTTGTTTGAAGTCTTCAGGAGTAGTTAAAAGGAGTTCCGGATCTTCTTTTGCGGTGATTCTTTGGCCGCCGGGACCGTTGTAGTTGGAAGCTTTATTGTTGTTGACATCGTGGTTGCCGTTAATGACGAAAACTTGTATCCCGGTTTGAGCTTCGAACGCTTCAAACAACGCCGCGTTTTCAATATGCGCAAGCTTTTCGCCCTCGGATGTAAGGTCGCCGGGCAGAATCAGGTATTCCATTTGATACAAGCCTTTGTCTTTGCGTATTGCTATGGTCTCCAAAGCTGCTTGGAGTATTGGCGTTGCTTCACCCATCAGTTTGGAATCACAGTAGGCTTCGTGCAGATAGATTTCCGAGTCATTATTCACATAGCTTGCAGGGAAGGTGTGCGGGTCCGAAATTACACCGACCCTTAGAGGCGGGTCGAAAATATCTTTTGAATAAGCGGCTGATTCGGCAAAGGAACCGAACACTAAGCTGAAAACCAACAGGACAGACAACATTTTGAAGAAAACTTTTTTCATCGTGACACTCCTAATTGTTAATAAATGACAGATAATTAATGATGATGGACTGCTAAGTAACCAATGATTAAATAATTAAAAAACTGTATCGAGCCACCGCTCTAGATGGTATAATAGAGGAAACAAAAAGATGGCGGTGGGAGAGATGAAAAAACAGTATAGTTTTGCAGATGTTGAATACAGCAACAGAAAAAAGAAAACGAAGCGCGAAGAGTTCTTAGAGACAATGGATGAAATTATCCCTTGGGATGAGTGGGTTGGCTTAATCGTACCCCACTATCCGGACAGCGGTCGCGGTCGTCCCCCGCGGGGAATAGAAACAATGCTGAGGATGTACCTGCTGCAAAACTGGTTTAACCTTTCTGATGAAGCTGTTGAAGATTCAATATACGACAGTTATGCCATGCGCAATTTTATGAAGATAAACTTTTTTGAAGACCAGGCTCCTGATTCAACTACACTATGTAAGTTTCGAGCACTTCTCAATGAAAACAAACTGAGTGATGCATTTTCAAATGCAATTAGTAGCAATCTTGAAAAACACGGCAGGATCATGAGAGGCGGAACGATAGTAGACGCTACCATATTCAATGCACCGTCATCAACCAAGAATAGTACCGGGAAACGCGACCCTGAGATGCACCAAACGAAAAAGGGTGGAGATTGGTACTTTGGAATGAAGTTGCATATAGGCGTAGATGCAGGGACGGGTTATGTGCACAGTATGGAAGTAACCGCCGCAAATTCAGCGGATATTGAGATAGCGCACAAGTTACTTCGTAACGATGATGAGGTCATGTACGGCGATGCTGCGTATACAGGAATAGAGAACCGCAAAGAAATCACAGAAGATGAGCTTTTATCAAAGATAGACTATCGTACAAACAAGAAAAAGCCTTACAGAAAGTATGTGTGGAAATCAGGTCCGGGCATATTCTGGAACAACTATTTTGAGTATCAGAAATCGCGTGTACGCTCAAAGGTTGAGTATGTATTTTTGGTGATAAAACGCATCTTCGGTTGCAAAAAAGCCAGGTACCGGGGACTTGAGAAAAACCGTTGTCAGATGCAGATGCTTGTGACACTTGCGAACATTTATATGTGTTCACGCAGCGGTGGTTTCTTGCGAACGCAATAGATCGTGGGATTAGTGCGCCTAAAAATTGAAAATGGCAGGGATTCAAGGGTGATAATTGCCTGATATTACCTGTTTTTAAGTGTTTTCTAATTGGTTTGCAGGTTTTCTGTTGAAATCCATTATTTTTAGGGTATTAATCATCGATTACCTAAAGATTTATGGAAACAAATGGAAAAAAGAAATAATTGACTTGATACCCGTGA
>CAZTCR010000073.1:0-9245 GCA_964612185.1 uncultured Eubacteriales bacterium
TGAACACGGTTCTCCCGAATCTGTAGGGGACGCGTTTTGCGTCCCGGTACTTGTATCCATCACTCAAAAAGCGCCCGCCGAAGCGGACGCTTTTTTTCATTTTTCCATATTACAGCGAATTGATCAGCGTTAACTGCGCCAGGTAAAACGGCTTCACTTCCACCGGCCGGGTCAGCCCGCCCGTGATGGCCAGATGGTCCCCATGGAAGACCGGCATAATTTGCCAGACACCGGGGCTGATAACGGCGGGGTCAAAGATTTTTTGCGCTTCGTTCGCCGGCGCCGTGCAGGAAATGGTGTTAACAATGCCGTCATTGCTCAACCAACTCCCGTCAATCACCTTGCCGCCCGGCGTGACCGCCTGCGCTTTGCACATAAACAACGATGTCACCAGCAGCATGGTATCTGTCAGTTCCGGGTCCGGTACCCGCTGGGTGGGCAGGATGCCGGCTTTTGTGCTATCCGTCGGGACAGAAAAATAATATACATTGTTCAGCGGCGCCAGTCGCGCGTTCAGTTTTTCAGCGCCGTCCGGGGAAAGGTCATAAACGCCCGTATCCTCCCCGATGCCGTCGGTGAACACCTGGCTGATTCGTTTGAGGTAATCAAATATGCCCAAAAATGACGGACCCTCGCCGGTAATTCCCCGTATATCCGCCCTTTGGGCAAGCGAAAACAACAGCCCCGAAAGCAGGGTGAGCGAGGAGCCGTTGTGCGGTGAGGCAAGCGTTGTGACGCTGTGCACCCACGCCGCCTTACCGCCCGTAAACAGACCGGAAACCTCGCCCGCCGGTACCGCAGCCAACTCGTCCGAATCCCCGTTGGCAAGCAGCTCGGTCATGAGCCGCACCGTCGCGCCGCCGAAGCTGTGGCAGACAAAATTAACTTTTTGAATACCGCCCTTGCCGTCGCTGTTTCCCCATCCCGACAACAGACGGTCATACCGGTAATCCGTGCCGTATCGGGCGTGACCGTACCGGGCGGCGTGTGCCGCGCCGTAATCGACAACAGTGCCGGTCATCTGCGCATACAATTCACATGCTCTGTCCCACGCGCTGTCCACCGGGTCCACGGTGGACGCGTAACAGTCAAACCCTTGTGTGTTGAGGTAACGGATAATATCGCCGCTTTGCATGCCCCAATACGGAAAGGTTCTGTAAAACCGGTCATATCTGCCATACCCGCAGTAACCGGTGACAAAAACGAACGGATAATTTGTGCCTGTTTCAGCCTGAACAGCCGGCGCGGCCGAAACGGAAAGCGGCTGCAGCGCGAAAACGAAAATCAGGAGAATGCACAGTAATTTTTTTACGGTTGTTTGAACGGACTTATGCATACTTTTTACCATCCCTTTAGCTTGATTGAATAAAATTAAACGAAAATTAGCGGCAATAAAACTACAGCGAATTAATCAGCCGCAGCTGTTCGAGATACATCGCGTTGATATCGACCGCATAAGACAATCCGCCGATAACCGCGGCATGGTCGCCCCGGTATGTCGGCATAATATGCCAGATGCCGGGGCTTATATCGGCAGGGTCGAATACCCGCTGCGGCTCGTTAAACGGCGCAATGGTGGAAACGGTGTTGACCACACCGTCATTGTTGAACCACCGTTCATCAATAACAATGCCCTTGTCTGTTACGGCTGTGCCTCTTCCGATCATATAAATGTTTGTGTAAAACAGAGGGTCCGCGACAGATGTGTCCGGAATCCTTTTTGCCGAACGAGGGGATTCAACCGTCGCGTCCGAAGGGAAAGAAAAATAATAGATATTTTCATTTGCCGAAAGATTCTTATTGAGTTCAAACGCGCCGTCAACATACAAATCACACAGACCCCAGTCTTTGACACGCAGAAGTGACAGTGATTTCCCAATGCTGTAGATATCTTTGAACACTGGTCTGGTTTTAAGCGGTTCAAGGCCTTTGAAGGCGTCAAAAGCCGTGATCAATTCGACCGGTGAAAAAACGAGCACCGAATCCGCGCCGTTATGCGGCGCGGCATATGTTGTGATGCTGTGTATCCAATCCGCCTTGCCGCCCGTAAAAAGCGGGGAAACACCCCTGCCGGAAACCGCGCCCGATGTGCCTGCAAATTCTTCGGGCGAACCGTCTGCCAGCAACTGCGCAAGCAGGCGTATGGTAGCCCCGCCGAAACTGTGCCCGACGAGGTTCACTTTATTGATACCGCCGCTGCCGTCCGGTTCACCCCAGCCGGTGAGCAGCGGTTTTTTACTGTAATCGGTGCCGAATCTTTTGTGGTTATAACGCGCGGCATGGACTCCCCCGTAGTCAACCACCGTACCGGTCATTTGCGCGTATAGCTCGCAGGCGCGGTCCCATGCGCTGCCGAGGGGGTCAACGGATGCCGCGCCGCATTCAAACCCCTGTTCATTCAAATACTTGATTAAATCACCGTTCAGCCTGCCCCAGTAAGGCAGGGCGTTGTTGAGCCGGTCATACTGTCCCCAACCGGCGTAGCCGGCAACAAAGACGAATGGGTAATTTGTGCCTTTTTCGTTTTCCCCACCGGCGGCCGCCGAAAAAGAAAAGGCTGCAGACAGGATCCCGAAAACCAGAAACACACAAAGCAGCTTTCTCGCAAAACGAACCTTTGGTTTATACGCTGTCATACGTCCACCCCTTGATTTCATTCAGTTTCACTTAAAACGATTATATCATTAATCTGATTTTCTTCAAGCATTTTTATATAAATATGTCTTCGCGCATGGCAGTGTAAATCTATTAAGCTTTACACTGTTCTTCTACAATTTCAGCACTAATTTATAGTCGTTTTCGTCCCCTTCGCCCGTGATAACAAACCCGCACTTTGCATACAGCTTTTGCCCGGCTGTATTATCTTTGTCCGTGGTGAGGCGCAGCTCCTTTTTACCGTTTTCACGGCAGATGTTTATCATATAATCCATCATGCGCCGGCCGACACCCAAACCCTGCCACCTGTCTCCAACCGCAATACCGAGCCAGGGGCTTTCTTTATCCCAGCTGCCCAAAAAGCAATAGCCCGCCGCGGATTTAATGCCTTCTTTTTCCGCAATAGCGATGAAGCGCTTGCATTCCGGATCTGCCAGCCCTTCGCCCGTGAATTTTTGCGCCGTTTCGATGGTAAAGTCATGCGGGCGGAACTTTGCCCTGCTCCGCTCGGACAGGTCGCAGAAGTGATTGTACAGCAGCTGCGTGTCCCCGGCATCCATCGGTCTGACGGTTATTGTAATGTCTTCACCGGTTTTTAACACGGTTATACCCCCGCTAATCAATAAGATTAAAAATGCTCAAACAGCCCGTTGTTCCTTTTAGGGAAGGCTCTGAAGAAATCCTTCGCATCCGTTTGCAGAACAACGCCGGGCATATACGGCGCATTTTGTGTCGTGATATGTTCATACCCGTACAGAATTTGCGTGAACGCGGGCATTGGCGCGGCAATATCGAATGTGCCGTTATCAGTAATTTTCTTTATTTGGACCTTATCATTTTCGTACTCAACCTCATAAACGCCCCTTGTAAAGGCAAGCGTGTCATCCACCTTCACAACAAAATGCCCGTGCTCCTTCGGATAGGCATTCAACGCGAGCATTGCTTCCACATTGAGGATCCTGCCCATTACATCGGGAATCAAGGTATATTTTGTATGGGTATAGTGCCGCAGGGCAAGGTCCACCTCCGGGGACATCGCGCAGTTGTGGATTTTGACCGTTTCCAGCTCCCCCTCGAACATCCGCATAAACCCAAACAGGGCATACAGAGATGCCGGCGTGGTAAACGCCATTTCATGCACATGCAAGTACACGCTTGCCATGCGGTTGACCGAATAAAAGTTTTCGACACTCAGGGTGATAGCGGATGCCGGCTTGCCGGCTTGCTCGTACCAAATATAGGTGGTCGGCTCCGTTAGCTTTGACGCTTGTTTGTAGTGGCGGCCGTCATAACGCCGGAACATAATGTTTCTGTTTTTGGCAAATTGTTCAAAAACCGCCAGCGCGTCAGCAACCCCTTCATCGCTGTTCAGGCGCTTCAAGTCAGAACACCGTTTAAAGCAATCGAGGGCGGTCATGGGAAATTCCAGAATTTTATGGTCGGCAATTTTTTCATAACCGAATTTTCGGTAATAAGCGAACGAAAACGGATGCAGCATGCTCACCGCCCAGCCCCTTTCGGGCGCGAGCAGAAAAGCGTCCTCCATGAGCCGGCGGACACACCCGCGACGCCTGTATTCCGGCTCGGTGCCAAGACCGCCGATGGTAAGTGTCTTCACAAAATTGCCGCAATAACGGCTTTGCAAGGTATTAACCCCGCCATGTGCCATGCAGGTTTCGCCGTCATCCTCATATACACCCCAACTCTCCCGTTCGGTGTATGCATCGGCGCTTTTACCGGTCACTTTAATCAACATCGGGCGTGCCCCCCTATCTGTTTGTCAGTACGGTTTTGATACTTTTGCCGGATTTCGCCGCTTCTATGGCTTCGTTGGTATCTTCCACCCGATAACTGCACGCCAAAGACAAAACAAGCGCGTGCAGCTGCGGGTTTGCCTGCATAAAATTCAGATAAGCTTCGACATCCGAAACGGAATACTGGGATGAGCCGATGAGCTGCAGGGCATTAAAAGTAATCATCTGAGGGGCGATGTCAACCGTGCCGCTGTTTGAATATTGCCCCGGAATCAGGTACACCCCGCGGTTTCGGAGCAACCCGAGCCCCTGCGGCACTGCGGCCGGATTGCCGGAGGCTTCAAACACCAAATCCGCGCCGGGTCCGCCGGATATTTCTTTTATTTTTGCTGTCAATTCTTCTGTCTTTGTTCTATCTAGACTGAACACCGCTGTCGCCCCGAGTTTTAACGCCGCCGCCTTTTTATCCGTGTTTGCGCGGCCGGTAACGGCAATAATATTTTTAACACCGGCTGCAGCCAGGTACATCACGGCAAACGCGCCGACGGGGCCCATTCCCTGCACCACGGCCGTTGATATCTGCACCAAGTCGACACCAGCTTTTTTGGCCAAGCCGAAAGCATGGAGTGCTGTCGGCCCCGCGCAGGCAAACACGCAGGCGGTTGCGGCGTCCACACCGTCCGGTATTTTAATCAGATTTTTCACCGGTGAATAGTTATATTCGGCGTATCCGCCGTAAAAGTGCGGCGCCGTTTCCGGGTCACCGCCGTTGGTGAGCCCCATATTCAGGCAGTTGGCGTCGTCCCCTGTGCTGCACAGCAGGCATTCCCCGCACGGGCAAGCGATATCCACAATCACACGGTCACCGGCCTTGATGCCGGACGCCGCGCTATTATCTGCCGAGATTTCTTCCACCTCGCCGACAAACTCGTGCCCGATGATGCCGGGAAACGGCACAGGGATTTTGCCGCGGTGGATATGGACATCCGTTCCGCAAATGCCGCTGGCAATCAGCCGCATTTTTGCCATGCCCGCAGGCGGTGGAGTGAGCTCAAATTCTTTAATGATAAACGGTTTTTCCGGGCCGTTAAATACGGCCGCTTTTGCTGTTTTCATGATGAGTTATCCTTTCAGGGTTATTCATGCTCAGTTCTTTCGAGAATATCCAATTGAACGCTCTGGTCAAGATGTACATAGTAGGCGCTGAACCCGGATACCCGCACGACAAGGTCGCTGTACTGCTGCGGGTGTTCCATCGCGTCGCGCAGGATTTCGCGGGAGACGGCGTTGATCTGCATCTCCTGCCCGCCTTTGCTGAAATAGGTCTTTATCAGCGCGAGGAGCTTTGCCCGTTTTGCGTCTTTCGTAAACATATCCGGGCTGAATTTTTGGTTGAGCACCGTACCGCAAGCCACCAGAGTATAATCCGGTTTGGTCATGGAGTTAATCACCGATGTCGGGCCGTTTTTGTCCATCCCGTGCATGGGGGATGCGGCGTCGCTGAGCGGTTCGCCCGCCCGTCTGCCGTCCGGCGTGGCGGCAACCTCTTTGCCGGCGGGGATGTTGCTGGTGTTGGATGCCATGGCGGTATATATCGCGCCGCCGTCGCGCGTGTGATAGGCCGAAAAGAGTTCGTGTGTGAACAGCACATACCACACCGCGTATTTGTCCGCGGCGTCGAGATTGTTGCCGTATTTCGGCGCGCGCAAGAGTTCCTGCCGAAGGGGTTCAAACCCTTTGTAATCGGCCAGCAACGCTTCTCTAATCTTGTTCATTGATACAAGCTTTTTTTTGTATACTGCTTCCTCAATCGCCGCGAGCGAATCCGCCACCGTGGCGATACCCATACAAGCCGCCCCGTGCACGGAAGGATAGAGTGCGCCGCCGTCATTGATATCCAAGCCACTGCCGATACAGTCCGCGCAAAAGCAGGAAAGGAACGGCTGGGTGTACATCACCGGGTTATAACGCTCGTTTTCGTTGCGAAAAATTGCCATATATTCGGCGGCACCGGTGCGCATCTGCGCTTCCAGTGCGTCCAAAAACAAGTCCATTGTTTCAAACGAATCCGCTTCGCCCGTTTCGGGTCCCAACCGCGCGCCGGTAAGCATACAGCAGCCATTGTTCAATGCAAGCTCCAGGTACTTGGGCACATTGTAGCGTCCGTCCGACCAGGGCGGCTGCTTGCCCTGGATAAAGTTTTCAATACAGCCGACCATACAGTAATTCCGGCAGTCTTCCAAGGAATAGCCATGGCGCAGAAGTGCCGGAATATTAACTTCATCATTCATCAGCGCGGGGTACCCGAGACCGGTGCCGATGACTTTCAGGCATTCGTCCAAAAATTCATCCGGTGCGCCGTCATAAATCCGGGCGGAAAGGTTCGGCCCCGGGATGTTACAATTTTTTACCGCTTCAAGTATCACATAAGACAGCGCATTCACCCCGCCGCTGCCGTCCGGCTTCACACCGCCGATGGCGATGTTGACCACATCGTCCCCGCCGAAATACCGCCGCTCGCTGATTTTATACAGGGTGTATTCCATCAGTTCCAGCGCGCGCGCGCGGGTGAGGCTGCCGTTTGCTAAATCGCGCTCATAAAACGGAGCTAAAAACTGGTCCAGCCGCCCGAGTGCCATCGCATAGCGGCCTTCGTACAAAAATGCCAAATGAACAAACCAGACCAGTTGCAGCGCTTCGTGAAAACTCCGCGGTTTTTCCCATGCCAACCGGCGGCAGATACCGGCGATAAGGAGCAAATTGTCTTTTTGCCCGGCATCTTTCACCGTTTGCGCTTTTTGCGCGGCAGCCTCGCCATACTGCGCGATCATGTGACCAAATGCGCGCATGCTGATCTCCGCCGCCTGCAAAAACACCTTTTTCTTTTCAAAATCATCATCGTTCGCGTGTAATAGGAGCGAATGCTGAATTTTTTCAATGGTCCCGCTGACGCCGTCATGAAGAAAGGTTTCAAAATCCGGCGCGAAGTGATCCACATTGGTCCAAAATCCGTTGGTGCCGTAACTGTCGCACACCTTTTCGGCTTTTTTCATCAATGCCTCGGGCACATTCAAATTTTCCGGCAGCAAGCCCCTTACGGAACCCGCGACCAGATCGTTTTCATAAATGAATTTTTGATGGCGGCAGAACAGCGATTCAATGGCGTAGGCCCGCGCAACGGGCGACGGCGCGTCAAAATGCTCCGCGTAGCCGAGGTACTTCAGATATTTCAGGATGTTCTGCTGATTTTTTGGGGTACTTTGCATTTCGGCTTTGAGTTGTTCAAGATTGCTCATTTCAATTCCTTCTCATGCTAAATTAGTTCCTCATCCGAAACATGAAAGCGTAAATCCATTTGTAAAGCTAAACGGCTTTACAGGTTATTCAAAATAAAAATCCGTCACCGCATAGTAATTGCTCTTGGGGTTGGCGTCTTTATCAAAAAGCAGCGGCCAATCCTGCCGGTCTTTGCTGATGCCGCGGTAGGATACGGCATCGTTCACGCCCCAAAAGGTGACATTTGTAATAAACTCCGCGTTGTCCCGCAGCACCTTGAAAAACATCCGGTACCGCTCGCGCTGCAGCGTCTCCCGCCATTTCGGGAGCGTCTCGTATTTAACATCGGGCAGGATGTCGTCATAAACGGTGATATCCATTTCCGTTATCTCCACATCAATGCCAAGGCTCGCGAAGCGCTTGATGTATTTGTCCAGCCTGCGCGCGGATTCATTCGGGCTGTAAAAATCAAAATGCCCCTGCATGCCCACACCATCCACGCGAATCCCCTGTTCCAGCAGGCTCTTGATGAGGTCATAGGTGTAATCCATTTTAACGGTGTTGTTGACCACCTTGGTTTCGTTCAAAAACAGCTTGGCGTCCGAGCCGAGGTTGTCGAGCGCCGCCATGGCAAACTCAAAGGCTTTTTTCACATACTCCGCGCCGTAAAGGCGGTAAACCGGGTAATCCTTGTACATATCCGTGCTTTTGTAATTAAGCGGTTCGTTGACCACATCCCAGCAATACACCACATCGTCATAGCGTTCGATAATCGTGGTAATATGTGTTTTAAGCCGGGCGTAAAAAAGCTCCGATGACGCGTAATTCTCTCCGTCATAGAGCATCCAGGGACACCACTCGTACGCTTGAGCCCACACCAGCGTATGCCCGCGCATTTTAATGCCGTTCGCCCGGCAAAAGTTCGCTATCGCGTCCGCCTCGGCAAACTGCCAGTTACCCTCGGACGGCTGAATGGCATAGACCTTCATCGCGTTCTCGCAGGTGATGGAGTTGAAGTTTTTCAAAATCATCTCTTCATTGTCAAAAAGAGACTGGGCGCTCACGGCCGTACCAATTAAAAAATAATCCTCATAGGCGGTTTTTAAGCCGATGTAGTCGTCCGTGTCCGTGCGCTCCGCCCTGCTCCACAGCGGGTCAAAAGAAAAAGTGGATACAGCCATGAACACGGCAACAATCACGGATAAAATCTTATCGAAAAAAGTAATCATTTCGGCTATATCCCCCCTTTTTTATTGATTCTATTGTAGAGGGCGGGAGGGGTTTTGTCAATTATGCAAAAGAGGCTGTTGCACTGATGCAACAGCCCCGGCATATAAAAGACTAATCAGCAAATAATTGTGTGGAAAATGGCAACAAAACAATTGAAGTTCACCGTGCCTTGTGCTATACTCTGTAAGCAAATTGAATATTCCCGCCCGTAGCGAAGTTGGATATCGCAGCAGATTCCGATTCTGAAGGCCGGGGGTTCGAATCCCTCCGGGCGGGCCACACCATGTCCGAAAAGCCTTGTAAGTCAAGGCTTTTCGGGCTTTTTTCTGC
>CAZTCR010000074.1:0-8261 GCA_964612185.1 uncultured Eubacteriales bacterium
ATTACGCTTTTTGATATATTTTGACATAATCGACGACAAAGTCCGCGGTGAAACCGGGCTGTTCGGTGATTTCTTTTGGCAATTCCTGTGACAGTATTGCGTACTCCAGCCCCTGCGAAACGCCGTCCTTAAAGTTCGAACGCACCGCCTCGACCCCGTTGATATAGAAAATATAGTAATCTTGCGTCCACTCCAGGCCGTAGGTGTTGTAGGCGGTATAGGGGTTTTTCACCTTGTAACTGCCCAGGTTTTCGCTGCGCAGACCGTCCCCGTAGCCGCCGACATGCACATTGAGCGAAACGGAGTTGTAGTTCAATTTATTGTTGTAATTGAAGGCTTCAAAAATATCTACTTCCGCGCCGCCGATGCCGCCGTTGGACGCTTCGGCACTGCCCATACCCGGGGAGTTCAGCCAGAAGGCGCTCCAGAAGCCGCCGCCTTTGGACGCGATGCAGCGGCACTCAAAATAGCCGCTGGTGTAATCTTCCACCGTCCGGATCATCCCGGAATACCAGCCCGGCCCGTAGGCGCCGGCATCTTTGTATTCAGCGCGCAGGATCAAGTTGCCGTCTTGCACAAACACCTGGTCATCGGCCATAAATCCGCCGCTTCTCGCTCCGCTGCCGCGGTATGCCCATTTGCTCCTGTCCAGGGCGGCGCCGTTAAATTCATCTTCAAACACGATTTGATAGTCCGACAGATCCAGCGCCTGCCCGCGCGGGGTTTGAGCCGAATCAAACAAGGCCACACCCAACATCTCCAATACAACAAGAATGGCGGCAAACATCCTCTTTAGCGCTTTTATTTGCCGCGGCGCGAAAATTTGCTCCAGCAAACTCATCATTTTTCTGTCCCCCTTTATTTGTTGCGGACCATCCGCCGGATTCCACGCAAGATTAAAACAGGGCTTTTTTAATGTTGAGGCAGGGGTGAATATTTTTACCGCGCGCGGTAAATTCCGCCGTTGCTTTGAGCACGATTTGCGCGCTGCCCGCGGCATCGCTCGCGGCATTGTGATGGTCGAGTTCAATATTCAAATGTTCGCATACCGTGTCAAGTTTATGGTTAACCAAATTGCGCCAGACTTTTCTGCTGAGTTCGCACGAGCAGAAATAATCAAAGCCCGGTGTACGCAACTCGTACACATGGATTAAGGCACCCAGTACAGATATGTCAAACGGGGCGTAATGCGCCACGAGTGTTTTGCCGCCGATGGCTTCAAGGACTTCGTCCCACACGCCGTCAAACCCCGGGCAGTGCGCCACATCCCGCGCGGTGATTCCGTGGATAAGCGTGTTGAAATAGTCAAAATGAAACGGCACCGGTTTAAAATACCATTCTTTTGTGCGGGTTATCAGGTTGTTTTCCACCACGGCAATGCCCAGCGAGCAGGCGCTGGAAACAGCGCTGTTGGCGGTTTCAAAATCAATTGCGGCAAAGTCCATGTTGTCCGCTCCATCCCGGTGAGAAGGATTACTTGATCAAACTCACGCCGCTCATTTCTTTGGGCTGCGGGAGCCCCATGATTTGCAGTATCGTGGGAGAAATGTCGCAAAGGCGGCCGCCCTCTTTGAGCGCGCACGGATAACCGGCAACAATCAACGGCACGGGGAAGGTGGTGTGCGCGGTAAACGGGGAACCATCCGGCTCGTACATTTTGTCCGCATTGCCGTGGTCGGCGGTAATGAGCAGGACACCGCCGTGGTGTTCAACCGCCGCGGCGACTTTGCCCACGCAGGCGTCCACCGCCTCAACGGCTTTGACTGCCGCCGCCAGGATGCCGGTGTGCCCGACCATGTCGCAGTTGGCAAAGTTGAGCACAATTAAATCATATTTTTCGCTGTCAATCATCTCGACAACTTTATCGGCTACCTCATAGGCGCTCATTTCCGGTTTCAAATCATAGGTCGGCACATCGGGGGAATCGATCATAATCCGGTCCTCCCCCTCATAAACGGTTTCGACACCGCCGTTGAGGAAAAAGGTGACATGCGCGTATTTGGTGTATTCTGCGATGCGCAGCTGTTTGAGCCCATGCGCGCTGACGACGCCGCCCAAGGGCATGTCTACATCGTTCGGGGGGTATGCCACATGAACATTGGGCATGGTGGCGTCAAACTGCGTCATGCAGACATAATAAAGCGGCAGGCGTTCGCCGCGGACAAACCCTGTAAATGAGTCGTCCACAAATGCGCGGGTAATTTCCCTGGCCCTGTCCGGGCGAAAATTAAAGAAAATGAAGCTGTCGCCGGCTTTGACGGGCACAGCTTCTTTTGCGACACAGGGGATGATAAATTCGTCCGTGATATCCGCCGCGTAGGAGGCCGCCATCATATCGCACGCATCGTCAAAAACCGGTGCGTCTAAAGCGGTCATGGCGCGGTATGCTTTTTCGACCCGCTCAAAGCGCTTTTCCCGGTCCATCCCGTAGTAGCGCCCGATCACCGAGGCAACCTTGCCGACGCCGATTTCCGCCATTTGAGTCTGCAGTTCGGCAATAAAATCTTTGCCGGACATCGGCGGCACATCCCGCCCGTCCATGAGGCAGTGGACAAAAACTTGTTCAAGCCCGCCGGATTTGGCAAGTTTTAATAACGCGTACAAGTGGGTATTGTGGCTGTGCACCCCGCCGTCGGACACCAAGCCGCATAAATGCAGCGCGGAGTGATTCGCCTTGCAATTTGCCACTGCGCCCAAGAGCGATTCATTCTCAAAAAAATCGCCGTCGGCAATGGACTTGGATATTCTCGTCAGCTCCTGGTACACAACTCTGCCGGCGCCGATGTTGGTGTGCCCGACCTCGCTGTTGCCCATCTGCCCGTCGGGCAAACCGACATCCATGCCGGAAGCGCCGATGTAGGTCATCGGGTTCGCCGCCATGATGCGGTCCAGGTTCGGCTTATTCGCCGCCGCGATGGCGTTGCCGTAAGTGTCCGGATTGTGGCCGAAGCCGTCCATGATGCAAAGAAGGGTTGGTTTTTTGTTGTTCATGTTTTCTCCATTTTTGTAGGGGACGGGTTCTCCGTCCCGGTTTTGTAGGGAATGGCATCCTTGACATTCCGTGTCTATAGTCTAATGTCTAAAGTCTAAAATCTAAATTGCTGTCGCGTCCACAATCGCCGCGAACTTTTCCGCAACCAGGGACGCGCCGCCGATGAGCCCGCCGTCAATGTCCGGCTTGCCAAGGAGCTCCACGGCGTTCTTTTCGTT
Source organism: uncultured Eubacteriales bacterium (assembly GCA_964612185.1). Classification (GTDB taxonomy): domain Bacteria; phylum Bacillota; class Clostridia; order Oscillospirales; family Acutalibacteraceae; genus UBA1447. The sequence goes on from CAZTCR010000074.1 coordinate 3,211, forward strand.
CATCGAGCCGCCGTATTGAATGACCATTTTGTCCGCCGCGGCTTTGCCGTACAGTTCGGCAATCAACTCGCGGATGAGCGCGTTCACTTCGTTTGCCTGCTCCGGCGTGGCGGTCAGCCCCGTGCCGATGGCCCATACAGGTTCATACGCGATGATGATATTGCCCAGCTCATTTTCCGCAACACCGCTGAGTGCCAATTTTGTCTGCAGCCGCACCACTTCTGCGGTGATATTTTGAAGGCGATGTTCTTTGAGTTCGCCCACGCACAGGATGACCTTCAGCCCCGCGTCAAGCGCGGCGCGGGTGCGGTCATGCACGGTTAAATCGGTTTCGCCGAAATACTGGCGGCGCTCGCTGTGGCCGATGATAACAACCGGCACGCCGATGGCTTTGAGCATCTGCGCGGAGATTTCCCCCGTGAATGCGCCGCTCTGGGCCCAGTGGCAGTTTTCCGCCCCGACCATGATGTTGGAGCCTTTTGTCGCCTCAAGGGCGGCATGGATATCAATATAAGGCACACAAACGATGACATCGCAGGCGGCGTCCTTGACGAGGGGTTTGAGTTCCTCGATTAAAGCGGTGGTTTGCTCGGGTGTGTTGTTCATTTTCCAGTTGCCGGCGATGGCCGGTTTGCGAAGATTTTTGTTCATGGTGTTTTCTCCTTTATTAAAGTTTGGGCGGCAATGAATGCCGCCCGCGCAGTGTTTTGTAAGGTGTTTGAAGCAGTGTCGATTCCGGTTTATTTGTCGTTGAGCGCCGCGATACCGGGGAGTTCGATGCCTTCCATAAACTCAAGGCTCGCGCCGCCGCCGGTGGAAATGTGGGACATTTTGTCCGCAAAACCGAGCTTTTCAACCGCCGCGACGGAATCTCCGCCGCCGATGATGGATACCGCGCCCGATTCCGCAACCGCTCTGGCGACCGCGATGGTGCCCGCCGCGAAGGCGTCCCATTCCGAAACACCCATGGGGCCGTTCCAGATAACCGTGCCGCTGCCCTTAATGGCGTCGGCAAAGTATTGCTGTGTTTTGGGGCCGATATCCAGACCCATCCAGCCGTCCGGAATTTCGTCCGAGCTGATGGTAATGACCTCTGTGTCCGCCTTGTATTCCTTGCCGGCCATATTGTCCAACGGGAGCAGGAATTTGATGCCCTTCGCTTTTGCTTTGTTCATCATCTCGACAGCAAGGGGTATTTTGTCCGTTTCGCAAAGCGAAGTGCCGACACTGAAGCCCTGCGCGGCATAAAAAGTATAGGCCATACCGCCGCCGATAATGAGCGTGTCCACTTTGTCAATCAAATTGTTGATGACACCGATTTTGTCCGAAACCTTCGCGCCGCCCAGGATAGCGACGAATGGGCGCTTCGGATTTTCCAGCGCGCCGCCGATGTATTTAATCTCTTTTTGAATCAGGAAACCGCAGACCGCCGGCAGATACGCCGTTACGCCGGCTGTTGAGCTGTGCGCCCGGTGGGCGGAGCCGAACGCGTCGTTGACATAAACTTCAGCCAGGGACGCGAGTTCTTTTGAAAACGCCGGGTCGTTCTTGGTTTCTTTTTTGTCAAAACGGACATTTTCAATCATCATCACATCGCCGTCTTTTAAGCCGGCGGCAAGGGATTTGGCGCTTTCACCGACGATGTCGGTTGCCATCTTGACCTCTTTGCCCAGCAGCCCTGCGAGATATTTCGCGACGGGCGCGAGGGAAAAGTCCGCCTCATAGCCTGTGCCGGCCGGGCGGCCGAGATGGGAGCAGAGGATAATTTTGGCATTGTTTTTGATTAAGTATTCAATCGTGGGCAGGGCGCCGACAATGCGTTCGTCGCTGGTGATAACGCCGTTTTTCAGCGGAACATTAAAGTCGCAGCGCACCAGTACGCGCTTACCGGCAACTTCAATATCCTCAATGGTTTTTTTGTTGAGTACATTCATTCTTCAGTTAAACTTCCTTTCAATATTCGAATCTCTACACGCTTAGGGTAATTTTATAACAAAAGAGCCTGTTTTGCAATAGTTCCCGCCCCGAAAACCGCGGTTGTTGAAAATTTTTCCGCCGCATGCTATAATTCCAATCATCCGTTTCGCGGGATAATCCCGCTGTGAAAGGAACTGAAAGCGTTGAAAAAAGCAGTTTGCCTGCTCCTTGCCCTATGCCTGGCCGTGTTTTCCGGCGCCTGTGCCGGCAAGGACGATTGGGCGCTTGACATTGCCGGCGCGCGCATTTCGCCGGAGATTTACGCGTATTATTTGGATGCCGTCATCCGGGCGCCGGGGGATTACGGCTTGTCCCCGCCCGCGGCTGAAAACCTGGCCAAGGACAAGGCGGCGGAGCTTTGCCAAAACTATGTCGCGGCGAACACCCTGCTGAGTGAAAACGGTATCGTACTGACCGCGGGCAAAAAAGCGGCGGTTGCCTCACGCGTCAGCGGGCTGTGGAATTTTTACTCCGGACATTATGAGGCCATCGGCGTAACAAGGCAAACCGTGCATAAAATTGAAACGGCAAATGCCGCGAAAGAAGCGCTGCTGCTCTACTTTTTTGACAGTGAAACGCAGAAGGCGGCCACGGAAGACGCCATTAGAGCCTATTACAGCGAGACCTTTTTGTCGTTTGTCAGCATCAACGGTTATCTCACCAAAACCACGGACGACGGCGCGACGATGAAACTCAGCACAGAAGAAGCGGCGGCGCTCGCCGGTAAATTTGAGGCCATGCGCGTACGAATTACCGAGGGGGACAGTTTTGAAGCTGTGGGTGAATGGTTCGCGGCGGATTCGGGCACATCCGCGGGCAAAGCGGAATACAAGATGATTAAAAAGGGCGGCGTTCTTTATCCGGACGGTTTTTTTGAAGCACTGGCGGCTTTGGCACCGGGTACGCCGGGCATCATTCAGCTTGACCAATATATATTTTTGGTGATGAGAAGCAAACCCGATTTTGACAGTGAGAATTACACCACAAACCGCACGGGGTGCCTGGATGCGCTCAAAGGCGGGGAGATTGACAAAATGATCCGCGACGAGGCGGCACGGTATACGGTTAAAACCGACAATAAAACCGTTGAGCGCGTCTACAAAACCGTTGCGGAAAAGAGAGACGGGTAAGCTGCCTGCAATTACATGCAAAGGGGTTGGTCAGTATGCCGGAAGATGGTGTGGCTGAACCGGGCAAAAAACCGGAATTCAGGCCGATAAAGCTGCTTAAAAATGTCAGCTATCCGACATTTCAGCTCTATGCCGAGGTGGAAAACACAAGGACCGCGGTGCCCGACGCGCTTAAAATCGCGGTAGCGGAAACTTTTACCTGGCTGCGTACACGCTTTCGCGGCTTTGATGAAATACCGCCGGAAATGTGTTTGCCCGAGCCGCGGGACTATCTTTCCATCCGGGATGATGACCTCAAGTCGTTCCGGATTAATGAAGGGTATGTCGCGGAGGTTGCTTATGTCAGGGAAAAAGGGATTTGGGCTTTTAACCTGATTGAACCCGACTTAGGGCCGGACCCCGGGAACACAGAGCAGGCGCGCAAGCCGGTACCCGGGCGGGTGTTTGAAACCAATATTGCTTTCAGAATCTTCGACGGCCGGCTTGAATGCGGGTTTAAAACAACCTGCTCGGAACCGGAAGGAACGGCCGCGCCCTGCGAATCGTTTCGCGTGTCGGTTGTCAAGACCATGGTCCGCAACGAGTTGCTGGGATTAAAGCATGGTTTGCCGATTACAGAAACACCCTACGAAGCTGACACGGTGGACAAGGTTAAACGAATCGCCGCCTTTGCCAAAGACGAACAGCGTGAAATACCGCTGGTTGTCGTGAGCGAATATATCGGCGTTGTTGATATGCTGGCTTTTTTCAAAACACTGCAGACCGATATCAGCTCACTCAGGCCGCAACTCGAGCGTATAGCCGATGAGTACAATACAAACGCAACCGCGGAACTGCCCAAAAAATTCAATGAACTGGCAAAGCTGTGCATGGGCTACGCGCATTTTTGCGTACTGCCGAACCGGTTTGTCGATTTGTTCGCGGAAAAAACAAAAGATGAGTTCCCGCTTGAAAACGGAGACACGCGGATTATTTTCCCCGTGCAAAGCGGTCAGTCGAGCCGTATGTTTACGCGGGCGGAAATCAGCGCTGATCAGAGCGATTTTTACAACTCCGTCAGAACCATCGTCACCGGTTACTCCAAAGGCAAGGTGATGCATTTCGGACAGGTGAAGTTCATCAATGAGGCGAGAGCGGAAGAACAGCAGACGATTATCGACATGAACGCGTCCAAAACCGATATTGCAGAAGCTTTCGGCAAAAAGCTGGATATACAGGGTGCAAAATACGCCGGGGAAATCAATTTGCTCCGCGCGCGCCTGAAGGAAAGCGAACAGCGCGTTGAGCGGCTGAAAAACCAAGCAGCCGCCCTTGAGGATGAAAAAAGGCAATACTGTGAAAAAAATGAAACCCTTAAGCGCAATTTTTCTGATGCCGAGGAGTGCAGAAAAGCCGCGCTCACGCAGCGGACAATGCTCATTGAAAGACCAAACAAGCCCGACGAAATGGCAAAATGGGTTGAAAAATACTTTTCAAGCCGGTTAACCCTTCACAACAATGCGGTCGGTTTAATGAAAAAAGTAAAACCCGGCGAAGTCGACATGCCCCTGCTGTGCGACGCGGTTGAGTTTTTAGCCGTTGAGTACCGGGACTGCCTGATGAGAACCATTACCCCCGAGGAGAAGGAAAACATCTGCAGTGATAAATACGGCAGGAGATTTGAAGTTACCACTATCAATGACAGAAGCATTGAAACTTTTCCCGGTGAGTACAAAATAAAATACGGCCGTTCCTATAAAGGCAAACCGGCGGAAATGCCGCTGAATCTGCATCTGAAAATCGGTGTTGATCCCGAGCACCTCATCCGGATTTATTTTCTGTATGACACCGAAAACAAACTGATTGTCATTGGTTCGATGCCGAAGCACTTGAGCACCAGTACCGAAAATTAAGTTTAACCATGAATGGAGAGCGGATGCCGTAAAACGGCATCCGCTGATTTTT
>CAZTCR010000075.1:0-6886 GCA_964612185.1 uncultured Eubacteriales bacterium
CGCACGGTGGTGTGAGAGGACGGCTACTCAACTAATGGGTAGCCTCCTACTCGATCGAACGGATATCAGGCGATTCCCGCGAATTGGTATTTGTTGATTATTTGATCGATCGTTTTGCTTGCTTCTTCGTACACCCTTGAACCATAAGCAGTGCAGGCGGCATCGCCTTCCATCCCGGCTAACATGGCAAATCGCTCGCCGATACCAACGGCCTCATTTGAATCCTTGAGCGCCAGGCTGTAAAAAGTAAAAGCCGCGCCGTCGCTGATGCCGGTGTAAAAGTCCGGTGCGGTTTCGATGATTTTGTCATACATAGCATTCACCGCGCAGGAGGACAGCAGCTGAAGGTTCAGCCTTTTATGCAGCGCGGTTTGCGCGATAAAAACAACGAGCGCGCGCACTTGGTTGCGTACAACCGGGTTCAAAAGCGCATCATTGCCGGCCGGCGCGGTCAGCGCAATGCTGCTGTCTTTATCCGGGTTGAACATCGCAAGATCTTCACCAAGGGTCTTCGCCTTGGTGATGTTCCCGTTTGCGCGCTGACGGTTCAAAAAAGCCGCCGTTTCAAGCAAATCGTTTTCATCCGGCGGTTCTGTTGATTGACCGAAAATTTTAATGTCGCTGTCGTCTTGCCGGGGCATTCATTTCACCTCAAATGATCATTTGCGCGGCCGTTGGCCATTCGTCCGCTATCGGAATAATCTGTGATTACGAATTCCTGCGCTTGCGGGCTTTGTAGCTCAGCAGCTGACGCACGTGCTCATCCGGTGTGGTGACCGCGCCGATACTGACTTTTGCGTTGGTGTACATGCCGTGGAAGTCGCTCCCGCCTGTCATGAGCAGGTTGTATTTATTGGCGACCGATTTCAAATAATCGGTTTTTTCCTCATCACAAAGGGGATGCCATACCTCCACCCCGTCAAGGCCAAGGGGGATCAGTTCTTCCAACAAGTCCATGCTGTCAAACAAATCCGGGTGGGCAAGCACCGCAATGCCGCCCGCCTCGTGTATGGCGTCCAGAATTTCCGAAGGTTCGGGGAATCTTGCATTCACGATGACATTCGCATCGCTTTCGGGTGTAAACAATTCGTCATAAAGGCTGCCGAATATCTGGTCTGTGATGCCGCATTCCATGAGCGCGTGCATAATGTGCTGCTTGTAGATGTTGGTTGAGCCGGAAGCGCATTTAACAATCAGTTCCGTGGTAGTGGGGTACCGCCTTGCCACCCGGACAATCATATGCTGACCCGCTCGTTTTCTTGCGACAAGGTTCCTGTGGCACAAGCCTTCCAGCCTGTCCGGGCTGTCGCTCAAATAGCATAAAATATGTACCTTGCGCCCGCGTTTTGAGTCCGTAGCGGAAAGCTCAACGCCGGGGATAACAGTTACACCGTGTCTTTCTCCTATTAAACGGCCTCGAACCGTTCCCGCAAGGCAGTCGTGGTCTGTGATGGCGATTTTGTCCACCCCTTGATTTTTCGCGAGTATGATAAGATCATCAATACCCATTGACCCGTCAGACAGCCTTGTATGGCAATGCAAATCTCCGCCCAAAATGTTAATCCTCCTCTAACGCCTAAAAAAAGCAGACTTCCCTCAATTTAAATACATCATACCACCTTTTGTCAATATCTGCAAGCTATATTTTTCAAAAACCCCACAATTTCAAATGAGACTGTTCCAGTACCGCGGGCAAGCAGACACCAAAAACTTGTCAGACGGGTACACATTGCGTGAATACTATGATATAATATTATACTAAATTAAAATATGATCGTATTTTTAATCGGCAGGCTCGCTTGCCGCTGCGGCGGAAGCCGTATACAGACAACATTGAGCGGTATTAACGGCAGCAAATTGAAAAAAACACCGCGCAATACCCGTGAGAAGGCAGGAACAGAGATGGATGTCCGGATTGGGGACAAACTTTTAATGAAGAAACAGCACCCCTGCGGCTGCAATCGTTTTGATGTGCTGCGCATCGGGATGGATTTCCGTATCCGCTGCGAATCCTGCGGCAGGGAAGTGATGGTGCCCCGCGTGAAAGCGGAGAAAAGCATCAAAAAAATCCTGCGTGAGGAAAAAGAAGGTTAGGCTGCCTGTATCATATTAATCAATATATATGTTGGAGAGTAGTATGCTTGATAAATTAAAAACAGTTGAAGAGAGATTTGAGGAAATCAACAGGCAACTGTGTGACAACGCGATTTTAGCGGACATGGAAAACTACCGCAAGCTGATGCAGGAATCAAAGCGGTTAACGCCGGTGATTGAAAAATACCGTGCATACAAAGCCGCTCTTACCACAATGGAAGAAGCAAAAAAGCTGCTGGACGAAGGCGGGATGGACAAAGACTTCCGTGAGTTGGTGCAGGAAGAGTATGAAAACGCAGTGAAGACGCTTAACAGGGTGCAGGAAGAACTCAAGGTGCTCCTGCTGCCGGTTGACCCGAATGACGACAAAAATGTGATTGTTGAAATCAGGGGCGGCGCCGGCGGCGATGAAGCCTCGCTCTTCGCGAATACGCTGTTCAGAATGTACGCCATGTATGCCGAAACGAGAGGCTGGAAGCCGGAGATACTCAGCGCCAACGAAACCGAGCTGGGCGGGTTTAAAGAGATCAGCTTTATGATTGAAGGCGAAGGCGCCTACTCCCGCTTCAAGTTTGAAAGCGGCGTGCACCGTGTTCAGCGTGTGCCGGAAACCGAAAGCCAGGGCCGCATACACACATCCACCGTAACGGTTGCCGTATTGCCGGAAGCGCAGGAGGTTGACATTGATATCAAGCCCGGAGATTTGCAGATAGATACCTACCGTTCCAGCGGCGCGGGCGGCCAGCATGTGAACACGACCGATTCCGCCATCCGCATTACCCATTTGCCGACCGGTACGGTGGTGGAATGCCAGGATGAACGCAGCCAGTATAAAAACAAGGACAAGGCAATGAAAATTCTGCGTTCCCGGGTGCTTGAAGCGGAACAGCAAAAGCAAACGGACGCGATTGCCGGCGAGCGAAAATCGCAAGTTGGCACCGGTGACCGGAGCGAGCGGATACGCACCTATAACTATGCGCAAGGCCGCGTGAGCGACCACCGTATCGGTCTTACCCTTTACCGTCTTGAGGCGATATTAAACGGTGATTTGGATGAAATTATCGATGCTTTGATTACCGCCGACACAGCTGAAAAATTGAAGACGGAATAATCAGAATGATGTAGGGACATGGCGTGCCGTGTCCGTAACAGATATGCAGGGCAGCAAAAAATGCAAACGAAACTATTAAAAATTGACTCGATTCATGATATTGACAGTATAAACGCCGCGGCAAAAATGATCATTGACGGCGGTGTTGTCGCTATCCCCACCGAAACGGTGTACGGGCTTGCGGCCAACGCGCTCGACGGCGCGGCGGTATCAAAAATCTTTCAAGCCAAGGGGCGCCCGCAGGATAACCCGCTGATTGTGCATATCGGCAGCTTTGCGGACATTTATCCGCTGGTGAAAACAGTTCCCCAATTCGCAGTCCGGCTGGCGGATGCTTTTTGGCCGGGACCTTTGACAATCGTATTGCCGAAAACCGGTTTGATACCGCCTGAGGTCAGCGCCGGTCTGGATACCGTTGCGGTGCGTATGCCGGCGCACCCCATCGCGAGAGCCGTCATAAAAGCAGCAGGGGTACCGTTGGCAGCCCCTTCCGCGAATGTTTCCGGCAGTCCGAGTCCGACAACGGCGCAGCATGTTCTGGACGACTTGAACGGGCTGATTGACGCAGTGGTTGACGGCGGAAAAAGCGCGGTAGGCGTGGAGTCCACCGTGTTGTCCCTTGTTGGCCCAACACCGCGTCTTTTGCGGCCGGGCGGGATTACACCGGAACAGCTCGAGGCGGTGCTGGGCAAAATTGAAATAGATGACGCTGTGTACGGCGCGCTTGTTCAAGATGAAATGCCGGCGTCACCCGGGATGAAATATAAACATTACGCTCCAAAGGCAAGGCTTGTCATGCTAAAAGGCAGCCTTCCGGAGTTTGCGGCATATGTGCGAAAACATGCGGCAAAGGGGACCGTTGTCCTCTGCTATGAAGGCGAGCAGGAAACGATGCCGGTGCAAGCGGTCGGGTTCGGGCATAGCGATAACGCCGGCGAGCAGGCGCATCAGCTTTTCCATGCGCTGCGCCAAATTGACACGATGCCGGATGTAGTTACTGTCTTTGCCCGCTGCCCCGCGGCGGAAGGTCTTGGGCTGGCCGTTTACAACAGGCTTTTAAGGGCAGCTTCTTTCGAGGTGATTGAGCTATGAGTATTTTGATTGTCGGGCTTACAGGCCAGACCGGGGCGGGTAAAAGTACGGTTGCGGCAAAGCTTGCCGAAAAGGGGCTGTATATCATCGATGGCGATGCAGCGGCAAGGGAGATTATGATACCCGGGGCTCCCGTGCTCAAGAAACTTGCGGCGGTATTCGGTGCAGACATCATTAATCAAGACGGTTCGCTTAACCGCAAGCTGCTCGCGACCCGCGCCTTCGGGAACAGGGAGAACACCCTCAAACTCAACGGGATAACGCATCCGGTTATTACCCGCCTTGTCAAGAAAAAAATTAAAGAGGCGCAAGACAGGGGAGAACGGGCAGCGGTGATTGATGCCGCGGCGTTGCTGGAAAGCGGGATTGCCCCCCTGTGTGAACTGATTGCCGTGATTACAGCCCCGGAAGAAGAGCGACTCGGCAGAATTATGCGCCGGGACAAGTTGAGCAGGTCCGACGCCTTCAAACGCATAAGCGCGCAGCTCAATGAGGATTGGTACCGTACCCGCGCGGACATTGTTTTGACAACCTATCCGCCGGAACAGGTAGACAGCGAAGTCGAAAAGTTAATGAAGTTGATTGATAAAAGAACGAAGAAGTTATCTTAAAATTGATAAGGAGCGTTAAAAATGACAGAAGAAAAAACAGCAGCCGAGTTATTGAAAGAAAAGCTTTGCATGAACCCAAAGCATGCCGCGCAAATCATGCGGGAGGATGAAATTGTTCAGGCGGACGAATTTTGCACAGGATACAAAAAGTTCATCACCCTGTGTAAAACCGAGCGGGAAGCGGCAACCTTTGCCGAAGCTGCCGCAAAGAAGGCGGGCTTTAAACCGTTTAAAACCGGTGCCAACTACAAACCCGGCGACAAGGTCTACTACATGAACCGTGGCAAGGCGATTATTCTGACTGTATTCGGTAAAAAAGCATTGAGCGAAGGGGTAAAAATTGTTGCCTCGCACATCGACGCGCCGCGTATTGATTTAAAACCAAATCCACTCTATGAGGACAGCGAGCTTGCGCTGTTTAAAACCCACTATTACGGCGGCATCAAAAAATATCAGTGGACTGCCGTGCCGCTTGCCATGCATGGTGTGGTTATGCTGAAAAACGGCAAGTCCCTGCAGGTCAGCATCGGCGAGAAGGACGATGAGCCAAAATTCGTTATCACAGACCTTTTGCCGCATTTGGGCGCGGAGCAGTCTAAACGCACGCTGTCGGATGGCATCAAGGGCGAAGAACTGAATATCCTCGTCGGCAGCCGCCCGTTCAGGAGCGACAAAGGCAGCGAACTGGTCAAGCTGAATGTGCTGAAGTTGTTAAATGATAAGTACGGGATGATTGAGGAAGACTTCTTGAGCGCGGAGCTGGAGTTGGTGCCGGCAGCAGCCGCATCAGATATCGGGCTGGACCGCAGCATGGTCGGCGGCTATGGGCAGGACGACCGGGTTTGCGCCTATCCTTCGCTGATGGCGGCGCTCGAGTGCAAAACCCCCGATTATACGGTATTAACCGTTTTAACCGATAAAGAGGAAACCGGCAGCGACGGCAATACGGGGCTCAATTCAGCCTATCTGAAACATTTTATTGCCGACATTGCCAAACAGCAGGGCGTGGACACCCGCGATGTTTTACGCCGTTCGGAATGCCTGTCCGCGGATGTCAATGCGGCGTTTGACCCGACATTCCCGTCCGTGCATGAAAAAATGAACGCCTCCTACCTCAACAGGGGTATTGTTGTCACCAAATATACCGGCAGCCGGGGCAAGAGCGGCACCTCGGACGCGAGCGCCGAGTTTATGGGTAAGGTCCGCAAAACCTTTGACGACGCGGGCGTTATCTGGCAGGTCGGCGAGCTTGGCAAGGTGGACGAGGGCGGCGGCGGCACTGTTGCGCAATATGTCGCGAACCTGGATGTTGATGTTGTGGATGTCGGTGTGGCGGTGCTATCCATGCATTCACCGTTTGAGGTGGTATCCAAACTCGATGTCTACATGGCATATAAGGCGTTCAAGGCGTTTGCCGGCTGTTAAAATCCAACTGAATAAACAAATTGAGACTGCCTCTTATGAGACAGTCTCTTTCGTTTGATCCGTATGTTTATTCCGCAGTAATCACTTTTCCGTTTATTTTGGACCTGTTCAGCTTTTGTATCACGATTTTCTTATGCTCTTTGGGCACATCAATGGTTGAGTAAGTATCCTGTATGTTGATAGCGCCGAACACTTTGCCGGGCAGCCCGGTTTCACCGGCTGCTGCGCCTAAAATGTGGTTGGGCGTTACCCTGTCTTTTCTGCCGATGGAAATGCGGATACCGGTCATGTTTTCATCATTATATTCACGCTTTTTAAGCCCCGGCGAACTGTTCTGCCCATCCCGCTTGGGTCCGTTTCTCCCCGCGTTGCGCTGTGCTCTGCCGGCAGTTTCTTCCCATACATCAAACTCGTTGAAGCCGGCCGGGATATCGTCGGTCTGAACCTTTTCTTTCACGCTCATGGCAATCATCGCCGCGGCTATATCGGCCGCGGTGTATTTTTGGTATTAACCAATAAACCCCCGGCTATGCCGGGGGAGTGAGAGCGCTTT
>CAZTCR010000076.1:0-6075 GCA_964612185.1 uncultured Eubacteriales bacterium
TCGGCGCGCAAATCGGCGAGTTTATGCTGATGGTCGGCGACCTCGCAAAGTAAAACATAGCAAACGGGGCAGGCCGGTTTCGGTCTGCCCCGTTAAAATTATATCCGGTTATACTAATCTCTATTTAAAAGATAGACAAGTCTATCTTTTAATCCGCTGTCCAAAGGACAGCGGAGGCAGCATGTGCTGCCGGAAATACCGTTCAATGCTATCTGTCTGCGGCTTGAGCCGCAGCGGCAAGCTTTGCTTGCCAATTAAAAATGTATCTACATTTTTAATGCAGAATAGCATTAAAACGGCGGATGCGGTTCGTTGTTACGGTAGGCATCCATAATGCTTCTAAAAATCTCACCGTTTGAAGGCGGGGTCCAGGTGATGGCGTTGGCACCCGCCTGAATGGTGGCAAGTATGCTTTCGTCGTTCGGCCCGCCTGTGGCAATTATGGGCACTTCGGGGAAATCTCTGCGTATCTTTTCCACCAGCGCCGCGGTACCCGCCGCGGCGGATACATTCAGGATATCCACGCCCGCTTCCAGCCTTTTATCAATGTCGTCCGTTTCTGAAACAACGGTTAAAACAATGGGAATATCAATGGTTTGATCGAGCCTTTTAATGACCTCGTTCTTTGTGGGCGCGTTGACGACTACACCGATAGCGCCCTGGAATTCCGCGTGCAGTGCCAGGTTGACCACCCGCTTGCCCTTTGTCAGGCCGCCGCCGACCCCTGTAAATACCGGAATGTCCGCACCGGTCATAATAGCTTGTGTGATGACGGGTTGCGGGGTAAAGGGATAAACCGCGATAATAGCGTCCGCGTTGGTATTGCGGATAATGCTGACATCTGTGGAGAATAAGATAGATTTAATCAGGCGTCCAAACACTTTTATGCCCGAGCAATTACGGATGGGCGCCGGCACCTTCAGCATAAATTTTCGTAAAGACCCTTCTATTTCCGGTACGAACTGCTCTTCCACAATTTTCCCCCTTCCAATATTCTGTAGTGGTTATTATACTATCTTTTACACAATCCATAATGCCTGAATCGCATCAAAATGCAAATCTCTGTCAATCGGGGAAACGAACATCTGCTTAAAATCGGAAACCCGGCAAGCACAGCAAGGCTGAAAAACCTTCATCTGTCTGAATCGTTTACCGCGGGGCAACAGATACCCCGGCCGCGGAATTCTGACAGGCGGGGGATAATTCTTGAAAAACAAATTCAAGGCGGTAATTGTTGACAAACACCTGTGATTGTTTTAGAATTGACTAAATATTTATCGGCAAAGTATTCCGGTCATAACCCGAATAGATTATCAGGAGGCTTTGATCAAATGTCATGCAAGAGCGCATTAACCGTTTTTAGCAAAAGAAAAATTTCCGCTTTGCTGATTCTTACTTTTGCCATACTATCCCTTTTGCTGGTAGCGTGTAATAAAGAAGCAGGACCGGATGAAAGCACCGTTTTCACCACCGAAACGGTACAGGAAACCACGACGGAAGTCACCACCGAGGCGACAACAGTCGAAATAACGACGGACAGCAGCCTGGCCGGCAGCACCCAACCGGTTACCACAGCCGCGAGCGTTTTTTCGGAAGCTGACCAACTGTATTTCAAGGACACGGTTTTTATCGGTGATTCCATCACGACGGGTATTGAACTCTACGGTGTGACCAAAGATGCGACGGTTTTGGCCGATAAGGGTTTAAACACCACTACCGTGATGAAATATATCGGTGATGTCGGCAGAATCAAACCCAAATATATTTATGTGATGCTTGGGTCCAACGATATCGGCTTCGCTAATATGACACCGGATAAGCTTATCCCGAATTATGACAAATTTGTTAAAGGCATAAAGGAAGCTTCGCCGGAGTCCATCATCTATCTGCAATCGGTTTTTCCGGTGACAAAAAAATTTGAAGCAGCAAGACCGGCTTACACAAACGAAATTATTGACAGCTATAACGAGCGTATCCGGCAGATGGCAGCGGACAACAATGTACTGTATTTGAATGTCGCAGAGGTTTTAAAGGACGCGAACAACGATCTGCGGCAGGAGATATCGCCCGGCGAGGGGATGCACATAGAAAAAAAGGGGTACTACATCTGGCTGGAGTATGTGCTGAATCACAGAGCGACGGAGGGCTGAACGGAATGAGAAAGCGCGTTGTTTTTATCTGTTTGGTTGTTGCGGCCGTTGCTTTGCTGTGCTCGTGCCAAAGCAAGGACCCGACAAACGGCAAGACTCCCCTGCCCCGTGATATCGCGGCTGAAATAGTCGAAAAGGGCGAATTTCCAGAAATGCTGGAAATGGAGCTTGACATTGTTCAAAAAAAATATGGTTTGGACAAAGCGCTGCTGGAGAGCTGCAGTGTATATATCTGTTCCTCCGGCGCGCAGGCCGATGAGGTAGCCGTCTTCAAGGCGGTCGATGCGAACGCTGTCAAAACGATAAAAAAGAGTGTTGAGAAAAGAGCGGAAACAGTCTATACCGATTTTGTCGATTATGTCCCGGGGGAGATCCCGAAAGTGGACGATCATATTATCATTACAAAAGGCAATTATGTGTTTTTTGTTATTGCGGCACAACCGAAAAGCGCGCAGCAGATATTTGAGCGTTATTTCAACTAACACTTAAGGACGGAAAACAATGGTTTTCAGCAGCGTACTCTTTATTTTCTTCTATTTGCCGATTGTTTTGGCTGTTTATTATCTTGTTCCGGTAAAATTTAAAAATCTTGTTTTATTTATCACCGGCCTCATATTTTATGCGTGGGGCGAACCGAAGTATGTCTTCCTCATGCTGTTTTCGATTCTGGTTGACTTTATCTGCGGCTATTTTGTCAATAAATACCTGGACAGGAAAAATATAGCCCGCCGTTTTGTTGCCGCTTCCGTCTGTATTAATTTAACAATTTTATGTATTTTTAAGTATACGGGTTTTGCCTTAAACACCTTCAGTACCTTGACGGGGCTGGCAATTGATATCCCGGTAATCGCCCTGCCGATCGGTATATCATTTTACACCTTTCAAACGATGTCCTATGCGATAGAATCCTATCAGGGGACCGTTACCCGCCAAAGAAACTTTATCAATTATGGCGCTTATGTCACCATGTTCCCGCAGCTTATCGCCGGACCGATTGTGCGTTACTGCGAGATTGAACGGCAGCTTGCCAGCCATCCGGTAAACGCGGCAATGTTTACGCAGGGCGTGGAGCGCTTCTTGGTCGGCTTGTTCAAAAAAGTGCTGATCGCCAATAACATTGCCTTGCTTTGGGATAGCGTGCAGGCGGCGCCGGCCGTCTCAACTCTGTCGGCCTGGGTCGGCATTCTGGCGTATACTTTTCAGATTTATTTTGATTTTTCGGGCTATTCGGATATGGCCATCGGCATGGGCAAAATGTTTGGCTTCACTTATCCCGAAAATTTCAATTATCCTTATCTGGCAAAAAGCATTACGGAATTCTGGCGGCGCTGGCATATGACCCTGGGGCAGTGCATCCGGGAGTATTTATATTTCCCGCTGGGCGGCAACAGAGTCGGCAAGTTAAAACTGATCCGCAATTTGGCGATTGTTTGGCTGATCACCGGGCTGTGGCACGGCGCGAACTGGAATTTTGTGCTGTGGGGCGCGTTTTACGGTGTGCTGATTATCTGCGAAAAGTTCTTTCTCCTGAAACTTATCGAAAAATTGCCGGTTATTCTGCAGCACGCCTATACGCTGTTATGCGTGATTGTGGGATGGGTGCTGTTTACCTCCACTTCGGCCTCTTTCAGCTGGACACTGCTCAAAGCCATGTTCGGTTTCGCGCCGAAGCTGGATGCGCTGGGCATTTACGGGCTGAAAACATATTTGCCTCTTTTTATTATCGCGGGGGTTTGCTCCACCCCTTTGGTCTGGAAAACGCTGGAAAGAATCAGGACAAAAAGCATTTTGGGCAAAACCGTTTGGGCAACGCTCTTTGCGGCGGCCCTGTTTGCCGCCATTGCCGCAATGGTGGACGCGACCTACAACCCGTTTTTGTACTTTAAATTTTAAAAGCCCCAAACTTCTTTTTACAGAGGATATAAAATGAGCATGAAAAAGAGCAGCCATGCGGTTCCTGCAGAATCACTGATCATTTCGGCAGTATTTGTACTGGCCGTTGTGACCGGTCTTGTGCTGTTCGTTTTACAACCGAAAGAAACTTTTTCCCAAGAGGAAAACAGGGTACTCCAAAGTTTTCCGGCGTTTGATGCGGAAGATTTATTTGCGGGCAAATACACCAAAAAATTCGAGACCTATCTGGCGGATCAGTTCCCGGCAAGGAACTTCTTTGTGGGTGTCAATTGTGATGTGCAGCTGCTCTTGCAAAAAAAGGATGTCGGGGGCGTATACTTCGGCAAGGACAACTATCTTTTTGAAACGCTCAAACAACCGGATCCGGACATATTAAAATCCAATATCGACGGCATTAATTCTTTGGCTGACCGCACAAACCTGCCTGTCTATCTTTTGCCGGTACCCTCAAGCGCACAGGAGATGAAGGAAAGCCTGCCGGCCTACGCACCGTCTTATGATCAAAACCTGTCCGTGGAGACAATGAAAAAGAACTTATCCCCAAAGGTGACACTGGTGAATGTGATGGACGATTTGAAACCGTCTGACGGGGAAGCGCTGTATTTCAAAACCGACCATCACTGGAATGTATTCGGCGCGTATAAAGGTTACAGCGCGCTGATGGATGCCATGGGGCTGAATCCGGTTCCGAAAAGCGAGATCGAATTTAAGAAGGTTTCTTCGGAATTTTTCGGGACACTGTACTCAAAAGCGGGATACAAACGGCAAAAGCCGGACGATATATATATTCAGCAATTCAAGCTGCCGCAGCAAATCACCAGTTCGTCGGCCGACCAAACGGCTGACGGTGTGTTTGACATGTCGAAGCTGACCCAAAAAGACCAGTACACCATTTATGCCGGCGGCAACACCGATGAAAACATTATTCGCAATGCCGGCGTGCAGGGCGAGCGCATCCTGATCATCAAAGATTCCTACGCGCATATCGCCTTGCCGTATTTGGCAAACCATTTTTCGGAAATCCGGATGATTGACCTGCGTTATTTTCGAAAAGATCCGGCCGACTATATCCGGGAGAATCAGATCGACCGTATTATTATTCTGTACAGCATCAAGCAACTTGACGAAGTTGTCACACTCGGCGATATGTAAAGTAAAACCCGCCGGGAAGCGGGAACACCGAAATTTATGTGAAGGGATGCAAGCGTAATGAGTTTTCAAAAAATTGATATCTGCGAAGTTGGGCAGAGCGCGGTGAAGATGATCAGCGATGACTGGGCGTTGGTCACAGCGGGTGATGAACAAAAGTGGAATACAATGACCATCAGCTGGGGCGGGCTCGGCGAACTTTGGGGCGAGGATGTGGCTTTTATTTTTATCAGGCCTCAGCGCTATACCTATGAATTTGTCGAGAAGAACGAGCTGTTCTCGGTCAGCTTTTTCGGCGGCGCGTGTAAAAAGGAGCTGTCTGTGTGCGGTTCGACCAGCGGCAGGAACACGGATAAGGCCGCCGCGACCGGGTTGATGCCCGTGGTTTTAGACGGCATTGTCACTTTTGAACAGGCTGAAACGGTGCTTGTCTGCCAAAAAATCGCTTTTCAGGATTTAGATCCGGCAGGGTTTTTGGACAAAGGAATTGAAGAAAACTATCCTTCAAAGGATTATCACCGCATGTATGTGGGCAAAATACTGAAAACTTACAAGAAAATTTGATTATTTTTAAAAAACGCTTGCATTTATGAAAACGCGGTGTTATAATCATCAAGCGTTTGAGAACGGAGTGCCGTTTTCAGCCGGTGCTTATTACGATGAGGTCCCACCCGTTCCCATCCCGAACACGGAAGTTAAGCTCATCAGTGCCGAAAATACTCGGAGGGCAGCCTCCCGGGAAGATAGGTCGGTGCCGGCACAAAAAATTCAGTCGTCCAATAGGACGGCTGTTTTTGTTTTACTACTCTGTATTTATTATTGATGCGAATGGTGCTATACTATACACAAGATTTTAGTGGTC
>CAZTCR010000077.1:0-3555 GCA_964612185.1 uncultured Eubacteriales bacterium
TCCGCGGAAAAACGCCCCGCGGCGGCTGTGTTCATCAGCGACATTTTGTTGAACCGCGCCCTGTCCAGCCAGATTCGCTCCGCTTTGGTCTGAGCAAGGCGGTAATCGGCAAAATCCGCTAAAACCATGTAGGGGTCATGCTGCACAATGGTGCCGCTGATTTCCGTAAACGGTTTGCCGCTGATGCCCTTGTTGATAAAATCGATGGCGCGGCGCAGTTCGGCGTTGTTGTTGTAATAATTCATCGGCACATAACCGAAGCGCGCGAGGTTGGCGACCTCCTGCGTTGTCATACCGAAAATAATGATGTTATCGTCCCCGACAGCGTCGTGTATTTCCACATTCGCGCCGTCGAGCGTGCCGATGGTCACGGCGCCGTTTAACATCAGTTTCATGTTGCCTGTACCGCTCGCTTCCGTGCCGGCTAACGATATCTGCTCGCTGAAGTCCGCCGCGGGCATAAGCCGTTCCGCCATGGTGACATTGTAGTCTTCCATATACACAATCTTCAGCCTGCCCGCCACATCGGGGTCATTGTTAATCAATTCCCCGAGCGCGCAGATAAAGCTGATAATTTTTTTCGCCATAAAGTACCCGGCGGCTGCCTTCGCGCCGAAAATATAAGTGTGCGGGGTAAAGTCGCCCTGCGGATTTTCTTTGATAGCCAGGTATCTGGTTAATATATGGATAGCGTTGAGGTGCTGACGCTTGTATTCATGCAGGCGCTTGACCTGCACATCGAAAATCGATGCCGGATCGATAGTGATGTTGTTGGTCTTTTTCACCAGTTCCGCAAAGCGTTCTTTGTTGGCAAGCTTGATTTTTTCAATCTCACCCAGTACACCGGGGTCTTGAGCAAAATCTTTCAGTTTCAGCAGTTCGGCTCCGTCTTTGACATAACCGTCACCGATGAGCTCCGTGATAAGGGACGAAAGCCCGGGATTGGCCTGACACAGCCAGCGGCGGTACGCGATGCCGTTGGTTACATTCTTGAATTTTTCCGGTGTCAGGGTGTAAAAATCGCTGAAAACGGATTTTTTCAGTATCTCACTGTGCAGGGCGGAAACCCCGTTGACACTGTGGCAGGCGGAAACACAAAGGTTCGCCATGCGCACCACGCCGTTCGAGACAATTGCCATCCGCTCGACTTTGGCGGCATCGCCCGTGTTTTCCCACACAAAAGACCGGTAACGGTTGTCCATTTCTTTAATAATCTGATAGATGCGCGGGATGAGCCGCTTAACAAGGTCCTCCGGCCAGCACTCGAGCGCTTCGCTCATAACGGTGTGATTTGTATAGGCAAATACGCCGGAAACAATGTCTTGCGCTGCCTCCCAGCCGAAGCCGCAATCATCCAGCAGCACGCGCATAAATTCCGGAATGGCCATGGTCGGGTGGGTATCGTTGATATGAATGGCAATTTTTTCCGGCAAATCACTCACCGCGCTGCAGCCTTTCAGGTGCCGGTGAACAATATCCTGTACAGAGGCGGAAACCAGAAAATACTGTTGGCGCAAACGCAGGCTCTTGCCCTCCGGGTGGCTGTCGGACGGGTAAAGCACCTTACTGATGACTTCCGCCATGGCGTTTTGTTCCATCGCGCGCATATAGTCCCCTTGGTTGAACATATCCATATCCAGCCCCGGGGATTTGGCCGACCACAGCCGGAGCACGCTCGCGCCGTTGCCGTCCTTGCCGGTGACAAACATATCATACGGCACCGCTTTAACGGATTTGAAACCGGTGAGTTCCACATTGTGATAGTTTTCATCCCAGCTGTCTTTCACGGTGCCTTCAAAACGGACTTCCACCGCCCTGTCATCACGCGGGGTCAGCCATACTTCACCGCCCGGCAGCCAGAAATCAGGCAGTTCCGTCTGCCAGCCATCCACCAGTTTTTGCTTAAATATCCCGTATTCAAACAAAATGGAATAGCCCATCGCCTGATAGCCGCCGGTCGCGAGCGCGTCCAGATAACAGGCCGCCAGCCGGCCGAGCCCGCCGTTGCCCAAACCCGCATCGGGCTCGCAGTCATAAAGAGACTCGAGCTTGATGCCGAGTTCCTCCAGCACTTCGCCGAAAACCGGGGTCAGGTTCAGGTTGTACAGGTTGTTCTTCAGCGAGCGCCCCATGAGAAATTCCATGCAGAGGTAGTATATTTTTTTTGAGCCTTCTTCTGTAGCCTCCGACACAAACTGACTGTTGCGCGGCCTGAGCATTTCGCGCAGAATCATGGCTAAGGCATTGTAATAATGCTCATAGGTTGCTTCCTCGGGT
This sequence comes from uncultured Eubacteriales bacterium, assembly GCA_964612185.1. Lineage (GTDB taxonomy): Bacteria > Bacillota > Clostridia > Oscillospirales > Acutalibacteraceae > UBA1447. The sequence continues at coordinate 2,278 of CAZTCR010000077.1, forward strand.
GTGACACCGAAGTTATGCGAGAGCTTGTTTTTGAGCAGTTCTTTTGCCTGCTTTTTTGTTAAATTGATTTGAGTCATGATAACCGTCCTTTAAACATTTGCGTTGAACTCATCCGCCGGCTGTTCGGCATCGTTCAGGCATATAATATACCGTAAAACGGCGTTGATTGCAACCGCGGGGCATGTTGCGCTTGATAAAATTATGCCTATCCACTATAATATGTATCAAAACCGCCGGTTTTGATACGATGAATTGGAGTCCCTCATGAACAACGACACCCCTCACCCGAACAGTCCCTATCTTTACGCACCCGGGTACGATAGCGCGCCGCCGCGCGTGACACCGCAGGCGTATAAAACTAACCTGCGGGACTTGCGCCGCCTGAGCATCACGGCCGGGCTTTGCGTGCTCGGCTTTATCGGGCTGCAGTTCGCTGTTTATTTTTTGCTCGCTTTTTTTGGGCTTGCCGATGCGTTTTCAAACAACCTGCTGTTCCAAAACGCGTTCGGCGCCGTCTATTCCGTCATCTGCGTTTTTTTGCCGTTTTTCGCGGTTTCGCTGTTCATGAACGAAAAAACGCGCGAAAAAACCTTGCTGTTCGGCAAACCCTACGCAACAGGTCTTATGCTGCTGGCCGTACCGGCCGGTTTCATGTTCTGCATGGCGGGCAATTATGCCACCAACGCGCTTGTTGCCTTGATGGATTCCGCCGGCGTCCGGCTAACCGCGCCGGAATCGCCGGTGCCGACTTCTGCCTTGGGTATGATTTTTTATGTGGTGCAAATCGCTTTTATCCCGGCGCTGACAGAAGAATTTGCCCTGCGCGGTGTTGTGCTGCAGCCGCTGCGCAAATACGGCGACCGTTTCGCAATCCTGATGTCCGCGATGGTGTTCGCCCTCATGCACGGCAATATGGTGCAGGCACCCTTTGCTTTCATCGCCGGGGTCACCATCGGTTATTTCGTCGTCGCGACGGGCAGTATTTGGACCGGGGTGCTTATCCATTTTGCCAACAACCTGTTTTCATCGCTTATTTCCCTCGCGAACGCCAACAGCACCCTGGCACTCGATAAACCGTACGCGGTGATGATGACCGTTTCTTTTGTCGGGGGGCTCGCGTGCTGCGTGATCTTCGCGTTGCATGGCAAACGATACAAACTGCGCCCCCCGGCAAGCCCCATCGGGGCAACGCAGCGTTTTTTAAACTATGTTTTTACGATACCGATGATACTCGCGCTCGCGGCGATATTCTATATCACTATGGATTATATCGCGTTC
>CAZTCR010000077.1:3655-5833 GCA_964612185.1 uncultured Eubacteriales bacterium
CGGCGTCAATATGGTTGTCCTTTAACATCGCTCCGTCCGACAGGTTGAAGCGGTGATTTTTGCCGCCCCCGCAAGTGACGGCATATTTTTGCAGTGCGCGCAGCCCGGGCAGGGTTTTGCGCGTGTCGGTTATTTGCGCTTTGGTGCCTTTCACAATATTTACCGCCGCCGCGGTCTGTGTTGCGATGCCGGAGAGATGCTGAATCAGGTTGAGCGCCGTCCGTTCCCCTTTGAGGAGCATCCCCGTCGCGCCCGAAAGCACCGCGATGATGTCGCCCTTGCGAAGAGTGTCCCCGTCTTTTTTGAAGCACTCGGCGCTGAAAGAACTGTCAAGCAGCTCAAATACGCGCAGAAAAACCGTCAGACCGCACAGCACGCCGTCATCCTTTGCCAGTAATTTTGCTTTGCCGCGGCAGTCCGGTTCAAACAGATAATCCGCGGAAACATCCATATAATTGATGTCCTCCAGAATTGCCCGCTTGATGATTTCGTCCACATAAAACTGCGTCATAACGCTTCCGCCTCCCTCAATATGATGGCCGCAACCGTGGCCAGGCTCTTTGCCTCACAGTAATCCGGTGTGACGGCAAAGCGTTCGTTTTGAAGTCGCTTTAAAATTTCTTCCACCCGCTTGAGTCCCTCGGTGACGGCGGCCGGGTTTGGAATGACAAAGTACGCCCGCTGCATAATCTCCCGGATAGCGGTGCGCAGCCCGTGCGGCAGGGGGGCGCCGGTATAATCGCCCTTGAAAGGCGGCGTTTCCACGCCGGCAAACCCGGCGTCGAGGCACTTGATGATATCCTGTGCCGCCCGTCTGCCAAACACCAGCGCTTCCAGCAGCGAGTTGCTCGCAAGCCGGTTGCCCCCGTGTACACCCGTATGGGCGCATTCCCCCGCGGCGTACAGGCGCGGCACGGTGGTGCGGGAATCGATATCGACATCAATGCCCCCCATGAGGTAATGCTGGCAGGGGAAAACAGGGATTAAGTCCTTCGCGATATCCACCCCGCGCTCCAGGCAGGCCGCGCTGATGGCGGGGAAACGGTTGTAAAGAAACTCCCTGCTTTTATAAGTAATGTCCAAATAAAAATTGTTGCTGCCCGTTCGGCGGGACTCTAAAATAATCGCTCTGGACACGATATCACGGGGCGCGAGTTCAAGGCGTTCGTCATACCGGTCCATAAAGCGCTGCTTGTTGCTGTTAAGCAGGTAAGCCCCCTCGCCCCGCACCGCTTCGCTGATTAAAAACTGCTCGCGGCTGTTTGGAGAATTGAATGCGGTGGGGTGGAACTGCACCAGGCTGAGGTTCTTGATTTTCGCGCCCATTTCATACGCGAAACGGATACCGTCCCCCGTGGCGGTGACGGGGTTCGTGGTGTACCGGTATACCCGGCCGATGCCCCCCGTGGCAATCAGGCAGAAGCTCGCATACACAAAACGGTATTCGCCGTCTTGCAGGATTTCCGCCCGAAAACCGCCCTTGACCCGCGCAATGGAGAGAATCAGCGTGTTTTCCAGCAATTCCACCGCAGGATGCCTGTCCGCCTCCACAAGCAGTTTGTCCACCATTTCTTTACCGGTTTGGTCCTTGTGGTGGACGATACGCCGGCGGCAATGCCCGCCTTCGAGCGTTTTTTCCAGCACATTTTCCGCATTTCTGTCAAAATCAACGCCCATTGTCATGATTTTGCGGACATCCCCGGGGCCCTCGCGAATCAGCGCTTCAACCGCCGGCACATCGTTCTTATACCCCCCGGCGATGAGTGTATCCTGAATATGCAAATCAAAGCTGTCGTCCTCATGATCGAGCACGGCAGCAACGCCCCCCTGCGCGAGGGAGCTTGAGGAAACGGTGCGTGCCTGTTTGGACAACACAAGTACGCTCTTGCTCTTGTCAAACTGTATCGCCGCGTAAAGTCCGGCGACACCGCAGCCCGCTATTAACACATCGTAAGATCTTTTCATATCAAAATCCATTCCCTGCCGGTTGTAAGTGACCAGTGGTTGGTGGTCAGCAGCATATCAGACCAAACTGTCTCAACATCTAAATTTTCAAGCTTTCAAGCATCAACGGTTAGTAAAATGTCAATCCGCAGAACTATAATAGTTCTCTGTCAGCCGCCGACCACTAAAATCTTGTGTATAGTATAGCACCATTCGCATCAATAATAAATACAG
>CAZTCR010000078.1:0-5551 GCA_964612185.1 uncultured Eubacteriales bacterium
CTACTAAAAGGTGTATGATTTAGTCTTGACTATATCATACAAGGGGGACCGCCGCAGCGGTGGTGGGATTTTATATAAAATTGTAGGAGGTCATACCATGGTTGTTGACAAAATCGAAAATCTCAGCTTGTATTTCCCGCTGCTGGATTGCCTGCCGCAGGTGCGAAAATTCCTTGCGGATTTTGAAAAGGAACCGCTGCCCGACGGAAAACATGTGATAGACGGGGATAAACTGTTCGCCCTGATTCAGGGGTACGAAACAAAAACCCCGGAAGGCAAGCTGCCGGAAGCGCATAGGAAGTATATTGACTTGCAGGCAGTTGTCGCCGGCAGAGAAAACATCGGCTGGGCACCGCTGACAGCGCTCAAAGAAGAAACAGAGGAGTTTTCCAAGGGCGGGGATATCGGCTTTTACAGCGGTAACATACAAATTCAGGTAACGCTGACAAAGGGCTGTTTTGCGCTGCTGTATCCCCAGGACGCGCATATGCCCTGTCTACAGGTGGAAGGCCCCGAGTATGTCAGGAAGATTGTTTTTAAAATATTGGCGTAGCAGCTTGCATCATATCCTACAAAAATCAGGCAGCACCTTCAAGCCGGTGCTGCCTGAAAAATATGTTCTGTTAGAAACGGAGACGCTATTCGATTCCTGCTATTTTGTTCAGCGGTGCCTGGTAAACTTCCACTTTCAAATCCAAAATGTCCTGCACCAGCACCGGCGCGCCGATGGCGGCGGATTCGTAAATGGCCATCGGGATTGCCATCGCCTTGTAACCGGTCATCGCGTCCACCTCAACCGGGCGGATGCCGGCAACGGCGTCAAAATGCTGCTTCCACTCGATGGCAAGGGTGTCCTGCAGCCCGTATGGGAACAAAATTTCCTGCTCTTCGGGCGACAGGGTATCCATAAATTCCTGATACAGGTCGTTGAGGGGATAAACAAGCTCCTGCTTGCTGTTGTAGATGCCCTCACCCCAGAAAGCCGCGCCCTCGGAACCGTAGATGACATTGGAACGGTCTACTTTGCCCGGCGCCGCGCGGCAGACAACCCAGGTGCCGATTACGCCGTTTTCAAACTCAAGGATAGCGGATGTGGTGTCTTCCACAGTAGCCTCGATGGGCTGCTTGCAGGTTTCGGGGTCAATATTTTTAAGCGAGCGGGTCTTGCGGAAATAGGCATATCGCTTTTCAAGAACCGCCTGCTCGTAGTCGGCCATATCACAAAATTCCTGATACCGGATATTGTCGTAACTCGCCATGACCGCCGATACCTTGCGGACATCACCGAGGTTGTATTGAAACAGGTCGGAGTGGTGTACGCCGCCGTCAAAGGTCCAGGCGCCGCCCGCGATATCCAGGTGGTCGCGCCAGTCCCAATACCATTTTCGCTCGCCGATATCCATCCATAACAGAATGCGGGGTGTACCGATCATGCCGCTTTTAATTGCCCAGTTGAGCGACCTTTCCGATGGGGAGAGACGATAGTTTTCAAACACATGCAGCAGTTTTCCGGTTTCTTCCGCTTTATCCATAATCATTTTAGCGGCGCGCATGGTAAATCCAAGCGGTTTTTCGGTAATAATATTCAGCCCCGCGTCCATGGCCATGATTGCTGAGGTGTGGTGGTTGATATGCGGGGTAAAAATCGCGACGCTGTCCAATTCTTTTTCATTTTGCAGCATATCGGCGAGGTCATCATAAACCCTTGGTTTGTGACCCAAAATGGTTTCAAACCTTACCGCGAAATCCTCCGCCCGTTCTTTGATAATGTCGCAGCACGCGGCTATATCAAAATCGCGGCAGCCCGCATTCCATAATTTGATAAGACTGTTTAAATGCCCGTTTGCCATGCTTCCGCAGCCGATAAAAGCGCAAACCGTTTTTTTCATCCGGATTCCTCCATCATCATTATTATGTCAAAATAACACTAATCACAGAACGGCGAACGGACACAATATATTGCGTTGGTAATAGCTCAACCGCCTGTCCATTGTATTTTATCACATTCATTTCAATTTACAAGAGCAAAGTGCGGAGAAATATGAAGTTCGATAAAAAAACAGTTTGCGGCGGCACGAAGTTTATGATACAATATCAGCGTGAATGCAAATGCAAATCATTATTGTTTAGGAAAGTGTCATGATGAAAGCAACCAAGGTTATGCTAACGGTTTTACTTATTGCTGCACTTTTGGGCAGCTGTGCCGGCGGAACCGGCAGCAAAGAAACAACGGCTCAAACCATCGCAGGTGAAAAAAGTTTTACCATTGTCACATCCTTTTATCCGATGTATGTCTCAACAATCAATATCGCGAAAGATATCGCCGGTGTTCAAGTGGTGAACATGACGAAACCGCAAACCGGCTGCCTGCATGACTATCAAATGACACCCGGTGATTTGGTAACATTGGAAAATGCGGATGCCTTTGTAGTGAACGGCGCGGGGATGGAGTCTTTCTTAGACGATGTTATCGCGCGGCAAAAAAATCTTAAAATTGTTGAAGCGAGCAAGGGCATTGAACTGCTTCAAGATGACTCGGGTGAAGAGAACGCGCATGTTTGGGTGAGCATCACCAACGCAATCACGCAGGCAGAAAACATTGCAGGGCAACTTGCTTTAATCGATACGGCGAATGCGGAAAAATACCGGAGCAACGCCGATGCTTATATTGTCAAACTAACTGCACTCAAGACGAAAATGCACGCGTCGCTGGACGCACTCGAAAACAGAGACATTGTCACCTTCCATGAAGCGTTTCCATATTTTGCGCAGGAGTTCAACCTGAATATCGTTGCCGTCATCGAAAGAGAACCGGGCACCGCGCCGACGCAGAAAGAACTGGAAGATACAATCACCATTGTAAAAAACGCGAAGACACAAGCACTTTTTGCGGAACCGCAGTATTCGGTGAAAATCGCGCAGACAATCGCTGACGCGACAGGCGCGAAGATTTATACCCTTGACCCCGGCGTGACGGGGGAATCAAACAGCAGTGCGTACAATAACTATATCGATATGATGGAAGAGAATCTCGGCACTTTGATGGAAGCGTTGGGGGTCTGAGGACGGTGGAAAATCCCCCTCCGGCTGTTGCCGGTGTCCCCCGTTTCGCATAGCGCTTTTTATAAGCGCATTTAGGGGACAGGGATTTACCCTGTCTTGCCTCCCTTGTTAAAGGGAGGGGAACCGCCGAAGCGGTGGTGGGATTGGGATTAAATTATTGGACGGGTTTTCCGTCATAAACACCGATAAATGACAGAGGGTAATGGTATGGAAAACGAACAGGAAAAAGTTTATAAGGGATATAGCTGTTCCGGGCTTTGCTGTACAAAGATTGAGAATTTCGGGGTGACCATCGGGTCTACAAAAATCCTCGACGATATCAACATCCACATTCACTGCGGGGAGTTAACCGCAATCATCGGCCCGAACGGCGCCGGTAAAAGCACCCTGCTCAAGGCGATACTCGGCGATGTGAAACATTCCGGCAAGCTGAGTTTTTTGGATGAAAAAGGGATGCATACGGGCAATCCGCTCATCGGGTATGTACCGCAGCACCTGAACTTTGATACCAGCACGCCGGCGAGTGTGCTGGATTTATTCAACGCCTGCAATGCCAAGGCACCCGCATGGCTGTTGAGTACAAAGAAATCGAAGGATAGAGTTGCCAAAAGCCTGTCAATTGTGAACGCCGGGCATTTAATGGATAAAAAAATCGGCGCGCTTTCCGGTGGAGAACTGCAGCGGGTTCTTTTAGCGCTGGCGCTTGATCCGGTGCCGGACCTGCTGCTGCTGGACGAACCGGTGTCGGGCATTGACCAAAAGGGCTTGGAACTTTTTTACAACACGGTGTCGGAACTGCGCTCCATGTATGATTTGTCCATTATCCTTGTTTCACACGATTTGAATCTGGTGGAACAATACGCGGACCGTGTCATTTTAATAAACGGCAAGGTGTTGAATATGGGAACCCCGGCAGAAGTTTTTGCCGATGAACAAACATCAAAAATATTTGGGCTGACCTGGTTTAACGGCAGGGCGGACAACGCAAACAAGACGGGGGGCGGTGCATCATAATGGGCTTTTGGTACAGCATGGTGGACACCATACTGCCCTTTCAATGGGTCGGGCATGAGTTTATGAAAAACGCGCTGCTGGCCGTGCTGCTCATTACACCGCTGTTTGGGCTGATCGGGACAATGATTGTCAGCAATAAAATGGCGTTTTTCTCGGATGCGCTCGGGCACGGGGCGTTTACAGGCATCGCCATCGGCGCCCTTTTCGGGCTGGTGAAGCCGGTTTTCACAGCCGTGATTTTTTCCGTGCTATTCGCGCTGGTTATTACGATAATCAAAAATAAAAGCAGGGAATCGACCGATACCGTTATCGGGGTATTTTCTTCACTCGCGGTAGCCCTCGGGCTGGTGCTGATGTCACTGGGCGGCAGTTTTAACAAATATTCATCCTATTTAATCGGTGATTTGCTGAGCATAACGCCCAATGAAATTTTTGTGTTGGTCTTTGTGTTTGTTGCGGTTGTTGTGCTTTGGCTGATTATTTTCAACAAGTTGCTGCTGGTGAGTGTAAATCGATCGCTTGCCTCCAGCAGAGGGGTAAAAACCCTGCCGGTTGAAATGATTTTCACCGCTATTGTTGCCGTCATTGTCACCATTTCCATCCAGTGGGTCGGGTTGCTGATTATTAATTCCCTGCTCGTATTGCCTGCCGCCGCGGCGAGGAACATCACAAGAAATGTTCGCAGGTACACACTTGCCAGTATACTCATCGCTATTTTTTCCGGTGTTGGCGGGCTGATCGTTTCGTACTATTTCAATACCGCCACGGGGGCGACAATTGTGCTCATCTCCGGCATTGTCTTTTTTGTGTCGTTGGCATTCAAACACAGATTCAATTAGTTCAACCAAGAAGCAATCGGGAAGTGCGGCTACGCCGCGGGAAGCAGTGGAGAAGAGGTAGGGGATGTGCCGAACGCGGGCGTTTTGCCCCCGCAACTTGTAGGGTGCGGCATCCCTGACGCACCGCAACCCGGAAGAGTATATAGATGGGAGGAAATGATTCAACATGAGCGAACAAACTACATATAAAGATCTGTTAAAGCACGACGGCTTAAAAAACACCAGGCACAGAAACTCCATCCTTCATATCATCGAAAAAAATACCCAACCCGTTACGGCTGAGCAAATCTATCTGGCGCTAAAAAACAACGATGTTGCGATTAATTTATCCAGCGTTTACCGGATACTCAACACACTGGTTGATAAATGTTTGGTTATCAAGACCGTTATGCCGGGGGAGAACAAGGCGGTTTTTGAAATGAACCGTTTTGAGCACAAGCATTATGTAGTTTGCACGCAGTGCAAAAAAATGGTTTCGGTTCCCGGATGCCCGCTGGAGGAATATGAGAAAAAACTGCGGGATAATACGGGTTTCCAAATTCAGGGGCATCAGCTGGAAGTTTTCGGGATATGCCGGGAGTGCAGCAAATAGGTGGTAAAAAACGCGGACGGGGTTGACCCGTCCGTTTTTTGTT
>CAZTCR010000079.1:0-5550 GCA_964612185.1 uncultured Eubacteriales bacterium
CCCAGTTTTTCTTTAATCAATCGGTCCAGCGGGTCCAGGTAATAAAGCGCAAACAGTTGGCTAGTCTGGTTGCCCATCGGCAGCCCTATTCCGGTATCCGGATGATAGCTGTCAACAATCATCTCCAGCAAATCCATCACATCCGGGTTTGTTATCACCTTGTTCAGTTTACGCTTTAAAACGCGGTGGTCAATATTTGCGAAAAAACCTTTGATGTCGGCTTTTAGTATATACCCGTTGTTTCCACTGCACTTGTAATGCTCCCGCATAAAGCCCGCCAAGCGGTCCCGCCCGAAATCGGTGCCCTTGCCTTTGCGGCAGGCGCAGTTGTCGTAAATCAGCCGTTTTTCCATAAACGGCGTAAGGTAATTGGCGCAAAGGCAGTTTTGGATAACTCTGTCGGCATAAGTGAGCGCCTGTATTTCCCGCTTTTTCGGCTCGTAAATGGTGAACCGGTTATAATCCGTGATGCTGTATGTCTTATTTATCATCACATCGTTGATGCACCACAGGTTGCCCGCGAGGTCCGTTTCAAACAGGATAACATCCTTTTTATGGCGTTTGGATTTCCGCGCCGACATGTGCGCGTTATAGAGGTTTTGAAAACAGAAAATTCCGGCGTAATCTTCGGGAATAAAACCATCGCCTTTTGGGGTCGTCCTGTAGGGGCGAACTGCGTTCGTCCGTGGAAAACGGTTTGCGAAAGCGCCGGGCGAACACAGTTCGCCCCTACATTCCGAAATGCATCATGGCCGTTAAATGACACCGTTGCCGGTTTCAAAAATATCGCGAAAGCAGCAGGATTGCGCGTCCGCTCCATTAACGGCAATATTTATCCCGAAATATTCCGGGACGGGAACAGAATTCCTTTACCTCACGCGCTGACAAAACAAACTTTTGTTTTGTATCCGGCAGTAAGGCTTGCGGCCTTTGAGGTAAATCGGGGCGAACACCGATATTAGTGTTGTTGACATTGTTGCCATTGTTGTTGACATTGCCGTCATTGTTGACATTGCACGCGTTATTCTGGTTATTGCCGGGCGTGCGCAGCCACCAGTTGCCCAATCTCAATTCTGTCCCTATGATAAAGCCGGTTAAGGCTTGTATCTCTTTTTATCGCTGTTTATCCAGGCGCCGAGCAGGTTTTGGCAGTCCGATATTTGTTTGGTTATCTGTTCGTATTGTTTGGGTAGAATACACCCTTGTTCGCGTGCAATCTGCGCCATTGTACCGAGCACTTTTAGGCTTGTTAAGGCGGCGTGCTGAAAATCCAGCCGTTTTTCATACGCGGGAGATTGTGGTGTTTCGGGCGATTTTTTAATTTCGGACGAACAAAGTTCGCCCCTACAATCGCCGACGAACACGTCGTTTGCCCTGTAAATGTTCTCAATGATATCAAGCGTCAGGGTTCTGCATTCGCCCCACAAGCGTAAACCGGAACCGCTTGGGCGATTTTTCCGTCACGGTTAACACGTACGCGCAAAGGTCGTTGGCTTTGGTGATAACAACTAAATCGGATTTTTGCTGCATAAATACCAGCTTTCAAACCTGCATATTTTTTGCTCCCATAATCGCACTTCATTCCTATTATCAAAAATAATTATATCAGGCTATTTCTATGTTTGCAATCCTATTTTGAATTTTAGCTTTAGATATGTTTTAATCAGTAAACATTCGCACTTGAAATATCGTTTTTGTTTCGGCTATAATGAACGCATGTACACAAATTCGCTGCTTGAAAGGTTGAAACAAATGACTCATAAAAAACTGCTCTCCCTGCTGCTCGCCTGCTGCATGGTTATCAGCGGCATCATTGTCCCCGCAGCTGCCGCGCAAACGGCGGACAGCGCCGTGAACGTAACCGCGCTTGACGGCGGTTCTCAAATCATTGAGGCGTCAAGCCCCAAGGCCGCGTTCGACTACCTGGAAAGTCATTCCGTTTCAAACGGCGAGGTGGTGCCGGGCGTTGTTGTCGGGGGCATTATGCAGTCCATCACCTATATGTACAAAACCAATGCGGCCGGCGAAAAGGAAATCCTCAAAAACGATGACGGTTACCTGATCATGGAGTCCGGCGATATCGCTTTTATGATCGATACACCGGCTATTAAAAAATCCGTTGTCAAGGAACTCGGCACCATCCTGAAATTCTTTTTTACGGGCAGCAACAGCGGCCTTGACAAAAGCATTGCCAACATCCTTGACGCCGGTCTTAAAGACCACTACTTTAAGCCGGACGGCACCAGGGCGGCGGAGGATATCACATTTGAGACGGAGGAATATAACTATTCCCTCGCGGTTGCCGCAACAAAAGAGAACTCGCTTTACAAATACAGGCAGGAAGGCTCCTACAAATACGGCGGCGGCGGTCCGACAGAACTCGGGTATATCACCAGCCAGATTGATATGAAGGAATACTGCGAGTTGGTCGGATATGAGAATGTCTACTATTTCTCCTACGAATCGTTCGGCGACACCTACGACATCGCCCGCAGGCTCAATGATTATATTGAAAATGTGGTCAAGGCGCAGACCGGCGCGCAAAAGGTCAACCTTGTTTTCATCAGCCTGGGCGGCACGGTGAGCACCGCGTACTTTGACCTGTATGCCCGCACGGATGAGATGGACGAAATCAACAAGGTGGTCTTTGCCAACTCCGCCGTTGACGGTTCTTATCTGCTCAGCGACATCCTCAATGTCAATTTTAACCTGTATGACAAGGACTACATCTGCACCGAACTGATACCGGACCTGCTGACCATGCGTTACGGCACGGCCAAGTCCTACGCCTGGCTGGGCTGGCTCGGCGGTATCGTGCTGCGCGCGCTGCCGCACAAATGGTTTACCGGGCTCATTGACAGCGCGGCGGAGGGTATGAAAGCCTCGGTATGTGAGAACCTGGTTGCCAACTGCCCGACGATGTGGTCGCTCGTGCCCAACGCGGAATATGCCAAACTCGCGGCGGAATACCTCGGAGACCCGGCGCACGCCGCGCTCAAAGAAAAGACCGACCGGTTCTATAATGCCCAGCGCGCGAACAGCACTACTTTCCCGTGGATTATCGAAAACACGGACACCAAAATTTTCGCCGTCTGCGGCTACGGGCTGAATTTGCCGTCCCCCGCCGGTTCATATTTCAGGTCATCGGACTTTATCATCCACGCCGCCTCCCAGTCCCTGGGCGGCACCTTCGCCCCCGCGGGCGAAACACTGTCAAACGAATACCTCGCCAGGGTGGCGGACACGAGTTATCTTTCGCCGGACAAGTCCGCGGACCTGAGCACAAGCTGGATGAAGGATTATGTCTGGCTCGTTAAAGGGCAAAGCCATTTGGACCTGCAAAGAGGGTTGGACAACATTATCCACATGAGCGTCCAAATCGCGTATGACGACAGTATCACGGATGCGCGTGTACACAACGGCGGGTTCCCGCAGTTCAACGAAGCCAGGGATACCTTGGCCGTGCGGGAAATGCTCGGCACCGCGTTTGATAACAGCGGCTTTATCGCGGAGCACCCGATGTCAAGCGAAGTCTCCGCCGGGTTTTATGCGCTGCGGGATGAGGCAAACACGCTCCTGGCCGAAAAGGTTTGGAACGCGGCGGCAACCGATGACTTATCCTGCCGGATGGCGGACTTTTTGAAGGAGCACTTTGGCATCAGCGGCAAATGGACGACCTCGCGGCAGGCACAAACAAACAACAGCCTGACGGTGCTTTTCCGGCAGCTTAACCGGCTGGTGGATATCTTTTTGTAATATAGCCGTACCAAATAACAGCGGCCGGTCTGTTACGACCGGCCGATGCTATTTTTGCCATAGGCATGATTTGCATACGCTTATCAATTATACAACTTGAAGAGTGTGTTTTATCGCTGTCAAGCAAAGTCGTCCAAAAGTGGATGAAAATATTATTTTTCTAAAATGATATGATTCTGCCTGCAGAGTACTGCAAAATTCTAAGAGCATCAACTGAAGTTATCGTTCCGCTGCCGTTTACATCCGCTAATAAAAATTGCTCTTCATCCAGAATATATCTGCCTGATGATGCTTGCAAAGCCAACAGCGCATCAACCGCTCTTATTGCCCCGTCACCGTTAACATCTCCAAGCATGCCCACTCTGACAGCGCCTTGCACTGCTGAGTAAGTTAGGTCGTTGCAATCATAATCGGTAAGCTCTAAAACTTCCATTTGCAAACCGGAGCTTTGATACTGTGCCTCAGGTTTTACTCTAAGTTTTACATTCAGAATTGTTCCGCCGGCAACATCGGGAACCAGCGTCATATAAGAGATTGACACTGTTCCATTTAGATGATCATCAGCATTTACAGAGAGCGTTCCGGGGAAAGTTGGTCCGCTTGTTATTTCTATGTAATCAAGCACCTCCGGATCAAAATTCAATTTTAACATAGCCGAAGCGATACCGACATTTGGCAATACTGTGACCGGTATTGTTACGAATTGATTTGGTAATCCCAATTTATTGCCAACGGTTAGCTCCACCTGCGGTGCTATCCAAACATCTGTTGTAACAACACAAACCGGACTGTGTTCCGATTCTCGAGATGCTCCGACTGCGGTTACAGTAAAAGTGTACTGCGTTTCCGGTGTTAAGCCTTCTGCCACATAGGTCAACGAATTAATCGGTGCTTGCGTTATCTTTTCTCCGTCACAATAAACATTATAACCTTCCGCATTCGAAACAGCAGGCCACTCTAAGGTTGCGGTATCATCTGTCTTGGCTATGCACACCAAACTTGCGGGAGCAGCGATTATGGGTAACCATTGCGCAATACAAACGATATCTTCTGCCGGCATGACCGCAGGCACTTCCGGTATCCAGCCTGCGAAGATGTAGCCTTCTCTCATCGGATCTGCCGGCGCTGTTATCTCTGTCGCATAATCCTGTTCGATTGCTTCAACCGCTGTGCCGCCGTCTGCGTTAAAGCTCACAACGTATTGATTGATTGTCCACTGTGCCACACAAACCGTATCTGCGGCAGGCATTGCAGCAGGGATTGCCGGTGACCAACCAGCGAAGGTATAGCCAGTTCTGGTCGGGTCTGCAGGTGCTGCAATTTCCGTTGCGTAATCCTGTGTGATGCTCTCCACCGCCGTGCCGCCGGCTGAATCTAAACTGACGGTATATTGGTTAATTGTATAAATTGCATACAGCACAGTATCTTCCGCAGGGATAATATATTCGCTTATTGCTTCTTCCGCGTTTGGATTAATATTCCACCCGATGAAGGTTCCTCCTGTCTTAGAGAACCCTGCTGCCGGCAACTCTATCGCCGTGGCATAATCCTGCGTTACCGCTGCCGCTGCCCCTTCGCCGCCGTTGGAGTCAAAGGTTACTGTATATTGATTGGTTTGCCACTGCGCGACACACACAACATCATCCGCCGGCATCACCTCGGGGATTACCGGTATCCAACCCGCGAAGGTATACCCTTCTCTTGTTGGGTCTGCCGGTGCCGTTACCGCCGTGGCATAGTCCTGCGTGATGCTGCCCACCGCTGTGCCGCCGGCTGAATCAAAGCTGACGGTGT
>CAZTCR010000080.1:0-5343 GCA_964612185.1 uncultured Eubacteriales bacterium
TAAAGAGTGATATAATTCTCCTATATAAACAGAGGAGGAGATTTCACGATGTTCATTGACGACAAAATATGGATAGCGAAAGGCGAAATATCGGCTTATCTTTTGCCCAAAATGGCAAACCGGCACGGTCTTATTGCCGGCGCCACCGGTACGGGTAAAACAACCACACTAAAAGCAATGGCGGAATCTTTCAGCGACATGGGTGTCCCTGTTTTTCTGGCAGATATCAAAGGCGATTTGGCGAGTTTATCCGTTGCCGGCAGTGACAACCCCAAAACCCTTGAACGGCTGAAAATTCTCGGCATTGAAAAGCACAATTACAAGTCATTTCCCGTACGATTTTGGGATGTGTTCGGTGAGGGCGGGCATCCTGTACGCACGACCATATCGGATATGGGGCCTTTGCTGCTGGGCAGGCTCTTGGGCTTAAACGAAACACAGACGGGTGTTTTAAATATTGTTTTCAGGATAGCGGACGATAAAGGCATGCTTCTGCTTGATCTAAAAGATTTGCGGGCAATGCTTCAGTATGTGGGGGATCACGCGAGAGAATTCACCCTTGATTACGGTAATGTTTCCGCGCAGAGCGTCGGCGCCATTTTGCGCAGCTTGCTGTCTCTTGAAGACCAAGGCGGGGAGTTCTTCTTCGGTGAACCCGCGCTTGACATTTACGATTGGATGAAGACAAATGAGCAAGGCCTCGGATTCATTAACATTTTGCACTGCGTCAAGTTGTATCAGATGCCATCGCTGTATTCCACATTCCTTCTCTGGATGCTATCGGAGTTGTTTGAAGTCCTTCCGGAAATGGGTGACACGGACAAACCAAAGCTTGTATTTTTCTTTGACGAAGCGCATTTGCTGTTTGACGACGCGCCAAAGGTTTTAATCGATAAAGTTGTGCAGGTGGTCAGGCTTATCCGGTCAAAAGGTGTCGGTGTGTATTTCATCACGCAAAACCCGGCTGATTTACCGTCCGATGTGTTGGGGCAGCTTGGCAACCGTATCCAGCACGCGCTGCGCGGGTATACGCCTGTTGAACAAAAAATGATACGGGCGGCAGCACAGACCTTCCGCCAGAATCCAAAATATGACACGGAAACGGTACTGACGGAACTTGCAACCGGTGAAGCGCTGGTTTCCTGCCTGGACGCCGACGGTCGGCCGGGTATAGTGGAAAGAGGCTTTATTGTTACACCGCAAAGCATGTTCGGCACCATTGATGACTCGGCAAGACGGCAGATTATCTCATCTTCGCCGATGAGCGGCAAATATGACCGCGAAATTGACAGGGAGTCCGCATACGAGCTGCTGCAAGTTAAAGTTAGACAGGAACAAGCAGCAGTGCAGGAGGAAGCGGAAAAAATTGAAAAACAAAAAGAGTACGACAGACTGGAGAAAGAAAGACAAAAAGAGTATGACAGACTGGAAAAGGAAAGACAAAGACTGGAAAAAGAAAGACAGCGGGCATCCAGGCCAACCGGTTACGGCCGCACCTCAACTGCAAGCCCGAGAAGAAGAAAGTCGGCGATAGAAAAGATGGGAACAACCGCGCTTAATACCATCGGCAGAGAAGTGGGGCGTTCTTTAATCAGGGGTCTGCTCGGCTCTTTAAAACGATAAAAATCCTTGAGAAACGGATATTACTATCCGGAAATTAAATTGCCGAATATTTGTCATGTATTTACAAATACAAGTTGACACAATCGAATACTTATGTTAATATAGAACAAGAAATACAGACGAAAAGTGAATTGTATTTCATAGAAAAACATAAAAATTTAAGGAGGCATTTCTGATGGCAGGCAAATTCGTAATTAAAGAAACAAAAACAGGTGTCAAGTTTGACTTGAAGGCGGCCAACAGCGAAGTCATTCTGAGTTCGGAAGTCTATGCTTCACTCAAAGCTTGCAAAGGCGGCATAGCGAGTGTTCAGGCAAACGCCCCTGTAGCGGCCATTGAGGATCAAACAGTTGAGGGCTTCGCAAAAGAAAAAAATCCGAAGTTTGAAGTTTACACAGACAAGAGCGGCGACACCCGTTTTAGGCTGAAAGCGAAGAATGGGCAAATCATCGGTACAGGTGAGGCTTATAAATCAAAGGCAAGCTGCCAAAATGGCATCGCATCTGTAAAAAAGAACGCGGTTGACGCGGCTGTTGTTGACGAAAAGTAAAAGCAACACGACAATTCTTCTGTTAAGATGACCGGCGGGGATAGAAATATCCTCGCCGGCTGGTTTTTTGTTACCGGTTTAAAACGAAAAATAGGTAGTCTTTTTTCACGAAGTTCCAATTTGACATCGGGAAACCTGTGTGATACCATGAGTGGGGTAATCGGATATAAATTTCGCCCCTTTTTCAGCGTAAAAAATAAAACAGGAAAAACGCGAGAAGGAGAATAGTAGATGGAAGCGACAAGAATTCTGGTAGCCGATGATGACCGGGAGATTGTGTATGCCATTGCCAAATTGCTGGAAAATGAGGGTTTTACCGTATTGAAGGCATATGACGGCATGGAAGCGCTTGGCGCAATGACAGCCAATAAAGTTGACCTGCTGATTATTGATATTATGATGCCGAAACTTGACGGATTTTCGGCGATCGTTAAAATCCGGGAAAGTCAGACCATTCCGATTATTGCGCTATCCGCCAAGTCGGAAGACAGCGATAAAATTTTGGGCCTCGGTATCGGCGCGGATGACTATGTCACCAAACCCTATAACCCGCTTGAATTGCTGGCACGCGTCAAGTCACTGCTTAGGCGGTCGCTTGTGCTGGGGAAAAGCGACTCACAGTCCACGGATGATGTTATCATTATCGGCGGGCTAAAGCTTGACAAAATGGCGAAAAATGTATCTGTGGACGGCAAAGGGGTTAAACTCACCGCCACCGAATACAGCATTTTGGAACTGCTGATGGAAAACAAAGGCCGTGTTTTTTCCGCGGAAACGATTTATAACCGGGTGTGGAACGAGGACGCATACAATATAGAAAACACCGTCATGGTGCATATCCGGCACATCAGGGAGAAGATCGAAATCAATCCCAGGGAACCCGAATACTTAAAGGTGGTATGGGGCATTGGTTACAAAATTGAAGCGTGAGCTGCGCTTGTTTCTCCGGGCACTGTACGCATGGCTTGTGAAACTGAATATAAAACGAAAGGCTAAAAAGCTGTCCGAAATGACGGTAAGGTTCTTATCTTTATCTTGGTATAAAAATCTTAACGAAAAGCAACAAGAAAGTTTTCACTATTTTATGAAGCGCTGTTTAGCTTTTGCCGTGCTCATGACCGGCGTAATATGTATTGCGGTAGCGTGCATGAATTTTAAGGATATTTTTCACATATTTGACAAAAGTGAATATGAAGAATTGCGGAAGGCTCAAGATAATGGGAAGACCTATGGCTACTTTTTACCGGACTGGGCAAATTATGACCTCGAGTGGAAGAACGGCAACCCGATTTTTGCTGAAAAATTTGCGGAATATATTGAGACAGCATACAACAGCCGTCAGCATATTAAACCGCTGTCCGGGGAATCAACAGACTTGTTCGTAAATAAATTTGTAACAAACGGATACCGGTTTTTCTTGATTGCAAACCCCGGGGAAAAGGACGAGCGGATGGTATTTAACAGCTGGGATTATTATTTTAATTACTATGCCGCAAAAGTTGAACCCGGAAAAAATATTTCATATGGCGATTTATTAATAACAGATTATTTAGAATATCGAAGAAAAGAAGAAGAAGTATACGACATATTGGATGCTCAAAGGCCGGAGTCTTTCAAAGAAATGGGCATGATTTATGACCAAAGATATACCTATCGTCATAAAGAAAAATTGTCAATAAGGTATGAAGACAAAGATGAAGAGGTAACATTGTTTGTCGTCATATCGGGTTTCAACATCATCGACGAACAGGTCGGCAGAAAATCACTCGTTTGGGCGGCAATCGGCATGGTATTTTCACTATTTGCTGTTACGATGAATGCCCGTCTTTCGGGCAGTGTTGTGCGAAAAAATGAAAAATCGAAGGTGTTCAACCGGAAAACCATAACAGCGCTGCTGGCGACCTATCTGGTAGGCGGGTTTGTTATTCTGGCCGCGATTTTTTTCACTTGGTATGTCGGCTCCGGTTATGGGTCGTACGATGCGAACAGAAAAGAAAACACGACAATCCTGCTCGCAGTTCTGTATGCTGTGTTTACTTTTATCACCACCACCATGATCAGCACCGGTTTGTCCGCCGCCCATGAAAATGCCCAGCTTCTGAAAAAGCTTAAAGCAGAACTGATTGCCAATGTGTCGCATGACATTAAAACACCGCTCACATCCATTATCAGCTACATCAATTTATTGGAAAAAGAGAAAACGCTGTCAAAAGACGGGAAGTATTACATATCCATTCTCAAAAACAAATCGGAACGGTTAAAAAACATCGTATCCGACCTGTTTGAGCTGTCAAAAAGCACCAGCGGAAACAGCGAGTTAACTATTGAAAATCTTGATTTAAAAACACTGCTGCTGCAAACCCTGGCGGACATGGAAGATATAATCACCAACAGCGGCCTGGATATTCGGCAAAATCTGCCGGCAGCCGGTGTATGTGTCAACGCGGATGGGAAGAAGCTCTACCGTGTTTTCCAGAATATCATTGACAACGCGGTCAAATATGCCCTGCCGGGGGCGCCTGTTTTTATCACACTTAGAATGGCCGGCAAGAAGGCGATCGTCGAGATTCAAAATACCGCCTCCTACGAAATGAACTTTACAGAGGAAGATGTTTTGGCAAGATACACGAGAGGGAACGGGCTTCTGCAGGAAGATGGCATCGGCCTGGGCTTGTCGATTGCCGACACCTTTGTAAAAGAGTGCGGCGGAGAGTTTAAAGTAAAAATCGCGGGTAATCAGTTTAAGGTGATTGTTGAATTCAAAACCGTATAGAACGCTTGTATGTCAAACGAGCCGGTTCGGGTAAGAATGACCCGGCCGGTCTTTTTCTATTTTTTAGGGATGTTGCCGTTTTCAAACCGGATAAAATTAAGAAATTTATAAGAAATTAGCAAGTAATTATTAAGAAATTTATCGTGATTAATTAAGAAGTCGCAATTAGAATATAGATAGCCCGCATAACAATGGACGCCTAAAAGAGATGTTAGCGTACATCGCCGGCAACTGCAGTCCAAACCGGAAGAAAAATCGAAATCTGATAAAGGAAATTATGTATGATAGAATTCAACACCGTCAACAAGGTTTACTCAAACGGTTATTGCGCGTTAAAAGACTTGAACATTCACATAGATCCCGGGGAGTTCGTGTTTGTCGTCGGCGCGTCGGGGGC
>CAZTCR010000081.1:0-4954 GCA_964612185.1 uncultured Eubacteriales bacterium
AAGATAACTGTATTCGAGCGGAACAAAGCTTTTGATTGAAAGAGCTTTCATCGCCGCAACATATGAGGTTGGGCCCGATGTGGAAGGGTCGTCCCCTATTTTTCCGCCACGGCCGGCTACGCCGGCGAGCATGTTGCTGATGCCGGGCACATAAAGGCCGATACCAAAACCGTCATCCTCGAGATTGGTCCACGCGCACCAAAACTCGGTAGCTTGGAATGTCGGCATACCGGCATCCGGCCAGAATATGAGATTGTCCTGATGCAGTATTTCCGCGTCGTTGGTCCAAGGAGCGCTGCCGCCGTAATAACGGAAGGAGTTCAGCGGTTCAACCGCGTAAAAGGCCGGTAGTTCCTGGCCCCTGTAGACGCTTTCCCACTTTGAA
Source organism: uncultured Eubacteriales bacterium (assembly GCA_964612185.1). Taxonomy (GTDB): domain Bacteria; phylum Bacillota; class Clostridia; order Oscillospirales; family Acutalibacteraceae; genus UBA1447. Next base: position 386 of record CAZTCR010000081.1, read on the forward strand.
AAGTCCACGAAACGGCAGTCCGCTTTGACATACCCGTCTACTAATGTATAGGTAGCTTCCATGTAGGAAGGTGTGATGTCCTCTGCGTGCTTTGCCCAATCCATCGGGCGGCATTTAATGTAGATGGAATCGGAAGTAATTTTACAGTCAAGAATCTTGCTTGCATCACCGAACTGGTTTCCGCCCTGAACAGGATTGTAGCTCCACAAGGAGTTAAAGGCGGTGCCTTGAATGTAGCCGTCGCGCTCACCGTTTGTCCCGTAATAGGACTGTTGCACAAGCCGACCCGTATCGGCACGGTTGATCAGGTTCACTTCATCCGTAATCAGTTCTCCGCCGTATGTTGAAAGGCTGTCAACACCGATAATCACATCGTCGGCTGTACGAACAGCCTGGACATTTGCCTTTAAATACTCCAGGTAACTCAATGCGCCGCCCCATCTTAAAGAAACGCCGAGTTTATAGTTTGCGTTACTTGCAAAAACCGTTTCATCAAGGATTTTGCGGTTATAGAACGCCATGCCATTGATTACGAGTTGAGCCTGCCCGCCGCCAAGGTTTTCAAAAGAGATATTTGCAATTCTGCAGCCTTTTTGCTTGCTAAAATATCCGTCAATAAAACTAAAGAACTCAAGGGATTCAGCGGACTGTTCAATAAAAAACTCTTCCGTGTAACTTATACCCAATATGCCGTAGGTGATGCTGCCCTTGAGCGGTTTACTGCTCTGGAGGGAAAACCCGTAATAATTAAAAGACTTCGTCCCGGTATCCCCTATTTTTATGCTTAACTTATCATCAAAAGCGAATGAGGGATATAATGCTTCCTCCAGCGGTTCGCCCTTTTCAACACTAATAACCGCTGTTTTGCCGTTGACATAAAGGTTGCTGCCGTTCCATTGGTTTGCCGTCATTAAAGGTATCGTATATGCCGCCTGTTCGTCGTATGCGGTAAAGCTGATGCCGTAAGATACGAGTGCTATGAAAAAGCTCATGATGAATGCTAAAATTTTTTGAATCATTTTCATTTTATGCATCCTCTGTAACAGGGACAGTTTGCCCGATCCACATGTCCTCAAACCGATGACCCGCAATGTTCTCGCAAATAGCTTTTTGCTCCGGCGTCAGTGAAGCGAACCCGTTTTCCTTTTTTTCATGGATGGCTTGCTTAATCATTTCATGGTCCGCTTTGGTCATTTTATAATGGAATACCGATGCGGCACACATCAGAATGAAGGCAATCGGGAGCCAGCTGTAGGTTAAGCGCAGACCATTGATAGCCCTGGGTGTCTGGGTAATGTTGTCGCCTTTGCCCGTTACAAAGCCAAACGCGCCGAGGGTGAAGCCTGTCATCGAACCCATTAGCCCGCTGATGGTCTTTTTTATAAAAGAACTGAAGGTGGCAATAACGCCTTCACGGCGTCTGCCGGTTATCATCTCGTCCACATCCGTCACATCCGGCTGAATATTGGTTGCCACAAAGCCGAGACCGGAAAAACCAAAGTTAAAGAGGATAACCGCCAGATAAACAAGCAGGGAGGATGATTTAGGGGTAATAAAAAGATTCAGCACGAGCCCCGTAACAACCACCGGTGTTAAAAGCTTGCCGCAAAACTGCTTGCCGAACTTTTTAGTCAGCCAGTAGTTCAGTGGAAATGCGGATGCTTCCGAAATACCGGCAACGGTCGTAATGATGTTATAACGGTTCCATTTTTGTGCGATGTAGCGGATAAAAAACTGGTTGGAATAATTATAGAAACCCCTGCACATCATAAAGAACAGACCGATGAAAAAGTACCGCCTGAAGGCTTTATTCCGGAACACCTGGTAATACTCGTTGAAGAAACTTACTATGTCGAGCGGTGGCAGCACCATTTCTTTTGAGCTCGGTTCTTTAGTGGAAAGGAAGGTGAAAATAAGCGGTAGGGCAAAAAACAGGCAGAGTATGCCGCCCATGAGCATAAATTTCGGCCTGGCGGCACTGCTGAGCGCATCCATATTGATATAACCAAAAATCAGTGATGCTAACGCAAATGAGGATGTCATCCCCACCGAGTTTGTTAAATACTCCACCGATTTATATTGTGTGCGTAAAAAATACTGCGGTGCGAGTTCCGGCAGCATGGCGGTATGCGGCACGGCAACGATGGTCGTCGCGGTACTGAACAGCATATAAGCGATGATATAATAGGTCATCGTTACGCCGTCCTTGCCGAGGCTTGAAATACCGAAGGAATTCCAAAGCATAAAATAGGAGACGGCTATCGGTGCTGTCCCCAGCAGGATATACAACCGGTGCCGGCCGAAGCGTGAACGGGTGCGGTCGGTTATCAAACCCATCGCCGGGTCGGTTACCGCGTCCCACACCAAACCGAATAAAATGACCAAGCCGGCCTGTTTGGTGTTTAAGCCTTCCACCTCGGTCAAAAAGCTCATGAAATACAGTGATATGATGTGGCCGCCGCCGCCGAAAAGGATGCTCGCCGAGTTATAGCCGATCATCGGCAATATAGTCTCTTTAAAACTGCCTTCAACGCCTATAGCCCGCTTGAGCCGTTCCCCCAATTGATCGTCCTCCTGTTACATGTTTTTTAATTATTCACCTTCAAGTTTCCGCTCTCGGCGCCAGATTGCCTTTGTAGGCAAAGGTTTCTTCAAAAACAGCCGGGTCATCGGCCGTTCTGTAATAGATGGAGTATTCCAGGAACCAGCTTTTCGACTTGTCGCGCGCAAAGTATTTTGTGTCCTTTTTATAAAACGCGTCCGGGTTGCCCGCGTATTCTTCCGCGGCGCCGCGGCGCACGGAGCGCATTAATTGGTTGCACGCAAAGGCGGACACATGGATGTCGGATATGAGGTTGAAAATTTTTCTCAAAAACGGGTAATCATGGATGTTCATTTCACAGTCTTCAATTGTAGGGCTTGTTGTGACAATCGAAACGGTAAAACTTTCGATTTGCTCTTTGTTTGTCAGGCCGAGGTTGATCTCTCCGCCGGGTTCATCTGTGAGGGTAACTTTCATGATATAAATATAAGGGTCGGTATCAAGCGAATCTTCATTATTACCGGCAGAGAAGTCAGAAAATGTGTATGCCACTTTTTCCTTGTCCAGCAGCGCGATAACCTCCGCACGGTACGCCGCGAAGTTCTCGATTGAGTCCGCTTTTTCAACCTTGACGGTTTCTATTTCTTTGCCGCAACCGCTGAACGAAACAAGCATCACGGCTGCGGTGAGGAGTACACATATTATTCTTTTCAGCATCTCGCACCATCCTTATCGATGATTAACAATCGGTTAACGATTGGTTAGCAATAGGTTAGTAATCGTAAAAGCCGTTTACAATTGTTAAGCAACTGCTCAGCCATTGCTCAGCTATTGTTCAACACACGCAATCTTCCCTATGCGGTTAACGAGGCAATAATAGCAGAATACAAACTGACCGGGTCGTTGAGAAAGCCTTGTTTCACCGTTTCCACCTGCGTAATATCTGCCACATAAACGGTCAGGCGCATGAGCACATCTGCTTTGTCGGATATGGTGAAGGTCACATGGTAGCCGTTTTCAAGCTTTTCAACATCTATTTTGTTTTCGCGCATACGGCGCGCTTTTGTCTGCATACGCACAGCCGCGTTGATTGCCTTTTCGCGCACAGCCTTCGGCAACTCGTTTTCAAGTATCTTTGCCGCGGCACGCACATCCTGCGTGAGCGAGAGCATCTCCTGGTCGTCAAGCGTTTCAATGTTTACCGTGCCGGCTGTAAAAAGCTCGTCGAGTGCTTGATTGACTTCAAAATAATTAGCCAGCCCCTGCCCTTGCATGATTTCGTTTATCTGCGCTTTTGAAAGCGGTTTTTCGAGGCTTTCCAATAAAAAACAGATCAGCAGTTTTATATCCTGCCGGGTGCGCAGCCCGCCGAATTCTACACCGGCTGTAAACGCGTCATTATCCGCCATTACGATCCACCCTTTCGCAAACGCCGCTTTGTCGGGCTATATTGAGGTCTGATTGCCGGTTCAGCCCGTTGGTTACAGCGGGGTTGCCTCATAATATTTTTTGAGCGGTTTGCCGAAATGACCCCGCTTAATCATCTCCGCGCCCTTGAATTTTTCATTGCTGAATCGGGCGCCCCACAGATTAGCCCAGCCCTCGCAGTAAAGCCAGTAATAGGAAACATCATTCTTTTTACGGTACTTAACCAATGCCGGCAGTCCGCACCAGATGACGGAAGGCAGGGCGATGACAAACGGCCAGACCGGGCCTAATACAAGAGACTGAATCGTATGGCCGTACTCGTGAACCCTGGTGTCATGCAGCCAGTCGCCCGTGCGGGTTGGGTTGATAAAAATGAAAATGCCGATAGAAACGCCGCCAAATCCTTCCTTTGCGATATAGGTGATAAAGGAATTGTGAAAGCGCTCGTGTTTGTACTTCTTCGATAGAATTAAATAGGCGATGCCGCCCGCCAGATTTTGCGGCAGCGCCCAGGTGAATTGAATTAAGTAGAAGAGAAACTTTTTCATATCATGCACCCCTTAACACCGCATCCCGGAACGACACAGGGGTCGTTCCCT
>CAZTCR010000082.1:0-4614 GCA_964612185.1 uncultured Eubacteriales bacterium
TGAACACGGTTCTCCCGAATCTGTAGGGGACGCGTTTTGCGTCCCGGTACTTGTAGGGCATGGCATCCTTGACATGCCGCCGTACCATCCACCAAACATCTGCAATCTAAACATGCACCTCACTCAAAAAGCGCCCGCCGAAGCGGACGCTTTTTTATTTGCAATTCATCCACGCAGTGGGCAAGGCAGATTACACCAGCCCCAAATACTTCTCGAAAAACTTCATCAGCTTTTCAATTATCCCCTGCTTTTTTGCGTCCCTGTTACCGCCGCCGAAACGCGGTATCGCCGGCATAATTTTATCAAAATCCGTACCGGTTGTTTTTAATGTGCCGTCACGCAGGGAATTGTCGATAAACCTTTTTGTCACCGTCCCTTTGAGTTTTTCCTCGGTAATAATCGCGGAAAGGTCGGCCTCCTTTTGCGCACGGACAAACTTGCGCCAATCCTCATCCACTCTTGTTTCGGCATTGACGGTTTCGATAAAACGCTCGATAAGCTCTTTTTTGCTGCGCAGGCGCAAGCTGGAATCCACAGCCTTGCTGATTGAAACGAGAATGCTCTTGTCCTCGCAATTTGATTGATGGTATTTGGCGACGAGCATGAGGATGTAGTCAATGTTGATTTCCACCTGGCGGATGAGTTCAATTTCAAACACGATGTCGTCATTGATTTGTTCCCGGTCAACCTTTCGCCTAATGGAAATTTCGTGGTACAGGTCAAGGTACGCGCTTTGATAATCCTGAAAGTCGCGCTGGGTTAAAATCTCGTTGCCCTCAAAGTCATCAAAGGCGGTTAAGATGTTTTTAATGCGCAGGATGGAACCGTATAACGCGATGAAATCCTTTTGGTTCTGCTCGCCGATTATCGGCTGCCCAACCGGAAACTTTTCCGTAACCTCGTTAATTAGCTCCGTGTAACCGGGGTAATGTTTACCGTTTTCGTCAAAACCGCCGTAATACGAGTCATAATCTTTGAGCAGCACAATAGAGCCCGCGTCTCTATCACCGAACAAGGCAATCGCCTCGTCGGTTTGCTGCTGTAGGTCACGGAAACACACGATGTTGCCGAAGGTTTTAACGGAATTTAAAATGCGGTTGGTGCGGGAAAATGCCTGAATCAGCCCGTGCTGACGCAGGTTTTTATCTACCCACAAGGTATTGAGGGTGGTCGCGTCAAAACCGGTCAGGAACATGTTAACAACAACCAGCAAGTCAACCTCGCGTTTTTTTACACGCATCGAAAGGTCTTTGTAGTAGTTTTGGAACTTGTCCGCCGAAGTGTCAAAGTTCACATTGAAATCGGCGTTGTAGTGCGCTATCGCCGCATCCAAAAAATCGCGAGAAGTTTTATCGAGCAAGTCCGTTTCAAAGCCCTCATCGGGGAAAACATCCGATGGGTCGGCCTCGTTGGGGCTGAAACTGAAAATCGTGGCAATATTGAGTTTTCGGTTACTGTCGGCAAGCTGCTTTTTGAGTTCGGCATAATACTTCATAGCCGCCGGAATGGAGCTGACCGCCAAAATTGAGTTAAACCCCGCCACACGCTGATTGTTCAGGCTGTAAAAACTGCCGCGCTTTGTCTTTTGGTCAAAGTGCGCCAGTATGTAGGCAACAACCTCCCGGATACGCTCCGGCGCGGCAAGCGCGTTTTCGGTGTCAATCGCCGAAACATCTTTGTCGCTCACACCGTCTTTCATCCGCATGGTATTCACATAGTCAATGCGAAACGGCAGCACATTGGTGTCGTTTATGGCGTCAACAATCGTATAGGTATGCAGCTTTTCGCCGAAAACCTGCTCTGTTGTGCGCATGAGCGGGTTGCCGCCGCTGCCGGCGTTTACCGCAAAAATAGGGGTGCCCGTGAAGCCGAAAAGATGATACTTTTTGAACGATTTAATAATTTTCGCGTGCATATCGCCAAACTGGGAACGGTGGCACTCGTCAAAGATGATGACAACATGTTTTTTGAAAACATCGTGCCCCTTGTTCTTATTGATGAACACATCCAGTTTTTGTATGGTTGTGATAATGATATTATAGCTATGCGGATTGCCTTTTTCGTCTTTGTCCTCCAATTGCCGCTGGAGCACCCTGGTGGAAGTGTTGCCGTTTGCCGCGCCTTTTTCAAAACGGTCGTATTCTTTCATCGTCTGGTAATCGAGGTCCTTGCGGTCTACCACAAAAATAACCTTTTCAATCTGCGGCAGGGCCGACGCCAGCTGCGCCGTCTTAAACGAGGTCAGCGTTTTACCCGAACCCGTTGTATGCCATATATAACCGCCCGCTTTGATTGTGCCCGTTTGTTTGTAGTTGCTTGCTATCTCAATGCGCGACAAAATGCGCTCCGTCGCCGCGATTTGGTAAGGGCGCATAACGAGCAGCAAATTTTCCGCGGTGAGCACGCAGTATTTGGTTAACACATGCAGCAAAGTGTGTTTCGCCAAAAATGTCTTTGTAAAATCCATCAGGTCGGCAATGGTTTTATTGTTCGCGTCCGCCCAATAAGAAGTAAACTCAAAGGAGTTGCCTGTTTTTTTGCTCCGGTGGCGCTCCCCCTCAGCATTCTCTTTTATATGGCTCAAACGCGTGGTGTTTGAATAATACTTGGTGTATGTGCCGTTGGTGATGATAAAAACCTGCACATACTCAAACAGCCCGCTCGCCGCCCAAAAACTGTCCCGCTGGTAGCGGTTGATTTGATTGAACGCCTCGCGTATCGCCACGCCCCTGCGTTTTAATTCCGTATGGACCAGCGGCAGACCGTTAACGAGCAGGGTCACATCGTAACGCGCGGCGTGTGCTCCGCCCATTTCCTCATATTGGTTAATAATCTGCAACCGGTTGTTGTGGATGTTCTTTTTGTCAATCAGGGTAATATTTTTAACCAAGCCGTTATCGCGGCGCAGATTCTGCACATGGTCGGTTTGGATTTTTCTTGTTTTTTCAACAATGCCCTCATTTTTGCCGGCAATGCACTCGTTAAAAAAGCGTTCCCACTCCGTGTCGCTGAACTCATAATCATTCAGTTTTTCCAGCTGTTTGCGCAGGTTTTCAATCAGCTCTGTTTCACTGTGAATGACGATATGCTCATAGCCCTGCGTTTCCAGTTGGGTAATAAACTCACGCTCCAGTTCCGCCTCGCTCTGGTATTGTTCCGAGCGGACGGTATAATCGGCAACATATTCGGCAACAACCGTCGCTTCGTTCGTGCTCGCGACGATATTGTAGGTGCTCATACGCCATCGTTTCCTCTCTTATTACTCCGCTGAGATTCCTTCCATCTCATCACGGTAGTCAGTCAAACGCTTGCCGTTATAGGTGAACCAAAGCGTACCTTGAACGGGATGTTCAAAACCTTTGAGCGATTGAGCCAGGGCTGAGACAGATGTTGTTTCATCATGATATGAAATACGGCGGTCGTCGATGACAGTCGCTGTTATCGTTGGATTCTCGATAAAGCAAAGTGTACTGCCAACCGGTATACCGCATTTCGAAAATGAAAAAGGAGAGCGCCGTTCTTTTACTTGAGCATCAACCTCTTTTGCAGTTTCTTCGTCTATGATCTCATGCCCTTCCGGCGTCAGCCGTTGCAGCCTGTCGAGCGTTCCGCTGAGTGTTGCAAGGCTTTCAAGAAGCGCATAGGCATCTTCCGCGCTCATGGCATAAAACTCTTTTGTCCGTGTTTTACCGTCAAAGGTGTCAATCGCCCGCAGTTCCGGATTGAGTCTGTCAATCATGCTATGCAATTTCTTGTCCTGTAAAGGGGTGTCTACTTTATAGATGGCATACACCCGAAACGCAAAAGGCATACATTCACTGCGGTTCAACTGCGAAAGACGCTTTTCAATATCTGTCGCATATCCGATTTTTACATATTCGGGAAAGGATGGGTTCGTCAATATGTAGATAAAACCCGATTTTTTGTCACTCATGATTGAACCTCCTTGAAAGACAGCAATTTGTCACGGTAGTATTCGTATTGTATGCGGCGGGTTTCGATTTCGGCGGGCAAGCCGGCGGTTATGTCAGTAGTTAATGCGTCGAACTTATCAAGGATTTCGACAATACGGTCTTGTTCTTCGATGCACGGTAATGGGACAACAATATCATTTAGCTTATCCGGTGTTACCTCGACGACCTTTGTTCCATGAGCCAGTTTCCGTTTTTGAACAAGGAACATATTCGTGTGGAAATAATATGACAAATATTTCGCGTTCTGACTGTGATGAATAATTGCCGTGTGACCACTGACAGCAATATCCTCATCGCCAAGCCAAGCGACGCATTTGCATACGTCATCCACATTTTCGCTTGTTATCGCCATCACGATATCATTCGGTACAGCTTTTTTTGACTTGTTGGCAACCGCTTTGCTAATGTGCTTTATGGTTTCCTTTGCACTGATTCCGTAGCTTGTATAAATTTGACCGTAATGGATACACGGAACGCCATTATCGCAGAAGTCTTTCTTCTGGAAGTTGCCTCCTCTTGTGATGGTGGCAATATCACCGAGCAAAACAGGTATAATACCAAAAACATACTGCAAGAGCTTAATTATGCTCTGTCTGTCTGTCTGTCTGTCTGTCTGTCTGTCTGTCTGTCTGTCTGTCTG
>CAZTCR010000083.1:0-4589 GCA_964612185.1 uncultured Eubacteriales bacterium
AATAAAAATGACGCCGGAACGATTCTACCCGTTCCGGCGTCATTTTCATTGTATTAAATGTATAGAAGCAGGATTTCATTCTTAACTTATCGTCACCAGAAAAAGCCCTGCCTGCTCTAGCAGATAAACATCATCACCGTTTATCTGCCCGTCCCGGTTCACATCCGCGGCTGCGTAAACATAGGCCCCGACCTGTGCTTGTGTCAGCATACCTGAAGATATCATGCTGACCAGCGTGGCATCCATACCGTCAGCAAGCCCGTTGCCGTCCGCGTCCCCATATAAAATGACAGTAACCTGATCCACGGCTGCACCGTCTTTGTCTAAAAGTTTTATTACACTGCCGGTGCCGACTAATTGGCTGCCGGTGAGCGGAATGCCGTTGATATCCGTAATGGTTATGATGGCCGCGTTGTCGAATTGCGCCAGCACAAAGGCAGTGCTGTTGTTCTGCAAACTCAAGCCTGTAAGAGAATTGTTCATACGGTCTATGATACAGCTTGACGCGCTTTTGAGGATGAACTGTGTTTGCGCCGGCCGGAGAACAAGATTGTTTAAAGTGCTGATGATGGCCGCCTGCGCGTTGTCAACAACATTTTGCGTTGTGATGTTTAAATCGCGTGAAACACCCTGCCCTGCTGTTATCGCGTTGCGGAAAGCGGTTATCGTTTCGGGTGTATAGTAAATATCGGCATATTGTGGCGTCAGAAGCAGCGCCGCGTCAAGTGCCGTGTAGGATGCGGGTTTAAACACAAGGGCATTGTAAGCCGTTTGGATAGCGGCTGCAGCGGCGTCAACAGTCGGTTGGGAAAGGATATTCAAATTGCGCGCTATCCCCTGCCCCTGTGTTTGCGCGGCTCTTAACGCGTTAATAGTGGTATCGGTATAGTATGCGTCGGGATAAGGCGGGTTGATGGCGATAGCGGCATCCAGCGCCGTATATACCGCGTTATTGAGCACCACACCGCTTACCGTCACATTCTTTACCTCGGTCACATTGTCGATTGTATACACGCCCGAGACTGCCGGGAGCGTTGTGCCGTTGGATTTGACGACAAGCACCGAATTACTGTAGTTCGGGCTGAGTGTAACGGTAAAGGTAAAACGCCCGCCCAAAGGTACCGGATTGACGGATGTGCCGTGCAGTGCCGCCGTAAAACCCTCGCCGACCGGCAGATTGACGGCGAATGAGTTAATCGCGTATTGCGCGATTATCGTCACATTGGCTGTAATAGCCGAATAATCCGGGCTCCAGCCGATAAAATATGAGTTTGGTTTTGTGTTCGGAGAAGCCGGCGGTATCGCGGCGGTGCCGTGCGTCACATTCTCCTGAACCTTCAGAACAGTATTGTTCCAGTCCTTAAATATTACAGTATATTGATTAATTGCGAATGCAGCGGTGAAGGAAATGGAAGCGTTGAGGGTTGTCCCGACAGGGTTCGCGTTCCAGCCGGTAAAGTGGTAGCCGGGCGCCGGTACCGGCACCGGAATATCCGCCGCGGTGAGCGTATAGCCTTCCTCCGCAAGCAGTTGTGTTTTGCCGCTTAAGGTTCCGCCTGTACCGGCCACGGAAAATCCCACCTGATATTTTGACAAGCCCGCGCCCGTGTAGGAAGCCGTCAGCGTGGTAACATCGCGTTTAAACGAAGGAATCGGGCTGCCGTTGTTGGTTATCACAAAAGTATAGGAATATCCGGCTTCAAAATTGAAATTATTGTATCGGCCGGGACTGGTGGAATTGGTGTCCGCAATCCATACTTTGCTGCCGGGAACCGGATTGGCGATACAAAAGTCATAAACACCTGCCGGTATAAGTATGGTGGCCGAATTATTAACGATTATATTCGGCGTGGTCAGCACACCATTCGCGTTCTGCGGTATTTTATACTCGAACTGATTGTACACAGTATCCGGCACATTGCCGCTGATATTCAGCGCGCCGCTTTTTTGGAACAGGCGGCCGTATGCGTCCGCGTCCGCGTCTAAAAGCAGTTGATACCCGGAGCCGTCCCCCCAGACATCGCCCGCTGCAAGGGTTACGGAGGCGCAGGTTGATATGTTGACTTCAACAACTTTTACCGAACAGGTGTCTGTCTTGCCGCCGTCCGCGGTTGTGGCGGTAATCACAGCGCTCCCGAGCCCGGTGGCGGTTACAATCCCCGCTGTGCTGACCGTCGCGACACTCTGATTGCTTGATGTAAAAGTAACACCCTTTAATTGCGCTTCAGCCGGCAAAATGGAATAGAGCAATGTTTTAGTCTTGTTCAGACCGATAATCACCGCGTCGGTCTCAAATTTAACCGCGGATACCGGTGTATAGCCTACACTCACCAGGCAAGTATCGGTAAACCCGCCTTGGTTCGTTGTGACGGTTATCACCGAACTGCCGGGGGAAACGCCGGTCACCTCTCCGGCAGCGTTTACAGTAATGGAAGCTTCATTGCTTGAGGTAAAAGAAACACTTTGGTTATCCGCGTTGTTTGGTAATATCGAATAGGGCAAAGGCAAGGTGTAGTTCAGCGGAACGGAAAAAGTGTCCTGATTAAATGCGACGCCCGTAACCGGTATGGGTGGTTCTTCGCTGACAGCCAAATTAAAGGAACCTTTTGAAGAATAGCCGTAGCCGCTCACAAGGATGCGGTAAGTGCCGGTCTGCGGCACCACATAACTGAAAATTTTACTGAAACTCGCGGCACCCTCATCGTCATCATACGCCACACGGGTATAAGCACCACCGGTGTACAAATACAGGTCTAAATAGGTGTCCACATTTGTCGTGCCGCTTGTTTCAAAAGTGATTTTTTTGCCCGCCTGCAGATTTAATTCAAAACCTTTTGCGGTGGTTACGGGCATCAGCGGCGGCCGGCTGTAAATCATGTAGCTTGAATCCTGCCATCCCAGCGTTACCGGCGTTGTTGTTCCGACACTTAAAGATGTATAGGTTAAATGTGTTTGGTCCTGCAGCGATGATTCCGCAATAACAGTGATTCTGCAGGTTGCCGTAAAGTTGCCGGTTTGACTCTGCGCTGTTATATCAACAGTGCCCGCAGCGATACCTTTTACAACCCCGGCGGTGGTCACGGTTGCGATAGAAGCGTTGCTGGTGTACCAAGATATTGTTCTGAATGAAGCAAAAACGGGGGTAATGGTTGCGATTAAAGTGCCTGTATCACCAACTAAAAGTGTACCGTGATTATAGTTCAAAGAAATTCCGGTTGTCGCGACCGGGGGCTGCACATTAACGCGGCCTTCCCCGACGAGTTGCCCGTCTTCGGAAATAGCGGTGATATAAGCGGTCCCCTGCGTGACACCCGTGACAAGCCCGGACTGGGTCACCGTCGCGATGCTCGGGTGGGAACTCGCCCAGGTAATGTTTTGATTGGTGGCATCCGCCGGGACTATTTCGGCGGACAGCTGCGTGGTAAAACTAATGTATACCGGTGACTCAATGGGTGTGACAATCACATTTTCGACATGAATATAGTCACCGATTTTTACATTATCCACCCAACCGGTGTCCGCACCGCTGTTAACCGCGTTGTCTTTTTGATAAGTCCATACAAAAGTGTAGTTGCCGGTATTCGGTACCACATATTGAACCGTTGCCCATGAGCCTGTCAGCCCGCTGATGAGTTTGTTCGGCGTACCGTTGACGATAAAATACAGGGTGTCTTTGTCCACTTCGCTGCTGACATGCCAGTCGAAAGTGAGCACCTTGTCTTTTGCGAGGGTGCCGGCGTTTAGCGTTATGCTTGTTGACCCGTTGGCAACGCCTGAGATATTGGACGCCCCCGAAATTCTGCCCGGTGCCGAAGTACTGTCCGCCACCCAGGGATAAGCGGCATCGTTAATAAAAGACAGTGTACCGCCCGGCACATTCAGCGCGGCATTAAGTTCGTTGACCGCCGCGCTGACAAAACGCATATTTACCGGCAGCGCTGTAAAAATCAGCAGCGCTGTCAGCAGTAAAGAAATAACTTTTTTCGTTTTCATTGAGGCACCTCCCCAAAAACGGAAACAGATTCCTGATAATACCTGCCAAAAAGGCACAATTAACCAATTAAATTATACATTGTTTGGCTTATAAAAACAAGGTATTCATCGAAATTTAACATCTCTGCCAACACATCAGTCAAACCGGGTACAAAGACCAAAAGGGTTAAAAAAGGCGGCCGGCAATTTATCAATCGCCGGCCGTTGCTATCATAATTGTCTTTTATCTGTCGAATACAAATGCTTTACTATGACAGAATACCGACTATCATCGCGGGAAACAGGTTAACTGAATACTATGATATTTCCGCCGGCAAACTGCAAAATCTTTAGCACATCAATATTGTTGACTACACCGTTCAAATCGACATCCGCCTTGAGCAGCTGTGTTGCGTCAAGAGTCGTCAATCCTGCCAGATACTGCAGCAACATGAGCGCGTCAAGTGATGAGATGCCATCGCTCGAATTAATATCGCCGCGCATGAGCCATTGCGCTGTATAGGTCTTATCTTCATTGGCAACGGTTACCGCGGGTGACCAGCCGTTGAAACGGTAGTTTTCCCGTGTGACAACCGGAGGGGTCGGCATCTGGCCTG
>CAZTCR010000084.1:0-4414 GCA_964612185.1 uncultured Eubacteriales bacterium
ATTTGTGAACCGCATATTAAGAGACAGAGAATATGGCTACTTTTCGGACAGTCTGTCCCCCCCGTACCGTTGCCGGCAGAAAATTCAATTTTCATCGCTTTCCGCTTGTTATTGCGGCGGCAATATGTTAAAATCTGCGTTGCGCGAAAGGGGATAAATATATGCCAAACAGCACCGTATTCTCAAAAACAAAGGTTTTTATCATTGATATGGACGGGACCTTTTATTTGGACAGCCATTTAATTGAAGGCTCGCTGAAATTTATTGAGAAACTCAGGCAGACCGGGCGTGACTTTCTTTTTTTTACAAACAACTCCTCCAACAATGTTGAGGTTTGCGTCAAAAAGCTTGCGAAAATGGGGTTCCCGGTTGAACCGGGCAAAATTGTCATTTCCTCTCATGTAACGATTGATTACATCAAAAGAACCTATCCGGGGAAAAAGGTCTTTCTGCTGGGCAACACCCTCCTGGAAGCGGATTTTGAAACGGCGGGTATCCCGCTTGTTCAAGAGAATCCGGACTTGGTCGTGCTGGGGTTTGATACCACCATCACCTACCAAAAAATGTGGGATGCCGTCAAATTTTTGGACAAAGGCGCGATATATATCGCTACCCATCCGGATTTAAACTGCCCCACAGCGGAAGGCTATATGCCGGATACAGGGTCGATGATAGAACTCTTTGCCGCTTCCACCGGCCGGCGTCCGCTTGTCATGGGCAAACCGATGACCGCGACGGTGGACTACATCACCCGCCTGCTCGGGTGCCAAAAAGAAGAAATCGCGTTTGTTGGTGACCGTTTGGCCACGGATATCGCCATCGGCGCCAACCACGGCATTCCCGCGGCGCTCGTTTTGAGCGGTGTGACGGCCATGGCGGAGTATGAGCAATCTACCGTACGCGCGGATGTTGTTGCCGAGCGGCTGTCGGCGCTGTGCGCGTATCTTTGATTGGCAGCGGTTAGCCCCTGAGCGTTGTGCCGGAAGGAGGCCTATTCCATGAGGAACAACCGCACCATATACCTCGTCACCGGCGCGCTGATAGCCGCGCTGTATGCCGGGCTGACATACTTTTCGGCGGTTTTGGGGCTTGCTTACGGGCCGGTACAGTTTCGTATTTCGGAAGCGCTCACCATCCTGCCGATTTTAACCCCCGCTGCCGTGCCCGGTCTGATTGTCGGGTGTTTTATCGGCAACCTTGGCAGCCCCTGGGGACTTGTTGACATTCTCTGCGGCACGGCTGCCACCGCCCTTGCGGCAGTGGCGACCCGGATGCTGCGCGGTGTCCGCTATAAAAACATTCCCTGGCTGGCTCCGCTGGCGCCCGTTGTATTCAATGCCTTGATAGTCGGCGCGGAAATCACCTATTTTCTGCCCGGCGGCGCGAGTTTTACCGGGTTTTTGATTTCCGCCGGCTGGGTCGCGCTGGGGGAACTGGTTGTTTGTTACGCGCTTGGGCTGCCCTTGGGGCTGGTGCTGGAAAAAAACAAGGTGCTAAAAATTCCGGGCATCTGAATGTTCCGGTTAAACTGCAAGGGGCAGGCCAAACAGCCTGCCCCTTTTTATTTGCTTTTTAAAACCAACGGACTTCGTTTTCCTTCCATTTATCGGCGCTTTGCAGCAGGTTCGGTTTTTCCGGTTTGATGCGGCGCCCCTCATGGATATACTCAATGCCGAGCGCTTTCATGTCATCGTACAGTTTTTGATTTTCGCTGATTTTCCGGAACAGGTTCAGGTTGCTGAATTCCAGTTTCCGCGCCATGCTCTTGTAATAGCGCAGCTGAATGCGCGAACGGCGGACATTGAAGAGCTGTGTTTCGTCCCCGGCGGCAGCTTGTGCCGCATCCCACAAAGCATCGCCGTATTTTAAATCACCGTTGGTTAGCGCAACGGTTCGCAGCGCGTCGCCGCCGTGCCAATCGGCATTTGACTTACCTGCTGTAAAATCGATAAATTTAAGAATATTCGCATACCCTGCTCCATAATATGCGTGCATAAATTCACGGATGTGCTGTTCAATGTCGCAGTAAGGGTCCCAAAGGATTTTCGCGGCAATAAACGCCCGCAGTTCGCCGAATTCGCCGCCGGTGTCGTATCCGTTGCCCTGCAGAAATATGCCCGTCGCGCCGTTCTCGTAAAACCATTTGACATTGTCAACAGCTACACGGACATTTGGATACAGGATGTTAAAATGGCCGTGATTCGTTGTGTAGTCCCAAACGAGCAAATTGCTGTTTTTGGCTGACCAGCCTTCGAGATCACTGACAAGCCTCGGGCTGCTGTCTTTGTACGGTTTCATATAATAACTGTCTTCCGCGGCGATTTGAATCACCACATTATCCGCCGGATTAATTGTTTTCGGCGGCGTGCGCGTGTACATATAAGCCAACATATTGATTGTTTTACCGGGGAATTCGTCCTTGAGCGCGCCGGCTATTCTGTTGACAAAGTTGAGGGTGGAAGCACTGTGGCTGCCCTCCTGTTCGTCAAGCGCCGCACATTGGGGACATTGACAGTAGTTCGGGTTGTCGTTGGGGGTAATATAAAAGCAAGTCAACTCCGGATTCTCGCTAAATCGCTTGCGCACCAATTCAAGCATGGTGTTGTACAGCCCTTCGCTCGAAAAACAGGCTTGGTCGGTGGTGCGCTCCCCTTTTTCATTCATCGCGAAGTATTCTGGATGTGTGTCGAAATAGTCCTGCCCGACATACTGAAATATCGTACCGCAAAACAGCTGAATGGTATCAAAATTGGTGTTGAGCGGCTCACTCCCGTTAAAACCGGGCATGAGTTCGCCGTTCAAGCGGTATTTGCCCCGTATATCCGCCGTAAAGGTGCTCTTCCAAAGCGTATCGCGAAAATTAATCAGCGGTTTTTCGGTAACCTCCGTGGTTGTGTTCACGGTTAACGAGTTTATCTGCGGCACTGTCTCAAGCGTAGCTGTGAAAAATCGGCAGCCCAGGAAGTCTTCCAAAAAATCGTAAACACCATAAAGAGTACCCCTGATTTCGCCCCCGGCGATGATCAGTTTTTCATCGGCAGCTTTAATCATAAACCCGTCCGTGCCGAGCGACGCCCGGTCGACAAAACTGTCCTGTGCGCGTTTTGTTTTGCCAACGATGATTTCCCGCTCGGTCTCGGGCAAATCGTCCGTTACAACAGCGAGCTCAGCACCGGTGGAAAGGTTGATATACTTGGCAAGCTCGTTTGCGGCAAACACTTCACTGCGCCCGGCGTCTTTACC
Source organism: uncultured Eubacteriales bacterium (assembly GCA_964612185.1). Lineage (GTDB taxonomy): Bacteria > Bacillota > Clostridia > Oscillospirales > Acutalibacteraceae > UBA1447. The sequence goes on from CAZTCR010000084.1 coordinate 3,244, forward strand.
CCGCACAATTACATACTTGCTCTTGCCGTTTTCGGCAAGCAGCAATTTCGGTCCACCCGGGTTTGTATCCACCGGAACAGTGTTCAATTGTGCCCCCGCCGGTTCTGTGGTATCTCCTTTGGCAGCGCAGCCGCTGATTGAAACTAAAATAGCAGCTACCAACAAAAAAACAAGTACTCTTCGCATTACCATATAAAAACATCCTTCACCTGTGTTAGCTGTTTGCACGGCACTTAAATCTTTTTAACTTTATTGCCTGCGTATACGCACAAACAGCATCGTTGCGACAAGCAGCAGCTGGCCGATGTAGTAAGCCGGAACAGCAAATTTTTCAAATGCCCCTGTTTTACTGTTCAAATCATACCGTTCGTTTTTAATAAACGATTTGCATACGGCAAGGTTGGCAAACGCGAAAAGAACACAGCCAACACACAACAGCAGACCAAGGGTTATGCTGTAAGAATCGGCATTCAAATAACGAATGCCCAGCGAAATGCCGAGCGACGCGGCAACGGCTGATGCGACTGCATTGGGCAGCAGTAAAAGAATTTTTAGCGAAAAGCTTCTTTCGCCCGCGAAAAAAGCCAACCCGCCAAAGTCTAAAAAAGCAACCAGCGCTGCATAAAAGATGATGTTGTTGGCGCTGTCGGCAAACTCGTCAGCCAGATTGTTTTTAAAAGCGAAAAAGTAAAGGATGTTAACACCAACAAACATGACAGCACCCAAAACCCGCATGACTCTGCTTTTGCGTGCACCAAGCATAATCAGACCAATCAGGGAAAAAAGGAGCCCGCCTAAAATGAAATAACCGAAGCGGATAAAGTTCCTTTGGCAGCTCATCGCGATAAAGCCGGCTGCAAATAAAACGATGCTTGCCAATACTCTTTTCAGCCTTGTTGCTTTGCGCATTTGAAGCGCGGTGAAAACAACTGTCAGCGCGCAAGTTATATAAAAGGCTGCCGCAACCAAGATTTCTTCCATCAAATATCCCCCGATTTCTCTGCCGTTGGGCAAATAATCTATAACTGTTTGTATTGTACCGCGCCCCGGCTGTGAATGCAATGTTTTATGTCCCCGCAAACAGCTGGATTTTTGCAGATTCAGAACCGGTGCGATAAAGTCAAGACCACCAGCTCAGCTGGTGGCTTGCACCGCCCCTATAAGGGGCTCA
>CAZTCR010000085.1:0-4321 GCA_964612185.1 uncultured Eubacteriales bacterium
AGCCTTAAAAAAGAACCTCATTTTCTCCTGAAAACAAGGTTCTTCGACAAGCTGACCGCATAACCAAAAGGTTATGCGGTAGTTCCTTTTTTTGGTGAAGTATTTTGCCATGTGGAATGTGAAGTATCCCTGCCACTATGAAATCGGGGGCTTATGAAGGGTTCTTCGCAAATTAGCTTGTCATATACTAAGGTAGTTCTTCCCACGTATCCATGATAACGTCGTACAAATAAACCTGCTCTGTTGTGGTATTCACCGCGTAATGAAACTCCCGAACAAACTGATCTTCGTGGTTCGTTCCCAACTCAACAAGATAACAATCGGCATCATCAAGCATAATCGTTTCATCTGTATACAAAATAGCCATGCCCATGTCCAGATATTCTTGTGTCTCGCCTTGTATAATATCAAAAATCAGTTCTTCTGTTTTGCAGTCAAGCGCCGCGCCCGGATTGTTGTGCAAATATTCTTTGTACTCGGCGCTCATAAACTCAATAACGTTGCCTTGCTCATCCGTTTCCGCATAATACACTTGACCGGGAAACAAATCCTCCCCTAAAATATCCGAAACTTTGTCCGGCGCGATGGTATAAAGAACACTTTCTTTCACATCGTTTTCGTACAAAACCATCTCTCGCGGATAAAGGTTCTCATCGTCGTTATCCTCCGGCGGTGTCCACACCGCGTCATCTAACCAAAGGCTTGATGTTCCTTTGCCCCAATAGATTGCGTAAAACCATTCATTTTGACGAGGAGAAAGTTGTGTTACGCCCTCGCTGACTTTTTTAAATATTACTTCAGCAGGTGCGTATTCAAACTCACCGGAGCCTAATTTGTCAAAAATACAATTGCCGTTGCCCGCAAAAAACCAGGACATTACGCGTTTTCCGTCGTAATCGGTTCGATGCTGGAAAAAGAAATCACCACCGGGATAATCCGTGTCCGTTAACTCAATGCTAACCAAGTCAGGCACTTCATTGGGCTGCGCATAGAGCCTGTCGAACTTTATTTGCCCATTGTATTCCCCTTTGGATTCCTCCGTCTCGGTATCGGAAAAAGACAAATAGACCTTTAAATCCGCATCAATACGCATTGTACAAACGACATCGCTCACATACTCGTTGTTAAAAGTCCATTCGCCGGCAAGATACTTGCTTATACCTGCCTCCGTACTGAAATCGGGTGGGGAAATTGAAACAACATTTTCAACAACACCGGTTGTCAGCGGAAGGTCGGCGGTTGTTTGTGTTTCTTTAATCTCGTTTTTGAGCACACTACAGCCGCTCAACATCACAATTGAAAGGAGCAAAGCCAACAGAGCTTTACTTTTCATCTTTTTTTGTCCCCCTAAATCTTTCCTTTTCTACCGGAAGAATCCTCACTTCCCGACAGAGGTGCTATTTGCTTGTTGATTTATTTTGAATTTTTGTACGCGTTACCGTTTTGGACAAATATTCATCTTCTTTTAAGGTTAGATTAATGCTCCCTTCGGGTATGAAACTGTCAGCTGTCCGCTGGCGCACAGCGGTTTTCATTTGCCCTAAGAAGATGGCGGACACCACGCCCCCAATGCCCAGGGGTGCCAATATCCAGACAGCCAGGCTGCCCAACAATGAGTTCCCATCTGTCCCCTCAACCACCGTCTCATCGAAATCTTCATACTCAACGATACTTGCATCGCACGGAATCTGCTGCAAGCCAGCTAAACCCGTTTCGTACCCCGGCAAAGACTTGACCGGCGTGACCAACTCAACGCCAATAGCGGCAACATTGAGTTGAGCGGCTTTTACCGGCAACAACACAACAAGACCAAGGGACAGCATCGATATAACTAATGTAATTATTCTTTTCATGCTAAATACCCCCTTTGAAGAGGATGAAGCGGGACAGTAGCATAAGCGGCACGGATATACCTGCGAGCCATGCAAAGAACTTGCCCCAATCAACCGGCAAATCGCCAATAAGCTTGCCTGTTTGCCCATTCATGGCAAAGAGAAAATCCTTGCCCTTCCACTTGGTGTTGAGCATCCACACCGGCAACAGGGCGTACTTCACCTCGCCCGCATCGATGTTAATGACAGACGCTTCCGTGTTCACGCTATCATAGCCGGTGACAGTTTTGCGAAGCGCATTTGTTGTGCTTGTTCGAATTCGCTCATTCGCACGGTCACTGCAAACATCCGCTTTTACATCATACTTATCTGCCATAAAGCCCGGCAAATACGCGGAGGAAAACGGCACAAGCGCCGAATAATCATACGGTTCAATAGCTTCCATATGCGCATCCGGCATTTTGGTAGACCCATCCACCGGCACCTTCACAAACGCGATGTTACCCCGGCGCGCCACACGGTAATTCTCGGTGACTGTTACCCTTTCGTCACCTTCGGTGTGAGAATGTTTTTTGGTAGCGTGGTAACGGATGTCCGCATCACTCACACCATCAAACAACCAAAACGGAACATACACACCTTTTAGGTTTTCAACTTTATTTTCCGCGGAAAAAGACTTGGGCAAAAGTTTTTTTCCCTTATAGTGTTTTTTCAGCGCGGCTTGAGCCGCGTCTTTATCCATTTTGAACGGTATAACAAAATCCGGTTTAAGCACGCCGGCAAATTGACCCGGCACAACGGTTGGATTGTTACAGTAGGGGCAAGAAGTGGCGGCAGTGGTATCATCACAAATAATCTGTGCGCCACAAGACGGGCAATTGTATGCCCGCATGTGCTCAGCCTCTTCCTCACTCCATTCGCCCATAGCAAAGTCCCACTCCGGCTCACTCGCGGCGTTTGCGGCCGCTTGCTCTTTGTCGGCATAAAGACGTTCAATGGTCGCTATGTCAAACGATTCGCCGCAATAGTCACAAGCAAGCATCCCGCTGTCACTAGAAAAATGAAGCGGACCGGTACAAGACGGACATTGATAATTAGTTACTTCTGTTGCCATACGCCCTCCTTTCTGATAATCCTCAATTTCATCTCTTAAAAATAGAGCAAAAATCATCGACGAATGGATTTTTGCTCCTTTTTTTAAGTATTAAGCCCACGGTTCAGCCGAAACAGGCGGCCGAATATCGCTCAAAAGCATTTGATCCCACAGGAACCACTCCCCGCTCGACTCTTTTTTCCGGATTTGCACAGGACGCGGGCTATCCGCGCCGCTGGATTGCAGATAAAGTTTAGCATACCCGTCTTGGTCAAAACTGGTGGGCACGGTGGATACCGTTACGATAAAGGGCTGTGACGGCTTGTATTCATTGCCGGGCGCAGTGCCCTCAAAGTACGAAAACGGTACGTACTCTTTGCCACGCAAGCGATCGTTGATGAATTGTATGTCATGCTTCGAGAGCGCTGCAGGCCCTTTTAAAAAGTTAATCATCTCAATAGCGGCATTTTGGTTGACAGGCCACTGGCACAATGCCGGTATTAACAGGGCTGCCGCAAAATGCGGCTCTTGCAGACTTGACTGCGGCAGAGCGCGAAGCATATCCACCGTTGTCGGTAATTCATCAAAAGTTACCTGCCACGATTGGTTGCCGGTTTTCATATTCATAACTACATTCTCCATATCGCAACTATCCTTGCATCGCACCGCCGCAATACTCACAACGGCCGTTTGCGTCCGGGGTGGTAGTGGCCCCACAGAAGGGACACAGCTGTGCCACTTTGGGTGCATTGGCATCGGCCACATTTTGCCGTACTTCTTGGCGCACTTCTGTAAGGGCTGCTTTCATTTCTTCCGCTTGGCGTTCCATCTCCCTGTATTCCACCGAGCCACGCATATCAACACGGTTGTCGTTGATTTTAAAGCTTATCTCGTTAAACCACGGCGAGTTAATGTTGATGGTAATATAAAAGTCGTAGTCGATATCATACCGGCGCGGGCTGTAGCTAACCTCATTGCCTTCCGAGTCTTTATGCTTTTCCTCGGTTTTGGTTTCACGAATTTCCGTCTGGCAACCGGTCACCTGAGAAAAACTCATCACATCCGGGTTTTCGTCACGCCAACGGTTGGAGGACGTTACAATAAATTTGCCGGCATCTTCGTCCAATATCACCTGTGTATTGCCCCCAATGGTACGAGTCGCGTTAAAGGTATCCACTTGAGCTTTGTTTGTCTCGCGATATGCTAAGTGTTCCTTAATTTCCGCAAGGGTTGTTTTGCGGCGGTCGGTGGTAAAGGGGGAAAGCAAGCCTGCGCAATCTTTGCACATGTTGCCATCCTCTAACTTTCTGTTGCCTAAAAGACCAATCTTTTCGCCGCAAATATCGCAGTATTTCTTGTCAAAAAGTCCCATAGTACGCCTCCTACACCTTACTTA
>CAZTCR010000086.1:0-4246 GCA_964612185.1 uncultured Eubacteriales bacterium
GAAACGGTCAAAAAGACAATTTGCCTGGCAAAAAAGCACGGTGCCAAAGTGCTGCTCAATCCCGCGCCGGCCGGCAATTTGCCGGAAGAACTGTTGCAAAAAGTTGACATCATAACCCCGAATGAAAAAGAATGCGAATTTTTAGCCGGCGTGGCGGTAAACTGCGTTGAAGACGCAAAAGCGGCTCTGCAAAATTTGAGAGCGAAGGGAATTCCGCAGGTCTTGATAACCCTGGGTGCCGGCGGAGTCGTTTACAACAATGGCGACGAGGTTGTGCACAAGCCCGCCCGGTGTGTTAAAGCGGTGGACTCCACTGCCGCCGGGGACGCATTTACAGGGGCGCTCGCTGTTGCCATTGCCGAAGGTAAACAAATAGGGGACGCCGTTGACTTTGCCAGCATCGCCGGCGCGCTGACGGTTACCAAAAACGGTGCACAAAAATCTCTGCCTGCTAAAGAAGATGTTGAAGGTTTTGTAAAGCCGTAAAAAAACGCAGAAAACACGCTTGAGAAAAAAATAACAATTTGACATAAAAAGTGATATAATAAAAGTGTAGTCAAAATCCGGATGGAAGAAGGTATCGTTATGAAAACCTTTAGGAAGTGTCTGGCTCTTCTTTTGGCTGTTTTTATTTTTACTGGAAATATTCCTTTTGAATTTTTACCCGGTTTCCGGGCAGATTCGAAAGGCATATTCGAACTCCGGGCAAGCGCGTATGCGCAGGAAAACGGATACGAATATTATGTGCTTGGCGACAACACGGCACGAATTTTCAGCCTGACACAATATTTCAGCGGAAATGTAATTATCCCACCCACTCTTGGCGGTTACACGGTTACCCAAATCGGCCAAAGCGTATTTGAAAACAAAAAAGATGTTACGGGTGTCACCATGCCCGCCGGCGTGAAGCTTATCGACGATAACGCTTTCCGCGGCTGCGATGGTCTGTTAAGTGTGTCATTTCCGGCAAACCTGCAAACAATCGGGAACAATGTTTTTATGGATTGCATCAATCTTACATCGGTCAGCATACCAAACACCGTCTTAAGTATCGGTTCCAGCGTGTTTTTCAACTGTACCGCTCTTCAGATGGCCTCGGTTGGCACAGGAGTCACCGCCTTGCCTTCGCTGTCTTTCAGCCAATGCTCAGCCTTGGTCAGTGTGTCGTTGCCTCCCGCTTTGCAGATTATCGGTTACGGCGCATTTATGGATGACTTAAACCTGACGACCATCGTTATTCCTTCTTCTGTCACGGAAATTCAGCAATATGCTTTTCGCGGTTGCGTAAAACTCGCGAATTTCACCTTTAATCCGCCCGCAAGCATTCAAAAACTCGGCAGCGGCGTGTTTTACGCCTGCCACGCCTTGACGCAGATTGCTTTACCCCCCACGCTGACAAATTTTGATGAAGGGGTATTTAACTCTTGCATCAATTTGACTTCTATCACCATTCCGTACGGTACCACGGCAATTCCGCTTAACATGTTTAACAGCTGCGGTAAACTGGCCTATGTTTATCTGCCGAATACCGTCACATCAATCGGCGAAAACGCCTTTATATGGTGTACTTCTCTGCCTTCAATCAACCTGCCCGGCGGTCTGAAGAGCATCGGCAACTCCGCATTTTACCATTGTACCGCCCTTAAAAGTATCAGTTTGCCGGAAGGGTTGCAGACAATAGATTACCAGGCTTTCGCAGCCAGCGGGCTCGAGTTTGTCACGCTGCCGTCTACGATAGCCTCCTTACCCGATAAAGCGTTTTATGAGTGCTATGATTTACTGAGTGTCACTTTCCCCAACAGTGTGGTCAATTTTGGGACGGATGTTTTTAAAAGTTGCTTTGACCTGACCATATACTGTAATCCGGGTTCCATTGCGGAACAGTTTGCCGTCGCGAAAAGCATCCCGTATGTCTATATTGCGTCCTATACGGTTCAGTTCAACGCCAATGGCGGTTCGCCCGGTATGACGGTTACACAAAACTGCGGGACGGCGCTGACGGCACCGGTTGTGACAAGAACCGGTTACTCCTTCGCAGGGTGGCTCCCCGCGGTGCCGCCCGTCATGCCCGCGGCAAATACCACCTATACCGCCCAGTGGACGGTAAATCAGTATAAAGTCGAGTATCACATCGGGAGCGCCGTGACAACTTATTGGCTCAATTACGGCGGCAACATGATTCCCCCGATGGTCTTTTTTCAGCCGGATGACCTGACTGTTTTTACCGGCTGGTCGCCCGAAGTCCCGGCAAGCGTTCCGGCACAGGATACCGTCTATACAGCTCAATTTGCATCCGCGTATACTTATACCGTTTCAGGCGGGAAAGCAACGATTACAGCCGCAAGCAATCTGATTACCGGTTTTGTCAACATTCCGGCTCAGCTGGACGGTTATCCCGTCACAAGCATCGGGTACCATGCATTTCAAAACTGCGCGGATATCACAGGTATCATCATTCCATCGAGCGTGACTATTATCGACGCCCGCGCTTTCATGGGCTGTTCAGGTCTAAGCACCGTCACCATTCCGGCAGGCGTTACAAGCATCGGCAACCAAGCGTTTCAGGACTGTACAGCGCTCGCTTCCATCACCGTTCCCGCATCCCTTGCGGGCATTGGCGGCTCGGCTTTTGCCAACACCGCCTGGATGAACGCCAAGCCGGACGGCCCGGTGACGATCGGCAATGTTTTTTACCGGTATAAAGGGATCATGCCTGCCGGCACAACTGTTACCTTGAGCACGGGGACGCTGGGCATCGCAGGGGGCGCTTTTTCCGGCTGTCCGGGGCTTGTCACCGTTGACCTGCCGGAAACCCTGACAACAATCGGCGTAAGCGCCTTCAACGGCTGCGCGGGGCTGACCCGAATCGTAATCACTCAGAGCGTCACCGCAATCGGCGCGCTGGCGTTCAACAACTGTACGGCGATGGAATACTGCTGCTATCCCGATTCCTACGCGCACGAGTACGCCAATACAAACGACATTGCGCATACGCTGGTAGTCAGAATCACCTTCGATGCCCCAACGGCGGCACCGGTGGAACAAGCACGGCAATGGCTATCGGAGCAGCCATGACAGCGCCCACGGTTACCCGGCCGAGTTTTGTCTTTAACGGTTGGTCGCCGGCGCTGCCCGCGACCGTGCCGGAATCGAATACGACCTATACCGCGCAGTGGACAACCGTGTTTAGTTACACAATAAAAGAGTCCATCGCGACAGTGACCGGCACAAATATGACAATTACCGGCGCGCAGGAGATTCCGGCAACGCTGGGCGGTTATCCGGTAAGAATTATCGGTGAAGCAGCATTCAGGAATATGACCGGCATTACATCTATGACAATTCCGGACGGAGTTCAGACCATTGGCGGCGGAGCCTTTGACGGCTGCACAGGGCTGACGGCCGTCACCATACCCGCCAGTGTGCAGGAAATCGGGACCAACGCGTTTCGCGGCTGCCCGAACCTGATGATTTATTGCTATCCCGATTCCTATGCCATCGAATACGCGGAAATCAACCATCTGCCATATCGCATCTATATCACGGTCGCGTTCCATCTCAACGGCGGCACGGGGACATTGCCGGCAACGCTCAACGGCTTCGACGGTGACTCGGTCGCGCTGTCCGCGCAAGGCGACATCAGCAAGCCGGGCTGCCATTTCCTCGGCTGGGCAAAATCAGCATCCACACTGACGCCGCTTGCGTCATACGCAATGGAAACCCGCAACAGCACTCTTTACGCCGTATGGAGCGTAATCCCCCAGCTTGCCGCGCGCGCCGGTTCGACTGCAGTGTTTGACACACAGAACGGGTATATTTACGGTCTTGCGACCGGTTTGACAAAAACAGCGTTTGAAAACACCTTTGTCAGCATTACCGGCAACGGCCGGTTGGAATATGCGCCGGATACCGGAAGTATCGGTACGGGGACAACGGTCAGCGTGATTGATAATATAACCGGATTAGCTGTTCAGACTTTCACTGTCATTATTTTCGGTGACTTGAACGGTGACGGCAGTGTGGACAGCATAGACGCCGGCAAAGCGGTTGATTTTGAAAATTATATGGTGCCGTGGGACCCCGCGGATGACACCCTGTATATCAAGGCTGGGGACCTGAACGGCGACGGCAGTGTTGACAGCCTGGATGCAGGCAAAATTGTGGATGCGGAAAACTATATGATCTCAATCAATCAGGTAACGGGTCTGGCATAACAAATTAAAATCTTTAAGAAAAAAAGGAGGCT
>CAZTCR010000087.1:0-4179 GCA_964612185.1 uncultured Eubacteriales bacterium
TATGATATCAAGTACGATAAACGGGACAGCGGACACAATCCCACCACCGCCGTGGCGGTCCCCCTGCCCTTTAACAAGGGAGGCAAGGTAGAATGCTGGCAACCGCGGACGACCAATGGTCGCCCCTACACCGGACAGGGCACGAACTCCTTCCGGCACTTCGTGCCACCTCCCTCAAGAGGGAGGCAAAGAACGCAAGAAACCCGGAACAACACAGGGGTTGTGCCCTGCGACGAGGTTCCACCCCACCGTCAACGCTGCGCGTCGCCACCTCCCTTTATACATGGCGCACATAAGATTTTTGAATGCGCCTTTGGGGAGGCAAGGGAGTTGAAAAAGCAGCCCCGCATGCGCGGAGCCGCTTGCCTCTCCTGCGTCAGGAGAGGTGGCACGAAGTGATGGAGAGGTCGTTGTGATATGGTTCAATACCCAAAATACTTCAACTCATATTCCTTAAACAGCGCATCATACCGTTCACTGCAATCCGGGTCGCTGCTCAGCCCGTGGTCGGAGTTCGGGAACAAAATCAAGTCGCACGGCGCGCCGGCTGTATAGAACGCATCGTAAACATCTGTTGCCTGTGAATATCGCACAAGGGTATCTTTTTGACCCTGGGCGAGTATGGTCGGCGGTGAATCCGCGTTGATATAGGTAACAGGGGAGGCTGCCCGCAGTTCCGGCAGTAAATCGTTGAAGGTGGCGGCGTTGAGCGTTTGACCGATCAGCCCGGAAATCACCGCGTAAAATCCGTTGGTGTCAATGCTTTCGGTAAAAAACCGGGCGTCCGTGAAGTTGGACGGCCCGCATTGGCTCGCGCAGAAGGCGACCTCCAGTGGAGATGTATATTGATTTTTGAACGCATACATCATCGCCAGGTGCCCGCCGGCGGAAGCACCGGTGAACGCCGCTTTTTGCAGAACAATGCCTTTTTCCGCCGCCTTGGCAATGGCCGCTTCCAGCGCGGCGGTGATGTCCGCGAGCATATCGTCCAGGTTCGCGCCCTCGCCGAGCATCCGGTAGTTCATCGTCATCGCGGCATAGTCCCGCTTGGCGGTTTTGCTGCAGGCGTTGCGGTACACATCCTTGTCGCCCCCTGCCCAGCCCCCGCCGTGGATATACACAACGATGGCGGTGCATTTGGAGTAGGATGCCTTGGGCAGATAAAGGTCAAACTGCTGTGCCGCGGATGAGCCGTAGCTCACATCCTTATACTCGGCGACCTGCATGAACAGCATGCCGAAAAATGAGGAGATGGTCGTAATGACGGACAGGAAAAACGCGGTAACTTTTTCGAAAAAAGCGGACATGGTGTAATCCTCCTGGTTATAATGTGGTCATAGGCAAATGTTAACATTTGCCATTTAAAGTTTCTTCTTCCGGCGCTGATGAAAGGCCGGAACCCGCGCGGCGGGTACGCAGAAACTTTTACAGTGGACAGCAGTTTAGAACGGAGAGAAAGCTGCCGGTTAATATAGTAGGGGACGCGTTTTGCGTCCCGCATGGCGACAAAGTCATCTGCGGATGACTGAGGATTCAATCCCCCTCCGGTTGCGACCGGTTTCCCCCTTTAACAAGGGGGATTGGGGACTTTCGCTTTATACACGTCCCTTGTTAAAGGGAAGGGGACCGCCGCAGCGGTGAAGGGATTGCGTTCTAAATCTAAAATGTTATGTCCAGCATCTAAGATAGTGAGAATCCGCCAGGGCGGTGGTGGGATTCGTCTACGGCTTTGCGTTTCTGGTAAATTGTTCGTCCGGAAAGCAATAGAGAAGCGCGGCTGCGCCGCGGAAAACAGTAGGGAACGACCCCTTTGTCGTTCCAATATTGAAATATGATTACAAGAGGGTAGATAACAAAAACCGCACACACCAGCGGCATCTGCGGTTCGGTCGCTATTTAATGAGTTCCCCGGTCTGCGCATTGTATACCTGCTGAAAAACGGCGATGTGGGAACTGGAGATGTGTTTGTCCACATGCATGGAGCCAAAGAACCAGCGTTTGAACTCACAGGAGCTACCCAGCTCCTCAAAATAGGTGTTCAGCCCGGTGACGCGGACAGGTCCGTTGTCCCGAAGTTTGAGGAAACCTTTGATTTTTTGCGGCGGCTCGTGGGTGACAATAATATCCACCGCGCAGCCGGCGTCTTCCAGGTTCTTCGCCCCTTCGAGCAGCTCATCGCGGTTGGGTATTTCTTTGCGCGACCAACGCTCGTTTTCAAAACGGATGTCAATATCCGGGCTTTCGCCGCCGCCCATGGTGAAAATTTTCATGCCCTCGATTTCAAAAATCTGGCCGCGCATCAGGTGGTAGAGGTTGCCGGCGATTTGATGCGCCTTGCCGCCGTTCCAATCACTTACCTTGTAGTTGCTCAAAAGCTCAAAGTTTTCGTGCGTGCCGTCAATAAAGCAGATGTTGTACTTGCATTTGCCGAGTTTTTTAATTGTTTTCTGTTCTTCTTTTGTGTTTTCCCAGATAAAACCGAAATCGCCGCATATAATCAGGGTGTCGCCCTTTTTTAGTTTTTTGATTTTTGGCTGTTTGAAGCGGCTGTAATCGCCGTGGGTATCACCGGTAATGTATACCATAACAAATTCTCCCGCCGTCGGTTAATTTTTTGTAGAGTTGTTTATTTTTTCACCGATAACTGATATACTTTATAAAATTAAAACTAATTATTGTTTAAAGATAGAAAAAGTCTATTTTTAAATCCGCTGTCACAAGACAGCGGGGGCAGCGTTTGCTGCCGGATATGCCGTTCAATGCTGTCTGCCTGTGGCATCAGCCGCAGCGGCAAGCGTGCTTGCCGGTTAAAATATGAATATATTTTAACGCAGAATAGTATTATAATACATCATTTGGTGGGCTGTTGTCTATGAAAAAAGCGATAATATTTGTGTTTGCGTTGATATTGGCACTGGCATGTGTGCCGCCGGTGCCGGCCGGGGCTTCCTATAATCAAGTGTTGGAGAAAGAGAAGTTCTATTCCGAAGTCATTCTGCTTGCCAGCCTTGACAATGACATGATACTTTTCAACAAAAACGCGGATATGAGAACCGCGCCGGCGTCGCTGACGAAGATTGTTGTCGCGACTGTTGTGCTGGAAAAGTGCGCGGACCTGGAGGCGGTGGTCACCGTGCCGGCTTACACCATCCGTATGCTGGACGGGACCGACAGTTCCAACGCCGGACTGAAGCCGGGCGAAAACATATCGGTGCTCAACCTGTTATACTGCCTGCTGGTACCCAGTGCCAATGAAGCGGCGACAATCCTGGCGGACTATATCTCCGGCGGGATGGAAGCTTTTGTGGCGTTGATGAACGAGCGTGTCAAAGAATTGGGGTGCGAGAATACCAACTTCGTCAATCCGCACGGGTTGGATGAGGAAGGGCAATATACCACCGCGAATGACATGCTTAAGATAGTCAAACACGCGATGACCTTCCCGGTGTTTAATCAAATCACCGCCACTCAAACCTATACCTTGCCCGCAACCAACCTGAGCGGGGAGCGCCAGCTGCGCAGCACCGTTCACTTAATGAATAAAGCGATTAAGGATTATTACTACGAGTATGCCACCGGCATCAAAACCGGTTCGACCGATAACGCGGGGCGCTGTGTGATTTCCAAGGCGAGCAAGGACGGTTACTCTTACCTGGCAGTGATTATGCGCGCGCCGTTTATTGATATCGACAATGACGATGTGATGGAGAACTGCGCGATCATTGACTGCAAGGCGCTGTTTAAATGGACCTTCGCGAATATCCGGCTGCGGAGTGTGGCGGAGATCAATCAGATCATCGGCGAGGTACCCGTCAAGCTGTCCTGGCAGGCGGACCATGTGAAGCTGATCCCCAAAGAGGCGTACACCGCGCTCATGCCGGCAGGCGACGGGGCGGGGAGCGTTTTGATCGAGATAATACCGGAAAGTCTGCCCGCGAGCATTGACGCGCCGGTTAAAAAAGGGCAGGCCATCGCCGAGGCCAGGGTGCTTTACGCCGGTGAGGAAATCGCGCGTATCACGCTTGCGGCCAAAGACGATGTGAGCAGAAATATACTGCTGTACGCCTGGTCATTGCTGAAAAGGGCAGCGTCAACCCCATTGTTTAAAATTATCGCGGTTTTTGTGCTTTTAGGCGCAGCGGCTTATGCGGCGCTGTATATCCGGTATAAAATACGCAG
>CAZTCR010000088.1:0-3987 GCA_964612185.1 uncultured Eubacteriales bacterium
CCTTACTTATTTTATATCTCCGTCATCAAAAGTGTCGCCGCATTCCGGGCAGAACTTTGGTAGATTTGCCATGTCTTCAGGTTCCCAGCCGCACTTGTCACACTTGTATTGTGGAATACCGGCAGGTTTCATCTTGCCGCACTCGGCACAGAACTTGCCTTTGTTGACAGCGCCGCAGCTGCATGTCCAGCCATCAGCCGGCTGAGGTTTGCCACACTCGGCACAGAATTTACCCGCGTTGCCGCCGTGCCCGCAGGCACATAGCCAACCGGCGGAAACCGGAGCCGCAGGAGCCTGGGCTTGCTGCTGTTGTTGTTGCTGTTGTTGTCCTACCTGATAGAGGTTGGAGGCGTTCATTCCGCCCGCCTGGCCTGCCATGTTCATGCCCATGAAAGCCATCGCCGGGCCTGTACCTTCGTTGGCTGCCGCGGCTTGCATGGCTGCCGCTTGCGCGCCGACCATATGTGCTGCCGCCATTGTGGGGTCGCGGAAAGCAGCGTTGCGCTGCAGTTCTTTTATCATCTTTTCGTCTTCGTCACTTGCTTTGACAGATGAAACACCAAACGATACAATTTCAAGTCCGCGTAAATTGCTCCATTTTTCGGAAAGAACAGTATTGAGCGCTGTCGCAAGCTCCATCGTGTGACCCGGTAAGGCGGAATAACGAATACCCATTTCACTTATTTTCGCAAACGCCGGTTGCAGCGCCGTCATCAGTTCGGTTTTAAGCTGCCCGTCAATGGTGTCACGCGTATACTCATCCGAAATATTGCCGCAGACATTGGTGTAGAAAAGAATCGGATTCATAATATGATAGCTGTATTCGCCGAAACAGCGAATCGCAATATCAATGTCCAACCCGACATTTTTGTCAACAACGCGAAACGGAACAGGGCTTGGGGTGCCGTATTTGTTGCCAACAAGTTCTTTGGTATTAAAATAATAAACACGGGTGTCTTTACCCGGACTACCGCCGAACTTAAAACGCGACCATACGCTTTGCAGGGACGCACGCGCGTTTTCGCCCAAATTACCCCCGGCAAAAAGTGACGGTTCGCCGCCCACATCAAAAGTATACTGACCGGGTTCGGCGCAAAGATCCAGCACCTTACCTTGTTCAACAATAATCATGCACTGGCCGTCCGCCACCGCTATGCCTGAACCGTTGCTGATAATATTCTCTTCACCTTTTGTGTTGGATGAACGCCCGGTAACACGCTTTTGACCCTTGACGACCATAACATTTTCACGAAGAGATTCACAGTAGAAGAATTCCTTCCACTGGTCTGCCAACACTCCGCCGGCGGCGCCCACTGCTGCTTTGATTAAACCCATAACGCATTTCTCCCTTTCAATTTGTGATTTTAAAACATCCGCCTTTACGGCAGAAATAGATTTATTAGCCGTATAGACGAAATAGACAAAAAAACGAATGATCGCTTTCTCCATATTTAGATTATGTACTACTGACAATTTATTATAACTCATCTTATTATGATATTCAAGTAGATAAATAAATATTATGTTAATTATTAAATAATTATATGACATTAACTAAATCATATCGTGTCAGCAAAAACCCTCCATATATTTTTTTCAGCAAGCATCTGAGTTTCTTCTGCCGGCCGCAAAATTCATACCTTTTGCGCGCTGATAAAAACCCAATCACGGAAGTCCGGCTACACCGGAGTTTTCTTGTTTGGGTTCAAAAAAGCACCTCTCATCGAAGGTGCTTTTTGTTGTTTTTATCCGCTGTTCAGTTGTTTAAACTAAAATACTTCTACGTCCCCTATTTACCCACCTCAAACACTTGGCACTAAACTTTTCGCCAAGTTCGCGGAGAAAACAGGATCAAGACCGGTAAGATCTCAAGGCGACCCGCTATCATGGAAAATATCAAAGCAATTTTGGACACATCCGAATGCAACGCATAATTCATCGTGGGGCCTACCATGTCAAAGCCGGGTCCAATGTTATTAATGGTGGCCGCAACGGCGCTGAATGCCGACACAAAGCTGTTGGAATCCACGCTAACAATCAGCATCACCACAGCAAAAACTATCACATAAACAATAGAATAATTACCCGCGCTTCGCTGAACATCCGCGTCAACAGGTTTTCTGTCGATAATAACAGGAAGCTTTCGGTTTGGATTAATGCTTCTTCTAACTTCCTGAACAAAAGATTTTATATACAATATAAAATTGTTAACGGTGAAGCTGTTATTACAGAAGAAATACAAAGTTAACGCCTTTGAATGACACCGATGAAAATTCACAAAATTCAAGAAAAACTAAAGTCTATTAGATTGGTTTATGACAACCATTTATTATGTGAAAGCAGTTCAAATAGTTGTGTTTATTCTAAACAGGAAATGCAACCCCCTACCCCAAAATGCAACCCCCTCCGACCTTTCGTGCAATTGTATCATTTTGAGGTACTTGTGGCACGAAAGTAGCCTACTATTGATACAATAGTAGGCTACTTCTCTGTTTTCAAAAGCCTTGAAACTACGGTATTTCAAGGCTTTTTACTATTTACTAACATGCCGAATTCTATTTTTGTCGATATACAAGGTTTTGTGCACCCTAAATAATTAAATTGTGCACACCCCTTTACGGGGCAAAACAGAAATAATTAAAAAGTATAGGCATCGTTAAAAGGTTTAATTACATCATCTACGGTTCTCAGCATGGTCGCTCAGGGTGAGTCCGAGTCAAAGTCAACGAATATCAAATGGGCGTGTAAGCGGCGGTTCCAAAAAGGGCTGCCGCTTTGTCCCACGTGGGCGCTTTTAGGCTATGACACGGATGAATATGGAGACATGGTCATTACTGAAAATGAAGCCGAAGTAGTCAGAACAATTTATCAGCTTTATATTGAAGGCTCCTCATCCTGCCTTATTGCGAAGATACTGACCGAAGCGGGCATTCCAACGGCGCGTGGCAACACAAAATGGTGGAGCGGAAGTGTGCTTTGCATACTGAAGAACGAGCGCTATTGCGGCGATGTCCTCATGCAGAAAACCTGCACTATTGACTGTCTTTCTCACAAGGTTGTTAGAAACGATGGACGTGAACCGCAGTATTTTATCAGGGATCATCATCCCGCAATTGTACAGCGCAAGGATTGGGAAGTGGCACAAAAACTCCGGTCTGATTTGAGCCATTACAAGAACCGCGCGAAGAGAATCAAGACGAGGCTTACTCCAATCCGCTACGGTCATCTCAAAGGCTTCATCCCCATTAATCCGGCATGGAAGGATATCACAATCGACGAATTAATCCGTTCTTCGGAACAAAGTGTCAGAAATATGTAATTATGAAAGGTTGATTTATATGTTAGAAAATTTTAAGGTTATCGACATCGTTAAGGCATGCGGAGACTCCACCGTCACATTCGGTGGAAAACTAATCAAGTTCAATAAGGCTACTCCCACGGAGATGCATTGCCCTCCATTTGCGCGGATGCTTATCAATGCCGATTCCAAGCAATTTGCTGTTCAGGCTTGTGAGGAAAACGATGTCAACGCATTGAAATTTTCAAAGCCTTACGGACACCATTTTGCCATCAGCGTTTACAATCGTCCGGTCTTAGAGGTTGTGCGTCGTATCATGAACTGGTCTGATGAGATGAACTATAAGTGCTACGGTGCTTACTTTCCGGATGCGAAGGCAATGGTTTATGATTTGAAGAAAGCTGTTGTCTCGGAACGCAAACAAACAAAGGACGAAGACGATACCGACGAAGATTAATTCCCATGCAAAAGGGGCCGTGCTGTGTAGAGCGGCACGGCTTTTATCATATTGCAAATGCTCATTTTGGAAA
This sequence comes from uncultured Eubacteriales bacterium, assembly GCA_964612185.1. Taxonomy (GTDB): domain Bacteria; phylum Bacillota; class Clostridia; order Oscillospirales; family Acutalibacteraceae; genus UBA1447. Next base: position 3,829 of record CAZTCR010000088.1, read on the forward strand.
AGACTTCACTTTTGTGTTTAAGTATTGAACTGAACTGTTAGCAATTCAATCGAATCAATGTCGAACTTAATCAGTCCGTCAGCCCTCATTTTGGCGAGTTCCCGCGATAAAGAAGTTCTTTGCACACCGATTTTTTCGGCCAATGCTTTCTTTGTTATA
>CAZTCR010000089.1:0-3823 GCA_964612185.1 uncultured Eubacteriales bacterium
ATTATCTTTATGGCCCGGATATCGCGCGCGATTACCGCGACCCGCTGTATGAGGATGTGCTGAAAGACAGCCTTTCGGCGGTCAACCCCTCTCTGCCTGCTGAAGCAATCAACGACGCCGTTTATAAACTGAAAAACTTTGAAACCGGCAGCATCGTGCAGAAAAACACTGTGTTTATGGATTACCTGCAAAACGGTGTACCGGTTAAATACTTTGTCAAAGGTGAAGAGCGTTCCGGCTTAGTCTACCTTATTGACTACGAGCATATCGAAAACAACACCTTCTACGCCATCAACCAATGGACAATTATAGAAAACAGCGAAAAACGCCCGGACATCCTGATTTTTGTCAACGGTTTTCCGCTTGTGATCATCGAACTCAAATCGCCGTCCAGGGAAGAAACGGACGCTTCGGAAGCATACCGGCAGCTGCGCAACTATATGTACGAAATCCCGTCGATGTTTATTTACAACGCGATATGCGTCATGAGTGACCATGCGGTTTCAAAAGCGGGGACCATCACGGCAGCGGAAGACCGGTTTATGGAATGGAAAACGACCGACGGCAGCTACGAGAACACGCAGTTCGCCTCTTTTGACACCTTCTTTGAAGGCATGTTTGAAAAACGCCGGTTCCTGGATATTATCAAAAATTTCATCTGCTTTTCGAAAGAGAGCAATGGGGACGCAAAAATCCTTGCCGGTTACCACCAGTATTTCGCCGTGAAAAAAGCGGTGGAGTCCACCAAAAAAGCCACGCAGTCCGACGGCAAAGGCGGCGTGTTCTGGCATACGCAGGGCAGCGGCAAATCGCTCTCCATGGTGTTTTATGTAAAACTCCTTCAATCGGCGCTTCAAAGCCCGACCATTGTTGTTATCACCGACCGCAACGACTTGGACGACCAGCTGTTCGGGCAGTTTGCAAGGTGCAAAGAGTTTTTACGGCAGACACCGCAGCAGGCGACCAGCCGGGAAAACCTGAAAGAACTGCTTGCCGGCAGGCAGGCGAACGGCATACTTTTCACCACCATGCAGAAGTTTGAAGAAACCGACGGGCCGCTTTCGGAGCGCCGGAATATTATCGTCATGGCGGACGAAGCGCACAGGGGGCAATACGGGCTTGAAGAAAAGGTAGACCCGAAAACGGGCAAGGTGAGCATCGGCGCGGCGCGGATAATCCGGGATTCATTGCCGAACGCCACCTTTATCGGCTTCACCGGCACGCCGATAGAGCTGAAAGACCGCAATACACGGGAGATTTTCGGCAACTATATCGACATTTACGATATGACGCAGTCCGTTGAAGACGGCGCGACGCGCCCGGTTTATTACGAGAGCCGGGTTATCAAGCTGAACTTGGACGAACTTACTTTAGAACTCATCGATAAAGAATATGACCGCCTCGCGCAGATTGCCGACGCCGGCGAAATCGAGAAAAACAAGCGCGGACTCGCAAAGATGGAAAGTATTTTAGGTGCGCCGCAAACCATCGATTCATTGGTGAACGATGTTATTGACCATTACGAAAATAACCGTCAGTACGAGCAGACGGGCAAGGCGATGATTGTCGCCTATTCCCGCAAAATCGGTATTGATATCTATTATGATATCCTTAAAAAACGCCCGCTGTGGCAAGACAAGGTCCGCGTGGTCATGTCCGGCAGCAATGACGACCCGGAGGAATGGCATGAGCTCATCGGCAACAAACAGCACAAGGATGAACTAGCGAAAAAGTTCAAAGATAATAACGACCCGATGAAAATCGCGATTGTCGTCGATATGTGGCTGTGCGGTTTTGATGTGCCGTCTTTAGCGACGATGTATGTTTACAAGCCGATGTCCGGGCACAATCTGATGCAGGCCATTGCCCGGGTAAACCGCGTGTTCGGCAATAAAGAAGGCGGCCTGGTGGTGGACTATGTCGGCATTGCCCGCGCCTTAAAACAAGCGATGAACGATTACACCGCGAGAGACCGGGCAAAATACAGCGAGCAGGATATCGCGAAAGCGGCACTGCCGAAATTCTTGGAAAAACTCGAAGTCTGCAAAGACTTTTTCCATGGGTTTGACATCTCGCGCTTTATGAGCGGCACCAACCTTGACCGGGCAAAAACCATCAGCGGCGGGGTTAACTTTTTGCTGGCTCCCGCCAAAGCGGAGGGAAAAGACAAATTCCTCAAAGAGGCGCTCATGCTGCGGCAGTCCCTGTCTTTATGCCGCAGTTTGGTCAACCAGCAGCAGCGGTTCGATTCCGCGTTTTTCGAATCGGTCAGAACCATCATCGCCCGCCTCGGTGTTCCGGGCGGTGTGTCGCCGCACGATATAAACGCCCAAATCAACGAACTGCTCCGGCAGAGCGTCAAAAGCGACGGCGTAATCAATCTGTTTGTTGATGCCGATAAAAAGTTTTCACTGTTCGACCCGAAATTCCTGGAAGAAATCGGCAGGATGAAAGAGAAAAACTTCGCTGTTGAACTGCTGAAAAAGCTTATTGCCGAGCAAGTCAGGCTGTATAAAAGAACCAATATAGTCAAGTCCGAAAAGTTTTCGGAAATTATCAGCCGCGTCATGAGTTCTTATCTGAAAGGCCAGCTAACGAATGAAGAAGTTATTATTGAACTGATGAAACTCGCGGAAGAAATGTCAAAGGCAAGCCAAGAAGGCCAAGACCTTGGGCTCAACGATGAGGAACTTGCTTTTTATGACGCGCTGACAAAGCCGGAGGCTATCACAGACTTTTACAAAAACAACGAGCTTGTGGCGATTACAAAAGAACTGACTGACCTGCTGCGTAAAAACCGGACTATCGACTGGCAAAAGAAAGAAACCGCGAGAGCCGGCATGCGCAAGCTGGTCAAGCGGTTATTGAAAAAATATAAGTATCCGCCGGAAGGCATGGAATACGCCGTCACAACGGTGATAAGCCAATGCGAATTGTGGACGGATAATGAGACGGTTACGGCATACGAGGCAATAAATATGTATGAGATGGGTGATTACCTGGACAGGCAGCATGCGGCGGAGGATGAAGGGAAGTACGAGTAGGGGGAATCGTCTACGCCAGGACATTAGACATTAGACATTAGATTTTAGACGGTAGATACTAAACAAAACTCCTCACTCCTCGCCCACGCTCCAAACTTCAAATAGGGAAGGTTATATATGGATAAAATGAACACCATTAAACCAAATGAGTTTTTTAAAAACATTGCGCAGCTTATCGAACAAGCTCGCGGCTTTGTAAGCCATACCGCAGACATGACAATGTGCGTCACTTATTATGAAGTCGGCCGTATGATTGTAGAGAAGGAACAGGACGGCGCAAGCCGTGCCGAGTATGGCCGCGGTTTACTTGCGGAATTGTCTGAATATCTGGGTGCACAGTTCGGCAAAGGCTTTTCAGAAACAAATCTGCGAAATGCAAGAAAATTTTACCAGATTTATTCGTTTTCAAATTCAGCAGATGCCGTCTGCTGAATTTGAAAACGAAAAACAGCAGACATTCTCTGCTGAATCTATCAACCAAAATTTGCAAAAAATCCGTCAATCTTTATACAGCGGTTTTTATCCGTTTAGGCTCAGTTGGTCGCATTATTTGATTTTAATGCGGATTGAAAATGAGAACGAACGCCGCTTTTACGAAATTGAAACAGCAAATCAGCAGTGGACGGTGAAGCAGCTGCAGCGCCAGTTTAACAGCAGTCTGTATGAAAGGTTGGCGTTAAGCCGCGAAAAAGTTGAGGTCATGCGATTAGCCAACGAGGGACAGGCGCTCGCGAAGCCCGCTGACATGCTAAAAAGCCCGCTGGTGTTGGAATTCCTTG
>CAZTCR010000090.1:0-3569 GCA_964612185.1 uncultured Eubacteriales bacterium
TCCTGTTCATTACAAAGATATCGACCTCTCCGTCAACGCTACGCGTCGCCACCTCCCCTTTATATCCAAGGGGAGGCAAGAACGAGGTGAAAACTGTCTTGGCTCTCCCATTTTAGGAGAGCTGGCGCCGAACGGCGACTGAGAGGTGGTTCATTAAAATTGAAATACTACACAATTTCCCAAACAAAAGTAACCGTGTCGCTCACATCAATATTATCCGGTTCGATGTCCATTTCTTTTAACCCTAATCGTTTACAATAATGCTCGTTTTCATCAAGCCTCATAATATCCGAATAGATTTGAAGTTCCCCCCAACTATAGTCAACATTGATTATCTGTCCGAGATTAACACCGGCTGCTTTAGCAAGCAACAGCGCTTTAGCTTTTGCGTTTTCAGCTGCGTTGACTAGCATTGCTTCGCTAACCGCGTCTTTGTCCTTAACAGAGAAAAGAACGGAAAACTGCGGATTTACCGGACAGACTGTCAAGGCCGAAAAAACTTTGGAAAGCGTCTTCATGTCAAAGCCAAATTCAATCTTCAAACTGTGAGTACAAATAAAACCATCAAATACATTTTTATAATTGTTCTTTTTGTCACAAACTCTTTCATAGGATGTTTTTACTTTAAAATCTGTGGTTTTCAGGTCGGACTTTTCAAAACCTACACCAACGATTGCTCTTTGAAGTTGGTTGATTGCCTCGGCGGATTCCTCCAAAGTCTTATCATAATCCATATTTTTAATTGCCAATGTCATGTTCAAAACGATGAGGTCAGGCTTCGCGCTTACCTTGCCAATGCCTTTAACTGAGATTATTCTGTTCATATTGAACCTCTTAATTCTTTATTAATATCAGCGGACAACTGGATTATATCACACAAAATTATTAAAACAATAGAATTAGAAGCGATATTTTGCTTTGTATGCGGATATTTTGAGTGAAGGGACAATAATGGTACAACAACGCCGTTTCACAGGTAGAAAAGGCTCCTTTTTCAAAGGAGCTGTCACCCGCAAGGTGACATTGCCATCTTCGGATGGCAGTGGGATTCAACCGCCTTGGCTCTCCTATGATAGGAGAGCTGGCGCCGACAGGCGACTGAGAGGTAGACCAAAGCTGTCACGCAGTGACTGGGAGGTAGAAAAAAAGACCGCCAACGGCGGCCTCGAAATTGTTTTAAGCTCAATATCTCCCGAAATTCTGTATTGCCGCCATAACCGTGCGCATGCTCGTTAACAGTGACCCGTTGTTGATAGACCCTGCGGTTTTCAGGTTCACGCCGCGGATGTCATCTACCCGCGCCATTTCACAGTCCCTTTTTACTTCGGCGATTATTTTTTCCTCATCGTTGCTCATAAAGGTGAACGGCGCCAGCTGACCGTCAATTTTTGTGTTTTTCATGTACTTTCTGATGTCTGAAATCATGACCGTCGGTCCGAAATTGCATTCGTTAATACCAACCTTAGCCAATAAAGGCAGCAGATGCCCCATCGCGGAATCGGAGTGTTGGTAACGGTCATCCTCCGGCAGAGGCGATGTTTTTTCAAACACCTTTTTCAATATGGGGTAACCGAAGAGTTCATATAAATCCGGCGTTAGCAGGCAGCAGTTGTCATCGGCAAAACTGAAGCCGTGGGGAAAGTTTCCCTGCGTGTAACCGGCTTCCTCAATAAAAATATCAATATAGCCGATGATGATTTTGCTGATTGTATCGCTGAACCGTTTTGCCAATTCCGGCTCGTCATAAATCAAAAAAATCAGGTTTTCGGGTCCGAAAACAGAGGTTGCCAATGTAACGGGACCGCGTATACCATGGAATAAGGACGGTTTTTTACCGTATTTTTCAAACAGCCGCTTCTTTTCGCGCTCCCAGTTGCCCGGCAGAATAAAACCGCGTAAATCCATCGCGTCAATCCGGTCAAGCAGTTTTTCAAGTTCCTTGGGTGTTTCACAGTTGCCCTTGAGCCATTCGGAGTTGCCGTCAAAAAGATATTCGCCGCCAAATACTTCGCCGATCCTGCGGATTGCCGGGAAGTTCTCTTCTTGGGGCGCGATGTATTCGGCAAGCAAATCCCTGCCGACAATTTTCCGCGCTTTTTCGTTGTATCTTTTGTTGAGCTCCATCCGGCGCTCGCGCGGAATCTCACCCCAGGGGTTGCCTTCTTCGCCAAGTTCCGCAAAAACGCACTCGTTGCTCATGCGGATACCCAAAGCCACCTGCGGCGCGTCTTTGCTGAAGCATCTGTCCTGATGTGCGATTTCGTCATCTGCCCAAAACTGTTCAATATCCAAGTCGAGCATTGCGTACCTCCGTATATATTTATGCGCAAATCAGCATGATCAGTCTTTGATGGTTGTTTTCAGCGATTCTACAATTTCCTTTGTATCTCTCGCGATAACCAGTTCTTCGTTGGTGGGAATTACATAGATTTTAACCTTTGATTCGGGCGTGGAAAGCTCGCCTTCGGTACCTCTGACAAGCTTTTTGTTCAATGATTCATCGATTTTTATCCCCATGCAGGACAAGTTGTTGCATACGCTGGATCTCAGGTCAAGGGTGTTTTCACCGATACCGCCGGTGAATACGATGGCATCAACGCCGTCCATGGCGGCAATATAACTGCCGACAAATTTGCGGATTTGGTAGCGCTGCATTTTCCTCGCAAGCGCGGCCCTTTTGTTTCCGGCGAGTTCCGCTGCTTTAATGTCGCGGTCATCGCTCGAAACACCGGAAATGCCCAGCATGCCGGATTTTTTATTCAATACATTGTCGGTTTGATCCGGTGTCCAGCCTTCTTTTTCCTGCAGGTAAAGTACCGCGGAAGGGTCAACCCCGCCGCTTCTGGTGCCCATCATAAACCCGTCAAGCGGGGTGAGCCCCATGCTGGTGTCCAGCACCTGCCCGTGCATCACAGCGGTGATAGAGCAGCCGTTGCCGAGGTGGCAGGTGATGATTTTGAGTTCTTTGATGTCTTTGCCCATCAGTTCCGCGCAGCGTTGGCTGACAAAGCGGTGCGAGGTTCCGTGGAAGCCGTAACGGCGGATTTTATATTTTTCATAATATTCGTAAGGTATCGGGAATATGTAAACTTCGGGGGGCATGGTGGAGTGAAACGCGTTGTCAAAAACAGCAACCTCAGGCAATGCTTCACCAAACACATTGCGGCAAGCCCGCATTCCCTGGATGTGCGCCGGGTTGTGCAGTGGCGCAAGATCACTCAGCGAGTCAATGTCGGCAATAACATCGTCATTGATCAGCACGCTTGCGTTGAAGATGGAACCGCCCTGAACCACCCTGTGGCCTACCGCGACTATTTCTGTCAAATCGTCAATGACCTTGCATTCTCCCTCAGTCAGGGCCTTTTTAACCTCCAAAAATGCATCCGTATGCGTCTTTAACTCAATGTCATAACCGAAAGTGCCGCCGTTATAATTCGAGCCTTCCACATGACCGCCAAGCCCGATACGCTCACAAACACCTTTTGCGAGAATTTTTTCCGTCGTCATGCTGATTAATTGATACTTCAACGATGAACTTCCCGCGTTGATAACCAGAATTTTCAATATTT
>CAZTCR010000091.1:0-3428 GCA_964612185.1 uncultured Eubacteriales bacterium
GCGCTCGCGAAGCCCGCTGACATGCTAAAAAGCCCGCTGGTGTTGGAATTCCTTGGCATGGAGGAAAAAAACACATATTCCGAATCGGATTTAGAAAATGCGATAATCAGCAAACTGTCTCATTTTTTATTGGAGTTTGGCAAAGGTTTTCTGTTTGAGGCGCGGCAAAAACGGTTTACCTATGATGAAGACAGTTTCTGGGTGGACTTGGTTTTCTACAACCGCTTGCTGCAGTGCTATGTCATTATTGACCTTAAAACAGATAAACTGAAACATCAAGACTTAGGGCAAATGCAGATGTATGTCCATTATTTTGACCGCCATGTGAAGAAGGACTTCGAGAAGCCGACGGTCGGCATTCTGTTGTGCAAAGAGAAAAACGACAGCGTTGTTGAGCTGACCCTGCCGGAAAACTCCAATATTTATGCCTCCGAATACAGTCTGTACCTGCCGGATAAAGCGTTACTGCAGCGCAAGCTTGCGGAGTGGGTTGAGGAGTTTGAAGCGGAAAGGTAATTGAGAGCGGAGTTAACAAACCCGAGGTTTGGGTATACCTTGCCCTACACGCTACATCGGCAAAACGCGGCACGAAAGCACCGTCAACAGAATTGAATGTAGAAAAGAGATGTTCAAACTGAAAAGAAAACTAAAACAGTCATTGTGCATAATGATGAGTGCGCTGCTTCTGATGCCGCTCGCCGGGCTGCCCGGCGCCGGCGCTGAAGAATCCCCCTTATCGCTGCTTGTCGCGGCAGACTGCCATTACCAGCCGCTGAGCATGCTTGCGCCTATTGAACAAGTGAACAATTTGCCGGGTGACCCGCTTTATAAACACACCAATGGAACGGGCGAAATGAACTACGAAAACATTGCGCTGCTCCATGCGATGCTGGCAAAGTTTGAAGTGTCGCCCTCAAATGTTTTGCTGATAGCGGGGGACTTAACCTTCGGCGGGTTAAGGGGCCAGCACCTGGGAATTATCGAAATATTCAAGCAGTTTGAAGCAAGAACAGGCAAACGCATTTTTATCATCAACGGCAACCATGATATTTGCAGCATTTCCGACAGCAATTATATTAATTTAGCGGAGTTTAAAACGCTTTATGCCGAATTCGGTTATAACGAAGCGCTCGAAATCGATCCGTCGTCTGCTTCTTACACGGCGGACCTTGGCGGGGGATACCGGCTGATAGCCATCGATTCCTGCGTTTACGGCGAACAAATCGGGCAAATCACCCCCGCGGTGCTCAACTGGGTGGAAGAGCAAGCCACCAAGGCAAAGGCAGACGGCAAAAAGCTGATCGGCATGATGCACCACAGCTTGCTCGAACATTTCAGAAACGAAGGGGTTCCCGGGGGCGGCAATTTCATTGTTGAAAATTATAGGGATATCGCGTCAAAATTTGCCGACTGGGGAATAAAAACGGTTTTTACCGGGCATATTCACTCAAATGATATTTCAAGCGCCGTTTCCGCAAAGGGCAGCAAAATTTACGATATTGAGACCAATTCATTGTTCGTTTACCCAAATTCATACCGCTCTGTCACTTTTTCGGATGCGGGGATTCAGGTTGACACCGGTACTATTGACAGCATCAATACCGCGGATCTTGACGATGGCTGCTCCCAAGCGCAGCTGGAACTTATTGAAAGGGATTTCCCCGCGTACAGTTTGGGATACCTGAAAGCCGGGCTGAGCATTTATATAAGCCAAACTGTCAGATCGCCGGATACAATCGCGTCTGCCCTAAAGATTAAGCAAGGTTCCGATGCTTATAACGCGCTTGCGGTGTTGATGCCTGTTTTGAGCGATGCGCTGAGCCTCCCGATCGAGGACAAGGCCGGCACGCCGGCAATCGACAGCATAGAGGAGATCGCGGCAAGTGTCGGCCAAAAAACAGAACCGGGCGATTATGCCAAACTGTCCGATATTCTCGGCATTCTTGTCGCCCGTTTTTATGCGGGTGATGAGAATACCCCTTATAACTCGCCTGAAATAACCTTATTGTTCCAATGCGTGAAGGCTGCCTTGGTTTACGCGTTTGTTCAGCTGTCGGACGAGGCGGCAAGCTCGATTTTTAAGAGCTTGGGGCTCCCGGGATGCACCACCGGCAGCGAACCCTATAAGCAGGCGGCAAAGCTTGCTTTTGCGCGCACGGCGGCCAATAAAATCAGCGCGGCAGTTTTGACGCCTTTGGTTCAAAGTTTCACGGTGGATTCTTACGGCCCCGGGGATTTAAATACTACCCTTGACGCGTATGGCGTCTCCGGGCCGACAGCCGGCAAATTAGTCCCGATAACCGATTTTCAGGTGATAATCGATTACATCGAAAGGCTGTTCAATTTGTTTGTTCATGTGATGAAGAGCGCCTTGGCTTTTTGATTTATTCTGCGCCGGCACTACAGCACCGGTGAACGATGGGGCCACCCGCGGTGCGTCAAGGGTGCCGCACCCTACCCGGGGAACGAACTCTCCGTCTACGAATCGCCTTTCCACCATCTCCTGCCGCAGGCGAGGCAAGCACGGCGGCAAGAGCAGAGCCCTTGCCCTACCACGGGGTTACTCCTTCCGTCAATCCGAGATTGACACCTTCCTCAAGAGGAAGGCCAGGAATCCCGGTCACGGCACGCCATGACCCTACCCGGAACGAATGAGGACAGCGTCGTCACAAAGAACAAGGAGTCAATCCATGGAACTCAGAAAATCAGCTATAGAGGACATCGATGCCATCGTGAAGATTATCGAACAGGCGCAGGCGAATTTCAAGAAAGCCGGCATCGACCAATGGCAGGATGGCTACCCGAACCGCGGGCGTATTGAGCGCGACATTGAAAACGAAGAGAGCTATGTGTTGACACAGGGCAGCGAAATTGCCGCCACGGGGGTTGTCTCTTTTCAAAAAGAAGAAGCATATACCCGAATTTTTGAAGGACGGTGGCTCAGCGGCGGCGGGTATGCCGTTATCCACCGCGTCGCAGTTGCTCAAAAGTATCAGGGAAGGCAGCTGTCCGCCGCTTTTTTGGATCTGGCTGAATGCCTCTGCCTGGAGCGGGGGCTGCGCAGCGTCAGGGCAGATACCCATGAGCAAAATCTGCCGATGCAAACCGTGCTGAAAAACAACGGGTTTCAATACTGCGGGGTTATCTATCTGGACAGCGGCGCGAAACGGCTGGCGTTTGAAAAAGTTTTGGGGCAAGTGTGATTTTTGCCTCGGTCACGCGCCGTGACCCAACGCAGACGAACTCCTTTCGTCAAAGTATGGCTATTTTATATTGTGTTCCACCATCGAAATCATAGGCGCGGCAAAGCGGTATCGCATTCTCTTTACCTCCCTTGTTAAAGGGGGACCGCCGCAGCGGTGGGGGGATTGGGTCCTTGCCTGATGATTTAGTCACCCGACGGCTAACCCCGGCGATACCATCGCCTT
>CAZTCR010000092.1:0-3361 GCA_964612185.1 uncultured Eubacteriales bacterium
CGCTGCTCTTGACCAGCACATCGATGTAGTAGGTCCCCGCTTCCCGCGGTGTCCAGATCAAATCCTGGTCCGCCGAGTAGTTCTGTACCGTTTTCCGCCCGAACATCGTGTCACCCACATTGAACTTGTACAGCAAATCCTCTCCGTTTGAAGCCGTCGCCTGCGCGCGGATGACCACCGGTATTCTCGCGCTGGCCGTGCCGTCCACAGTTGCCGTTATATCCGTTACAACCGCTTTCGCGTCGGTGTTGTCCGTCACTGTCACCGTGAGGCTCGTCCTCGCTTCGTAAGAACCGGCGTCTTCGCCCTTCACCCTGACTTCAATCGGATAATCGCCCACTCTGCCCGGTGTCCAGTTCAGCGTGTTGCTGCTGCTCCAATCCTTGAGCAGCTTGTAACCGTCCGCGTCGTAACGCCAGAAGGAATACTGCAGCGGTGTCGCGCCGATGCCCGGAATGCTCGCATTGGAGGCTGTTAAGGTGATCGGCGTACCCTTCGCGACCGGATTGCCGCTTGCGCCAAGGTCTACCGATGCTGTGCCCGCGCCCCGTTTGATATCCACAAACACTTTCGCCACATCGTCATACGAGTCATACTCATCCAGCGGGACTATCCCCGGCCGGTATACATACCCTTGCACCGCGTAGGTCCCGTATTTTGTGAAATCGTAGCTGATACCGCCCGCTGACGCGAACTGCGCCGAACGGAACTCGGCCGTTCTGCCTTCTTCTCTCACCCAATAGTTGAATAGGCCGCCTGTGAAGCCCGGCGTGACACTCAGCGTTTGCACCGGTGTTCCCGTTGAGGGTGTTCCCGTTGCCAAAGAGGTTAATACGCCGTAAGTCGTCGATGTTTTATACAGTTTGAACAGCATATACACCGTGTCCGTCGCGGAGCCGTCGCCCGCTGTTATAATAAGGTTATAGGTGCGCGGCTCCAGCCCGGAGATGTCCCAAATGAACTCGTTGCCGTTTGCTGTGAGCGTTGCCATTGTTTCCGCGACCGTGGCGGTGTATTCCGTACATGCCGCGTTGCCCAGCACCTGGATAGCCACGCTCGCGCCGGTCTTTATCTCCCGGATTTCCGGACCCTTAAAGTTGTTTTCATACAGGTCGGCCGTGATAAACTGGCCGTTGCCGATATAGATGCCTTCCTCATTGTTCCTGCCCTTGGCGGTTTGGCCGTCTACCAGCACATCTGTTATAACCGGCAACCCAATTTCCGTTGGCGTGTAGCTGTCCCGCATTTCCGCCACAAAATTCCCGGCAGCGTCAACCACGCGAACCGCGATGATGTAGTTTGCTTCCGGAGAAACAAAATTCGCTATGATGAAGTTAATGCTGTTGTCCCCCTGTAACACCCCTTCACTGCCCGGGGTATACGGCAGGGACAGAATCCACTGGTTGACCGGCACATTACTCTCGCCGTTGAGCTGCAAGTCGCTTGTGACGCGCTGGTAGCTCCATACCTGATAACTGTAATCGGCCTGCCAGCCCGTAATATTGACCGCCAGCATGCCTTCATCCGCCGGTCTTACCTCATAGGTGGTCAACACCCACTGCGCCGTATAAACCGTGTCTTCCGCCGGTACACCCGCCGGCAGTGTCGGGCTCCACCCCGCGAAGGCATACCCCGGCCTGGTTACCGTCGGCGGTGTCAGCGCTGCGCCTATTGGCATAGAGGTCGGCCCTGTGCCGCCTGTGCCGCCGTTCGCGTCAAAGGTAATGTTTACATTGGCGGACGGTTCAAGCAATATGTTCGCACCTGCCAAGTCAGCATTAAAGTTGTATATGTCCGACCTGCCAAATGAACTCAATTTCTCTGAGTCCAGACATTTTGTAAAGTACATTGCGCCGGCGGTGTATGAAGGTCTTTTAATCCATTGGTCAGACATCCAAACCTTTACACCGGACCCAACTGTGATATTCTGTGTTACCTTTAAATTAAAACGAAAGAGCCACTCTCCCGGTAAATGTCCCGGGTATACACCGGTTGCGGTATTGCTAACAGCTACCGCACTGTTGGTCGTGAAGGTGCCGTTACCGCCGAGCGCGACTGATTTTAATGCCGCCGGCCATCCGGTTTCGGGTATAACCGTCGCACCTTGATAATCGTTGCTGTTCATCATGAAAAATTCATTTTCGTAGTTGGGTGTGAATGCCGCTTTGCCGGTACCCACTACCTGAAGGTAGTCCTTGGTGAACATCACCACATACCGGGTAGTTCCACAAAGAAAGTTACTGGTGGGCGCTATCCGCACCGTGATGATGTCATTGGTGTGCAGCGCCTCGCCCTCCATGAGCGGTGTAAACACCTCGCCGGTATAACGGCCGATTTCAAGATTGATGTCAATATCGAGCAACTCCGGTCCTTCCACAATCGCTGCTGCGTTGATCAGAAGGGCATTAGACGCTAAAATAGTAACCATCAAAAGAATTAAAAGCGTTCTAATTTTTTTCATATTTTCTTCACTATCCTTATCACAGTATTTCAATTCTTAATGTTTTTATTTTGCGTCTAAACCTCATATACCAATCCTGTTTGTTGGTCGATCCCCACCAACCAGTTCTCATAATTGTAAATGATATCCGCATCAACGCCGCTCGCATACCCGTCACCGTTTAGATCGCTTGCTACGAATAAGAAGGGCTGGGTTAACTCGTCCCATTCAACCAACCAGTTCTCATAATTGTATATAATATCCGCATCAACGCCTCCTATAAATCCATCTCCGTTTACATCACCGAAGATAACAATATAGTAAGTTGCCACAATGGATTCATCTGCGTTGTCGATCAGTTCAACCTTTGTCCCCGTACCGAATCCGTATGGTGTTTGTGTGATTTCAAGCCTGCCGTTGCCCAGCACTTCAACCCAGTCAGTTTCAAAGTTTTCCTGTAATATATACTCCGCCAACCCATAGATCAGGGAATCGGTGTTGTCTATAACCGTTGTCGTCCCAACGCGCGCAACAAGCTGAATTTGTATCCATTGCGCCGTGTAGGTTGCCGCTGTTCCCGGTACGGTTGCGGGTATTTCCGGATCCCATCCGTCAAAGGTATAGCCTGCTCTTGTCACTACCGGTGCCACAAGCGGATCTCCAATGGTCAAATCCTGGCTTGAGCCGCCTGTGCCGCCGTTGGCGTCAAAGGTGATGGTTACGGTTGCGGCTGCCCATTGCGCGGTGTATGTTGCAGGCCCTGTTGCCGCAACAATTGCAGGATCCCAGCCGGCAAAGGTATAGCCTTCTTTCGTACCGGCGTCCATCGCTGTCGGTGTTGCGAAATGGTCGCAGCTGTTTGTTCCGCCGCCTGTGCCGCCGTTCGCGTCCCAGGTGATGGTGTAGCTGTTGAGTGTCCAC
>CAZTCR010000093.1:0-3346 GCA_964612185.1 uncultured Eubacteriales bacterium
ACCCCTGACCCACTGCTTAGAAGGCAGTTGCTCTATCCACCTGAGCTACAAGCGCGTGTGTAAACAAATGGAGCGGGTGATGGGAATCGAACCCACGTAACCAGCTTGGAAGGCTGGAATTCTACCATTGAACTACACCCGCGCACTCGCAACGGATGCTATTTTAGCACAGCGCCCGTGTAAATGTCAACCATAAATAACGATAATTTAGGGTTGATTCATCGCTGTGTTACCGGGATTTATATACAGTTGCGCAACCCGCTCGGCGTTCACTTTGACCTCATTTGCAAGGCTTTTGGGTGCTTTGACTTTTATACTGTCGCCATATTGAAGCACCCAGGAAACGAAGCCCTTACTCACAGCGGTTTTGATTTTTATAATGAAGTGATCCTCTCCGTCTGCCCGTAGCGGCACATCACAGCCGAACCGGTCAAGAATTTCGTCGATGATCGTGTTTGAACAGCGCAGTTCGATGGTTTTAATTTCACCGGAAAACATGTTGAAGTGTTTCGCCGTATAGTCCGCCGCGTCAAATGTTCCTTTGTATTCAGAAACCTCCGAAAAGCTTCGCCCTTTTTCATCGAGAATCAGCACCTTACCCATTCTGTCCAGCCTTGTGTGCATCAGGTTGTCATATTTGTCGTTATTGGATACAAGATAATAACGGTCATTCAGCCAAATGAGCGCATAAGGGCTTACAAGAAAGGTTTTCTCTTCCCTAATCGTTGTCATCCTTTTTGTCAGCTTGCGCTTTATGTAGGTAAATTCAATCTTTTTGCCTTCTTTGATTGCTCTGTTAACTGTGTCAATGGTGTAATACAGTTCTTCGTTGGTGCATTTGAGTTTGCTGTCTGCAATAATCTGTTTTTCAATCGCCTCCGCCTGCGGGCGGCTCATAAGACTGTACAATTTTTCCTTCAGCTCTTTGGCTTTCCTGTTGGAAATAAAGTTTGCCGCCTGCACAGCATCTACAAGCAGACGAATCTCAGCAACCTGGAATCGCCTGCTTGCTAAAAAGAACCCTCTTTTAGGTGTCTTTGTATTGATAATATCAAGCCCGAACTTGCACAGGTTATCGATATCCGCGTAAATTGATTTTCTTTCCGCAATAATGTCAAACTCCTCGAGTTTCTCACAAATTTCATTGGCGTTCATCACATGGTCATCGTCCGAATAATTCCACAGAATATCCATTATCGCCAGCAGTTTGATTTTTGAACCCTGTTTGCCCGCCATAAAAATCCTCCTGTTCAAATAGTTGTTAATAAACTACAGCGTCAGTTTACCGTTCAATTGCCTGAGTATGTCTTCGTCAAGTTTTACAATTTCACGGTCATAGGTTAAAATACCGTTCACTTCGTTTTCAACATCACTCACCTGTGTATAAACCGTTGCGCAAAGGCCTTTTTCCACTAAAGGAATAATCTGTTGTTCCATCAGTTTTTTGTAGGCGGCGGAAAGGCTTTCTTTGTCTTTAAACATTCGGTAACCAAAGCATTTTTTAATATTCCAGACATGTTCCGCGATAACCCGGCTGTATCCGCCGTATTCACTGAGCACGAAAGGCCGCCCATCCTGCTTTGGTAGTTTAACCGGGACAATGTACTTATGCACGCTTTTTAAGTCCGGACCCTTTTGGTCGTGCCAGCCGCTGGCGTGATCAACAACTCTGCTGCTGTCATAACTCTTAATCTTTTCGGCGATTTGTTTTGCGTCAAACTGCCCCCAGCCCTCGTTAAAAGGCACCCAGCATCCGATACTCACACAGCTGTGCAGGGCATCAATCATCTCGAAAAGCTCCGTTTCAAAATACGCACGCATCTCCGCGTTTTTTCTCTTAAACCTGGCATATGCATGATCTTTGACATGAATACCCAAAAACGGCAGAACGCCCGCCATCATATTGCCGATGTATGCCCCGCCATTGGGCATATCCTGCCATACAATCATACCAAGCCGGTCGCAGTGGTAATACCAGCGGAGCGGTTCAACTTTGATGTGTTTGCGCAGCATATTAAAACCGAGGTCTTTCATGGTTTGTATATCGAACACCATCGCCTCGTCAGTCGGAGGCGTCAGCCCGCCGTCGCACCAATAGCCCTGGTCAAGCAGCCCCGCCTGGAAATATGGTTTGTTGTTGAGCATCAAACGAGGAATCGCTTTTTCATCTCTGCCAATACTGAATTTGCGCATGCCGAAATAGCTTTTGACACGATCGCTCTGCTTGTTATTTTGGTCAAACAGTTCAAGTGTTAAGTCGTACAAAAACGGTGATTCCGGACTCCACAATTTTGGGTTTGAAATCGCAATTTGGTCTTCAGCGGCGATTATTGCCGTTGATAGTTCAATACCGTCAGCAGTAACCGATGCTTTGATTGTAAATTCATCACAACCGCTCACAATAGATTCAATACGGATTAATCCGGCATCAATATCGGGCGTGATTTTTATTTTTTCGATATGTACCGCATTGACCGGTTCCAACCAAACTGTTTGCCAAATACCGGATGTTGATGTATACCAAAATCCGTGAGGATTGCTGACCTGTTTGCCTCTTGGCTGCGCGGCCGCATCCGTGGGGTCATACACCCTTACAACCAGTTGATTTTCACCGTCTATAAGCAGATGAGTAATATCAATTGAAAATGGGCAGTAGCCGCCTGTATGTCCGCCGGCAATGGTTCCGTTGATGTAAACTTTACACAGCCAATCCACCGCACCGAAATGAAGAATAACCTGCTTGCCCCGGAACCTTTCATCGGGTGTGAACTTGCGGCGATACCAGAGGCGCTGTTCGGGCAAAAGCTGTTTTTCAACACCGGACAAACTGCTCTCAATCGAAAACGGAACCAAAATCTGCCCGTCGTATTCGGCGGGCATTTGCTCGGCAGCATCTGTAATGGCATAATCATATAATCCATTCAGACAAAGCCAGTCTTCGCGGACTAACTGCGGCCTCGGATATTCCGGCAGCGGGCAGTTCCTGTCAACCGAATCGAACCATCTTGTTTTCAAACCATGCATTTCAAGCTCCACCTTTTTGTAATGTGTAAATTATACAACAAATCTCTCCTCATGTATACGGATTTTTGTAAAATATATATTTCGAGAGACAACAATCGGACAATCGGAGTGCCACATCCGCACTTGCATATTGGCGCACAGTTTGCTATACTATCGAAGTTGTATCCCACATTCCACTCTTATGCGGGTATGGTGAAATTGGCAGACACGTTGGATTTAGGATCCAATGGCCGTGAGGCTATGCAGGTTCAAGTCCTGTTACCCGCACCAAAATTGAAGCGTTCCGTACGAAGTATGGGATGCTTCAATTTTGATATGTGCG
>CAZTCR010000094.1:0-3314 GCA_964612185.1 uncultured Eubacteriales bacterium
AGTTAACGCTGATCAATTCGCTGTAATATGGAAAAATGAAAAAAAGCGTCCGCTTATGCGGGCGCTTTTTTCAGGTCATTATATTGTTCAAACAACCGGTTAAATATTGCAAAAGTGAAGATTTACGGGTATAATAGGAACAATATTAAGAACGGTCAAAATTGAACAGCTCTGTAAAATACGAAAAACGGAAGGGATAAAGGGAAACCTATGAATGCGAATGGTAAAGAACAGGAGCGCACGGAACTGCATCGAACCATCTGGAGTATCGCCAACGACCTACGCGGCAGTGTGGACGGCTGGGATTTTAAGCAGTATGTGCTCGGCATTTTGTTTTACCGCTATATATCCGAAAACCTGACGGATTACATTAACCGCGGTGAGCGTGAGACAGGCAAAACAGATTTCGATTATGCCCGGCTAACGGATGCCGAGGCGGAAGAGGCGCGCGCGGATTTGGTGCAAACCAAAGGCTTTTTTATCCTGCCCGGCGAACTGTTCGAAAATGTTTTGAAAAAAGCGGAAAAAGATGAAAACCTCAACGAGACCCTTGAAAAGGCTTTTCGCAATATAGAGAGTTCTGCCCAGGGAGCGCCCAGTGAGGACGACTTCAAGGGCTTGTTTGACGATATTGATGTCAACTCCAACAAACTCGGCGGGACGGTGGCCAAGCGCAACGAAAGGCTCGTAAAGCTGATGAACGGTGTTGGCGGGATGAAACTGGGCGACTACCGGGACAACACCATTGACGCCTTCGGCGACGCTTACGAATACCTTATGGGCATGTACGCCTCCAACGCCGGCAAAAGCGGCGGTGAGTATTACACCCCGCAGGAAGTCAGCGAACTGCTCACGCGCATCGCGCTTGTGGGCAAAAAAGAGGTCAACAAGGTGTATGACCCTGCCTGCGGTTCCGGTTCGCTGCTGCTTAAATTTGCCAAGATACTCGGGAAAGAAAATGTGCGGCAGGGCTTTTTCGGGCAGGAGATTAACATCACCACCTACAACCTCTGCCGTATCAATATGTTTTTGCATGACATTGATTATGACAAGTTCGATATTGGCCATGGCGACACTTTGACCGACCCCCTGCACTGGGACGACGAACCCTTTGAGGCCATCGTTTCCAATCCGCCCTATTCTATAAAATGGGAGGGGGATGCCAATCCGCTAATAATCAACGACCCGCGCTTTTCGCCCGCAGGCGTATTGGCGCCCAAAAGCAAAGCTGACCTCGCGTTTATTATGCACACCCTTTCGTGGTTGGCTACAAGCGGCACAGCGGCCATCGTCTGCTTCCCAGGCGTAATGTACCGCGGCGGGACAGAAATGAAAATCAGGCAGTACCTTATTGACAACAACTTTATCGACTGCGTCATCCAGCTGCCGGACAATCTGTTTTATGGCACGTCCATCGCCACCTGCATCATGGTGCTTAAAAAGTCCAAAAAGGAGAACAGCACCTTGTTCATTGATGCTTCCAAGGAGTGCATTAAGGTCACCAACAGCAACAAGCTGACCGATGATAACATTAAAAAAATTATTGCCGCTTTTGAAGTCCGTGCCGATAAAGAATATTTCACCCGACTTGTGCCGAACAGCGAAGTTGCCGCACAGGATTATAACCTATCCGTTTCAACTTATGTGGCACAGGAGGATAAACGGGAAAAGGTTGATATTCACAAACTCAACGCGGTGATTAACAGCATCGTGGCGAGGGAACAGGTTTTGCGCGATGAGATTGCGAAGATTGTCGCGGAAATTGAGAAGGACGCATGAGCAGGATGGAAAAAGCAACTCGCAAGCTTTACTTGCTAGTTCAATCAAATATAATTGCTTTTAATATTCTTAAATTATAATTATGCCATCAACGGTGGCAGAATTTAGATGTTCATACAAGCAAGGGGATGACGTATGATGCAGACGGATAAAAAGGCAACAAACAAGTATTTCTTGTTTGTTCGGATAGTTTATCAGGCAGATTACTAAAACAGCGGGGGGGCTGGAAGATGAGTAAATTAGAAGAACTGATAGTGGAACTTTGCCCGAATGGGGTGGAGTATAATACTCTTGGAGAAGTCGGTCAGTTCTACGGTGGATTAAGTGGAAAATCAAAAGAAGATTTCTCAAATGGTAATGAAAAGTTTATTACCTATATGAATATCTTTTCCAATTTGTCGCTAAATACCAATGTTACAGATAAAGTTAAAATAGGCGAAAATGAAAAGCAAAATACAATACAATATGGTGATATTTTATTCACTGGCTCATCTGAAACACCAGATGAGTGCGGTATGTCCTCGGTTCTGACAACAGAATCAGATGAACGACTTTATCTCAACAGTTTTTGTTTCGGCTTTCGGCTAAACGACAGAAGTTCTCTTGTACCCTCATTCTCTAAATACCTCTTCCGTTCGGAAGAATTGAGAAAACAGATTAAACGCACGGCAAGTGGTGTTACACGATTCAATGTATCAAAGAAGAAAATGGAGCGAGTGGTTATCCCCCTCCCACCGCTGCCAGTACAACATGAAATTGTCCGCATATTGGACAATTTCACGGAGCTTACAGCGGAGCTTACAGCGGAGCTTACAGCGCGGAAAAAGCAGTATGAGTATTATCGGGATTATATGCTTTCTGCCGATACCAAGATTCCGCAAGTGAGATTAAAGGACATTGCAACCGATATATTCCGTGGCTCCGGCATTACGCGGGAACAGGTTACCGTCGAAGGTACCCCATGCGTTCGGTATGGTGAGATATACACAACATATAACACATGGTTTGACACTTGCGTTTCACATACCGATGCCTCGACCATCCAATGCCCGAAATATTTTGATTACGGCGACATTTTATTCGCCATCACAGGTGAAAGCGTTGAGGACATCGCCAAGTCAGTCGCTTATGTTGGGCGTGAAAAGTGTCTGGCAGGCGGCGACCTTGTTGTGCTCAAGCATAAACAGAACCCGAAGTATCTGGCGTATGTTTTATCTACATATGAGGCTCGGCAACAGAAAAGCAAAGGGAAAATCAAAAGTAAGGTTGTTCATTCAAATGTCCCTTCAATTGAAAATATCATGATTCCGTTGCCGTCATTAGAGACGCAAGAGCGGTTTGCCAATGCGCTTGACAATTTCGATGCTGTTTGTACTGATTAAAAAATTGGGCTTCCGGCAGAGATTGAAGCGCGGAAAAAACAATATGAATTTTACCGTGATACACTCTTGACATTTGCCGAGACCGGCAAGATAATTTTGACAGACAGACAGACAGACAGACAGACAGACAGACAGACAGACAGACAGACAGAC
>CAZTCR010000095.1:0-3176 GCA_964612185.1 uncultured Eubacteriales bacterium
CAAGCGTGTAGCGGACTTTCACCGCCAAGTTGTCGCCCATGCCGAGCGCACTTGCGGCAAATCCCCTGTCAGCGTTCTGACGGGGGATTTTTTCCTTTTTCCTCCTTGCATTTTCATAGTCAAAGGTCTATAGTTAATAATAGAAACGAAGGAGGTTTACCAAATGAAAACAGGTTCCAAAAAAGTTCTTGCAATCCTGATATGCCTGAGTTTATTGTTGCCTGCCGGGCTTTTCGGCGTGAGCGCCGCGCCAAAACCAAGTGCACAGGGCACGCATGATTACACCATAGACAGCCCCTATAAAGATGTCAATTGGGACACCTGGAAGGCCTTGAAAGCCGCCCTGCATACCCACACCATCGCCAGCGACGGCGCGGCAAATTTGGATGAAACGGTTGAGAGCCATTACGCGCTCGGTTTTGATATTTTGGCGATCACCGACCATATGGTGAACAATAAGGGTTGGAACACTGTACCGCAGCTGGTGCCTATCATGACACTGGCCAAAAAAGACCGGAACGAAGGCCGTACGGTTTCACCGCTCACCGAAGCGCGGTATCGGGAGATTTTAACCGGTGTCGGCAGAGACGGACGCGGCATGCTGGATGTTCCCCTGGGCAACGAACTAAACGGCGCCGTACCGAGCAATACGCATGTCAACGGTCTGTTCGCGGATTATGGGCAAGGAATTATCGGCGTAGACGGCGATTATACCACCCCGGTCAGAGAAGTGGAAAAACTCGGCGGTGTCACCTTCCTCAACCATATCGGCAATTTTACCCAGGCGTGGGATAAAAGGGACCCGGATATTTCAAGGCAGCCGAAATATGTGAACAAGTTCGCGCGCATTTTTCTGGATTACCCGTCCTGTATTGCCATGGACATCAACAGCGGTGAAGACGGTCACACCCCGTATGACAGAATTCTTTGGGATGAGGTGCTGCAAAAGACCATTCCCAACGGCAGAAATGTATCTGCCATCACCTTCAGCGATTCCCACGGGCTTGACCAAAACGACCGCGCGTTCACCATCATGATGCAACCGGAAAACACGGTTGCCGCATTAAGAACGAGCATGGAGACCGGCGCCTTTTTTGGTGTCAGCAGGCACGCGCGTGCGGAGTTGGGGGACAGTTTTGAAGGGGTTGGCCCGACACCGGTTGTCACCCGAATCAATGTTGACCAAGCAGCCGACAAAATCACGCTCGCCGGCGTTAACTACGACAGTATCACCTGGGTTTCCAACGGTGAAGTTATCGCCACGGGCGAAACCATCGCGCTCGATGATGTCAGCGGCGATTTGGGCTGCTATGTGCGCGCTTATTTAACCGGACCCGGCGGCATCTGCTACACGCAGGCGTTTGTGATTACAGCCCCCGATATTGACCGGGGGACCCCGTATGTACCGTCCACGATATTGGACTACTCTTTCTTCTTACGGGCATTGCAGCGTGTACTGGACAATGTCGTTCTGCAGCACAGTTTCGTGTTTAAGATTGCAAGGCGGTTAATGGTTGGGGTATAACACCGAGGCGCACAACACTGAGGCTGTCTCGCAAGAGGCAGCCTTTTTATGCAAATAATTTTGTCCCGGTTAAGTTGCAGATGCTATATAAAAACCGCGGGGTATCCTTTATAATAGATAGTTGTTTATACTAACTATCGTTTAAAAGATAGACAAAGTCTATCTTTTAAATCCGCTGTCAAGAGACAGCGGGGGCAGCATTTGCTGCCGGATATGCCGTTTAATGCGATCTGCCTGCGGCTTCCGCGGCAGCGGCAAGCGTGCTTGCCGGTTAAAAATATGTCTATATTTTTAACGCAGAATAGTATTACAGCATGGTTTTAGCTGCGATTATTCTAAATAAAAGAAAAGAGATAAAATGGACCAGGTTAAATTTTCAAGCATTGCGCTTTCGGATGAACTCAAGCGCGCGGTGGCCGAAATGGGTTATGATGAGGCTACCTTAATTCAATCGCAAAGCATTCCCCTCATTCTGGCAGGGCATGATGTTATCGGCCGCAGCCAGACAGGCAGCGGCAAAACTGCGGCGTTCGGCTTGCCGGCGGTTGAAATGATTGACCCGGAACTCAGCCGAAAAACGGTACAGGTGCTGATTTTATGCCCGACACGGGAACTGGCGGTACAGGCATCGGACGAGATGAAAAAGTTCGCCAAGTTTAAAAGCGGCATTACGGTTGTGCCCATCTACGGCGGGGAACACATCGGGCTGCAGTTGAGCAGCTTAAGGAAGGGGTGCCAGATTGTCGTCGGCACCCCCGGCAGAGTGATGGACCACATGCGGCGCAAAACACTGCGGCTGCAGGATGTTAAAATGGTTGTGCTCGATGAAGCGGACGAAATGCTGAATATGGGCTTTGTGGAAGACATCGAAACGATATTATCCGAAACGCCGGAAACCCGCCAAACCATTCTATTTTCGGCAACAATGCCCGCCTCCGTACTGGCGATAACCAAAAAATTTCAAAAGAGCCCCCGGATGGTTGAAATCAAGCAGGCGCAGAAGACCGTCTCCACCACCGAGCAGTTCTTTTTCAACACCCCGAAGGGGCAAAAGACTGCGGCACTCTGCCGCCTGCTGGAATATTACAAGCCAAGCTCATCCATCATCTTTTGCAACACCAAGCTGATGGTTGACGAATTGATTTTGGAGCTGAAAAAATTCGGCTATCACGCGCAGGGTCTGCACGGTGATATGCGGCAGTCCGCCCGTACGCAGGTGATGAGCCAGTTCAAAAAGGGGCTTTTTGACATTCTGGTTGCCACAGATGTCGCCGCGCGCGGAATTGATGTGGATGATGTGAAAATCGTTTTCAATTATGATTTACCAATGGATGACGAGTATTATGTGCACCGCATCGGCAGAACGGGGCGCGCCGGCAAAGCCGGGCAGGCTTTTACTTTAATCCAGGGAAACCGGCAGCTCTCGCAGCTGCGCAACACCATGCGTTACACAAAGTGTGATATTCTTCAAAAGCCCCTGCCGACGCTGGCTGAATTAAAAGAGCGGCAGATGGCGGAGCTGTGCGATCAGATATCCGCCTTTATGGATGAGAACGACTTTACACCGTATGCTTCTGCTGTAGACAGACTCACGGGCGAGTCAAGACCACCAGCTCAGCTGGTGGCTTGCACCGCCCCTATAAGGGGCTCA
>CAZTCR010000096.1:0-3138 GCA_964612185.1 uncultured Eubacteriales bacterium
AGAATGCCCTGAATACCGCCCTCCAAAAACCAGGGAATCAAGGGTTCGACATTGCCGTCGGTGTCAATGAGCACCTTGGTGCCGCGCTCTTTGAGCAACGGTGTGAGTTCCTGGTAATAGGGCAGCACAAACTCGTTGTACGCTTCTCTCGAAAGCATTGGTCCGCCGTTGTAAGACATATCCTCTGCAAAGGTCATAAACTTCGGTGTGATGTATGCGTAAACAATTTCAATGCATTTTTTATGGTATTCACACAAATCCCGGTTGATGGTCTGCATCAATTCCGGGTAATCATAAAAGGCAAAAAGGTGGTTTTCAATCCCGAACAGCGTGCGCGGGAACCAGAAAAACCCCTCCAGCGACAGCCAATAGGCGTAATCTTTGCCCCGGTTTTCTGCCAAAAAGGTCTTAATCCTGTTTTCGCTCTCAAAAAGTAATTTGTCGGTGTACAAATGTTTTTTAATATCCTCATAATCGCGTTCATTAATCATGAGCGGCGCGCCGTGCGACTTTGCCCGCGGGCACCCGCTGTCCCGCACAGGCAGCCAAAACTGATGCAGCTTATCCTGCCCGAAAAAGTCTTTGATTTCCTCATTATTCCCGGCTGTTTGAGGCAGACCCTGCTGACGCCATTTATCAATCGTCATATCCCACCAACCCGCCCATTCGATGACAGGTGTTCTGTCCAAATCGTCAGAAAACGCGAAAACTTTATCAAACCGTTCAGTGTTTTTCATTTTACCTTCCCCTATTGTGTCAACTTATCAGTTTTGCGATGTCGGTTAAAAAACTGACACCGCACAGTGCAAATAACCGAATTCATTATAAGGGAATCCAGCGCGCGCGGCAACCTGTCCGGCAGAAATATTTTAATCCGGGACCTACTTTTTCGCACTTTACCGAAAATTATTTATTGCGTAATTCGATGTTTTCTTGAAATATATGTCTGCTTTATTCCCGGGCATAAACAAAACAGCCATTTTTGTTTAATTTAACCAGTTTCGAACCTCAAATATTGTGCACTATTTTGCAAATATTTTTTATTTTCTGTTGCAAACAGCCCCCTTATATTATATTATAATGATGTCAAATAGCAGTTTGTCGCAAACTGCAAGAACAACAAAAAACAAGGGGGAAACGAAATGCAGAAAATTTTGGCGTTTATCATGGCAATTGTTATGCTCCTCGGTACGCTTGTACCCGCGTGGGTCAGCGGCAGCGTGGATGGCATAGCAACAGGCGAATGGATCGACATGGTTGTCACAGAGTTCAACATGGGTGGTAACACCTACAGCACAACCCCGCACACCAATGTCACCTCGGCGAGCAAGTACTTCAAAGCAGTCCAAATCGCTTTTGAGTGGGGCATTGTCACAAAAGATGATGGCGAGTTGGCTATCGACGCGGATGTCACCAATGAGTATGTTGCCACTACACTCGTCAGAGCGGCCGGCATCGAACTCAAAAAAGCTGTTGTCATCACCAACGCGAAGAAACTGGCCAATCCCAACGAAGTGGCAACGGCAGTTGACTTCGGCCTGTTCAATCTTGACTTCTTCAAGAGATTCGTTGTCAAGGTCATTTCGCTTGAAGATGCGAAAGCCGCTCTCGAAAAAGTTAAAGAATGGTGGGCAAACAAGAAATTCGGCGCACCCGCAGCGGAAGTCATTTCTCAGGAAGAACTCGCTTTCAGCGGCGACTTTGAGCCTGCGCTTGAAGTAGCTGAAGTCGTGGCCGGCAACGGCGCGGTTCTCCAAAACGCTTTTGTACCGCTTGATGACCCCGCAGGCATCACACAGTCTCAAATCGACATCGCAGGCCTCCTGAAGAAACTTGATGTTGACTTCAGCCTCGGCGGTTTTGATTTTGGCTTAAAAGTGACCGAAACAGGCTTCAACCTAGATGTCGGCGCCACGATCACAAACGGTGTTTATATCAACAAAGCTTTTGAAATCAGCAACTTGAATGTCAGCACAAAATTTGACGGAAACCTTGTCACCAAGGACATCAAAGAAGCTTATGTCCGTGCTGATTACGACCTCAAAGATATCACCAAGCTGACCGGTTCCTATGCAGGTTCCGTCGCTGTTGACCCGAGCAAACTGCCCGCGGACGCTGGTCCGGTTGATTTCATGCAGGCTGCAAAAGCAGGCGCTCTCGCGTTAATGCCGGGCGGCGGCAACAAGATCACCGTATTTAGTGTCAATGTACCCATCCCGAACCTTCCGACCGTTACGATTTCTCTTGATGTTAACATCAGGCTGACCGTCAACGGCAAGATTGAAATCACGATTACTTCCAGCAATGTCAAGGGTGTTGAAATCATCAACAACAAACTCAGAGTCATCAACGAAACCGTTTACGGCGAACAAACCTATGACATCATGGCTGATGTCCGCTTTACGGTTGGTCTTTGCTTCTCCATTAAAGCACTCGGCTATATCCTTGTTGATGCTGAATTTGAAGCAGGTATCGGCGTGAAAGTCAGTGCCTACATTAAAACAGACACAGCAGTGTATACGCTTGAAATGCCTTTAGACCTCGCCATCAACCTTCCTTATCCGACAGGCGGCATGGACGGCGCGGAATTCTGCGGCAATGCAAAGATCTACGGTCTGATGTACATCTCGGTTGGTCAGAACTCTCAGCTCCTTAAATTGGCCGGTCTTTCCAAGAGCTGGACAATCTTTGATGAGAGCAACGCAACAATCTACAACCTTCATATTGAAGAAAACGGTTTTGTGGACGCTTGCACAAGAGCAAGAACCTAATCCAACTACAGCAAACGGCAGGGATGTTTCGCAAGAAGCATCCCTGTTTTTTTGTCTGCCCGAAATGCCTGATACGCGGATATTCATCCCTTACTCTATGCGTCGTCGCTGTAACGACGAATAAACGAGTACCGAAAGGTGTCGTGCATCAAAGATATTTCTGCCGCATTATATAAAGCGATGGTCCAATTGAGTGCTGTTGCCGCGAAATAAGCGAATACTAATACGAAACACTCATAAAAACCTAACGAATAAATCCGCACAAAACCACATATATTAAACTTTTGCTTGATGTTTTGGAGGTTTATTAATCGTGAATTAGTATAAATACAAAACAGGACCATAAAGATAGCCTGTCTTTTGCTGA
>CAZTCR010000097.1:0-3108 GCA_964612185.1 uncultured Eubacteriales bacterium
AACAACGGCACACCCGTTGCTCCGGTCACAACCATACCCGGCGCGATTGTTCAAAAACCGACGGACCCGACCCGAAATTTATTCCGTTTTGACGGCTGGTTTTATGACATTTCTTTCAGCCAGCCGACCTCGTGGCCGCTGACGATGCCCGCCAACTCCTTTACGCTGTATGCCAAGTGGGTGTATGTGCAGGGGACGATGACCTTCAACCCGAACGGCGGCACCACTGTCAGCCCCATCACCGTCAACCCCGGGCAGTGGGTTTACCCGCCAAACGACCCGGCGCGCATCGGCTACGAGTTTTCCGCCTGGTATTATGACAACGGGACATTCGCCAATCCGGTCGAATGGCCGGTTCAAATGATCGCGGCGGGCTATACGGTATACGCGAAATGGAACCCGAATACGGTGACCATCACCTACGATTCCGCGGGCGGTTCCGAAGTGGCGCCGTTAACGGGGCTGGTCGGCTCGTCTATCAGCGCGCCCGTGCCGCCAAGCAGGTTCGGCTATACTTTTGCCGGCTGGCTGCAGGACAACGGGGACCCGTTCACCTTTGGCGTAATGCCCACGCAGGACACGCTGCTTGTCGCTTCCTGGAACCCCGCGCAGCGGTATGTTCAGGTTAAACTCGACGCGAATAAAACCGTGAACGGCGCGCCTGTGCCGGCAACCCAGGCCAGGGCGGGGGAAATAGTCACGGTGGAACTCACCCCGCGAACCAGCTTTTTCTGCGGGTCCAGCAGGTTTATCATCATGTACGACCCCGCATTCTATACGGTCCTTGGTACCAACAAAAACGCCATCACGCCCAACCCCGCAAACACCTATTATGCCAACGCGATAGCCTCCTATTCGGGCAGCACCGGCAGCCCGGTGTCGGAATGGCCGGCGACCTTTGTCGACGGGGAAAGCACAAGATATAAATTCATCGCCGCGAACTTTACGGCAAACTCACAGTCAGTTAATAAAGGCAAACCGCTGAAGATAGACGGTGAATCCTGGCTGTACAAAATCAGGCTGCAGGTCAAGGCGGACGCCTCGGGTTCCGGGCAAATCTGGATGGACAGCAGATGGGACCGTTCCGCAACCTATACAACCGGCGGGCAGTACTATTTCTACTGCACCAGCGGGACTGTACTGTCGTCCAGTGGTGTTTCCACCCTTAATTTTGACACCGAGTATTCCAACGCCAACGAAACGGTGGCGTTGGACACCTCGCCGATGCCGACATCCAATATCATCTTCAACACCAACGGCGGCACGCCGGTGGCAACCATGAACGGGGAAATCGGCACCGTGGCCAATCCGCCGGTGAATCCGGTCAGGGAAGGGTATACCTTCCTCGGCTGGGACCCCGCC
Organism: uncultured Eubacteriales bacterium; assembly: GCA_964612185.1. Lineage (GTDB taxonomy): Bacteria > Bacillota > Clostridia > Oscillospirales > Acutalibacteraceae > UBA1447. The sequence continues at coordinate 1,363 of CAZTCR010000097.1, forward strand.
TTCCCGGCGACTTTCCCGGCAAGCGATATGACACTCAACGCGCAGTGGCAGATTAATACCTACAACGCCGACTTTATGGTAGACGGTACTTTGTATCAGCGTGTGCCGACACAGTTCGGCGCGCAGATAGCAGCGCCCGCGCCCCCGACAAAGACGGGCTACACCTTTGTATCCTGGTCACCCGCGGTGGGCACCATGGGCGCGGCGGACAAAACCTTTACGGCCTTGTTCCTGATAAACTCCTATTATGCGACTTTCATGGTGGACGGGCAGCAGCACGCGAAATACCTCACCGAATACGGCGCGCAAATCCAGTTGCCCTCCGTACCGCAAAAGGTGGGTCATTCGTTCATCGGCTGGTCACCGGCGGTGGGTACGATGCCCGCGGCGGACAAGACCTTTACCGCGCTGTTTTCGGTCATCAGCTATAACGCGTATTTCGTGGTAGACGGTGAAACCGTCGCCACGGTGCCAACCCCGTACGGGGACCCGATCACACCGCCGGCAAACCCGGTAAAACCCGGCTTTGCCTTCGCGGGCTGGACACCCGCTGTGGGCACGATGCCTGCGTCGGAGCGAACCTTTACCGCCACCTGGACACAGACGGTATTCAACGCCTATTTTGTTGTGGACGGCAGCGCGTATTACACGGTACCCGCCACGGTCGGCACAGCGATTACACTCCCGCCCGCGCCTGAAAAAACAGGCTACACCTTTGCCGGCTGGCAAAACTTACCCGCTTTGATGCCGGCGAACGATGTAACCATGACCGCCGGCTGGACAGCGAATATTTACACCGTCACCTTTATGGTGGACGGCAGCGTGTATACCACAGTCGACACCGCTTTCGGCAGTTCGGTAACCCTTCCCACCGCGCCGCAAAAAACAGGCTATACCTTTGGTGGATGGTCTAACCTGCCCGCGATGATGCCGGCAAACCCTGTGACGGTCAACGCGATCTTTACCGTCAACACCTACAACGCCGCGTTTAAGGTGGACGGAACGGTTTACGCCAATGTGCCGACCGTCTACGGGGCGGAGATTGCGGTGCCGGGCGCGCCGCCTAAAACCGGCTATACCTTTTTGGGTTGGCTGAATGTACCCGCGATTATGCCTGCAAACGATATTGAGATTGACGCGTCGTTTGCCATCAATTCCTATACAGTGACCTTTACGGTGGACGGCGGGTATTACGCAAGTCAAACCCTGCCATACGGCACAGCGATTGTCCCGCCCGCGCAGCCGGCTAAAACCGGCTACACCTTCACCGGTTGGGAACCGCTGCCCGCAACGATGCCGGCCTACAGTTTTGAATCCTCCGCGGTATTCGCAAAGAACATCCATCAAGCGATCTTCATGGTGGACGGTATGCAGTACGCCGTCGTAGATACCGGTTACGGGGACACCGTTGAGCTGCCGCCGATACCGTCCAAAACCGGCTACGCGTTTCTCGGCTGGAGCAATCTGCCGGATCAAATGCCCGATGCGGATGTGGTGATTACCGACAACTGGGCGATCAACAGTTACGACGCGCTGTTTGTGGTGGATGGTCAGGAGTACGCGATTGTAACGACACCATACGATGAACCCATCGCGCTGCCGCCGTCTCCGACTAAAGCGGGTGTCTATTTCGGCGGATGGAGCCCGGCGGTACCCGCCGCGATGCCGGCTTACACCCTTGAGTTTACGGCCCTTTGGGTGACAGAAGCCTTTAACGCCATCTTCCTGGTGGACGGCAATGAATAC
>CAZTCR010000098.1:0-2946 GCA_964612185.1 uncultured Eubacteriales bacterium
GAAGCTTTTCTACGATTTCGTGACCTATTTCTTCATTTTAACTTTACAGAGCCAATTTATATACATGACTATCTAACATCTGAAGTCTGAAGTCTACTGTTTATATTGGTAAGCTCTGAAATAATCCACCACAAATTCAGCGGGCAAATCCTTGTTGTCGGACAGGTTTTTTGCCATCCCCAATGAAATAATCGGGTACAACGGTACTTGGCAAACACCGCCGAAATCGGTTCTTGCTGTTTCAACACCGTTGATGTAAAAAATATACTCGTCCCGGTTCCACTCGAATCCATAGGTGTTGAACTCTTCATACGGATTTTTAGCATAAAAACTACCCTGATTTTCAGACCGGTGGTATTCCTTGTAGTCATCCACATGGACTGTGTGATATATGGAGTTCCTATGCAGTGTGCGGTCACCGCTGTTGTACTTGGTTTCAAAAACATCAATTTCCGCGCCGGTGATACCGCCGTCGGTAAGCCCGCCGTCCGGGTCGGTGTTGAACATGCCTTCGCAAATAAACCAAAAGGCCGGATTCAAACCGTTGCCTTTCGGTAAAATACAACGGATTTCAAAATATCCGTACAGCTGCTCAAATCCGATTTTTTCCGGTCCGTCCGACCCGGGTCTTGTATCCATACCATAGCCGTAGTAGCCCGGTCCCGCCGGTCCGTCCTCACGGTAGGAGCAATTAATAGTCATATGACCGTCGTTACAACTCACCTGGCTCCTGTGCCAAAATCCGCCTTCGTTTGTTGATATACCGTTATCGCCCCAGCACCAACTGCCGGACCAGCGGGTTTTATCAAAGTTGCCGGCATTGAATTCATCGGACCAAGTCATTACAAACTTACTCATGTCCAGCTCTTCCCCGCTCGGGCAGGTTGGTGTGTCAAGCAAAACCGCGCCGGTCAGCTGAATAAAAGCGAAACAAGCCGCCAATAATTTAACAATGCTCCCGGTGCTTAGCAGCTTCGGTAAAGACAAAATCAGTGCACCCATTTTCTCCAGGGCATTGAGCTGGCGTTTGGCAAATGACATGTTCAAAGCAAAAACTCCTTTTATACAGAAAAGTAATCTGCAAAAATTATATCATTCAGACGATTACCTTTCAAGCAAAACGAGGGAGATTTGAGTGGCTATTGTATTTCTTCAAAGCTGTCTCCATCTTCCGATATTTTTAGGCAAATTGTTTTTCCGCCTTTGAACCGGTATGTCATCCTATCAGGCTGACCCAGCAGGGGAGCAACAGCAGCCTTTACCTTGTCACTCGCCATGTCATCGGTAACAATCCAGCGGCCTTTTCCGTCGATGATTTCCGCAAAATCTCCGGTACAATTTTCAAGAATATGTCCGGGGACGAATCTCTTACTCGCAACGACAGTCAATCCGTTTGCCCTGACCAGCGTCTCAATATCCGTATGTGTATCCGGACTGATGGTAACCCCGCATAAAAAACAGAGTTCAAGTGTTTGCAGCAATTCTGTGCGGACCGTTTCATCAAATACAATCGGCCCGTTAACCGGCGCGAAGGAGCGGTGAGGCGTTTCACAATATGCTTCCATGCGGTTCCATGTGATTGCTTCCACTTTTGTTTGACCGTGCGATATGGTGTGCCAAGCCCTCAGCCACTCATGCGTGGTATCGTCCGGCTTTAGATTCTTATTGCCTAAGAGCATGGATTTCCAAACCCAGTCGTCGGTCTGCCCCCAGTCACCGTCATCGAAGCGGACGATGCCGATGCTTGGCTCAAAATCCCTGAAGGTATAGTCGCGTAACTGCTGCTTTTTATATCCGGCAGAAAAACGCTTGAACGCTTCACCGTAATCCGTTAACTTGAAGGCTCCGTCATCTTCCATTGTGTAAAAGCCGCTGCAACCCTCCACATAAGCCCTGTCAACACCAATGAGGTATGCAAACCTAAGGTTGAACTCCATTTCCTGCGGTGAATGGCCGGGATAGTTAAGTCCGCACCAAAGGTCCACGCAAGACCATAATTCTGTACCATACTGCATGGCGGCACCCATCGCGCATGCGGCCATAATGTTGGACCAGTTTTCTTTTTGCTGTTTGTAGTTGGGTGTGATACCGGCTTTCGCAAAGGCGTGAAACAGTACCGGGAAAACATGTTCGCCCAATACTCTCGGAGCGCCGTTATTGGCGCATTCCTCATACAACTCTTTTGAGCATTGATAAAGATGTTCACCGGTTTGCTTGATATCGTAATCCGGTTTGTCAGGGAAAAAGGGCAAATCCATGTTTTTGTTTTTATGTGACAACGAAAGATTTCTGTTAATAACGCAGTGCTCTGCTTCATCATATAATACACCGGCAAAAAGCGGCGAGGATGCGTAGGCTTCCATTATTTCTTTTGGGAATCGGAAGCGGTGGCTGCCATCCGGTCTGCCTGCCCAGTCAAAACCATCAGGACCGATATAATCAGCACGCCAGTTGGCTGTTTCACAGTTCGGGATAAACTCAATACCGAATTCATCAAACCGTTCCGCCATTCTTTTCGCAATTTCGGTTTCTTCCGCAACAGATTTATCGTTGCGGATATGGTGGACGATAAAATCAATTTCAAGTTCCTTTGCGACATCGGCGTTAAAAAATTCGGTTTTGTGGTCGCACTTTTCGCCGGAATTTTCATAGCCGATGTAAAAGTTTTTGTTTGGCATATAATTACCTCATCCTTCAATGTGATGTTGTTATTATTATATCAATAAGATTTTGTTAATTCAATGGGGTAAGGGTATATTGCGATACTACACAGAAGATAGATAGGCAAGTGTTAACGGGGTACTTGAAACGAAACGGATCTAAGGTTCAGGACTATTTATAATGATCACAACCGTGGTAACAGGAACTTGAAAAGGTTCAAGTCCTCAACACGCACATATCAAAATTGAAGCATCCCATACTTCGTACGGAACGCTTCAATTTTGG
>CAZTCR010000099.1:0-2852 GCA_964612185.1 uncultured Eubacteriales bacterium
GGTTCAACAAAATGTCGCTGATGAACACAGCCGCCGCGGGGCGTTTTTCCGCGGACCGTGCTATCAGCGAATACGCAGCGAATATCTGGCATACGAAACCGTATATCGGGTAGGGGCTTGGAGATAGTGATTAGTGGTCAGTGGTCAGCGTAGGGGACGGGTTTTCCGTCCCGTAAATCCGTTGACTCACCGCAACGAAATTCGCCGTTCCTCATCTACAATCTAATATCTAAAATCTAACATCTAAGTTGACGCACCGCAACCTTCAACAACACCCCACATTGTTATCATCACAAAATGCAGGAAAAAGCAGACCGGAAATTTATCCGGCCTGCTTTTTAAATACTCGCGCTATTCCGCCGTAAAAGTAACCTTGATCGGTTTGGACAGCATGTAATAAGCATCCGCCGCGACAACGGTCGCCGTGTAGGTTTTGCCGCTCTCAAGCTGCCCGATGTTGATATCGTATTCTGTGGGCATCGGCGTGTAATAATAATCGGACAGGTGCGTGCCCGTATATGCGATGCCGCCCCACCGCTGATTGACAATAATCTCGTACTGGCGCACGATAATATCATCCGTTGCCGCCGGGAACCGGATGGCATAGCTGCCGTCGTCTGTTTTTGTTGCCTTCACTTGTGCGCCCGCCGCAAAGGCCGGTATTTCGGATTTATCGCGCCTGTTTTCGGTGTTGTAGGCAAAGGTGGTTTTGTCCGCCGGAGTCGCGATATAGTAGGTTTCGCCGACAAATTGGTCGGCGAGTAAATCAAAGGTTCTGATTCTCGTCGCGCCATTGGCATCCACTTCCACCACATACATTTGCGCGGCGTTGCGGTTGCCTACCGGGAACTGACCGCCCGTGAAGGGGAAGAACTCCATCTCATAATAGCTGAGCGTTGCTGTGCCGAGCGCGGTGAAAGCACCCTGCCAAATCGAAGCCGGGTCATTTGCCGGGTAATGTGAATGGCCGCTGAAATCCACAACCTGCGGGTACTGTGACAATATCGCGTTCAGGTCAATGTTGCCCCAACTCAGGCTGCCGTAAACGGTGCCCCAGATGTGGTGATGTTGGAAAACGAAGATGGGGTTCGCCGGGTTGTCCGCAACCGCTTCCTTGAGCTGCTTGTTGAGCCAAAGCTGCGTGTCAACCGTGTAGCCGCTGCCGTCCCGGTCCGGCGCCAACCCGATAAAATGCACGCCGTTAATTACTGTGTGGTATCTGTAAGGCAGGCCGACAATGCTTTCAAAATTAGCGAGCGTATTGGTTGTGTCATAGCCGAATTCATGGTTGCCGATTACCGCCAGATTTTTGGTGTCACACTTCAGGTTCTCATCGCAGATGGTTTTGAACTTCCCCAGTTGTGTGGGCGTGCCTCTGTCCGTCAGGTCGCCGGAAAAAGCGACGGCGTCCAGTTTGTTGTAGGCGGAACCTTCGGCAATCGCGTAGCTGCTGCGAATCATCAGCCCGAGCCTGGCCGCTTCCGCTTCCCCGCCGTCATCCTTCAGATGCACATCGCTCGTAACGGTAAAGCGGACAACCGGTGTAAAATTATCCGGCGCCACCGGCATATCCATCACGCCGGGTTTGTAAAAAATGTTGGAGGTGAAGGCCATCACCAGTGCCATCACGGCGGACAGCGGACCCAGGATCATTTTGAAAAAATTTGCGTTAAAACTCATTGACGATTCCTCCCGAAATTGATTGAAATGATTGTTTTCATCGTTTGTATTCTATCGCCGATTGGGGGCAGTGTCAAGGACTTGGAACGGGCGGCGCAATGTTGCACATCACTCATCTGTAATGCATAACCGCCTTGTGCGCAATCTGTTTAAGCACCGCAATAATATCATCCCGTGTGCCTTCCGGCTTAAAACTGTTTTTAAAAATGCCTTTGCCGGTGAGCGTTTCGTACCAGACCGCGCCCAGCAGATACCGGCCGTAATCCAGCCCGGCGTGAAAGCCGTCACGGTTCAAACTCAGCGGGTTGCCGTCCCCGAATGTGGTGGTAAACAGCGGGTTTGCCCGGGCAAGCTGCATCGCTTCCCCGCAGGGGATAATCCTAACCGGGGCGCCGTTCAAATCGGCCAGCCTTTCGGCGGCCGACGCATACGCATCCTTGATGCGGCGGAACATCACATCCGAGCTGTTTTCATATTCCGACAACCGCTCATACCCCGGTTCATACGCCCAGGTCTGATGAATCAGTATTTCGGAATCCGGACTGATGGCTTTGACAAAATGAAAAAGATTTTCGATGTACGGGTAATAGGTTTCCGGCTTGCCGCTGAGGATGCTCCCCTGCTGAAAAGTGACAAAATCGAAGCTGTCGCTTTCAAGCGCTTGGCTGATAGAAAGCGTTTCATCAGTGCCTTCGCCGTTGATAGAGACAAAATAGGCTCGCTCATCGTTGAGCGCGTTTGTCCAATGCAGTTCGAGCTGGCAGCCGCCGATGCACAAACTGACGACTTTTAAATCAACACCGCCGGCTTTGGCAATTTGGTGCAGCCAACCGGTGGCGTCGTCGGAAAAACTGTTGCCGATAGCGAGAATTTTCATGAGGATGACCAACCCTTTCTTGGAAATGTGTGGTGTCGACCTATGGTCGACATTTCGGTCAACCATCACGACCGAGAAGCACAAAACCGAGATTCAAAATATTTATATTTCAAACTCTTTCCTGTTCATTGGTGACAATCAGGTCGTCCAGCCGGACATGTCCCCAGTACTGGTGGCTGTATATAATTGATTTATCTCGGTTCTGCAGTTCGTACACCTCAAAAGCAATTGCATCATTCACATGGTCCAGGTAGTTGGAGCCGCCTTCGGCGTCGCTTTGGTATAGCGCGAGGTT
>CAZTCR010000100.1:0-2614 GCA_964612185.1 uncultured Eubacteriales bacterium
GTGAGCGACTAAAAAACTGTCAAACAGGAGGCTTTTGCCTTGACGGCGGCAAGGTTAGTTATGGTGTCCTAACTACAGCTACATCAAAGCAATTTTTGACTGCCAATGATTTTAGTAACATATTTGTTAAGCATCCGGATTATAAGTATCAAAAAGAGTACCGTTTGGTAGTTGGTGAATGTATACCAGAGAAGACAGGAAAAATGATTGTTGATGGCATTGAGAGAGATTGTTCTGCTGGATATGAAGGTAAAAAATACTATTTAGAACGAAGCCTTGAGGACATTGCAAAAATCTATAGCATTCAAGAATTAGAGAAGCATGACTTTATATTCATCATCAAGATATAAAGGGGATAATTATGGTCAAAGAATTCTTCCCACCCCGTCCCGATGCCAAACCGACCATCTACGCTTACGAGGACAGCAACCCACGGTACGAGGGGCTGCTGAAAGTGGGCTATACCGCCATTGACGTGGAAACGCGCGTCGCGCAGCAGTACCCCACGAGGCGCCCGGGCGGGAAGCCCTATAAAATTGTGTTCGCCGAATCGGCCATGTACCCCGACGGTTCCGTTTTTATCGACACGGCTATCCACCGCTATCTGCGTAAAAAGGGCTACAAAAATCCCGACGGCGAATGGTTCCGCTGCACGGTGAAACAGTTAGAGGCCGCCTATATCGCGGTGAAAAACAACATCAGCAACGAAGAAAACCGCAACCGGGACTTTGCCATGCGCCCGGAACAGGAAGAAGCGGTCAATAAAACCATTGAGTATTTCAGGTCCGCCCGCGCGGAACGGCCGGGCAAGGCACCGAAATTTTTGTGGAACGCGAAAATGCGCTTCGGTAAAACCTTTACGGCTTATCAGCTCGCCAAGCGCATGGAGCTGAAAAAAGTGTTGGTACTCACCTTCAAGCCGGCTGTTGAGACGGCTTGGAATGAGGATTTGGAAACACATGTGGATTTTGAGGGGTGGCAGTTCATCTGCCCAGGCGGGCTGACTTACGAACAAGCGGACCACAGCAAGCCTATCGTCTGCTTCGGCTCCTTTCAGGATTACCTCGGCGTAAACCGGGAAACCGGCGGAATCAAAGAAAAAAATGAGTGGGTGCATACCACCAACTGGGATATCGTCATTTTTGACGAATACCATTTCGGCGCGTGGCGCGATAACGCGAAAAAATTGTTTGAAGCGCAGGACGAGGACGAGTATGACGCGCTGGATTTGGAAAAATACGCGCAGGAAGAAGAACCCAACGCCTACAACGAAACATTTTTGCCGATTACAACCGATAATTATCTGTTCCTTTCCGGCACGCCTTTCCGCGCGATAAACTCAGGCGAATTCATTGAGGACCAAATTTATAACTGGACCTATTCCGACGAGCAGCGCGCCAAAGAGAATTGGACCGGCACGGACAACCCTTACGAAGCGCTGCCGCGCATGGTGCTGATGACTTACCGCATACCGGACAGCATCCGGCAAATCGCCATGCAGGGCGAGTTCAACGAGTTTGATTTGAATGTGTTTTTCTCCGCGAAAGGCAAAGGCAGGGAAGCAAAGTTTGTTTATGAGAACGAAGTGCAAAAATGGCTGGATTTAATCCGCGGCGCGTATTTTGAGACAACCGTGGATGAACTGAAACTCGGCGCGAAAAAACCGGCGCTGCCTTACTCCGATACACGGCTGCTGAGCATTCTCACCCACACGCTTTGGTTTTTGCCGAATGTGGCGTCCTGTTTCGCGATGAGCAACCTCATCAAACAACGGCAGAATAAGTTTTACCACGATTATAAAATCAATGTCTGCGCAGGCCCGGCGGCCGGCATCGGCACGGACGCGCTTGTGCCGGTGCTCGAATCTATGGATGAACCGCTAGAGAGCAAGACCATCACCCTGTCCTGCGGGAAGCTCACCACCGGCGTTACGGTGCGGCCATGGTCGGGCATTTTCATGCTCCGCAACCTTTCCAGCCCTGAAACCTACTTCCAGGCCGCTTTCCGCGTGCAAAACCCGTGGGTTATCGAAACGGAAGCCGGCCACACGGAAATTATGAAGCAGGAATGTTATGTGTTCGATTTCGCTTTAGACCGGGCGCTCAAACAGATTGCCGATTACAGCTGCCGGCTTAATGTGAACGAAAGCAACCCGGAAAAAAAGGTGGAGGAGTTCATCAGTTTTCTGCCGGTTTTAGCTTACGACGGCAGCGCGATGGTGCCGATTGACGCCGCGGATGTGCTCGACATTGCCATGGCTGGCACAACAGCAACACTACTTGCCCGCCGCTGGGAAAGCGCGCTGCTTGTGAATGTAGACAATGATACACTGGTGCGGCTCATGGCAAATCAACAAGCAATGGATGCCTTAATGAGCATCGAAGGCTTCAGGAGCTTGAACGCGGAAATTCAGACAATTATCAATAAATCCGAAGCGGTGAAAAAGGCAAAAAAAGACGGCGTACAATTGACGCCAAAAGAGAAAAAAGAACTTACGGAGGCAGAAAAGGAATATAAATCCAAACGCAAGCAAATCCAAGAAAAACTGATTAAATTCGCTACCCGCGTGCCGATATTTATGTATCTGACCGATTACCGCGAGCAATGCCTGCAA
>CAZTCR010000101.1:0-2561 GCA_964612185.1 uncultured Eubacteriales bacterium
CAAGAAAAACGAAAAACGCAGCAACACCGTGCCGCGTCTTTCGTTTGTGTTGAGTCCGATATTATGAGAAAAGACCCATAATAAAAGCCCAAACCTTGTCCGCATACCCGCCGATTTCTTCTAACTTTCCGATAATGCTGATAATTTCTTTAAAAAATGCGATGATGGGATCTAAAAGCATTGTTTTCACCTCACTTTCTTTTCTTACATGGCAGATGTTACCATTTAACACCCTGCATATAATCTTTCGGTGTCATAATACCATAACGAACAGAACAATTAATTACCGATTGGAATAATCTCTGTTTCTTTTTTAAGATTTGTAAATCAAAACGGTCATTCACACATACGCGAATGACCGCAGCGTTTAATTTTCCTTGCTGTAAATGATTAAGCCGGGAAGAAAGCGAGAATTTTTTCGATAAACGGCCAAATCTTCATCAAGAACTTCAACACAGCCATAAAATCGACATTGTCGCCAAACTTGACCAAAATATCCAGCAACTCGATTACTGTCATGGTTTTCACCTCGCTTCAATATAAATTGCAATCTTTTTTAACATCCGGTATCCATTATGCGGCGAAAAGCGCGATAATCTTCGACACCAAAACCATGAGCCAGTCAAACGAGCCAAAGAGATGCTCAAAATCTATCCCTTTGACAACCAATGATAAAATCTCCAATATTTCGGATAGCGCCATCATTTCACCCCTCCTTCGTTTGTTGTTGCGTCGTCAAGCGACTTGAAACCCGGTCCCCGCACAAGACAGCCGGCGCTGAGACACGCCAACTCGTTCAGTATTATGACCGGAACACCGCCCCTGCAGCTTTCGCATAAAACGCTGTTAAGTGAACAAAGCAATGATGGTCTCCAATACCGGCTGCAGCTGCGCGATTATATCCGGCAGACTGATGCCGAAAAATTTAAAAATCGCGGTTGCCGTTTCAAGAATCTGATTCAACACTTCCGGACTCATTCATTTTCACCTCACTAAATAAAGTTTTCAGGGTTAACCATCCGGCGACATTCATACGCGCCAAAACCCTACCATCACTATAGCATGAACAAACGATGTTTTGGTTTCAATTTGGAATTTATTGTTTTTTATAGATCCTTCTGCTCCGTTTGCCGTGTCAAACCGGATTTTATTCCGGTTTCCCACCCTGGACGAAAGCTTTGGAGCGGATATAAATATGCTTAATTCCCCGGTTTGATGTGTCCCGCTGATCAATATCAAACAGCCCGGTTGACTGGATTAAGGGTGTCAGCTTTGTGTAGCCATAGTTTCTGCTGTCAAACGAAGGCTGCTTTTTAAGCAGCAAATTGCCCACATCGCCCAAAAATGCCCATCCATCTTCGTCGGCCACATCATTAACGGAATTGACAATCAAACTCGCCACCGCTTCCGGCACCCGGTTCGCTTGCGGCTTTTGTATAACCGGACGCAACGCTTCACCCGGTTTTATCTCCGCTTCTTTCTTATCGTTGCCGGCTGTGAGGATTTCGAGATAGATGAATTTATCGCATGCCGCGATGAAAGGTTCAGGTGTCTTTTTTTCACCGATACCATACACCCTGAGGCCTGCCTCCCGCAACCGTGTCGCGAGCCTGGTGAAATCACTGTCGCTGGACACAATGCAGAAACCGTCAACTTTTTGACTGTACAGGATATCCATCGCGTCAATAATCATCGCGGAGTCTGTGGAGTTTTTGCCGATGGTGTAACTGTATTGCTGAATTGGCGTGATGGCGTTGGCAAGCAGTACATTCTTCCATCCCGCGACTGCCGTTGTTGTCCAATCCCCGTAAATTCGTTTAATGGTCGGTGTGCCGTAAAGCGCGATTTCGTCCATCATCGCTTTAACATATTTATACGACACATTATCCGAGTCAATCAGAACGGCAAGCTTGAGTTCGCTTTTGTTATCCTGCATAATTCTCTTCTCCAAACGCGCGGCGAAATGCCGCGCACACTCTTTTCTGTTCCTCCGGTGTCATCGCCGAACCGGAGGGCAAACATACCGCCCGTTCAAAAATATCTTCCGATACCGATTTTTCACAGGCAGTAAAATAATCATACCCCTTAAAAAACGGCTGGCAGTGCATCGGATACCACATCCGTCTGGCTTCAATATTCTGTGCTTCCATCACCTTGATGACTGTGTCCGGTTTTACTTCGCAATCTTTATTAATGATTACTATCGAAAGCCAGTAATTCGGTTCGCAGCCGCTTAGAACAGGTTGCATCTTGACCGGCAAATCGCTGAACACTTTTTTGTACTGTTCGTAAATCGCCTTGCGGGCTTCGACCCTGTCGTCGACCGTTTGTATTTGTCCCCTGCCGATACCGGCACAAATATTGGACATTCTGTAGTTAAAGCCCAGTTCCTTATGCAGATAGTAGTCTGCTTCTTCTTTGGACTGATTTGCCCAAAAGTGAAGCTTTCGGATTAGCTTTTCATCATCGGATACAGCCATGCCCCCGCCGGAGGTGGTGATGATTTTGTTGCCGTTAAAAGACAAAATGCCAACCGCCCCGATAGTGCCGCATTTTTTACC
>CAZTCR010000102.1:0-2362 GCA_964612185.1 uncultured Eubacteriales bacterium
GAAGAAGCGGACAAACGCATTGACGAATACATCGCGCAATACGGCTCGTCCTCGGGCGAAACGGTCAACCCGGAAAACGACGGAACCATGACCTGGCCGGTACCGTATGCCGGGTGCTATATCACTTCACCGTTCGGTTACCGGGCAGACCCGTTTACCGGCGCGACAAAGATGCACAACGGCATTGATATTTGTGTGACCGGCGGTTCTGCGGGTAAAAAAATTGTGGCCGCGCAGGGCGGCGAAGTTATCACCGCCGGGTGGGACAACAGTTACGGCAATTATGTCATCATCGACCACGGCGGCGGGCTGTTCACGGTGTACGGGCATGCGAGCATTCTGGTTGTCAGCAAAGGGCAAACCGTATCCAAGGGGCAGAAAATCGCTGAAATCGGCTCAACGGGCAGATCAACCGGCGCGCACCTGCACTTTGAGGTACGCAAAAATGTGAACGGAACTGTTACGAGGGTTGACCCGCTGGGTTATGTGAGAAAGCCTTGATTGAAAATTTCAGGTTGCACAGCAAAAATATCGAAAGGCCCATGATTACATGAAAAAAGAGCGGCTTAAGTTTAATTCTTGAAACCGCTCTTGTTTATTTGGCGCTCTTTTATTTGCCGGCAGCTATTTCAATGCTTCGCACAATGTTGTTGATCATATTGTAAACAGTACCCAGCCGCGCGATGAAACCGTACCAAAACGGCACGGGTTTTTCCGGGTGACCGCCGGCACCGCCTGTCTTTTCAATTATAAAAGTGTCAAAGGGTTCGCTGTCATTGCCCATGATGTAGGACTTGATTGCAATCCGTTCATCGTCAAAATTAATGATGTTATAAATCACATCTTCAATGGAAATGTGGTCGAACGCAATCCGCTCGCTTGCCTCATCATCCGGCAGGCGGGGTTTATTCGCGGAGCCGGATACAAAATAGACGGTACCTTTCGGGTCTTTGACGCTTGAAAGCCCGGTGAGGTTTTCGCTTACTTTGTTGTTGTACAGCACATGCGAGCGGCTGAAAACATGGCTGTGACCCATCATCACAAGGTCCACGGCAAACTTGTCAAAAATCGGTGCGAGCAAAATACGAAGGAGTCTGTTTTCTCCTTCCCGGTTCGGGTTGTGCCCGCCATACAGGTCATGGTGGAATACGGCGACTCGCCATTTTACACCCGGGTTTGCCGCGACGGCTTGCTCCACAAAAGCGTAGTGGTCAGACGCGCTCGTATTGGTGCTGTCAAGCATCAAAAACAGCGCGTCACCCTTGACAAACCAATAGTCGCCGCCCAGCAGCGAGCGGGACTTTGCGTTTTGATAGATGTTGGGGTTGTTTGTTATATGCTTGTAGTTTGTTGTATTGGCGTCATGGTTGCCTATCGTTAAAGCGAACGGAATCGTCTTAAGAACAGGGGAGGCAAAGAGACCGATATATTCGGGCAGCAGACCGGAATCCGCCTGGTCTCCGCCGGAAACGATGAGAGAAATATTATCATCTTTTTCCAGTGCCGCATCAAGCACATTGTTGAGGTTTTGCGAGGTTTGTATCAGTCTTTCGTTCGCGAGGCTGTCACCGCTGATGTGGATATCGGTTACATATACAGCGCTAAAAGCGCTGCCTTTTGCAACCGTCTTAAAAGATTTTATCTCCGTTGTGTTGTTGCCCGTACAGCATTGGTAATAATATAATGTGCCCGCCTCAAGACCGGTTGCGGTAACATGGGCGGAAAATTCAACATTCTTCGACGACGTATAACCACCTTTAAATATCACAAAATCACGCATATCCGCATTTTTGCTTATTCTGACGGTTGGCTGAACAGTATTGGAACCGCTCAGCCACGCGAAACGCATTTGCGTATCATCGCTGCCGGGGGCGAGATAAACGGCCTTGCCCTCCCGGACATACTCGTCCCAATAACCTGCCCACTGCTGCGCATTCATCGCATAGGAACCGGCCGAAGCGGACTGCCCGAAGCAGCCGAATAGAACGGTTAAGCAAATTAAAAAACACAACGTTTTGGTAAAGCGAGTTTTCATCGTATTCGTCTCCTCTTTTTGTATCATTGTTAAATGTCCTGCATGAGCCGAAACATCTGCCGCGGATAAACTGAAACTACTATAACAGAAAACAGGCGGGAATTCAACTTTTCAGATAGACAAACAGCTGTTTAGCCTTTATACTGTTAGATGTCTGTGAAAAGGCGAAATACCGGATGTGAGGTTTGCGATGACGAGGCTTGAAAACGATTTGGAGAAAAAATACCTGACCACGACAAATAAAGTGTCCTTTGCGCTGTCCGGCTTTGGGCAAAATTTGATTATCGGGTTTGTCAATTCCTACATCCTTTTCTTTTATACGGATGT
>CAZTCR010000103.1:0-2347 GCA_964612185.1 uncultured Eubacteriales bacterium
ACCGCGGACGGGGCAGTTATTTTAAGCAGAATGTTTTTACCGTCACGCCGCCATTCAACCTCAACCCGCCCGGCGACGGTGTCATAATACGCCTTTGCGTAGTCGAGCGCCGTCACAAAAGCAGGCTTGACATGGACCTCACGGACATTATTACCGGTCGGATTCACCTGCAATCCGGCTACTTTGCTGATGAACCAGTTGCTGATGTCGCCGAAGAAATGGTGGTTGAGGGAGTTCGGCCTTTTACCCGCCGGCTCAAAATCCTCCCAGAGCGAGGTGGCGCCGTTTGCGACCCAGTAACCGTAGGACGGAAAGTCTGTTCGGGTAATCATCTTGTAGGCCAAATCGCTCTCCCCAAAATCGCTGAGCACATGGAACAGCACCCGCGCGCCAAGCATACCGAAGTCAATGTGCTCATCGCTTTCGTGAATAATCTTAAGCAGCACAGCAAACGCCTGCTGTTTTTCACCCGGTTCAAACACATCATAATAAATCGCCATAGACTGCGCGGTCTGGCAGCGCCCCGCGACGGTCATGATGTTAAGGTCCACCAGTTTATCACGCACAGCGGCGCGCAGTTCATTATACAAACCCTGCGCGAACCGTTGCTGCAAACCGAGACCGAGTTCCTCAAATATGTAAGCCGCCTTTTGGCAGATGCTCATGGATATAACGGAATCCGTAAACTCCAGCGGCGCGGTGAAACCATTGCCACCTCTGCCCGCCTGCAGCCAGTCACCAAGCCCGAGTTTTAACAATCCGTCCTCGCCGCGTTTGGCGGCGATGTAGTGAAGATAGCGAAAAATAGCCGCGGCGTTCTCCCGCAGGATTCTTATGTCGCCCCGGTAAAGGTATGTGGTGTAGGGGATGAAGGTCAGCGCGCTGTCCCACGCCGGGCCGTTACCCCAGGCAAAACCCCAGCCGGTTGTGGGTACAATACCGGGCAGGCTGCCATCGTCCGCCTGCGCTTTGCGGATATTGCGCAGCCATTCAAGGTAGCTCTTTTCCGGCGAAAGGTTGAGCGTCATATGCTCGCAGGACACGGCGGCGTCGCCCGTCCAACCGTTCTTTTCACGGTGAGGGCAGTCCGTCGGGAAATAATAAAAATTCGCCAAATCCGACCGCCGGGTCAGTTCCTGCAGGGTGTTCGCCATTTTGTCCGAACATTCAAACGAGCCGCGCTCCTTTAAATCGGAATGCAGCACCAGGCAGGTGAGCAGTTCCGGCTTGGCCTGCTCCGCTGTGATACCCATCACCAGGCAGTAACGAAAGCCGTGGTAGGTGAAGGACGGGACATAACCTTCTTCGCCGCCCTTGCAGATGAAAATATCCCGCTGGGCGTACCCGTCCGGGTAAAAGTCGATATTCTTATAAGAAGGGGATCCGTTCTCTTCCAAGTATTCGCAGAATTGCATTTCGACTTGTTGCCCGGGTGTTCCGTTGATTTGAAGCCGGCAGACACCCGCGGTATTCACGCCAAAGTCATAGAGATAACCTTCGGTATTGTTCGGTTTGTACGCAGTGTCTATACCGCTCATGTCCCTGCGGGGGATATAAGGCGCCAATTTCGCCGGGCGGACAGCAACGGGTGCGAGTTCCATGGATTTAACAATCGCATCTGCCTCGCACAGTTCCGGCTCGCCGCGCGGTTTGTCGGCAATCAGCGCACAGCTCCAGCCGCTGTCGTCGAAAGCGGGTTCGCACCAGCCGGGCATTTCTTTGCGGGCGTCGTAAAATTCACCGCAGCGTAAATCATCAAACCAAACCGGGGAGGGAGCGGTCTTAAAACTTTCATCCGCTTCAAATATCAGTTCATGGCCGTTTTCAAGCTGTGCCTCAACGGTCAGCGCCAGCTTCGGCGCGCCACGGAACTTCGCCAGGTGAAAATCCCAAATCTGCCCGCCCGGCGCATTTTGCATCCCATTGCCGAGCTGCACGCCGATGACATTTTCGCCTTTTATGAGCAAATCCTTCAGGTCGTAGTTATCATAATAGATGATATCATCCGGGTTTGAAATGTAGGGCGCCAGGTAACCCTTGGTAATTTTTTGGCCGTTGATGAACAACTCATAAAAGCCCAGACCACAAATCGTGATTTCCGCGCTTTTCGGTTTGCTTGTCAGTTGAAAATTCTTGCGGAAATAGGGGGCGGGGATGTGCTTTTCATAGGTGGTGTATTCCCTTGTTGCTGTGATGAACCGAGTTGAAAATTCCATCATAAAATTGAGTCCTTTCGAAGGGATTAGGATGTTTTTCAAATGGATGAAAGTACAGCATTCATCCGATAACCGCTTTTGAAAGATTTTTGATATTAATAAAGATACCATAATTTGAAAGGCATGTAAAC
>CAZTCR010000104.1:0-2257 GCA_964612185.1 uncultured Eubacteriales bacterium
TCCTTTTCCATGCCCTTTTTCAACTCGTTGAGCGCGTTTGTTTCTCCCTTGAGTTTGTCAATGAGGGCTTCGTCCTTTTTGGCAAGCTGCTTGAGCATCTCCATGTTGTAAAAAAAGACGCTCATATCATTGGAACTCAGCAGGATTTCCAGCTTGGACGGGTTGCCCGCCAGGTAACTCGTCCGCATGCGGTCCAGGGCCTCCTGCCGGGTGCTTTCCATCACAGCCTGCTTTTCGGTAATCTCTTTGTTCGTATCCTCGATTTTAACGCCCAACGCCTTGATGTCCGCCTGATAACGCGTGACGGTGCCCTGCAGGCTGTTTACATCCGTCTGCAGCAGGGTAATGGAGGCGTTGAGCACCTTCATCTGTCTGTCAATCGCATCCAACTGGTCGTTGAGTTCTTTGAGCATCTCCTGCTGTTTGTTTTTATCCGCGTAAATCTTACTCAGCGCTTTCTCGCTGTCCGCGATCTTCTGCGTTAAGCGGTCGTATTCCGCCTTCAAATCGTCCAGTTCGTTCGCGCTTGCCTGCGGCGCCCCGGTGAGCAACAGAAGCACCAGGCAAAGAAACAGGCATGTGATCTTCTTGAACCCGGTTCCGGCTTTATTCTTCATCGTTCACAAACTCCTTTTCCTTGAGATATTTGGCAATGGAGATCATGCTCCCGAATCCGCCCGTGACAATGCCGACACCAATAAAACTCAGCAGAATCATCGGCGCGTAGTGCACAAACGGCAGCGATTCGCGCCCGCCCAAATCTGTGAGCAAATCTGTCAGCGCGCGTATGGATGCTTCATAGATACCCCATACGGCTAAAGTGGAGAGCAACCCCGCAAAAACCCCGAGTATCATCCCTTCGAGCATAAACGGCCAGCGGATGAACCAGGAGGTTGCCCCAACGCTGCGCATAATGCTGATCTCCAGCCGGCGGCTGTACATCGTGATTTTGATGGTGTTGGATATGATAAACAGCGAAACCAGCAGCAGCATCACGATAATACCCACGCTGATGGCGGTCACGGTGCCGCGGATGTCATTGAGCTTTTTCGCCAAAGACGCGCTTCCGCGCACCTGGTCGACCCCTTCGAGGGCGTTGAGTTGCGCGACTGTATCCTCATACTGTCCCATATCCTTGATGGTCACTTTGTACGCGTCCGGGAAGGCTGCTTCCCCGCCGCTTAAATATTCCGCCAGCCCCGGGTCGGCGTTGGCGATTACTTCTTGGTAGGCCGTTTCATTGGGCACAAACTCCGCGCTTTTTACATTCTCCAGCGCCGCGATTTGACCGCCCAGACCGTCATCCGCGGAACCCTCCGCGCCGCTGGCATAAAACACGGTGATAATGTTCTGGTCCTCAATACCGCTGATGATGGAGGTGATGTTGACCAGCAGCAAAAAAGCGGTGCCGATCATCACCAAACAGCTGAACAAAACGGAAACCGAGGCGATGCTCATGAGTTTGTTGACCACCACATTGCGGAAACCTTCTTTGGTTAAATACCCCATGCTGTCCGTCTTCATTGCTCGTCACCGTCCTTCGCGCTGCTCTCCCCAACCGGGCGCACCCGGCTTTGGCCGGTGTAGCGCTGTGTCAGGTCCCGCGGGACGGCATTCAGGTGACCGGTGGATGACGCCGCGGCTTTTCCCCGCAGGGGCAATCCGTCCGACACGATGCAGCCGCTTTCCAGAATAATCACGCGTTTGTCAAACCGGCGCACCAGTTCGTGCTCATGCGTGACCATCACCACGGTGGTGCCCGTGCTGTTGAGTTTCGTCAGCAGGGATACAATCTCGTAAGACATCTGCGGGTCGACATTGCCGGTCGGTTCGTCCGCGATGATAATGTCCGGGTTGTTGGTGAGCGCCCGCGCCAAGGCCACGCGCTGCTGTTCCCCGCCGGAGAGCTCCAGGGGCATGCACCGCGCTTTGGAAGACAAGCCGACCAGGCTGATGACATACGGCACGCGCTTGCGGATATCCTTTTCTTTCGCGCCGATAACCCGCATGGCAAACGCGATGTTGTCGTATACATTCATGTTTTGTATTAAACGGAAATCCTGGAATACGATGCCCAAATGGCGCCGGAATTCCGGGATCTCATTACGCTTTAAGTCATTGAGCAAAAACTTTTTAATCTGGATGGTGCCTTTTGTGGGAACTTCTTCCCGAATAATCAGTTTGAGGAAGGTGCTTTTACCCGCCCCCGACGCGCCGACGACAAACACGAACTCCCCGGGATCTATGTGAATGTTCA
>CAZTCR010000105.1:0-1921 GCA_964612185.1 uncultured Eubacteriales bacterium
CAGAATTCAAAGCAATATTCAAACAGAAAGTTTATAGGAGGTTATATATGCGCTGTAATAAGTGTAGAGTGGATTTGGAAGACCACCATAAAAACTGCCCGCTGTGCCGCGATAAGGCTGTCGTGTCAAAACAGCAAATTGTTTTGAATACCGCGCCGTATCCGGAACCAAAAAGCCAAATAAACGAAAAATGACCCCACGGGCAGTTGCCCCGGTTGTTAGCGAGGCATTCCAATGCCGTAAAACATCCATTCCTCACGCTTGGATGTTTTTTTATTGGCATTTGTGTTTGCATAGAGCGGGAAGATTTGATATAATCATTGACAATACGAGAAACGAAATTGTTCAAACTTGAGGAAGACCGTGAAGGGACGCTGCTTGATGTCGAAAAACATGAAATACAACAGTATAATCCGGGAGTTTTTGCGGTATGCCGTTGTCGGCGGTATCGCATTTTTATTTGATGCCGGCACACTCGCGTTTTTCCGTGAGATTGTTTTTAAGAGTGATGGCAGCGAAACGGTAATGGCAGTCAGCGTGGCGGCCGGTTTTATAACCGGCTTGATTGTCAACTATTTTCTCTCGCTCGCCTTTGTATTTAAGAGCGCCAATCAACAAAAGCAAGGCCGTACAGTCAAAGCTTTTTTAATTTTCGCCGTCATCGGGATAATCGGCCTTGGGTTGACAGAGCTCGGGATGTACATCGGGGTGAAAATTGTCGGCAGCGCCGGGTTATGGTACTTATTGGTCAAATGTTTCGTCGCCGGTGTGGTGCTGGTCTGGAATTATATCGGCAGAAAAATATTTGTTTTTAAAGGGGAGTAACAGATGGGAAACGGTAACAGAAAAGTTGTCATTATCGGCGCAGGCCCCGCCGGGTTATCTGCTGCCTACAAGCTGACCCAAGAAGGCGGTTATCAGGTGACGGTTTTAGAAAAAGAGGATTTTGCCGGCGGTATTGCGCGCACGGTTAACCATAACGGCAACCGCATCGATATCGGCGGGCACCGATTTTTTTCAAAAAGCAAAGAAGTGATGGACCTGTGGCAGGAGATTATGCCGGTGCAAGGCAAGCCTTCTGCCGACGATATCATCCTGGGCAGGGGAAAACCGCTTGTCTCCGGCGGCCCGGACCCGGAAAAGGAAGACGATGTGCTGCTTGTCCGCTCCAGGGTTTCAAGAATTCTTTATTTAAAAAGGTTTTTTGATTATCCGATATCACTAAAAGCGCAAACCATCGCGAATCTGGGTCTCGCCAAAACAGCGGCAGCGGGTATCGCTTATGTCAAATCTCAGGCGTTTAAACGCAAGGAAGTGACGCTGGAAGATTTTATGATCAACCGTTTCGGTACCGCGCTGTATAAAATGTTTTTTAAAGACTATACCGCCAAAGTCTGGGGCAAAGACCCGAGTGAGATATCCGCCGCTTGGGGCGCACAGCGCATCAAGGGACTGTCGCTGACCAAGGCAGTTTTATATATGCTTAAAAAGCCATTTATCCGTAAAGGGTTAAATCAGGATAATGTCGAAACCTCGTTGATTGATCTTTTTTCTTACCCTAAAAAAGGCCCCGGACAGCTTTGGGAAAAAATGGCTGCCGAAGTTCAAAAACGCGGTGGGAATATTATATTTAGTGCAAAAGTATCGGCCATCAATGCAACCGGAGGCAGTATAAAGTCGGTAACCGTACAAACGGATGCAGGGACGAATGAACTTGAAGCAGACTGTTTTATATCTTCCATGCCGATTTCGGAGCTGATAAGCGAACTGAACTGCGAAGTGCCCGTGGATGTCAAAGACACGGCCGTTAACCTCCCTTATCGTGATTTTATAACAGTCGGCCTGCTTGTGGACAAACTAAAAATTAAAAACACCACAAAAATCAAGACAATTGCCGATGTTGTGCCGGACTGCTGGATTT
>CAZTCR010000106.1:0-1867 GCA_964612185.1 uncultured Eubacteriales bacterium
CACCATGTCCGAAAAGCCTTGTAAGTCAAGGCTTTTCGGGCTTTTTTCTGCAGTTTTCGTGATGCTTTTAATCGGTTTTACCCAATTTTCACCTATAGGCAAAAAAAATAGGCTATATAGCCCTCATATTGCCTCTATTAACCTCTTAACTCCGACCATATTGATTGCTCTTGTCAGATTATACGCAAGGAAACCAAGCCCCAGCTCAGCTGCGGCTTTTTCTTTTCCCTTGCATAAGACATAATGAAAACCATATGACCACTTAACAGTTCCAAACGGGTGTTCCACGAGTGTCTTACGCAGTTTTGTTATACACTCATCATGCCGAACATGTACAATCACCTGTTTATCATGGTTGTAATCCCTTCGGTCAAGCGTATGGTTGTATGGATTTTTACCGGTCTGCGGTATTTCATTCAGTTGACATTCGGATTTGCCGTACATTTTAACCGGAACATAGGTTGTGCAGGGACCAAAACTTACGGTTTTGTGTTTTCCGGAGGCTTTGCAGCGGTTTTTACACTGCCTGCACGCATCCTTGTTAGCATAAATTTTGCTCTCTCCTCGGCAGCGGATACAATACATGACATTGCCTGTCGGACAGATAACGGCTCCGTCACCGTTTCGTATAAAGCAGCTGATATCTCCGGTGGACCGGGCTTCTACGCTTATGTTGCTTTCTTCATAGCAACCGGGTAATATCCCTGCGTGTAAGCATTTCCGTATGTCTTCCGGTTTTGTCGATGCCTTGATTTCTTCCGTAATCTCGGTTTCTTTGTAATCAAGGGTAAAGACCGTTTCTTCTTTGTCATACTTAGGGATGACATGGGGATCCGTTCCATTCATGATACAGTTCAGTATATCCGTTCTGCTGTCATAACCCTTATCTGCGGTTGCCTTAATTGTGTCAACTTCAAGTATTTCTTTTGCTTCTTCTACGGTTTTACATAGCAGACCGACGTCGTTACCTTGGCTCGTTACTTCATATCCCGCAATCAAGTGGCTTTCGCTGTCAACGGCTGCCTGGACATTAAAACAGCTGTGAAACCCGTCCTTTGTGTGCATTCGGTGTGCTTCCGGGTCAGTAGTAAGCAATTGCTTTTCTCCGCTTTTTTCAAGTTGTCCCAGGTATTCACAATATATTTCTTTACGATTTCTCAGTTCTTCTATCGCGTTCCTTACCGCTTCCGACGGTGTTTCGGTCGTCTTGTTGTCTTCACTGTCATTCTCGTCAAGCTCTTCAAAAAACTTTTGAAGTTTTTCCTCAATGTTTGCGATCTTCTTTTCCAAAACTTCGGCGGTATAGCAATTATCGTGGCTGTTCTGCGCACGCACCTTCGTTCCGTCCACTGCGAGTAACTCGCGTTTATATAATCCCATTTTGAGGCACAGTTTTGCAAAGCTGCGAAATACATTTCGGATTGCTTTTGCATTATTCTTACGGAAGTCGGCTATTGTACGGAAATCAGGCACAAGCCTGCCGAGCAGGAAAAACAATTCCACATTTCGTGTGCACTCTTTCATCAGTTTACGGCTGGAACGAATTTTGTTGAAATATCCATATATGTACAGTTTTAGCAAGTCCTTCGGATCATATGACGGTCTTCCGGTGGCATCGTTCTGTGCGCGGCAAAAACCCAAAATATCCATATCCAGCGAATCCACAAACGCGTCAATTACGCGAACGGGATTGTCTTCGCTTACATAATCATCCAAAGTGTTTGGCAGCATTGTTATCTGCTCACGGTTCACTTTTTCTATATATCTCATGCTCCGCCTCCGCTCAATTACCTTTGATATATTCTACCATTAATTTGTGAACCGCATATTAAGAGACAGAGAATATGGCTACTTTTCGGACAGTCTG